>NZ_FRBP01000026.1 GCF_900142645.1 Eubacterium callanderi
ACCGGGCCTTTTGCTGTTATCATGTTTTCCATTGTTTTCCTCTACTTTCTGTTATGCTATCTTCACTATCTGTATATATGCTTCATAGGGATTGCCACTTTCTATATTACTTACCTGAACACTTGGTTCCAATTTAAAGCTTCCGCCTGTATCAAAAGTTGCCATACCAAAGACAAAGCTTTCAAACCTTCCACTTGCGTCTGAAACGGCAATGTATTGATCCAGCATTGGTTGAGCTGTTGAACCTGTTATTCCTAATGTTAGTTTTTGTAAAAAACCATGATTGATAAACGAGCTGTTTAGCGTTGTTGTAAAATCTTATTTTAACAATATATGTCCCTGGCAAATTCACTTTTATTAAATATCTTGGCCGATTCGGCGCTGTAAGCGTAATTTCACTAAGTTTTTCGATTCCCTCCAGTTCGGTTACCGTCGAATTTTCAGTGTGCCAGTACGCACCTTTTCCAATATTCGGGTCTGCGCTCCCCCCTCCAGAACCCGCTTGCCCCTGTGGAATCCCAAAATTTAGAACAGCGGCGTTTTCGGTGCCGCTGTTGTTGACCGTTGCGGGCTGTCCTGGTTGAAGGGTGGTGACGGTTCCGACTTTAACCGTCGCTGCTTTTCCATCGGTCCCGACCACGTAGGGTAAACTGTTCCAACGGGTCACACCGTCGCCCCGCTTGGCTTTTCCGGTATCACCTTCAAACTGCAATTGCCGATTTTTTAAAACCGGGTTTTGTGCGGCCAGCTGTGCCGCTGTCAGATCGGGCAGAATAATCCGCCCGCTTGTACTTTTTGCTGCCATTTTTACCTCCTGTCACCGGAGGCATGGCCGCCCCCGGATTTATGCTAATTTTGTAATTCGTATTCTTTCATTTATAAAGTCACAGGGATTTATACTTCTTTCAAATTCCAGAGCATCCCCGCTGTTTATTCTTACGATTTCACTCCCCGACAACGTGCAATATTTCGTATTTTGTGAACTATCGTGTGGCGCAAAAAAGGAATTATAACTAATTCTGCTCCATTCGTCCGATTTTGTGAGATAGGTTACTTTATATTCTCCATATTCCACTTGACTTGAGTATTCAACGCGCAGTTCATAGGAAACAAGGAAAACACCTGTAATATTCGCCTTTATTAAAAGGTAATCCCGCATACTTTGGTTTATGGAAAAACTTCCCTCCGGCAGCGTATTAACCAGTAAAGAAAAATCTCCATAAAGATCACCCTCTTTATCGGTGATTACCTGATAATTTTTGTTGAAAACCCAGTCTACACCTTTTCCAATATTCTTGTCTTGTGGTGGAATCAACGGTGTCCAATACTCTGGCATTGTCGGATTTATCACGTCAGCGCCGCCTTGCAACGGTCCGGGTGGCAAGGTGTGTTGTTTTATACAGACATAAGGCGCACTATCATAGAGCACGACTGTATAAGGCTTATAAACAATGGCGTTTTGAGCCGTTGCGCCGACCCATTGCCCTTGCCATCGCAGCATTGTTTCTGGCAAAACAGGCTTTAAATCAACCCAGCGTGTCGCCCCGTCACCGATTTTGGCCACGCCATCTTTGGTTATAAAAAGCTGCCCATCTTTTAAAATGGGATTACTTGTCTCTAATTCAGCGGCGGTGGTTTCTGGCAGAATCAGCCGTCCTTGCGTTGCTTTATCTGCCATCTTCGCCACCAGCCTTTCTAAATACTAGGGAAAAGCCCCTCCCCCGATTGCTTTTAAAGCAACTATCTTTTATGTAAACTTTTTGCATTTTTATTGTCCTCCATCTTATTTTATAAAACTAATTGTATTTCAATCTCGTCATCGGTGCGCAGCAGTTTATTGCTGTCGGTTAGATCGGTACTGGCTCCTGGTACACCGCTGGCACCTTTAATATTTCCAATTTTTACCCAGCTCCCAGATGCTTTGCTGTAAATGTCATAGCTGGCGGTATTTAAATAAAAATCGCCTTTTTTCCCCTGGGTGGTGGGTGCTGCTTCTCCAAAAAGAATGGAAGCGCCGTCGGCGCCTTTGGCTCCGGGTGCTCCGTCCTTCCCATTGGTGCCATTCTCTGGGACGGCTTTTTTATCGGTCTTTGTCCCATTTATCT
>NZ_FRBP01000025.1 GCF_900142645.1 Eubacterium callanderi
GTCTTGTTAGATCAAGACCTCGGCCGATTAGTACTGGTCAGCTCCATACATTGCTGCACTTCCACCTCCAGCCTATCTACCTGGTCGTCTTCCAGAGGCCTTACTTCTTTCGAATGAGATATCTTATCTTAAGGGGGGCTTCGTGCTTAGATGCCTTCAGCACTTATCCCTTCCAAACTTAGCTACCCAGCGATGCTCCTGGCGGAACAACTGGTGCACCAGCGGTTTGTCCATTCCGGTCCTCTCGTACTAGGAACAGCTCCTTTCAAATATCTGACGCCCACGACGGATAGGGACCGAACTGTCTCACGACGTTCTGAACCCAGCTCGCGTGCCTCTTTAATGGGCGAACAGCCCAACCCTTGGGACCTGCTTCAGCCCCAGGATGAGACGAGCCGACATCGAGGTGCCAAACCTCCCCGTCGATGTGGACTCTTGGGGGAGATAAGCCTGTTATCCCCGAGGTAGCTTTTATCCGTTGAGCGATGGCCCTTCCACTCGGAACCACCGGATCACTAAGCCCGACTTTCGTCTCTGCTCGAGATGTCTCTCTCGCAGTCAATCACCCTTCTGCCTTTGCACTCTTACAGATGGTTTCCAACCATCCTGAGGGTAACTTTGGGCGCCTCCGATACTTTTTAGGAGGCGACCGCCCCAGTCAAACTGCCCATCTGACACTGTCCGCTTGCCGGGTAACGGCAACGCGTTAGAATTCCAATATAACAAGAGTGGTATCCCAACAATGGCTCGGCACACACTGGCGTGCATGCTTCTCTGCCTCCCACCTATCCTGTACATGTTATATCAAAACTCAATGCCAGACTACAGTAAAGCTCTACGGGGTCTTTCCGTCCTGTCGCGGGTAACTCGCATCTTCACGAGTACTACAATTTCACCGGGTGTGTTGTCGAGACAGCGCTCAAATCGTTACGCCTTTCGTGCGGGTCAGAACTTACCTGACAAGGAATTTCGCTACCTTAGGACCGTTATAGTTACGGCCGCCGTTTACTGGGGCTTAAGTTCGCACCTTCGCTTACGCTAAGCACTCCCCTTAACCTTCCAGCACCGGGCAGGCGTCAGCCCCTATACGTCATCTTTCGATTTAGCAGAGACCTGTGTTTTTGCTAAACAGTCGCTTGAGCCTCTTCTCTGCGGCCCCCGAAGGGGCACTCCTTCTCCCGAAGTTACGGAGTCATTTTGCCGAGTTCCTTAACAACACTTCTCCCGCTCATCTTAGGATTCTCTCCTCGCCTACCTGTGTCGGTTTACGGTACGGGTACCTCGCAGCTCGATAGAAGCTTTTCTTGACAGCGTGAAATCGGCGACTTCCCTACTTATTTTTCGTTCCGCATCACAGCTTAGCCTTTTGCAATGGGGGATTTGCCTCCCGCTGCAGCCTTACTGCTTGCCCCGGCTCTTCCAACGGCCGGGTTCGCTTATCCTTCTGTGTCACTCCATTTCTCAAACGCTTTGAGGTAGTACTGGAATTTCAACCAGTTGTCCATCGCCTACGTCTTTTGACCTCGGCTTAGGCCCCGACTAACCCTGAGCGGACGAGCCTTCCTCAGGAAACCTTGGGCTTTCGATGGTGAAGATTCTCACTTCACTTTCGCTACTCATGCCAACATTCTCTCTTCTCTTAAGTCCACCATCCCTTACGAAATGGCTTCGCCCCTAAGAGATTGCTCCCCTACCACTGTACCTTACGGTACAATCCATCGCTTCGGTGCCTGATTTTAGCCCCGTTCATTTTCGGCGCACCACCACTCGACCAGTGAGCTATTACGCACTCTTTAAATGTATGGCTGCTTCTAAGCCAACATCCTGGTTGTTTGTGCAGTGACACATCCTTTCCCACTTAATCAGTACTTGGGGACCTTAGCGGATGGTCTGGGCTGTTTCCCTTTTGACAATGAAACTTATCTCCCACTGTCTGACTGCCCTGTTAAAATGCACGGCATTCGGAGTTTGATATGGTTCGGTAAGCTTGACGCCCCCTACCCAATTCAGTGCTCTACCTCCGTCATTCATCACAGAACGCTAGCCCTAAAGCTATTTCGGGGAGAACCAGCTATCTCCGTGTTCGATTGGAATTTCACCCCTATCCACAACTCATCCAAGCCTTTTTCAACAGACACTGGTTCGGGCCTCCACTTGGTTTTACCCAAGCTTCACCCTGGTCATGGATAGATCACACGGTTTCGGGTCTACAGCATGCAACTATGGCGCCCTATTCAGACTCGCTTTCGCTTCGGCTCCGCACCTGAAGTGCTTAACCTCGCTACATACCGTAACTCGTTGGCCCGTTCTACAAAAAGCACACTGTCACTTGCGCTCCAGCTGCTTGTAAGCACAGGGTTTCAGTTTCTATTTCACTCCCCTCCCGGGGTTCTTTTCACCTTTCCCTCACGGTACTTTCCGCTATCGGTCACTGGGTAGTATTTAGCCTTGGGGGGTGGGCCCCCCATCTTCCCACAGGGTTTCACGTGTCCCGTGGTACTCGTCGAATCTCCTCATCTCGGCTTTTCGCATACGCGCGTCTTACGCTCTTTGCGGGGCCTTCCCATGCCCTTCTGCTAAACGGAAATGATTGTTGGATTCTGGGCTCTTCCTCGTTCGCTCGCCGCTACTTAAGGAATCGATGTTTCTTTCTTTTCCTCCGGGTACTAAGATGTTTCAGTTCCCCGGGTTCCCTCCGCTAAGCTATGAATTCACTTAACGGTGACGGCCCTTCTGACCGCCGGGTTTCCCCATTCGGACACCCACGTCTCAACGGATATGTGCTCCTAAACGTGGCTTTTCGCAGCTTGTCGCGTCCTTCTTCGGCTCCCAGTGCCAAGGCATTCACCCTGTGCTCTTTGTTTCTTGATCTCCACGAATGCTTTCGCATTTCGTTTTGTTTTTCTTTTGTTCTCTTTCTGAGCTCAAAAGAATGTTGTTTTTGAAATTGCATTTATTAAGAAGTTTTTACTTTGTTTAATATTTGCTCTTTACTCTTTTTTCTTTATG
>NZ_FRBP01000023.1 GCF_900142645.1 Eubacterium callanderi
GCCACGCATTAGGGACCAGACAATATGTTACGTGGTTATTGTACCACAGGAATGGAGAAAAAACAATGATCCAATACAGGGGCGTTCCGCCATAATGAAGCTGTGCGACGCCATATAACCACTTTAAGTCAAAGCCTGATCCGCGGGCTTTAAACGCGGAAATAAAAAAAACTAAATCGATTTGTAAAAAATTACGCAAGATAAAAACGGACGGGCGCTCATTCCCGTCCAACCTGAACAGTCAAATTTTTAAGCTTTAATGGATTTTGAAAAGCCGGAGGGCAGGGCACTGTTACTCCGGCCAAACATTCTCAAAAAACCAAAGGAGAAAAAACATGCAATTAAGTGAAATTAACAGCGGCGCCTTGCAGGAAGTCTTCGACTATGAGTTCGACAAGGTTCTCAGAAACATCCGGGACGTTAACACCGATCCCAAAGCAAAACGGAAGGTCACCATCGAGATGACCATTAGCCCCAATGAGAAGCGCACCATCGGTGATATTGACTTCAAGGTGAAGCACACCGAAGCCCCGATCAACGGCTTTGCCACCGCCATTACCATCACCGAAGATGGCCGTAAGGTCGTTGCAGAAGAAATCGGGAACGAACTTCCCGGTCAGATGAACGTTGAAAATGTACTTGAAATGGAAGGAGTCAAATAATGGACTTAACACGTGAATTTATTGAAAAGATTGAAGAAATGGCCGGCCCGAAAACCATTGAAGCGGGGAGCGTGGAGTACACAAGGGAAAACCTATTTCCGGTACTGCCACCAAAACCAGTATCTCTGCGGACGAAGAGCCTGACAAGCATCGTGGACTATCTCAGAAGCAATATTGACGAAGAACCCCCAGCATATACACTTATTCATGTGTATGGGCCAGAGACGGTCACGGTCAACGGTTCTTTGGATTGTTGTACCCGTACCCGGGAAGAATTCCTGGAAGCCACCGCGCCAGTACCGCATATCCTGTTTAACGAGTACATGGACCGCGAAGCCTTCAACGTCATGCTGCAGTCCTGCTTCAAAGGTCAAGGTGACAGGGATGCCGTTCTGAAAGTGGTTGGCAACATCTGTCTGGATCAGAACAGTGGTGTAGAGGTTTCCGACGACGGTGTGACCCAGAACGTGGAAGCAAAAACAGGCGCAGTGTTAAAAACCAAAGCCACGATCCCGAACCCCGTCCGCCTGGCACCGTTCCGAACCTTCACCGAGGTGGAGCAGCCCGAGAGTGCCTTTGTGCTGCGCATCAACCAAAACATGCAGGTAGCGCTCTTTGAAGCCGATGGCGGCGCCTGGAGGCAGGAAGCCATGAAAAACATTCAAGCCTACCTGATCGAAGCCCTGAGCGATGAAGACGGGAACTGCCCTTACACCATTATTGCATAGAAAAAAGCCGGGTGACGCAGCCACGTCATCCCGGCAATCATGAAAAATATTCTATAAGTGAGTATATCACGATTGGAGTAAAAAGTAAATGGACTTCCCATACGAAAAACAATGCAGCGTCTGCGGCATGATCTATGAGGACCACCAGCCCATTGAGCAGGAACCCTTTGTATGCCGATACTGCAGACAACAGCTTAAGGAAAAACACCATGAAAAAAAGAAATTCGATTCCAGATCGGGTGGACCTTCTCCGGGACATTAAGACCCTGTCCGCTTTAAAACGGCGTTTTCTGAGTCAGAATTCCTGGGCAACCCAGGCCATCGAAGACGCCGTCTATGTCATGGAAAAAGAAATTGTGAGGTTAAAACATGATCAAAATCAACAAACTTGAAATCGAAAACGTCAAGCGCATCAAAGCCGTAAAGGTGGAGCCCACCAAAGACGGCCTGACCATCATCGGCGGGAAGAACAACCAGGGAAAGACCTCGGTACTCGACGCCATTGCCTGGGCCCTGGGCGGGGAGAAGTACCGTCCGTCCAAGGCTGTCCGGGACGGGTCCGTCATCCCGCCGAACCTGCATGTCGTCCTGTCAAACGGGATCGTCGTGGACCGCAAGGGCGTCAACAGCGCCCTGAAAGTCACCGACCCGGCAGGAAAGAAAGCCGGCCAACAGCTGCTCAACAGCTTTGTGGAACAGCTGGCCCTGGACCTCCCGCGGTTCATGGAAGCAAACGACAAAGAAAAGGCCGACACCCTGCTGCAGATCATCGGCGTGGAAGACCAGCTTCTGGAGCTGACCCACGAAGAAAACGAGCTGTACAACCGGCGCCGGATGATCGGCCAGATTGCCGACCAGAAAAAGAAGTTTGCCAAAGAACAGCCCTATTTTCCCGACGCCCCCAAAGAACCCGTTTCCGCCAGCGACCTGATCAAAGCACAGCAGGAAATCCTGGCCAGAAACGGTGAGAACCAACGCAAACGGGACAGCCTGAAAGACATCACCGACAGTAAAGAACGTCTTTGGAATAAGATGCTAATCATTGAGCAGAAAATCGCAGACCTTCAAAAACAACAGGAAGCGCTCCAGAAACAATACCATCAAGCACGGGAAGATGAAGACATGGCCATGAAAACCGTTCAGGAGCTCCAGGACGAATCCACCGAGGAACTGGAACAGAACATTGCCAACATCGAAGAAATCAACCGCAAAGTCCGGGCCAACCTGGACAAAGACAAGGCTGAGCAGGATGCCCTGGACTATGAAAACCAGTACCGGGAACTGACCGCCACCCTGGAGGATACCAGGCAGAAAAAGACCGATCTGCTCAAAAACGCCGATCTGCCGCTGCCCGGCCTGTCCGTTGAGGACGGCAAGCTGACCTACAACGGTTATCCCTGGGACAACCTCTCCGGTTCCGATCAGCTCAAGGTGGCCACCGCCATTGTCCGGAAACTCAACCCCGAGTGCGGGTTTGTCCTCATTGACAAGCTGGAACAGATGGACCTTGACAGCCTGAAAGCTTTTGGCGACTGGCTGAAACAGGAAGGGCTCCAGGCCATTGCCACCCGGGTCTCCACCGGCGAAGAGTGCAGCATCATCATCGAAGACGGCTACGGCGGCGATCTTTCTCCTGAAAAAGAAACAGAACCGCCAAAAGAACAGAAATGGAAAGCAGGTGAGTTTTGATGGAAATCATCACAGGAAAAATCCAGACCGCTAAAAAAGTGGCCGTGTATGGCCCCGAAGGCATTGGCAAGTCCACCTTCGCCGCCCAGTTTCCCGATCCCCTTTTTATCGACACCGAGGGGAGTACCAACGACATGGACGTCAAGCGCCTGCAGCGGCCCAGCAGCTGGACCATGCTCATGGAACAGGTGAATTATGTCAAGAAAACGCCAGGGCTTTGCAAAACCCTGGTCCTCGACACCGCCGACTGGGCCGAGATGCTGTGCATGAACGAAGTCTGCGCGAAAGCCCAGAAAAAAGGCATCGAAGACTTTGGCTACGGCAAAGGCTATGTCTACTTATCCGAGGAATTCGGAAGACTTTTAAACCTTTTGGAAGAAATCGTGCGCTCCGGCATCCACGTGGTCTTAAACGCCCACGCCTTGATCCGGAAGTTCGACCAGCCCGATGAGATGGGCTCCTATGACCGGTGGGAGTTAAAGCTGCAGAAGAAAACCGCCCCTCTGGTCAAGGAATGGGCCGATATGCTGCTCTTTGCCAACTACAAGGTCTATGTGGTCAACGTGGACGGCCAGGGCGCAGAAAAAGGCAAAAACAAAGCCTCTGGGGGCAAGCGCGTCATGTACACCAGCCATATGCCGAGCTGGGACGCCAAAAACCGCCAGGGCCTGCCCCCAGAACTGCCCTTTGAGTACGCCCAGATCGCCCATATCATCGAGGGCGTAAAGACAGCGCCGGCTCAGGGACAGCAGAAAAATTTGCAGCTGGCAACGGTTAAAACGCAGACCGAGACGCCAAACACACCACCAGAGAATCGATTGAGATACTGGTACAACAAAGAAACGGATACGGCATCTTATACGGCCGACGGCAGTCAACCAAGTGATCCCGCATTGAGTGAAGTCACCAAGGAAGAGTATGACGCGTTTATGCAGTATAAAGAAGCTCTGGAAGGAATTGAAACGTCCGCAATCGAAACCTTGGGCGATCCCGATTTCCATGAGATCCCCGAGACCGCCCCCGGCATCCCCAGAGCCCTGGCCGACCTGATGCAGGAAAACCAGGTAACCGAAGGGGAAATTCAGGCCGTTGTGGCCCTGAAAGGCTATTACCCCAAAGACACCCCCATTGCCAACTACGAACCCGACTTTGTGAGTGGCGTTCTGGTCGGGGCGTGGCCACAGGTATTTTCAATGATAAAACAAACACGAAAAGGAGCATAAACAATGATTGATAACAACACACAAATGATGGAAGACAGAGAACTTGACTGGGACGATGAGATTGAGCACGACAGTCCCGATTTTATCTTACTGCCCGAAGGCGATTATGATTTTGAGGTCGTGGAAATGGAGCGCGGCCGCTATCAGGGAGGTGACAAAATCCCGCCCTGCAATAAGGCGACCGTCCACTTGAAAATCGAGACCCCGGATGGCATTAACATTATCAGGCATCCACTTTTTATGCACACCGCAACCGAAGGGCTGCTCTGCGCTTTCTTTATGGGGATCGGGCAGCGCAAAAAAGGCGAGAAGCTGCGCATGAACTGGCCGGCAGTGGTCGGTTCCCGCGGCCGGGCAAAGGTCGGCATCCGAAAATGGACCGATGACAAAGGCCAGGAACATGAGATGAATCAGATCAAGCGTTTCTATGAGCCCGAAGACCCGGCGCCCTTTGAAGCCAAACAGACCAGCTTCACCCCGGGGGCCTTCTGATGGAGCTGCGACCCTATCAGCAGGCATCCAAAGCTGCGGTCTTTAAAGAATGGGAACAGGGGCACCAGAAAACACTGCTGGTGCTCCCCACCGGCACCGGCAAGACCATTGTCTTTTCCAAAATCATCGAAGACTGTGTCCGCCAGGGTGACCGTGCCCTGGTTTTAGCGCATCGCGGTGAGCTTTTGGATCAGGCCGCCGACAAGCTGCAGCAGTCCACAGGCCTTCACTGCGCCACCGAAAAAGCTGAGCAGACCTGTCTGGGCAGCTGGTTTCGCGTGGTGGTCGGCTCTGTCCAGACCCTCATGCAGAAAAAGCGCCTGCGGCAGTTTCCAAAGGACTATTTTCAGACCATCATCGTGGACGAAGCCCACCACTGCATTTCCGACAGCTACCAGAATGTTTTGAACTACTTTGATCAGGCCAAAGTCCTGGGCGTGACCGCCACCCCCGACCGCGGGGATATGCGCAACCTGGGCACCTACTTTGAGTCTTTGGCCTACGAGTACACCCTGCCCAAAGCCATCAAAGAAGGCTACCTCAGCCCCATCAAGGCCATCACCATTCCCCTCAAACTGGACCTGTCCGCGGTCAGGCAGCAGGCCGGAGACTTCAAGGCCAGCGACCTGGGCACCGCGCTTGACCCGTATCTGGTTCAGATCGCCGCCGAGATGCAGAAAAACTGCGCAAATCGAAAGACCGTGGTTTTCCTGCCTCTGGTCAAAACCAGCCAGAAGTTCAGAGACATCTTAAACACCATGGGCTTTCAGGCCGCCGAGGTCAATGGCAGCAGCCAAGACCGGGCCGAAGTTTTAAAGGATTTTGAAGAGAACAAATATAACGTGCTCTGCAACAGCATGCTGTTAACCGAAGGCTGGGACTGCCCCTCCGTGGACTGCATTGTGGTCTTAAGGCCCACCAAGGTCCGCAGCCTGTACTGTCAGATGGTCGGGCGGGGAACAAGGCTCAGTCCCGGGAAAGACCATCTTTTATTGTTGGATTTTCTCTGGCATACCGAACGCCATGAGCTGTGCCATCCGGCCAACCTGATCTGCGAGAGCGAGGAAGTGGCCAAAAAGATGACCGAAAACATCGAAGCTGCCGGCGGGCCCGTGGACATCGAGGAAGCCGAAAAACAGGCCGCTGAGGACGTGGTGGCCCAAAGAGAGGAAGCCCTGGCAAAACAATTACAGGAAATGAAAAAACGCAAGCGCAAGCTGGTGGACCCATTACAATTCGAGATGAGCATCCAGGCAGAAGATCTGGCGAGCTACAGTCCGTCCTTTGGCTGGGAGATGGGGCCGCCGTCCGATAAACAGGTCAAAGCCCTTGAGAAACTGGGAATTTATCCGGATCAGATCGACAACGCTGGAAAGGCGGCTTTATTACTGGACCGTCTTAATAAACGTCGCGTTGAAGGTCTGACGACCCCGAAACAGATTCGTTTTTTGGAAGGCCGCGGTTTTGACCACGTCGGCGCCTGGAATTTTGACACCGCCAGACACCTCATTGACCGGATTGCCGCCAACGGCTGGCGCATTCCGCCGGAGATCGATCCGGCCACCTATAAAGGAGTATAAAGTATGGAAAAACAGCGTTTACCCGAATTATTAGAATACATTGACCCCGCGATGCTGGATTACCAGGACTGGGTAAACGTCGGCATGGCGCTCAAGGAAGAGGGCTGCAGCGTCTCCGACTGGGAAGACTGGAGCCAGCGTGACCGCGCAAGGTACCACGCCGGGGAGTGTGAAAAGAAGTGGCACAGCTTCAAGGGCACCGGAACCCCGGTCACCGGGGGCACCATCGTGCAGCTGGCCAGAGAGCACGGCTGGTCCCCGGCCGTCTCCGGCCATGAGCTGGACTGGGACGATGAGATCAGCGATGACGAACTGGTCATTGTGGATAAAAACTGGATGGAATCCCAGGAGATCACCGAACCCCAGGAATGGAACCCGGTCGCAGAACTGGTGCGTTACCTGAGCACCCTCTTTGAGTCCACCGAAAACGTGGGCTATGTGACCGAGAGCTGGGAGAAAGATGGCAAGTACCTGCCCTCAAAGGGCTGCTGGGACCGGACCGCCGGAGAACTCATTGAGCAGCTCCAGAAGTGTAAAGGGGATATCGGCGCCGTGCTGGGGGATTACAAGCCCGAGGTGGGGGCCTGGATACGGTTTAACCCTCTGGATGGAAACGGCATTAAAAACGAAAATGTGACCGATTTCCGCTATGCCCTGGTGGAATCCGACAACATGGACATCGGCGCCCAGAACGCCATCATTCGCGAGCTGGAGCTGCCCGTGGCCTGCCTGGTCTACAGCGGCGGCAAAAGCGTCCACGCCATTGTAAGAATCGACGCCGGAGATTACAGTGAGTACCGCAAACGCGTGGATTACCTGTATGACGTCTGTAAAAAGAACGGCCTGAAAATCGACAGCCAGAACCGGAACCCCTCAAGACTTTCAAGAATGCCCGGCATCATGCGGGGGCAGCACAAACAATTCCTGATTGATACTAATATCGGGAAAGAATCCTGGGCCGAATGGCAGGAATGGATCGAGGGTGTCAACGACGACCTTCCCGAGCCCGAGAGCATGGCCTCAGTCTGGGATCACCTCCCAGAACTCTCGCCCCCTTTAATTCAAAACGTCTTGCGCATGGGGCATAAACTGCTGCTGGCCGGTCCCTCAAAAGCCGGGAAGTCCTTTGCCCTGATTGAGCTGTGCATTGCCATTGCCGAGGGGCGGAAGTGGTTAGAGTGGCCCTGTAAAAAAGGCAAAGTGCTCTACGTCAACCTGGAGCTGGACCGGGCCAGCTGCCTGCACCGGTTCAAGGACGTGTACCAGGCCTTAAATTTAAAACCCGAAAACCTGGCAAACATTGGCATCTGGAACCTGAGAGGAAAGTCCGTGCCCATGGACAAGCTGGCCCCGAAACTCATCCGGAGAGCCGCCAAAAAGGACTACATCGCCGTGGTCATTGACCCCATCTACAAAGTTATCACTGGAGACGAGAACAGCGCAGACCAGATGGCCACCTTCTGCAACCAGTTTGACAAAATCTGTACCGAGCTGGGCACAGCCGTCATCTACTGCCACCATCATTCAAAAGGCAGCCAGGGCGGCAAGCGTGCCATGGACCGTGCCAGCGGGTCCGGCGTTTTCGCCAGAGACCCCGATGCCCTTCTGGATCTGATCGAACTGGAACTGAACGACAACATCCTCACCCAGGAACGCAATAAAGCCGCCTGTAAGGCCATTGAACGCTATCTGAACAGCAATGCCGTTAACTGGGAAAAGGACGCCTCACAGGACGATCTGCTAAGCAAACGGGCCATGCAGGAGCTGGCCGAGATCCATCTGAGCCGGGCACAGTACAAAGACCTTCAAAAGGTCATTGACGCAGCTGAGCAGAGCGTTGACCAGCTGACCGCCTGGCGGATTGACGGCACCCTCCGGGAGTTCCCGAAATTCCAGCCTGTGAACCTCTGGTTTGACTACCCGGTGCACCAGATCGACCCGACCGGCGCCCTGAAAGACATTGATCCCGAAGGGGACGCTCCGCCCTGGAAAAAGAATTTTTCAAAGAAAAAGACCCCGGAAGAGCGGAAGGAAGAAAAGCGCCAGGAGCTTGAAATTGCCTTTGAAGCCTGCAGCATCGAAGGCCGGATTACCATCCAGTCTTTGTCTGAATTTCTCGGGGTGAGTGAAAAAACAACACGCAGGCGGGTGCAGGAGCACGGTGGATTTTGGATTGACAACAGCGAAGTCGGAAGGAAATAGGCAGGGACAAACCGGAAATTTGTCCGTCCCTGTCCTTTGGACAAACACGAAAGGACAATTGTCCGAAAATCGGGACAAAGTCGAGAAAACACCGATAATTTCCCGGATAGGGACAAAGTCGGTAAAAATCCCTCTTTGTCCCAGGGACAGACAAACTATATATATTACATATATATACAGTGTCCCTGTCCCAACAGGTCAGCGGGGGAAGTAAGGCGGGCTTAAGCACGGCCCGCCCTACTCCTTCCTCCCCTGTCCACTGACAAAGAAGTTTTGACTGAAAAAAGGAAACTTTAGAAAGGTGAAGCGCATGAGCAAGACTATTTATAACGAGCATCGCTACACGGAAGGGTATATCAACCCAACCGCCGGACAGGCGATTGAAAATATTGAGCGCGAAGAGCGCAGGAAACTAAAAGATAAAAAACCGCCGGAAAACCGGCAGAAGGGAAAAGACCATGACCATCAACTCAAGGAATAAGGGGAAGCGCGGCGAGCTGGAGTTTGCGAAGCTCTGCCAGAAGCAGGGCTACACAGACAGCCGGCGTGGGCAGCAGTACAGCGGCATCGAAGGCGAGGACGTCGTGGGCCTGCCCGGCATTCACGTGGAAGTCAAGCGTGTGGAGTCCCTGAACATTGAAAAGGCCCTGCAGCAGGCCATCCGGGATGCCGGTGACTTGATCCCCATTGTGGCCCACCGGAAAAACCGAGAGGACTGGAAGATCACCATGCCGGCAGCCTTCTGGTTTGAGCTTTACAAAGCATGGGAGGAGAAACAAAATGACTGAAAACCAGCAAAAATACGCCGATCTGATCAAGCATGCGCTGGAAAGCGATCGAACCATGATTCTGATCGAGCCCATGAAAATGGCCCTAATGGAGGCGCTCCGGGTGCACGTGCAGCCAAAGGGAGAAAAACGCCGGTCCTTTGACGCCATTGTGCCCACAGAAAAGGGGAACTGGGATGTGGCGGTGAAGAATCTGAGGACGCGGATTAATCATGTGTATGGGGGTAAGGTTGTATGAGACCGGTCCTTAAATATCCCGGTGCTAAGTGGAATCTGTCCAGCTGGATTATTAGCCACATGCCACCCCACGAGAGCTACCTGGAGCCATATTTCGGCAGTGGCGCGGTGTTTTTTAACAAAGAACCCGCGCGGATTGAGACGATTAATGATATGGACGGCGAAATCGTGAACTTTTTTAGTGTTTGCAGAGAGCATCCAGAGGAACTGGCCAGGGCGATCAATCTTACACCGTGGGCAAGGCAGGAGTTAAAGGAGAGTCAAGTGGTTGCCGATGATCCGGTAGAACGTGCAAGAAGGACGGCAGTTGGCTGCTATATGACATTTGGAGCCAGAAGGTGTAGCCGAAGTTTTCGTCATACTACCAGCAAAACAAAAAATGGCGGGCCGGATAACGCGAAGCTTTGGAGTAAGCTGCCGGAAACCATCATACAGGTGGCACAGCGTTTAAAAGATGCTCAAATTGAAAACCGACCTGCGATTGATTTAATAGAGAGTTTTAACGGACCGGAGGTGTTAACCTATCTGGATCCGCCATACATGAAAGCTACCCGAACCCTAAACGGAGACCAATATTACCATGAAATGGATGACGCGGATCATGAAGTCCTTTTGAACACCATCATAAATTATCGCGGCAAAATTATCCTTTCTGGATATGACAATGCCCTTTACAATGATTATTTAAAAGGCTGGGAAAAGCGTAGTATCAAAAGCCAAATTGAGCGCGGTGGTACCCGGACAGAAATCCTTTGGATGAATTTTGAACCAGAAATGAAGCAGATGAAAATGGAGGTGCTATTATGATTAAACTCGATCCAACAAAAATATACTACTTGTCCCATCCGTGCACGAGTGTGGGGATGATGGCAGAAAACAAGAACCATGAGCAGGAGTGTGCAGATGACATCTTGGGCGCCCAAGAAGGCGTTTCGTACCGGAGCCGACCATGGAAGAATAAGATCAAGCTGATCCGGCCCTTGACCGTGATCCCAGAGTGCATGCCGGGATATGAAGCCATGAAACGGTGCGTGCTGCTTCTGGCGGCCTGTGATGCCATCATCATGTGCGGCGACTGGAAACAGTCAGAAGGCTGTAAAATGGAGTTGCAGGCCGCGAAGGCAAATGGGCTTGAAGTTCTGTATTATGGGCAGGTGGTGAAAGATTAGCCTATGAATCCAACCGAGATTAAAGCAGAATTGGAACGACTAAACCAGATACGCCTAGATGTTTTGAAATATCAAGGCCCAGAGAAGGTGAAATCAGAGACAAGCTACACGGATGCGGATAGTATCCACGGGAACCATCGTCGGGCGGCGATCGATATTTTTGAGGAATACCAGCGTGTTACCGACAGGATGGACGCCCTGAGACAAGAGCTTAAAGACTGTGTTGACCGCTTTGAGAGTTTAGCAGAGAAAGTATTGTTTCTGGTGAACGTATACGGCATGACGCAGAAAGAGGCGGCAGAGTATTTGGGGTATAGTCACAACTACGTAAGACACGTTTATTCGGATTTGAATAAATAACACACTTTATAACACACTTCTCAGCACAGTTTGGGCCATAAAAAACACCCGATATGTGGTATAATGGCGTTAACAAGAGTGTAATCAAGAGGCCACGGCAGGAGATGGGGTCTTTTTTCGTACGTAAAAAAGAGAGGTGAGGTGGTTGCCGGACACAAGAGATTTAGCTTATCAGGATTATCTCGATGGCATGAAATACAAAGATATCGCGAAAAAATATGGTGTCAGCCTGTCCGCTGTAAAGTCCTGGGCAGCACGATACTGGAAAAAAGAAAGTTGCAACCCTGCAACCAAAAAAGTTGCAACCAAAAGGAAAGACCAGAAGATTATCACTGAAGAAGTTGATCAGGTCATGGGCAATAATGGTCTCACCGATAAACAGCGCCTGTTTTGCTTGTGTTATATTCGGTGCTTCAACGCAACGAAAGCAGCCATAAAAGCCGGGTATAG
>NZ_FRBP01000010.1 GCF_900142645.1 Eubacterium callanderi
TTTTCTCCTCTTTTTATGTTCTTATATGCAAAAAACCCTGATGACCACATACACGTGTGTGTACGCGGCCTTCAGGGTTTTGATGGGTGACAGCCAGTGTCCCATTTTCTCTTCTTCCTATAACGCTTTTATGCTCCTGCGATCATGACGCCCACCCCCAAAAGGATGAGCAGGACGTCCAGCAGAAATGTGAGCATTGAAAACTTCTTAAACGCTCTTTTACAGTATAATTTATGAACCATTAACAGCCCGGCGGACACCAGCTCCGCCGCGCAAACCAGCCCGAGGTACAGATTGAGCACCGCGCTGCTGGATTCGATCACAAAGGATAGCGGATAGGTGATGAAAAACGCGCCGCAAAAGCTGAAGACCAGGATATAAAACGCGGTCCATTCCAGGCTTGGGCCCTTTTTTTCTGCTGTTTTTTGTTGGGCATTGATCCGGACCAGCCTTTCTTCTGATATTCTTGCAATCTCAGAATCCGGGGCTTTTTTCAGCAGTCTTTTATATAGGTGCCGGGCTTTTTTATAGTCTCCATGGCGCTCCAGTTTTTGGGCGTTTTCAAGGATATCTTCCAGTTGAAACATGTTTCCCTCCTCTTATTTAGTAAGAATCGTTCCGGTTCTCCGTCGGGTTTCCTTCTTTTACAATCTCAAAATACGTTTGCTGCTCCACGGGCTCAAGGACTCTTTTGCCTAAGGTATGAACATCGCTCTCATAGAGTTTTTCTTTCAGCCGCTGCACCTTGTCGAAATGGGCCGCGTTAATCCTGCCAATGGCGTCTTCCAGTTTTTCCAGATCATCATACTGAACCACCATTTCGTTTACTTCTTCTTTGATACGAACCACTCTCAACGTGCACTGCTTGCTGCCTTTCGGCTTTTCTCCGCCACAGAGCTCATTATACTTTTTAATGATTTTTGTGATACCATCCTGAAACTCAGGATAAAGGCGGATGTCGATGCCCTTTGCCATGGCCCGCCGCAGCCACTGGACATTGGTCAGCGGCATCCCCACATCGGCCAATGGCTTCATATCCAATCCTGCTTCAAGGCCAAGCCTGAGCTCTTTTGCCCTTGCGCCGCCCAGCGCTGGGTTGCGCAGCAGGGTGTCGTCCAGTCCCTCGGACTGAACCCGGAAAATCTCACTCAGCTGCGCGCCGCTATACGCTGGGTTGGCGGTGCCAAGTACATCGGCACCCACGCACAGCCCATAATTAATCGCGACATTCTGTTCTATATTGAACGTATACCCTTTTTCTTCCTTTAAAGTTTTTAATATTTTTTCCATGTCTGGATGTTCCTGCTTTGATACATATCTTCGACGCATTTTTTCACCTTTCCCAGATTGCGAACTTTTAATTATTTTTCATAGACCTTTTTGATGTCAATCCATTGATTAAACGCAAAGCGGACATTCTTTCCAACGTCTTTATTTCCAAACAAGGGCTGGACGTCGATACGCTCGAGGTACCAATCCGGCCCGACGCCGCTCATATCCGAACGCACCTGGATTTTTTTCACATTGCCAATGGCGTTCTCAAAGTTGACGGTAAAGGTATCGGTATCCCCACGTTCCAGGGCGTTGCCAGGAATAAGCGATGTGATCTCAACCTCGTTGGTTTGCCCTTTGTCCCCAATGAGACGGACATAAATGTCCGCGTCGGTTCCTTCTCCTTTGGGCCACCATGAAAGCTTACCCGTTTTTACGGTCATACGGTAACGGGTAATGGCATTTTGGTCTAAGCTATAAGTATGAGGGTTTTTGTTCACGATCCATTCCTTACAGTCAAACGTTTTTTCACCGTCCTGTGTCTGGTTGTTCCAGACAGGCACTACCTGAACACTGTCTAAGAACCAATCCGCGCCGACGCCGCTCATATCCGAACGCACCGTGATCTTTTGAATCTCCCCAACGTTTTGATCAAAACTGGCAACAACGGAATGGCTGGTTCCCTTTTCAAAGGCGTTTCCGTTATAAAGCCCACTGACTTCCACTTCATTGGTTTCGCCTTTGGTCCCTGTAAGCTTTACGTAAATATCCGAATCGGTACCGGCCCCTTTAACATTGCCGGTATTGATCTTCAGACGGTATTGGCTGCTGTCTTCAGCTGTATTACTAAAGCTTGTCCACGTGTCGTTTACAATCCACTGATGGATATCAAATTTTTTTGTCTGTGTTTCGGTGGTATTGTACATTGGTACGACCTCAATGGCATCCAGCAGCCAGTCGGCGCCGGCGCCTGAGCGGTCTGTCCGAACCTCGATGCGCTTAATCTTTCCAACATCCTGATTGAAATTAAAGACGCCGACATCGTATCCCTTTGTCTCAAAGGGGTTCCCGCGCGTGTTAAACTGGTTGGTCATGCCGTAATTCAGCAGCACCTCATCGGTTGTTCCCTGATCGCCAACCAGGCGAATATAGACATCCGAATCCGTTCCCGCGCCAAAGGCCGTACCGGTTTTTACCTTTATCTGGTACTGAATCCCTTCTCCAAGCACAACCCCCTCATGAAGCGTGGGATTAAAAACCGTTCCGGTTATTTTATAACGCCGGGCGTTTCCGTTGGCTTCTTTGTATTCCAATGTTTTAACCGGCTTCCAGGAGGATCCGGTGCTCACATAGAAATCCAGCCGTATGTCTTTGGCGTCAATGGGAATGCGAATATCCTGATTTTCACCAAGCGCGACATTGTTGGTTGTCTGGGTTTTCTGTTCGCCTTCTTTCGTAACATAGGTTACGTCCATTTTAGAAACCGTCCCGGATTTATTTTCTAAAAAGTAACTTTGTCCAGCCGTATAGGTGGTGATGGGCAGCGTATTGCCGCCAAACAATGCTGAAATGACGTCTGACCCAAGGGACCCGAGAATATTAAAATGCGCGTTACCCGGCGCCCGCCGTGTCGTATGCACCGAAAAACCTTCCGGACTGTCAACCGTCAAGGTCGCGCCATAGCGGAAATGACTTCCAAAAACAAGCATGTCATCATCATAGGCCTGCACATCTTTCCGCTTTAAAAATTCGACTTTTATCCCGTTGGGGTTGGAATGGACATCCACTTTATACAGTTCCAGACGGTCATCGAAATTGAGCCCGTCAAATCCATTGGTATCAATTAAATCCGTAATGCTCCCCTGCTGGGATGCTTCGCTGGCAAAGGCAACCAGATAAACCTGATTGTTAACATCGGTCACCAGGGCAATATTCTGGTTTTCTTTCAGATTCGGCCCATCATATTGCCGCTCAACCCAGTTAAAGCTCACACCGTCTTCAGGAATCACCGATTCAAAGCATTGGTTCCGCACACCGATCAGGATAAGCCTTTCGGTTCCATCCGCAGCGGTGTAATTGGTGGCCCCCACGCAGGCGCCCGTCATTGACGGACCCGTCTCTCTTGGCAGCATCACTGCTTCCTGGCCTTCTTTTAAAGGTCTCAAGTCAACCATCAAGATATAGGAATCCGGGTCACCGTGAAGTCCATTCATCATGATCAGCATATCGCCCACTACCTGCATGCCGGAGGTATGAAAGCTCTTTGTCTGAGGCGGCACTAAGGTTTGAACCATTCCTCCCTGATCGTAAATAAAAATTTTGCCCGGGCTGCCATCGCCGTTCACATTGATAATGGTATAATCGCCATAATAGCCCAGACCCTGGATGTGGTTTTTCGTGGTGGTGATCAAATCGCTTGGAAAGCCTGCGGCAGAGGGTTCGCGGGTTTTATAGCCGGCGGTTGAAAGCTGGTCAAAAGCTTGCTCGACGTTATTCAGACGAGGGTTTTCCAGTTCTTCCTTACTAAAAGGCGTAAAAGGCAATGTGGTTTCGGGTGCTTCAGAAACTTCGGGCTGCTCAGGCACCTTGTTCGGAACTGCGGGTGTGGGCGCTGCTTTTTTTTCAGAAAAAGTATAGGGGTCCTCCTTTGTTCCGGCGCCGCTCTGCTCCAGCCCCTCTGGATTGACCAGAATCCCAAACGCCAGTCCTTCGGGACGGGTGTCTGGGGCAGCAAAATGCTGGGATTCCAAGGCGCTCGACTTCATGACAGACGCCGCGCGTGCCGAGACCATTTTTTTTGTGCCCATGCCTTCATCCAACGGCTCAACGGCATTTTGCGCGATCTGCTGAGCATCAATAATATTGACCTGCGCATCGCCGTTCACATCGCCTCTCGCCTTTCGGGATGCTTCCATCTCCCCGCCTGCTGCGCAGCTGAGGGCAATCAGCTGGGCGTCTAAAATATCAACTTTCATATCCGCGTTCACATCGCCCAGAATCGCTTCTTCTGTTTCTTCTGGTTGATTCACTTTCGGAGGCTCAACACCTGGCGCAGGGGCTGGCTCCGGCGCTTCGGGTATCGCCACACTGGGCGCGGGGGCCGGCTCCGGCGCTTCGGGTGTCGCCACACTGGGCGCGGGGGCTGGCTCCGGCGCTTCGGGTATCGCCACACTGGGTACGGGGGCTGGCTCCGGCGCTTCTGGCGTCGCCACACTGGGCGCGGGGGCTTCTTCCAGGGCTTCTGGCGTCGCCACACTGGGCGCAGGAGCTTCTTCCAGTGCTTCTGGTATCGCTACGCTCGGTACAGGAGCCGCCTCCGGCGCTTCTGTTTTTTGCCCGGCTTTAAATTTCTCAAGGGCTTTTTGGACGTCCGCATCCAAAATTTCAACGGTATCGTCGTTTGGCAAAAACACTTTTACGGCTTTTGCCCCGCGGGCTTTTTGGGCATCCTCTGTGGTTTTCTTTTGGAGCGTTACCTTGTCTAAATGGGCTTTTTCAACCGCATTGAAGCTCTCTAAAAAATCCTGATTCAAAAACTGATACTGCGCTTCCGCGTCTTTTTCGATCAGTGCCTGATCCATTTCCAGCTTTTTATCAATGGCCGGATCGGTGCACAGGAGCAGACGTCCATCCACCTGTTCAACCACTTCCCACAGGTGGCCGCCGTAGGATACATAACGCTTTTCTTCTTTCGGGCCGTTTTCTTTCACCGTTACAGAGCCGGGTGTTTCTGCTGTGTTTTGAGTTTGAGCGAAAGCCGCGGTCTGGCTCAACACCAGACTGGCGGTAACGAGTACGCTGCAGATTTTCTTTAACATTTTCTAATCCTCCTGATTTTCTTTTAATCGTTCATTTTCAGCCGCGTTTCCTGCGGCACACATACAGCACATGATGGCCAATGCGGTCACAAAGCTGACCAGGCTTAACAGAAACGCCCCGATCCCCTCAAGGGAAACGTATACACCAAAAGCGCCCGCCAACAAAGTAAACTGTCCGGTTACAAGCCTGTACCTTCTGTTTTCACCTTTTCTTTTTAAATTTTGATGGATGGCCAGCCCAGCTCCGGCAAAGCCGGATGCCAGCATCCCCAGCAAACCATTTAGCATGACATACCTCTCTTTCCTGACGCCCTGGCCTTTTACAGAAGCCGATGCCGATGCTGCTTAAAGCGCATCGGCAGGCTTTTTTAGAATACAAATTTAAAACTGTTTTTCAGGATCTGCCAAATACAGCGCGATCTGCTGGGCGTCAATGATATCGACTTTTCCATCAAAGTTCACATCGCCGGCGGCTTTTTGGCGCTCGGACGGGGTTTCTCCAGCCGTAAGGAACAGCGCTATCTTTTGAGCGTCGATGATGTCGATGGTATCGTCACCGGTGAAGCTCCCAAGGAGGACATACTGAACCGCGGCCGCAATGGAGATGGTTGGATCTTCCGCCACATAGGCGGCTTTAAACTGTCCGCTTTCTTGATCATAGGTCAGCGGCAGGGCCTGGCCGTTAACGGTCATGACTGCCGGCACGTAGGATTTCCGTTCTCTGTTCCGGGTCAGGGTATAGGTGACGGTTTCTCCAGCCTCGGTGACGTGGTCTTTATCCGCTGTTACCGTGCAGCCGGTCACGCCTTCGGGCAATCCTTCCACCACGGCCTCCTCAACGGTCCCCCCTGCTTCGCCAATGGTCATGGTGGCCGTCATGGGGGCTGGTGCCAGGTGGTTATCGTCCACGGTGAAGGTGGCGGTCACCTTGTAGACGCCCGCTTCTTTTGGGGCTTCGGTGGTTTTCACGCCGTCCTTTTCATAGGTATAGCTCACGCCTGTAATCCCACAGCCCTCTGGATAGACGGCTTCCAGGCTGTGCGGTTTTCCATCTTCCGGGAATCTCGCACTTTCAAAGACTACGCCTTTAATTTCGGCTTTTTGAATGTTCGCGCTCACCTGCTCAACGCTTAAAATATAGTGGTCCGCGTCTTTACCCGAAAGCACAATGCCTTCCACCGTCACTTTTTTATGGTCGCCGGCGCTGGCGTCCTCAAAGGTTCCGGTGGCCTGCTCCCAGTCCACGGTATAGCTGCCAAAGCCTGGATCCCCGGTAAAGGTGGCCTGGCTGAAATCCAGCGCTGCGTCGGTGGTGCCATCGTATACCTTATCCTCAGCTTTCACACCTTTGATGACCAGCGGGCTTTTTTCGCTCACACGAATGGTCTTGCTCAGCGCTTTATCGCCGCCCGCATAGGCTGGCAGCGCCAATCTGGCGGTAAAAGTCTGGGTGGTTTCGGTGGTTCCGAAATCGCCGGGGACTTCCGGCGTCCAGACAAGGGGTTCGTCCCGGGTTTCCTTGACCACGCCGTCTTCGGAGGTGTAGGTGACCGCAAGGGTGTCGCTGAGCCCCAGCTCTTCTTTGGCATAGGGTTCCTCACGGACGGTCAGAGTGGTATCCGCAAAGGGTTCATAGACGGCGCTGACCGGTTTTACCGTTACATTCTGCAGGGTGAAAAACTGTCCGTCTCCGCCGACTGCCGCCACATAGGTGTAGCTTCCGCCTCTGGGGTTCCAGGCCGTGCCGGAGGGATTCCATTTGCGAATGGTTTCGGTTCCTCTGGTGCCGTTGTCATAGACCACGGCCACTTCCTTGGACAGGCTGTTCGCCAGACTTTCGGCGCTTTGGTTGCGGTCGTCATTGGCATACATTTCAATGGGCTCTGGTGATTCCACACGCACGGCCTGACGGTCATTAAACGTGACCTGTGAGACCAGCTGGCTGTCCTGGGCGGTGACGGTGTAAAAGCCGGTGCGCACCTTGCCAGTACCGGATAAAGGCACCTCGGTTTTGCTGTTAATGAGCAGCTTACCTGGCGTATGGTTGTCACAGCTCGTGATGGTGTAGTGGATGACGTCCCCGGTGCCCACTTCACTTTTTACTGTCATGGGGGCTCCCTGGGCATCGGTCATCTCGACCTTACATTCGCCGCCTTCACAGGGGGAGGTCTTGGCGATGATGGGCGCCACTGGGTTAAACTTTGTCCGGATGGTTAATCCCGCGCTGGCTTCGGACGCCTCTGTGTTGGCAGTGGCTTCCACACTGGCTTTAAAGCTGTAGGCCTTTCCAGACTCAAGGTTTTTGAAGACCGGGCTGTATTTATCCGCCGGATTATCCGTATAGGTTGTACCATTATCTTTTGAAATCTGGTAGACCACCTTGGCGCCGGCAGCCTTGGCGGCGCCTTCCAGGACAACGGGTTTCAGCGCAATGCTGTTCAGGCTGATGCTGTCCGCCTCTGGCGCTGCCGGAGCGGCCACGGCGGCTTTTACAATGACACCATTTTTATAGGTAGCGCCAAGGGCGTACCAGTCGGCGTCGGCGCCGGTCAGGGTCAGGCCTTCCACGGTATAGGTCAGGCCTGTGCCCACATTTGGTGTCTGGAAACGGATGGTGGCGGTCTCTGCGGACAACGCAACGTCTTTGTGTGCCGCATCAAGGCTGGCAGGATCCAGTTTAACCGGCACGTTTTCCAGGACGGCGCTGCCGTCGTAGGTTTTGGTAACATCGTCTGCCTGAATCTCCAGTTTTACCTGGGGTCTGGCGGTGATATCAAAATGCGCTGAGAGGACTTCGCTCGTGGCTGCGGTTGCCCATTGGGGCAGCTGCACACTGCCGGTGATGTCCACAGCGCCGGATGTTTTCCCAAAGTCCTCGGGCAGCTGCCATGTGATGGCCGTTGTTTTATCGGCCGGGTCCACGTAGCTGTCATAGCCGATGCTGGCTGTCATGGGCAGCCCTTCGCCTTCCAGATCGGCCAGGGTATAGCCCTGGGGCCGTTCCTTAAGGGTGATTTTACCCACAGTGGTTTCAACCGTGGCGTTCACAGGCTTCACGGTCACCGACTGGGTCACTTTGGTCTTTGGATGGTTTTTGAGGGTGCCTTCATAGGTCAGGTCCGCCCCCTTAAGCGCCCACGCTCCGCTTTTCAGCTTCCAGTTTTCCACCCGGTCGGTGCCTTCGGTTTCGTTGTCATACTGGAACTGAATGGTTTTGGGCAGGCTTTTCAAAAGTTCCTCTGGGCTCTGGTTGCGCGCATCGTTGGCGGCCATGGTAATCGGAGCGGCCGCGAAGTTTTCAACGGTTTTCGGGACAGCTTCCGCCGAGGCGGTCACGGTCGTATCGCCTGGATGGATGGTGTAGTCATAGTACCAGGTGCGTTTTTCATCGGCGGCTTTGCGCATGCCATCTGTCGTTGTCGAAAGCGCCAGTTCATTGCCTTTAAAGGTAAAGTGCATGGTATGGCTGTCGCAGTAGGTGATTTTGTAGGTGACCTTGGTTCCCGCGTCGGCCTCCAGCAGGTCATTGATTTTTTTGTTCTCGGCGTCGTAGAGCTCTACCTTACACGCCTGGCCGGCTGTGCAGTCGCCGTCAACGCTCAGAACCGGCGCCACGACGGCCACCTTGGTGGTGATGGTCGGGCTGGCAGCGGACGAAGCCGACGCTTCGGTATTGCCGGTGGCGCCCACACGGGCGTAAAAGGCGTAGGCCGTGCCGGGCTCCAGCCCGGTGAAAACCGGACTTTGCTGCCAGTTTACCTGATCCTTACTGTACTGTACTCTGGCCCCTGCCGCCACAGCGGTAGGATCGGTTATGTCTACCTCCTTCAGGGTCACACTGGTGGAGGTGGTTTTTTCGGCGTCCACTTCCGGCGCGGCCGGTGCGGTAATGCCGGTTGCCTTGGTAATCTTGCCTTTAATGTCACAGGCGCTCCAGTCAATGATGTAGTTCGCCGCGTTTGCACCGGTCAGGGCGTCGCCGGTCACCGTCACTTTTTTATCGGTGCCTACGTTGGCATTGTCGAATTCGGCGGTTAAATTTGCGTTTGTGTTAAATTCGACAGTATCACCCGGGGCAATCGTACCTGCCAATTGGGCGCCGTCTAAGACCAGGGTCGCCTCCGTTGTGCCGTCATAGGCCTTTGGCGTGACGGTAATGCCGGTCACGGTTAACTGTGTCGCGGTTTTTACGGTCGCGTCAACCGTTGTGCCTGCACTTGGCGCTGTGGCCCAGGCCGGCAGGGTGACGGTTCCGGCAAACGTCTTGCTGGTTTCCTTACTGCCCGTGGTGCCAAAATCGCCCGGTGTATTCGGATCCCAGCTCACCGGACAATCCATGGGGGCAACGCTATTGTCAAAGCTAACTTCAAAGGTGCTGCCCAGTCCCAGCTCTTCCATGGTGTAGGCCTTTTCACGGATGGCGATGGTCTTTTCTGGAATGGGGGGGATGGTAGCTGTCACTGCTTTGATCGTGACCGTTATTTCGGCTGTCTTGCTCTTATCACTGAACAGGGTGCCGGTATAGGTATAACTCTTCCCTTTAGCGTCCCAGTCTGGACTTCCACTCTTTTTAGCCCACTGCACAAGCTCCTGTCCCGTTACCCCATTGTCATACGTAACTTCAAGGGTCTGGGGCAGGCTCTGCTCCAGGGCCTGCTGACTGGCGTTAATTGGGTCGTTGGCTGTCGTGGTGATGGCGTCGGGGGCTGTAACGGTTTTAACCGCCCGTTTGTTAAAGGTTGCTTCGGCCTGGATGACCGTATCGTTCTCTGTAACGGTGTATTGCGCCGTATAGGTTGAAAGCCCCTTCTCATCCGGTTGGCCGCTCGCTGTCATCTGTACGGCCTGGCCGTTGATTTTCAGGCTGGTGTTTTCATCAACGCTGAAATTTTCAGACGGCTTCACTGTATAAGTGACCGTCTCGCCTTTGGCGGCGTGTTTGACATCGGCGGTGATGGTACATGCCGGGTCCTTTTTTCCAGCGCCTGCCTTGGTGGGCGCCGCAACCTGGGCGTTGGTTTTGGTGGATGTGGCTGTCTTTGTCGCCTCAGACGCGGCGTTATTGCTGGTTTCGGCGTAGCGGGCATAGAAGTCATACGCGGTGCCGGGTTTTAAGCCGGTAAAGGTGCCGCTTGTCTGCCAGATCGTGGGCTGCTGACCCGCTTCGGCGCTGGCGTATTCCAACAGATAGCCCTCAGCCGGATTTGTCACGCTGACGGCTGCGCTGGTATCGGTGACACTGTCGGATGCTACCGTCACCGCGTCCGGGGCTGTGACGTTGGTCTGCTTGGTGATGGTGGCGGTCATGCCGCTGAAATCCAGAACGTATTGATCCGCTTCTGGGCCAGTGATGCTCAGGTCGGAGACGCCTGCGATGGTGCGTTTGCCCACGTTGGGGCTGTCCAGATGGATCGTCGCACTGCCATCTTTTTTCAAGGCGTATCCTTGTAAGGTCGTTCCGTTCACCTTAAGGCTCATCTTGTCAATGTCATTTACATTCCAACTGGCAGTATCGGTTCCGTCATAGGGCTTATCATAGAAAACTAATCCACTCACCGTTACCGGAATACCAAAGGTAACTTCCCGGCTCAATGTTGGATCCGGAATCGTTGCCCATTCAGGAACGCTTACCGTACCCGTAAAAGTCGCGCGATCGGTCTGGTTTGCGCCAAAGCCGGACGGCACTGCCGGGCTCCACACAACCGGTACGGCTTTGTCGGTCTGGGTTTCAAAGCCGGTGCTGGTATAGGTCACCTCAATGCTGCTTATAAGCCCCAGCTCCTTGGCGGTATAGCCCCCGGTCTTCACTGGAAGCTTAATATCCCCGATCGGCTCAAAAGCGGCAACCACGGGCAGCACCTTAACATCCTGAGCCGCCCTGGCTTCGCCAACCTGGGCTTCATAGGTATAGTCGCCCCCCTTTATGTTCCAGGCGCTCTCCTTTTTCAGCTGCCAGGACGCATCTTCTTCTCCTTTTGTCTGGTTATCGTAGGTTACGCCCACTTTTTTAGGCAGGCTCTCCGCCAGGGCCTGGGCAGACTGGTTCGAAGGATCGTTTGCGTAGAGGGTTTTGGGCGCCTGGGCGTCAACGCCTTTTACGGCACGTTCATTAAAATGGGCCACGGCGTTAACGGTGGTATCCCCTTCTTTTACCGTGTATTGAAAGACCGCTGTTTTGGTCTCTGGATCTACCGCTGCGGTATCAAAGGCCCGTTCATCGCCGCCAATGGTCATACTTGGCGTATAGCCCTCCCCATAGGTGACGGTATAGGTAATGGTCTCGCCAAGATCGGCTTCTGTTTTGTCGGCTTTGACGGTATTGGCCAGATCGGACTGGCCCGGGCCGTCCTTGGTAGCTGGCGCCACCACGCTCTTGGTACGGATTTCCTGGGTGTTGGTGCCGGATTTAAAAGCATTTACGGTCGCCGCGGTGTAATCAATGAGGCTGTAAACCGTTCCGGGCTGCAGGCCTGTCACCTTCCCGCCCACAATGGTTTTTGGCGTGGTCTGGCCGCCGCCGGTATACTGGTAAACGCCCTGAGGGTTGGGCGTAAAGTGAAAACCGGTGGTGCTTCGGGTAATCTGGTCGGCCGGCACCGAGGTGGTGTTTTCGGGCCGGGCGTCAATGGCGTATGCCGCGGCAACCCCTGCCGGGATTTCCCCGTTCTTAGCGGCGCGCACATAAAGGTTTTTGCCAATAAAAGCAGAAATCGAAGCCCCGTTCGCCACCTGATCCCCATTAAAGTCCTTTTGCGTATTCATTTCATAGCCTGCGTTAATGGTAATGGTTTCCTCCGGATACGTTACCACCGCGCAGTTTTCTGGGTCTGCCGGCGCTGCCTGGAGGGTATAAATTGTACTGGCTGGGCTCATCCCCGTTCCCTGGTTATCGGCAGCGCAGACGAAATCATAGGATGTGCCTGCTGTCAGGCCGCTGATGGTGACGGTGTCGCCGCTTGCCTTGGTCCAGGTGTACTCGGATGGTGCTTTATTCGCTTCTGTATACGCGTAATATAACTCTGCTTCACTGTTCAGGGTGACCGTGGTGTCCGTACGGCTCGCAAGGGTTGGGGCGCTTTGCGCCGCCGTCTTTACAATGCCTTTTGCGGTCTGCTTTGCATCATCCCCCTTAAAAAGCTCGGTTCCCTGGATCTCCTGCGCCAATGCCGTCGCGCCGGTAGAGCTCAAGAGCATCACGCCGGACATGACGCCTGCCGCAACTTTTTGCGGTATTTCTTTTGTTCTCATTTTTTTCTTCATGGATGATTTCTCCTTTTACTGTCCAATCTCATATGCAATAAGGGCGGGCGCTCGTTTTGCTTTTCCAGATTGGCTGCAAAATCCAACGTCCGCCCAATTGTGTTAAATGCTTTTTGTCTTAGAATTTCGTGTTTTTTTGTGTGCTGAAAAGAAGATCGCGCTTCTTTCCGGTGTGCTTAAATGATTTGTGTGTGTAATAATTAAACGATGATTTGTTCGTATTCTTTTGTGTTCACCCTATAAGGGATTACTGCATTTTTCTTCTCATACGGAAAACCTTGATGCCGGAAACCACTAAAATGGCTAAACCGGTTGTCAGGAAACCAAAACCATTGACCGCATCCTGAGAGAAGTTTAAGCCGGTTACTGGATTTTTGACGTTGGATGGGGTTTTGCCATCGGTATTGCCGTCAATGGTTCCGCCGCCGCCTGCTGAAGCCTCAGAAACGGTAATTTTAAATTCAATGGACTTGCCGCCATAGGTTGCGGTTAAGGTCTGTTCGCCGGCTTTTGTTTTGTCATAGCCGGTGATTTCAGCGTCGGATAATGGCAGCTCACGGACGGCTTCGCCATCATTGATGGTGGCTTTCATCATGCCGCCTTCCAGGTTTGGCATCGCGTCGCCAACGGTGGTTTTTCCAGTCGGTGCCTGGATCAGTTCCAACGCGGTAACCGTGGCTGCTTTAATGTTGATAGTAAAAGCGTTTTCCAGCTTCTGTCCGCCAAATTCAATGGCGACCGGTACGGCTTCGCCGACCTGGTTCATGTCCACAATGGCGGTGGCCTGGGCCATATCCATCTCGACATCGCCTGCCTGTTCATAGGTCACCGTTAATTTACCGCCGGTTAAATCGATGGCGTCGCCCTGAAGGTAATCCACCTTGGTCGGCGCTGCCGCGACAGCTAAGGCTTTGACGATATCTGCTTTTACCGTTACATCTGCGGAAGCGGTGAATCCCCCGTCCTCAGTGGTTGCCGTAATGCTGGCGGTTCCTGGGGCCACAGCGGTCACTTTACCGTCTGCGTCTACGGTTGCCACCGCATCGTCTGAAGAGGTCCATGCCACGTTGGGGTTGTCGGCGCCTGCCGGCTCAACCACTGCGGTGGCCTGGGCGCTCTGTCCCGGGAACAGCTCGGAAGCGTCTAAGGATACGGATACACCGGTAACCGGTACTGGGGCCGGCGGCGCTTCGGTAATGTTCACGCTGCTGGCAGTACCGCTGCAGTTGGCAGTGATTCTATCGGCAGCTGCGTTCGCAACAGTCTTTAAGTACATTTCAAGGCCCGCGTCTCCGGTGGCACCGTCTTTAACCTTGAAGGTTACCGTAAACAGATCGGTTGCTTCAGTCATGGGTTTCTTTCCTGTCATGTCAAACCAGCTAGCGTAAACGCCGGTGAAACCGCCGCCGCCAGGTTCAACAATCGGTGCATAGCTTGAATCCGTTGTGCCAGCGACTTCCAGCTTCGTAACGTCATATTGCAGCGCCACTTCATAGGAACCCACCGTTGGTTCCGGGGTCGCTGAAACAGCCACGGTAAAGGTGTCGCCTGGGTGCACCTCGGTTTTATCCGCCACGGCGGAAAATACAGCGGAATCCCCCGCTGCTTTCGCTCGCGGCATCATCCCCGGGATTGCCGCTGTTGCAAGCAGACTCAGTCCCAGGAAGCCTGCGATCAGTCTGCTTGAAAGTGTTTTTGCTTTCATTTTTTCCTCCTTAAAGAAAATAGAATAAAAATTTATATCAAGCGCGCGGCGTTTTTGTCCGCGCGCTTAATAACCTTAGTAACAGTGTCTGAAATTTAAAAACTTTTCTAAAAAACGATGCTTGTATCCGCTGCGTATTGTGCGATTTTTTGGGCGTCAATGATATCGACTATTCCGTCAAAGTTGACGTCTCCGGCTGCTTTTTGCATGTCTTCAATATTTTCGCCGCTCGCGAGCGCCAAAGCGATCTTTTGCGCATCAATAATATCAATGACCTCATCGCCGCTGAAGTTGCCTAACAGAACGCATTTGGCGTCTGCTTTAAGCGCGGTATCGCCTTCTTTAATGGTGTATTCGGCGCTGTAGCCTTTGCCTTCTGCCAATTTTGTTAACACAACGGTTTCGCCGTTCATGGTAAAGCCGTAAGGCACATAGGCTTCACGGACTGCGGCGGGCGCAAACTGATACGTCAGTTTGTCTCCGGCCATTACGGTATCCCCTACCTGTACCGCTTCCCCGTTTTTCAGGATTGTGGCGTTCATGCCGGCTGCCTGTTCTTCGGTCAGTCCAGTGGTGATTTCTTCCACCACCACGCCCGCGGTCTTTTCTTTAATCACGAGCTTGGCGCTCATGGTTTCGGGTTCAACCACATGGTTGGCGTCGGTTTTAAAGGTGGCGGTTACCGTATAAGTTCCCGGAACGCTTGGCGGCAGGTTTACCGCTTCGCCTGAACCTTCTCTCTCATAGGTGTAGCTGACGCTCACACCCTCTGGCAGTGTGCCTTTGATTTCAATGGTCTGAGGATTGCCGTCTTCGGTCACGGTTTTGTCTTCCATGCTAATATCGGAAAGGGTGATCGTTGCCGGGATAATTTTACCGGTCACCCGGTTTAAATCCAGACTGTATTTATCGGCGTCGGCGCCGGTCAGGGTTAAGCCGGTAACCTTCACTGAAATGTTGTTTCCGACGTCGGCTGCATTGAACTCAGCAACGGCTGTGCCTTCTAACTGGACGTCAGTTCCTGCGGTTAAGGATGCCGGATCTAAGGTCGGCGTTTCGGCCACAACGGCGTCTTTCGTGCCGTCATATACCTTATCGGCAATCTTAATTTCCGGAATCAAAATAACCTTATCGCTAATGCTCACATTGACGGAAACCGCATCACTTGTGATGGTCGCCCATTCCGGCACGGCGGCGGTTCCTTCAAACACAACGGGTGCTTCGGTCGCTGTCTTACCAAAATCCGCTGGCACTTCGGTGATCCACTGAATGGCAGGGTTGCGGTCAGCCTCACTGACGGGTACACCGGCCGGGTATTTACAGCCAACGGTTTCCGGTAAGCCTAAGGCTTCAATGGTTGGATAGCCTTCGGCGCTTACTGTGCGCATTATATCGTTTAATGGATCCAGCTCTGCGTTCACGCTGTTAACAGTCAGCACTTGTTCCACCATGGCGTCACCGCCGCGTACAACGTAGTGGTAGGTATTTCCCTTGAGGCTGTAAACGTCGTTGGTCGCCCAGCTCAGCCCCAGATCGGAGGCTTTGCCGTTTTTCGTTGTGCCATTGTTATAGGTCGCTTTCAGAATAATGTTATTGTCAATATGGCTTTGCAGCTGGTCGGCGCTGGCATTCTTCTCATCATTCGCAAAGAGGTCAAGGTCTGGCGCTTCGCCTACCTTTTCCAGTCCGGTGATTTTCAGCGCGCTATCGCTAATGCTCACATTGACAGAAACCGCGTTGCTTGCGATAGTCGCCCATTCCGGTACGGCGGCGGTTCCTTCAAACACAACAGGTGCTTCGGTCGCTGTCTTGCCAAAATCCTGTGGCACTTCGGTAGTCCAGTGAATGGCAGGGTGGCGGTCAGCCTCACTGACGGTGACACCGTCCGGGTATTGACAGTCCGCGGTTTCCGGTAAGCCTAGGGCTTCAATGGTTGGATAGCCTTCGGTTCTTGCCGTACGAACCACATCGCTTAACGGGTCCAGCTCTGCGTTCACGCTGTTAACGGTCAGCACTTGTTCCACCATGGCGTCACCGCCGCGTACAACGTAGTGGTAGGTGTTCCCCTTGAGGCTGTAAGCGTCATTGGTCGCCCAGCTCAGCCCCAGCTCGGAGGCTTTGCCGTTTTTGGTTGTGCCGTCGTTATAGGTTGCCTTCAGAATAATGCTATTGTCGATATAGCTTTGCAGCTGATCGGCACTGGCATTCTTTTCATCATTCGCAAAGAGGTCAAGGTCTGGCGCTTCGCCCACCTTTTCCAGCCCGGTGATTTTCACATCGCTAATGCTGACATTGACGGAAACCGCGTTGCTTGCGATGGTCGCCCATTCCGGTACGGCGGCGGTTCCTTCAAACACAACAGGTGCTTCGGTCGCTGTCTTACCAAAATCCGCTGGCACTTTGGTGGTCCACTGAATGGCAGGGTGGCGGTCAGCCTCACTGACGGTGACACCGTCCGGGTATTGACAGTCCGCGGTTTGCGGTAAGCCCAGGGCTTCAATGGTTGGATAGCCTTCGGCGCTTACTGTGCGCATTATATCGCTTAACGGGTCCAGCTCTGCGTTCACGCTGTTCACGGTCAGCACTTGTTCTGCACTGGCGTCACCGCCGCGTACAACGTAGTGGTAGGTGTTTCCCTTGAGGCTGTAAGCGTCATTGGTCGCCCAGCTCAGCCCCAGCTCGGAGGCTTTGCCGTTTTTGGTTGTGCCGTCGTTATAGGTCGCTTTCAGCATAACGCTATTGTCAATATGGCTTTGCAGCTGGTCGGCGCTGCTATTCTTCTCGTCATTCGCAAAGAGGTCAAGGTCTGGCGCTTCACCTACCTTTTCCAGCCCGGTGATTCTCCGCTCATCCATGAATGCTTTCATGTTGAGTTTTGTGTCCCCTGGTTTTACCGTATAAGAATATTTGGCAATGCCATCAACCACTTTTACACCTGCCGAAATATCCTCTCCATTTAAGTTGAACTTGACGAACGTATGCTGCGGGCAGGGAGTCACGGTGTATGCCACAACATCTCCCACACCAATTTCGTCGTTGACTGTTTTGGTCTCTATCTTGCAGCTGCAGCCTTCCAGTGGCTGTCCCAGCTCATCCACCAGTGTGGCTTCGCTTGTAATGGGAACCACGTTCAGGGTCACCGTCGCGGTGCGGCTGTTGCCTTTGGCAATGCCCTCGTCGGTGGCGGTGGCGATGACGTTAAAGGTCGTTCTGCCGGTTGCAGTCGGTGTACCGGTAATCCGGCCATCACTGGTGAGCTTTAAGCCCTCCGGTAAAGCGGCGCCTGGTACCAAAGCGTAGGTATAATCGCCGTTTCCGACGGCTACACTGCCTTCATAAGGCCCTCTCAGTTGCGCGTCGGCCAGTTCCGGCGCGTAGGCAAAGGGCTTAACCATGAAAGCGGCGCTTTCGGCTTCCCAGTAATTATCCTGATCGCTGACAAAGGTTTTAATATCGTATGTTTTATTTTTTGACAATCCCGTAAAGGTATAGTCGGTCTTGCCGGAGGTAACATTCTGAGGGTTCCCGACAGACTGCCCGGTTGCGTGGTCAAAGGCCTGTATCGCCACGGGCACGCCGCTTACCACACTGCTTACCTGAACGGTCACATTGTCTTCGCCAACGCTCTTTATACTAAAGCGTCCCAAATCGGCCGGAACAACGGTTTTCTTTAAAGACACATTTGGGTCGGTAAAGGTAAAGCCACTGCCATAGGCCAGGTTTGCTCCTGGATTAGCGTAAACTCTGGAATCTCCGGCAACCGAAGCGTTGATTTTTTTGTTGGTGCCGGGGGTGGTCCACAGGTAGAGCTTCCCGGACTGTGTTTTCAGATTCCTGCCATAGCTTTTACCGTCAATGGTGGCATTCTCAACCACGGTATTATCACCGGACATGTTGCCAAGACTGATGGTGGCCGGATAGACGTTATTGGTCGCACTGTTCTGCGCGGTTACGTTCATTCGCCCGTTAACCACGTTGAAAGAACCGCTATCAACCTTTACATTAAAAGTATTGTTTTCAATGGCGCCGACGTCCATAATGGTTTTATCACTCGAACGGGTCTCCGCGCTTACAGTACCGCCTTTAACATTGAAGTTCACGGTATTCCCTTTGGACTGGGTCCATTTGCTGGTGGTGGGGTTGTTTTTATTCATGGCGCCAACTCCAACCGCCGGTGATGTGGCAAGTTTGTCCCCTTTGTCCTGGGAAAGCATCTGGAGCTTCCCGCCGGTAACGTTGCAGGTCACGGTTTGATTCTGAGCAAGCAATCCGACGCCAATGGCGGGACCGGTTGCATCGCCGGCTTTTGTGTCCGATGTGTCCAGGTCATTGTGGATAGTGATGTTACCGCCGCCGATATTAGCTTCAATATTCTGCCTATAACTTACGCTTGCTCCTGTGCCAATACCAGGTGCCTGACCCCGAACTACAATATCAATCATTCCACCGTTAATGTTGGAGGTGACCGATTGTTTTGTAGAGCTATTAAGCATGCCATAAGCCGTAACTCGTGCATTACCCGCACCACCAATTGCCGCGCCACCATAATAGCTAGTAAGGTAAATCTTGGCTGTTGATGTTTTGGGGATATTTAAAGTGACATTTTGGGTACCTTTTTCAATATGCCCAGTTCCAATAACAGCTCCTGAACGTCTGTTTCCATTTTCTTCCACTAGTGAAGGGTTGTCTGCTCTTACCGTTCCGCCATTAATTGTTATGTTTACTTCTGCACTGTTACCATCAACCGTTCTTCCCGTTCCAATCGCTGCTCCTACTCCAAAACTATGCGCTTCAACAACAGCTGGATCGTTGATGGTCAGATTTAAAATTGAATTATAAGTATCTGCACCAACAGCTGGTGCTCCATACTTTGAGGTTGCCTTAACCATACCGGAATTAACCGTCAATGATGCCGACCCTCCCCAACAAGTACCAATTACCGGATAGGAGTAAGCAGCATTTCCTATTTGGCTTAAATCTAACACTCCACCATCATCATAATCTGCAATTGTAACGTTAGCTTTATCCCATAAGCCAAGAACTGTTCTATCCTCTGAGCCAGTAGATTTAGCTGTATTTTCCCCTTTAAGTAAAAACGTTACATTAGCACCTTGGTTTACCGAAACAAAAACTCCGCCTCCTTGCCAATTCAAATTTTCCAGTATAACTGTTGCGTTAATATTATTGGGGACACTTATTACGTTCCCTGTCGTCGTACCGGAATTTTGATAAATACGGACGACTTCTTTATCTTTAACGGTCACACTTCCAGTCGCCAAATCCACTTCTCTTGTCGGCGTTACCGGAGCGGCTTTAGCTTCTCTGGCGGGCAGGACAGCGCCTGACAGCAACAGCACGATGCTCAAAACCAACACCAACAAGGGCTTAAAAAGCGTTCCGCCTCTTATTAAATCATTTTTATTCATTGTTATGTCCTTTCGTTATTTTAATCTTTTTGTTATCCATGATAACCTGTCTTCTATCGCATGATCCGCTCAACCCATAAGCAGCATCCCTCCTTTACCCGTTGATTAACACTCGGTTTTCTGTTCCTTTGCTGACTGCGTACCGCTTGATAAAAGACCTCTATTCATCGGTATCTTACCGTGAATAACACTTAAGGGGCAGAAGAGAGCTGCGCTGGTTGGAACATTTCTCTTCTGCAATTACAAAAAAAGGTAAAAAGGTGAGATTAAGCATGAAACGGCTTTTGGCGCGTACCGTTTCATCTCACTATATATTCAACAGAGCGTTGCTTTATGCTTTCTCTGCGAATAGCACATTTTTTCATTCGAAGAAAAGCGGCGGCGATCTCGGGGTCAAACTGAGTGCCTATGCCTTTTTCAATTTCACTTAAAGCGTCATCGGCTGAAAGCCGGCGCCGGTAGCACCGGTTGTTAACCATGGCGTCCCAGCTGTCTGCCACAGCGCATACCCTTGCCAGAAACGGGATGGCCGCTCCTTTCAGCCCCGACGGGTAACCGCCGCCGTCCCACCGTTCGTGATGGTCTCTGCACACAATGGCTCCAATCCGGCAAAAGTCTTTCTCTTCCGAATTTTCTGCCAGCTCTCTGAGCTGGTCAAACAAGATACTCCCAAAACGTGTGTGCCGTTTCATGATTTTCCATTCTCCCGGGCTCAGGTCCTGCTTTTTCTTTAAAACCCCCCCTGGCACAATGCACTTGCCGAGATCATGGTAGTAATATGGTCGATGGCCGGCTAACCAGACAGCGCTCATTTCGCTTCCCTGATTCAGCTGCTTTAAAATTTCATCCATGAGGACGCCGGTTCTCTGGCAATGCCTCTGAACCTCTCCCGGACAATTCCTTAAATATTCGTTAACAGCTTCAAGCATTTTTCATTTCATCCTTGTCTTTTTTGCTTTTTAGGGTATACTATTACCGCTAAAATCCTTCAAAAAGTCGCAAAATTATGTATTTTGCGTCATCATACAACTTTTGGATATATTTCTTCCAACATATTTTCAATTTGCTTTCTCAATCGGTGCGGACACCTATCTTTATTTAAACGGTTCATAAGCTGTATTGCATTCTGTTTATCAGTATCGGATGGATGCACATAGATATCCATTGTCGTCTTTATCTGAGCATGTCCCAACATTTCACTGATTAATTGAATATCAATGCCACAGGCTTTTGCGTTTGTTGCAAAAGTATGCCGGAGGTCGTGAAAATGATGATGGTCGATACACGCCACTTTACAGACATCATTAAAATAGCGTTGAATGGTTCTCACATCATAAAAACTGCCATTTCCTTTACTGATAACAAACATCTCACCCTTTCGCTGCCACTTTTCTAATCCTTTATAGTATTCTTTTATCTTCATTGCCAGAAGATCGTTCATCGGAATACTGCGAACCGACTTAAGCGATTTTGGTTTTCCAAGAAGCAGACTGCTTTTATGGGTGCCATCTGTCATTTGCTGGCTAATCCGTTGAAAGCTATGCCTTACATAGATAAATTCATTTTCCATATCAATATCTTTCCATTTTAAAGCTGTAACTTCAGAAATCCGCAGCCCGCTATGTAAAGCAATATAAACAGATAAAGTTTTGCTCCCTTCGTCATTACTCAATACTTTTTCAAGCTTATCCTGCTCTAATCGGTTTAATGCCTTACCCGTTCTTGCGTTTGCCTTTGGGAGCACAACACTGTTACACGGGTTTTCAAAAATAATGCCGTCTTCATGTGCTTTCTTTAAGACAGTCGCTATCCGTCCAAAAATATTTTTAACCGTTGTAGGGTTTAACCCATTTTCTTCCTCTAAATAGAATACAAAATCTTGTAAAACTTCTGTTGTAATATCCTGTACTTCATATTCGCCCAGCATTGGTATTAAATGTACACGAACCTGTCTCCGGTAGTTTTCCAATGTTTTTATTTTTACTTTTCCCTCTTTTTCTTTTTCCTTAAGCCAATTTTCCAATAAATCACGCATTAGTATTTTTTGCCCAAACACAGCGTTTCGGACAATTCCTATTAACCGATCAATCATTTTTTTCACTGTTATTCACTCCTAAAAATTTAAAATTTAAAAATTTCTTTAAAAAAGACTGGTATTTTTTCACAAATAAGGTTATAATAAGCTACATCAATATTTATTGAATTCAAAAAGACGCAAAATACATAATTTTGCGTCTTTTTTGTCTCTTCTTTTAAAACTATTTCTGTTAAACCCTTATAACATTATCTCTCTCATCGCATTTATCTTGCTCGTCACTGTTCTACTGTCCTCTCATTGCGCCAACTTCACCTTTCTTTTTATTCTTGGTAATACTACATTTTGACATTATAGTAAAACCTGCAGCGCACTGCAATCGGCATTTTTTCGCCTTATAATAGAAAAAGCGCTAATTTTTTATCATTTTTTTGAACGTTGTCACCCCAATATATGGCAAACTGTATTTAATCGATGTGAACGGTTATTTTTTTTGCTTTTTGTATATAAAAAATTATTAACGGGGTTTTTAAATTTTTTCGTGAAATAAAAAAAGTCCCCGGTCCAGGACCGGAGACGCTAGCAAAAGAAGAAATGAAAAAAGCTGTGTGCGTGTTAAGAAGTTCAAATCTTTTTGGCTTTGATTACTATCTAAGATTCTTTTTTGCTAAAATAACAGGGAGGATTACAGAGAGTTTGACAAATCGAGTGAGAGGCTCTGTAATATACCCACATATTCTCCCCGTTGGTTTCTATTATACACGAGCATGAAAAAATCTCAAGCGTTTTTATGCGTATTCATAGGAGAATAAAACAAGAGTTAATTATAATTCCATTTATCGACTTTTTCGGGCATTAGTCTGCTGCCGCTGATGCAAAAGGAATTGGCGATCTCTTTTGCTAAAATCAAACGAGATCGCCAAAAGTCTTATGAATCATTCCGTTTTTCTACTTTTGCTTTCCCATTTAAAAAAAGTATTTTGCATAGTATATTTAGGTCCATATTTCTCTGTAAAATCTTTTTTAACGGCGTCTTTAAATTCAAACTGTCCAAGACCGGCATTTTTGTAAGTGTAAGCGACGGTGGTATAGGGACATCCTGTGGTTATTGTATCCTTTGACATTGTTCCGGTGACTTCATTTGGATTTATTTCGTCATCCACTGTGAAAGTTACTTCAAATTCCATACTTTTCTCCTTTCTCTTATATTTTGTATGGCTTAAGGACATGACAGGCGGCCATGTCTCGATCCATCTTGCCAAAATCGGGTGGTCTTAATTATAACCAGTGCGGTTTTCTCACAAAACCGATCTAGTAAACGATATACTGCATGACTACCTGATGCTCTCCGATATTTAAAAGATAGAAGTTTTTTTCCTGTCCGATGATCCGCCCTCTCGGCACTTCTGTGAGGCAGCGGTTTAAAAGCGCCAGCTGCTTCTGTACTTTGGCCTCATCGGGCTGCTGCTCAGGAATGTCGTTTCCTACGATAACGCGGTAAACATATCCCACATCGGACAATGAAAACTGATCGTTCATCTCGGCTTAGCTTTCGATGGGCTGCTCAGGTTTTTTCGGCTTTGGCGGTGATGGGATTTCCGGATTCTGCGGCCCTTCTGGCTTCTTCTGCTCGATGGCTACCGGAGCGCTGGCTGTTGCCAGGATATCCAGCATTCTTGCCAGGCCTTCTGGCATGGCGCTGTCGCGGGCATGCACCTCAACGTGGTATTTGGCGGAGTTGTCACTGCTTCTTGTGTTGCTCTCATGACAGGCGATGGACCCTTTAATTTTGACGTCCATGTGAAAAGGCCCAATCTTAAGGCCTGCGTTGGCCTCCAGCTCTCCTTTTTTATCGGAGGTGCTTTCGGATGAGGTTGAGGACTTCACTTCCATATCAAAGGTGATATCCACAGCATTGACCATTAAGCTCGGTATCTTGATAATGGACAGGAAGGGTACGTTCATCATTACTTCCTCTGAACCGATACTGGCACCATCTGGCGCGGTGGCTGCCCGGGTAAAGGAAAACGAGGTGGTTCTCACTTTTCTGCTGCCATCCGCTGCCGGTGGCTCTAAACCGACATCCTCTATGAACCTGGCCGTGGAATTGGCAAGCATCATCTGCGCGTCGCAGGCTGCTTTCAGCGGGCCGCCGACAAGGGCGGCCATATCCAGACCACTGAACTGATCCTGCATACTTACTAAACCTTCTGGCATTTTTTTACTCCTTTCGTTTTATAATGTGACTTTGGTCAACTGATCAGAAATACGCATCAGTCCTTCCGGGGGATCTTCGGATTCAAATTTCAGGCTTATCTGCGCGTAGTTATCTGAGCTGTCCCTCCTTCCTAATCCCGGTATATATCCAAGATACCCCGTTTCCTGTGGGGGTCTCTGACCAGACGTAGCGCCTTTCAGGGCATTGGTTTGCTGCTGGGGCTCACTTTTTTTCAGGGCTATTTTTCCATAGAGCTTTACTTTAAAGTCGACTGAGATTTCCTTTAATTTTAAGGAGGATAGCGGCACAACACACAGCTTTGGCACGGAAAGGGTCCGGTAGACAACTTTGCCGTTTTCATCATACTCTGGATATGCCATCTGAAAGCAAATGGGTTTTTTGTCCTGATCAAAATAATGGGACAGCATGTCCAGGTGCTGTGTCTCCGCGATCTTATTGGCTTGGATAAAGGCCTCCTGGATTGACGCGATTAAATCATTAAAGTTTTCCTGCTTTTTCATCATTACCCTCCTCCTTTTTCTCCTTTAATATCTTTTTTTACTACAGATTATATAACGGCCCATTGGAAATTTTTTGGAATATTTTTCTGATTTATTCTTCTAATATCAGGCTGATGTATTTCTGGGCTTCCTGGATCCGGTTGTGGCTTTTATACTCCCTGATCAGCCACTCTGCTGCCTCCAGATATTCCATATCAAAATAGGCCTCCTGACTGCTGAGCCACTCAAAGGTTTCATTCTGAAAGAGTCTTCCCTGGTACAGAAGCAGCATTCTCCGGCGGTTCTCAATGGTGGGCGCCTGTCTTAAAAGCTGGCTGAACTCGTTGATATCCGAATAAATCCGGCTCATATCCAGCGACAGGGCTCCGCCGCTGTTTACCAGTGGAGATAATTCGTTAAACCCGGGTATATTTTTGAGATACTGATTGGCTTTATAAAAGCACGCCATTGATTTTTGCGGCATTTTATTTGGCCAGAGCAGCTCGGCAATCACTCTCTTGGACAGGGGCTTTCCATTTTGCAGCAGTAAAAGCGCCAGCATTTCCTTTGCCTTTTTACTGGCAACGCCCATTGTGACACCATGATAATAAATTGAAAAGCCTCCAAAACACAGAAACACTAATGGGACGGGCGTCATACTGGATTTGACCCTGCTTTCTCTTCCGGGAACAGAAATTTTTTGATGCGGCTTTGTCTCTGCCTCTCTCACCAAAGCCAGGCAGATCACCCTGTTTTTGATGGTTAGCTCCAGCTCGTCTCCTTCCTTTAATAGCAAAGCCTGCATAATCTCACCTGGTATGGTGACCTGCGCCCTTTTCCGAATTTTAATTCTCATACTCTCCTCTTTCCCAAAGCAGCTTTTCTGCTATCTCGAATCTGGGACAACAGCAGCTTGCTTTTACTATTTATTTTTTATAGTATTTTTAGAAGATTATATGAGAAATAAATTAACAGGTTCTTATTTTTCCATTTTTAAAAGGATATTTTTCAATAAAATATGACAAACGGTTCTTTCTCGATGTAAACGGTAGGGTATGGTTTGCAGAAACATGTTATAATAGGAGCAACGATACCCAAAGGAGCTATTTATGAAAACCTACGCAAAACACGTTGGCCTTGCGGCGCTGCTGCTTTTTGCCCTGCTTTTATTTTTTATGCCTGGGGCACAGGCCCAGGAGCCAGCGGGTACGGCTTGTGCGCCGGACGCAGAGACACTGGAGGCCTACCGGGCCGATGGCACCCTGGCGGAAAGACAGGCCTATTATGAAAGCCTGTCTCTTAACCAGACCGATCCGGGGCTCATTGCCCAGGCGCAGGCCCAGGAATCGGGAAGCGCCAGTCTGCGCGCTGTTCCCTCGGGCTGGAAAACGGGCATGGCCACCACCGGAGACGCCAACATCCTGCTGATAAGGGTGGATTTTCCGGACTACCGCTTTAGCGGCAATGATACGGAGGATGCCCTCCGGCAGATTGCCTTTGGTCCGGCGGGCGGGGGACAGCCGGGCTACCCCTATGAGAGCCTGTCGGCCTATTATGAGCGTTCCTCCTACGGGCAGCTTCATATTTCCGGCCAGGCTGCCAGCTACACGGCTGCAAACAACCGGGATACCTACAGCCGCAATATGGCCGGCCTGTTTAAGGAGGCCATGACCGCCCTGGATGCGCAGGGTATGGATTTTAGCCAGTTTGACGGCAATGGCGATGGGCTCATGGACGGGGTGTACATTCACTTTGCCGGGCCGGATACGGGCTGGGGCAGCCCCTGGTGGAGCCAGAAAGCGCACTATGAGGGCGCGCCCTTTGTGCTGGACGGCGTGGCCCTCTCCGATTATGTGACCCTGCACGACAACTCGGCCAATGGCGCGCGAACCCTGATCCATGAGACGGGCCACATGCTGGGTCTGGCGGATTATTATTCCTACACTGCCCAGACCTATGAGAACGGCATCCGCACCTTTGACATGATGTGCGACAATACGGGCGACCACAATGGCTTTTCCAAATGGCTGCTGGGCTGGATTAATCCTGAGGACATTACCCGGGTTTCGGCTGCGGACGGCAGCGCAGCGCTCACCTTAAGCGCCATCTCGGGCAATGATGGCTCGAAAATCGCGGTGGTTTCCCCCACGGATTCGGGCATGTTCTCGGAGTATTTTCTGATCCAGTATGACGTGCCGGGGCTTAACAATGAGGGCATTTATTACCCGGATGTACCGGACAGCGGCTTTCGGGTCTTTCACATTAACGCGGCGCTGAACGCGGATGGCTCAAACTTTATGTACATGAACAAAACGCCCGCAGAGCCGAAGCTCATTGAGGCCGTGGGCCCGGAAGGCCAGACGGCTCCCTATATGCCGCTGTTCTATACAAAGGGCATGCGTCTGGCGCCGGACACCACCCCGGACAGCAGCTTTTTCGGCGGCCAGTACCAGGCCTACACGGGCGTGGTACTGGAGAACCTGGACACCCAAAATGCCAGCTTAAGCGTCCGGTTTGAAAACACGCCGCCAGTGGTGCCCACACTTACCCTCACACCGGACAGCGCCCTGGATAACCAGACCAATCTGCCCACCTTTACCTTTACGGCCAACATACCGGTGCGCGATCATACCGGGGACGGTGCGCGGACGCCCATTACACTGGAGGGGCCAGACGGCACTTCTTACCCCATGCACTGCGCCATTGACGGAACCTCCCTGGCGCTGGGGCTTGCGGACAGCTCTAATATCGCAAACCTGAAGGCCAACACGGCCTACACCCTGGTATTTCCCGAGAAATATTTTGATTTGGGGCAGGGCATCTACTCAGAGGCGCTCCGTTTTTCTGTGAAAACCGGGGATATCCCCGCTGTACAGAGCTCTGGTGTTCTGGAGCAGCCTTCCTCCTTCGGGGGCAAAGAGACTGAACTCGCGGCGCTCTCAGACGGGCGTATCTTCCGGTTTATGGGCCGGTATAAGCCTTCCGGCGAAACTTATTTCAGTTATTTTGACCAGGTTCAGCTTTTACTTGCCGGCACAGACCTTCAGACCAGCCTGCTGAATGTGGAGGGCATACCCGACATTGAGTCTTACTCGGATATTCACGGCCTTGCCCTCTCCGACGACACGCTGGCACTGGCGCTTTATAACAAGACAAATGACACCACCTCGCTTTTCTCGGTGGATTTAGAGGGCAGGGTGCTGGCCGGCCCCTACACCCTGAGCGGCAGCCCTAAGCTCTTTTCGGGCGGCAGCAGTGTGAAGGCCTGGCGGTCCTTCTATGGCAATGGCGAGGAGCTGCCCGGCATCCAGCTTGAGACCATCGACTTTAAAAACCCGGTAGCCACCAGCTTTATCTATGGCGAGGGGCTGAACAGTGATCTTAAGCTCTTTCCGGTGGACACGGCCAGCTACGCGGTGCAGGAGCGGATTTCCACTAGTCTGTGGGAATATAAGAATTATCTGAGCCTTTACAGCATGGACAGTGACACGCCAAAATGGCGGACGGAGTGCACCACCAGCAATGCCATCATCGGTGTGGCGGCGCAGAACGGCGGCATCGCCCGGATCGAGACAGACTATGGCATGATGGACGCCCATGCCGCCAGCTTCAGCAGCCAGTATAAAAACGTCCTGGTTACTGCCTTCGACGCGAATGGTCGCCTGACGGAAAAATCCAAGGTGGTTGGGCGCATCCGGTCAGCGGTTAATGAAACCCAGAATGTCCTTTCTGTAAAGGGCGGCGCCTCGGGCATCGCGGTGGAAAGCACCTTTCTGGCGCCAGCTCTGCCCTTTATAGAAAACAACAATGACACGGAATGCCGGGACTATCTGTTCATTGGCAGCGATGGCCAGACAAAGGCCCTCAGCGGCCAGAACGCTTCCCCGGGCTTATGGACCGGGGACCGCTACCTCATCACTGGCCGTGATCTGGATACGGGCAAATGTCTTTATTACCAGACGGATACGGTCTTTGCTGATACGCCGGATGTACCTGTGACGCCGGACACTCCAGGCGGCAGCGCAGACGCTCCGGCGGATAGCGCTGGCACCAGCGGAAACCTCTCCACTGGTATTCTGGGGACACAGGCTTCCCTGTACATGTGCCTTGCCCTCCTGGGTGCGGCGCTCTGCGGTCTGGCCGTTTACCGAAAAAACAGCGGACAGAAATAACAAATTCATTATATAAATAAGTAAAACGAAAGGAGAATATTGTGAAAAAACGTATTCTATGTATTTTACTCAGCCTGCTCATGGTTTTATCACTGGTTCCGGCGGGTGTATTGGCCCAGGAGGAAGAAACGCCAGTGTCCTATGAGGACTGCGCGGCAGGTGAGGCCATTGTCTGTATGGAGAAGGCTTCGCCGCTCACGCGCAGCGCGGTACCAGGCCTGCTTGCTGGCGCCGAGGTGCTTATGGATCTCTCAAATTTTCCAGCCGCTAGGGCACGCAGCACGTCGGCAGACACCAGCGGCCAGGTGCTGGCATTGGTGCGGGACGAGAGCCGCAGCACTGAGGAGCTCATCGCGGAGCTTAACACCTATCCTCAGGTGGCCTTCGCTGAGCCAAATTACGCCATCTCGTCTATGACGGATGAATCCGGCGCAGCGGAGACTGTGGCACCGGAACCGTCGGCGGTCGAAACCGACAAAACTGTGGTGCCGGAAGCTGCCGCTAATGGAGAAACCAGGGCCGCCGCAGATGAGCCGACTGCCAAAGGCTTGCAGGCAGCGCCTGCCGCCAAGGCGCCCGGCGCTGTCAACACAGCCGATTCCATGACCGATTACCAGTGGGCTTATGACAACACGGGCGACTATTTCAGCTCTTTACCGGGCTTTGACATGCACTATGACGGCTGGAACCAGGATTCCGGCGCTGCCGGCAGTGACGATGTTGTCGTCGCGGTGCTGGACACGGGTGTGGACCACGATAATCCCGATTTAAAAAACAAAATGTGGCGCCGGGGCACTCTGAACCTGCCTGGGGGTGAGCACGGCATCAGCTACGCCAGTGCTGATCCGGCGGATACCTCTGACCCCGACGGCCACGGCACACACTGCGCGGGCATCATCGGCGCAGAATGGAGAAACGGCGGTGTTTCCGGCACTTCTCAGAACGCCAAAATCATGGCCCTGCGCTACGGAAGCTTTATTTCCACTGTGCTTGCGTGCTATGATTACATGGCGTCTGCCATTGATCTTGGCGTTAACCTGAAAGCGGTCAACTGTTCCTTTACCAGCTCTGGCTCTCCAAAATCTCTGGATCTGGCTGTGGAAAAGCTTGGCAAGATGGGGATGCTCTCTGTCTACGGGTCTGCCAACTCGGCAACAGACAATGACCGAACCGGGATTCTGTCCTCCACTTTTATAAATAACCCTTACGCCGTTGTGGTGGACGCCGCCAACGCCTATGGCCTCATGGCCGCTTACAGCTGCTATGGTGAGCGCACCACGGATATCGTGGCGCCTGGCTCCCGGATCCTTTCTACCTGGCTAACAGACAAAGCTCTTTACTATCCGGAATTTTCAGACAATAATCTCTTTTACGAGGGCTTTGAGGGCTCGGATTCCCTTAAATTTTATACCAGCGCTGATCCCTCAAAGGGTGAGCTGTGTGGCGAAATCTCTGGTAAAAAGGTGTATAACGGTAAGAACAGCTTAAAGCTCCAGGGCACCGCAGAGGGGAACGCTGTTTACTCGGAGCCGGTCGACCTGACCCAGGCTTCTGGCTTCGATTCTTCTGAGGCGTATCGCTTTTCTCTGAACGTCGCAGGTGAGGGCGGCCACAGCTGCGGCCAGGCCGAAGTGATGGTCAGGCTGACAGACGGCAGCTTTGCGCTCCTTGGCGATGGTACGTCTCTGGCAAGGGGACGGGACGGCGGCTTTAACAGTTTTAACACTGGCGCCGCTCAGATTTTGCCAAAAAATACAGACTACGCGAATTTCCAGCTCTGCCTGACCTTAAAGGGGCTTGATATGGTCTTCCCCAACGGCCACGGCGAATATGTCTATGAAGACGGCCCTGTCTACATCGACAATCTGGGGATTGGCAGTACCACGCTCCCCTATAATTATTCGGATGGTACCTCCATGGCAACACCCATGATCACCGGCGCGGTGGCGGTACTGGCTGGACGTTACCCGGATGATTCAGCCGCGATGCGCACTGCCCGCACCATCGGCAGTGTCACAAAATACGATGAATTTAAGGACAAATGTGTGTCTGACGGCTTCATCAATCTTGATCAATCCGTTACGGATAACCCATACCCGGTTGTCAACGCTGCGAATATTGCAGAGGATACGGTGACCATTGACGGCTACTTCTTTGGGAAAAACCCAACGGTCACCATTGACGGCAAAGCGGCTGGCATTCAGTCTTCAGAGGCTTTTGAAGACGGCGGCCAGCGGCTGGTGGTTTCACGACCTGCGGATGTGAGCGGCATGGCCCGGGTATCGGTCACTTCTTCTGAAAAAGGTGAGGGACACCAGTCCTACGACTTCGGCAAAGTCAAAAATGTGGATTATTTTGAAAACACGCTGCCTCTGCCGGAAGATCCTGCCTTCTATGATATTGACGCTTACCAGATGGTGGGCTACGGTGATTATCTCTACTGCATCCCCCATTATTATACCTTCCCTGAGCTTGTGGAAAAGCTCTGGCGTTTCAACGTCAACACGAAAGCCTGGGATCAGGTCACGCTGCCTGAAAACACGGTCATGTTCAATGCCACAGCGGTTGTCTGGCAGGATAAGCTCCTGATTTACAGCTACAACACCGGGGTTGAGGATCCGGCTGCCGCGAAGCCGGTCTCCATTGGCATGATTCTGACCTATGACGGCAGCACCTGGACACAGACGCCGGGCTGGAATGACAAAACCTTCCCAAACTCGGCTGCCCTTGTCAACAATGACGGACAGCTGCTGGCTGTGTCTGGCATTTTCAATAACACATTCAACAACACTGTCTATTCCGTCAGTCTTGAAAACCACACGCTCACCCCAATGGGCAATACGCTGCGGGCAGTCTCTGGGCCTCTGGTCAGCGCCGGACATGGGCAGCTCATTGTAACCGGCGGCCTGGAATCGGGCAACCAGAACGGTACTCTGCCAGGTGTGGAACGTCTTACCCTGGATAACGGTGTTTATGTTCCATCCGAGCTGGACATGACAGGCATTAAAACCGGTAATCTGTCCGGCTTTGCCAGTGCGGCGGTCAAGGACGGCTTTATGCTGGTGGGCCCTGAAACCACCGATGCCAGTACCGATACCTATACCCTCGGCACCTCGGGTGGTCTGACGCCTTATAAAAAACGGGTGGACAACGCCGCGCTGGCCAATCCGTCGGCTGCTGCCTATAAGGGGCAGTTTTATGTGCTGGCCCGCACTTACACCTCAGACAGCAACTTTATCTTTAAATCAACGGCGGTACAGACCGAAGAACCGGTAAACCCAGATAATCCGGTGAATCCCGATAACAATAACAGCCAGGCCGCCAATGTGGGCACCGGCATAACAGACACTCTGCCTCTGGCCGGCGCCGCTGTACTGCTTCTGCTCTGCGCCGCAGGTATTATGGTTTGGGCCCGTAAAAAAAGAAAACTCGATTAAAGGAGCATTTTATGAAACAAAAAAAGCATCGTTTTTTAAAGCATCCTATTCTGGCGGCTTTTCTGCTGCCTGTCATTGGGCTTCTGGGCGGCGGGATCATCGGCCAGATCGTCGTGCTGTCCCTCAATGGTTTTGATACTAAAGCGGCGCAGAATACCCTGCTGAGCAATGATCTGCCAGAAATTTTTCTGGCCTTACTTGTCATCCTGATCATGAAACACAGCTATGACAATCAGTTTAAATTCGGCTTCTGGAAAAAGAACCTGAAGCCGAGTATGGTTTTTGCTTCCTGGGGATTTTTGGTCCTTCTCTTGAATATTATTCCCAACCTGTTTTTGGGCACGCCTCTGGAATCCTCCTATGGCCTGCTATTAGCCGTTACGGGCGGCATTGCCCCGGGACTTTATGAGGAGGTTACCTGCCGCGGCGTGGTTCTCTCCAATATGATGTACCAGTGGCGCAATGCCAAAAACCCAATTATGATGTCTCTTCTGGCTTCCAGCATTGCCTTTGGCCTCATACACCTCGTAAATCTGTTTTCCACCGTTGGGCCGACACTGATTCAGGTGGGCTATGCCACAGGTTTGGGTATCTTTTTCGGCGCGGTTTACCTGCGTACCCGCAATCTCTGGGGCCCGGTTGTCGTTCACGCTCTTATTGATATCTCAGCAAAGATTTTTGTGACTGAGGATCCGGTTGCCGGCATTGCCAGCCTTGCTGTTCCTCCAGAGCAGATGTTAGTTGGCATTGCTGTTTTTATCGTCTTTACCTCCATCGGCCTTTATCTGGTGCGCCCTGCCAAGCATGAGGAAATCAAAGCGCTCTGGCGCGAGGATTCCTGGCATCATGAGGTTGCCCCAGAGACGGAAGCTCTATAATTAAAAAGCCGTAACTGTTTCGGGAATAAACAACCAATACCGCATCATTTTTCAAGGCAAAATAAAAAACTTCAGAATAAACATTTCTTATAATATTTATTCTGAAGTTATCTTATTTTTAATCATCTGTTCTTATTCGTGTTCCAGGCTGTAAGCGTCTCGCCGCTGCTTCATTTCGCCAAAACCCTCAAAATATTCATAGGTAGCGTCGATCTTCCCCCCACAATCATTACACGCCATCCAAAATCCCAGCTGGTCTGTTTCCGGATGAACACCTGAAGGCTCTTTACATTGGCATTGCTTTACTTCTTTTTCAATCATCATTTTGGGTAACACTCCTTTCCAACATTACAATACTACACACTACTAAATTTTTACCCAAAATAGCGGATTTAAAACAACTTTCAGCGACTTATTTTAAAACAATCGCTTTAACACAACAGTGTGTCTCTTATTCTTTCTCTTACTCTTTCGCGAAAGGGTCTCACATTAATAAAGCATTGGCCCGTCAAGCTCAGCAAAGAAAGCATTGAGCGTCTCCATTAAATCCATGGTACCATACATGATTTCATATTTATAACGCCCCATGAGCGCCATAACATATGCGCCATAGCCATGCTTCAGCAGGGCCTAAAGCAGTCTCGGGGTCATCTCCATGGGGGTGGGCTGCAGCTGGCCGTATTTATTCATGCTCAAAAGCCCGGCCTCCTCAATAAAGTCCATCATTTCATCCAGCGCCCGGGCATTTTGTTCCGGCATTTCTCCCTGGGCACCGCTCAGATAGCCCACCGCCAGTGTCTCAAAGGCCGTCGGCGGAACAGGCTCCTGAGAATTTTGCTCAATCATGAGCTGGCTGGCTTCATCCAAAAGGCTCATACCAGCGGACTTCAGGTAAACCAGATGCATTAAGAGGTAAAAAAGGTAGTCGGCGCGCATCCGGGCAACAGTGTTGATCAGGATCGTATCTGTAGCATTTAACTCAGGTATCATGGCCAGGATGGGCTCGTGAAGGGTGTTCAAACGTTTATAAAGGGTTACGGCGATCTCGCCGTTCAGGCTTTCATCGCCGGTTTTAAAGGCATCCTGCGCCACTGCCATTTCTTTAAAGGCCTTTTGCTTGAGGGATGGGTTTTCAAGCATCAGCTCTGCGCAGCGTCTCACATACTCGCCGTAAAAGGGCTGGGGCTTTTTGGGCATCTTCTGTTCAACTGCGCATTTGCGCATTTTCTGTTTTGAGTTCCGGGTGCCTTCGTTGTATATATCAAAGTACAGCTTCTTTTTATCCCCATAAATCTGCCACCAGCCAAACTCAAAACGCTCAAACTGGTCATACAGGTAGACATAGTTTATCTTATCAAGACTCAGAGGCTCATCCAGCATCCTCCCCCAGCTCAAGCCAGCCTCTATTTCGCCAAACACCACATTGCAGTAAAAGTGATGAAACCCATCGGAAAGACAGCGGCCTAAAGGTCCGATATCCGTAATATTATAAGATTCTGTGTCAAAGTCCACACCGTCGTACAGGCAGCGGGTCATCAGGTCGTAGGTTTCCCGCACTACCTCAAATACCATGCCGTGCTCAACCTCGTCGGAGTCATCACCGTAATAGGATAGGGCATCCTGACGCATACTGTCAAAATCCAGCCTTTTGGAGGGCAGCAGCTCCATCAGCTCTTCCCATGCCGCATCCCGTTCTGCAAATGCGCACTGGGTATCCCTGCACCGGGCAACCAGTCCGGCAAACTGCGGATCGCTCATGGCAAGCTTCATCTGTGTTTTAACGACGGGGCAGCGCTCCTCCTGTACCTCCAGAATATGGGCAGCAGTCTTCCTGATTTTATCCGATGCTTTCTTACTCAATTCAAACCTTATCATATTACTCTCCATTTAATTATGTGGTACTTTCATTATATTATGCTTTCTGTTAAAAGGCAACGGTTTAATAAAATAAAGCGCTTTTCGCTCCAGAAGCTGGGGAGAAAGGCGCTTATAAAATGACTTTTATTCAAATACGACGATGGCTTCACTGTTCTTAACGCGAAGCGCCGCGGTTTCAAGTATTCTGAAATAATGGTTCAGGTTAACCAGCTCTAAGTAGGCCGCGGCCAGATCCTGGCCGATTGCCAGATCCATGTACTGGGCTTCGGCGCAGACCAGAACGGCTTTTCCTGCCAGCGCGTTTGAACGGTAAACCCGTCCGTCCAGCAGGCTTTTAATACGGTCAATTTCCATGACGCCGGTTCCCGGCTGAATCCGCTGAAGCTTAAAATAAAGATCTGGCCCCATGATCAGGGCGAGACGGCCAAGCATATCCTTTTCGACCAGCATGGACGCGCCGGCGGCGATATTGGCAAAGGCATTCTGCCCTTCTGCCCAGTCGTCCATCTTAATGGTATTGCTGCCGGGTACGGTCAGCAGGCCGTCTACGCCCAGCGCTTTATTTCCAAAGAAAATCAGCTGATCCTCAGCCTTTGCGCTGGCCTGTGCCGCGCGGGCCGCTGCGGAAAGATCCACTGGCACGCCGGTTCTCTCGCTGGCTTCCAGGTCTCTCCAGAATAACGGAAAATCTTCGTACAGCTGTACCAGCTCCACAAATTTTCGTCCTGTGGTCTGCACCACACCGTCCTTAAAGCTTTCATCCTTGTCGCTGCTGTCAACTGCAACTGACTGGGCGCCTGGGCCAAGGGGGCCGTAAAGCGGCAGAAAGCGGCGGCCGACCAGATACTTCTTAAGTGTTTCGACAATGGTTGTATCAATCTGTTCCCAAAGGGCATCGCCAAAAGGCGCGGCTTCTCTTGATAAATAATCCATACGGTCCCTCCTAATCCTCAATCAGGCTGCCGACAGTCGGGCCTTCTGCTGTCTGGGCTTCACTGCTGCCCGATTCAATACCGAGCTCTTCCAGCATTTCGTGGACTTCCCCGGCGCCTTCCTCAAACAGCTCTGCCTCCACAGGGTCCAGATAACGCAGCAGCGTTGTCAGTTCACCCATATGGGCCTTTTCTTCATCACGGATGTCCTCTAACACCTTTTTAGCGACAGGATCGTCTGTCGCCTGCGCATGGGCATCGTATAAATAAATCGCTTCAAGCTCACCTGCTAAATCAAGGCGGATGGCTTGAGCCAGTTCCTTCTTAGTCATTTTTCGTTCCACATTTGCTGCAAATGGATCTCCAAAAGATGGCATAAAAATTCAACTCCCTTCTAAATTTTTTATACTTTAGAATCATTATAACATACTGCGCAGCAAAAAGACAGTTAAATTTAGCTAACTTAATGTTAATTTTAAGACAAACAAAAGACCCCTTCCGCTTGGAAGGGGTCTATGTACTTTCTATTGCGGCTGTGAGGCACCTGTTGCCTGCTGCAGCTGGTTCAATACGTCCTGAAGCTCATTGAGCTTGCTGCCATAACCTGCCCAGTCGCCTGATTTCTGGGCGTTCTGGGCTTCCTGGAACAGCTGGTTTGCCCGGATGGAGAGATCCGCTGCGCTTGTGGCAGAGCTGCTGTTCGGCGTCGCCGTGGAAACGGCGGTATTGGCCCCTGCCGGCGCTTCACCTGCATCGTAATTGAAAATCTGGCCGAGGGCCTGGTTCAGCGAGTCTGCCATGACAATCTCATTCTGATAGCTCACGATCACCTTTTTGACCTCTGGCAGGTTGTTCTCTCCTGCGCTGGCCTGTATATAAATCGGTTCAACATAGATGATGGCATCCTCGATGGGAATGGTCATCAGGTTACCGCGCAGCACTGTGGAGCCCTGCTGGCTCAGCAGTGTCAGCTGCGGGGATATGGTGGTATTCTGGTCGATCCGCTGCTCGATCTGCATGGGGCCGTAAACCAACTGCTGTTTCGGGAACTGGTACAGCAGCAGCTGTCCATAATCGTCCCCGTCCGATACCCCGGCCAGCCAGGCAATCATGTTGTCCTTGTTCCTGGGGGTAAAGGTTGTTGTCAGCATAAACTCAGTCTGCCGGTCCGGCAGCTTCATAATCGTATAGGACGAGTCAATGGGCACCTCCTCCTTGGATGCGCCAAAGAACTGGTTGGCGGTTTCCCACTGGTCCTCGCGGTTATAGAACACTTGAGGATTACTCATGTGGTAGGTTTTATAAATATCGGACTGAATGTCGAACAGGGTTTTGGAGTAACGGATGTGCTCCTTCAGGCCCTTGGGCATCTCAGAAATATCTTTGACCAGCCCCGGAAAAATCTTGCTGTAAGTTTCAAGCACAGGCTCATCGTCTACCTTATAGAAGGTGACGTCACCATTGTAGGCGTCCACCACTACCTTCACCGGGTTTTTAATGTAATTCTTGCCAGTGGTTTTATCATAGGGCTGGGCGTATGGGTACTTGCTGCTGGTGGTAAAGCCATCCACAATCCAGTACTGCTTGCCGTCCGCCAGCGCCATGTAGGGCTTGTTGTCATACTCTAAGAAGGGCGCAAGCTTGGATACACGGTCCATCACATTCCGATTGATGAGAATTTTGCTGTCTGAGGTAATCTCACTGGTCAGCAGCATCTCAGGCGATCCGTAATACAGGGCAAAGGAAATCCGGTTGAGCAGCGACAGCTTAATACCGCCGGTGCCTTCGTAATAGTTTTCCTTATTGTTGTCCCCTTCCGGATAGTCAAATTCTGGATTGGCCGCGTTGGTGACCACATATTTGTAATCCCCCTCGCCAAAATAAACCCTTGGCTGTTCGATTTCAAGGCTCTGGGTATCCGTCACTGGCGGAATATCCTTGACGATAAGCTCTGGCTGCCCCACAGAATTGGTTTTATTCACTGGCGACATGGCAACACCGAAGCCGTGGGTATATTTCAGATGCTGATTCACCCAGGTCTTAGCATCATCCGGCAGAGCCGAATTTTCCATTTCACGCGTTCCCAAAAATACCTGGGTATATTTGCCGTCAACAAAATAACGGTCCACATCCACATCGTAGAACTTATAATAGTTTCGGATCCCCTGCAGCGAATTGTACATGTCCTTGGTTGGTTTCTGGTCATTGATGGGGATATTGCTGATGGTCGCTTCATTTTCCTGAATATCCCGGGCTGTAATGTCCTGGGTCGGTGAAAAATCCTTGATGGTCACTTTGTCCAGGCCATAGGCCTTTTGCGTGCTGGCGATATTCTTTTCAATGTAAGGTGCTTCCTTGGTATACTGGTTTGGCACCACCGACAGGTATTCGTAAGCTGCCTGTCCCACGCCGCCCAGCAGGGCCACGGCAATCAGGAGTACCGGACCGGCTGCCATCATCTTGTAATTTTTGCGGAAGCCCGCAAGCACAGAGGTAACGGCCAGAACCAGACACAGGGCGATCTTCACATAAAGCACCTTCATGCCAATGGTGATGTCCGAAGCGCCTGCACCATAGACCATTCCCGTTCCACCATAGAGCATTTCATAACGGCCGATAAAGCTGCTGAAAGCCAGAAGCAGAAAAAATATTCCCAGGAATACGCCAATCTGCTTGGAGGCCAGGGTCAGGAAGGTGGTAAAAATATCCTTGGCGCCGCTTTTAAAATCGTCCATGCTCTGGGCTGTCTGAATCCGAAAGTCCTTTTCGCGGTACATAACAAAAACAGTATACAAAAGCGTCAGAATGACCATGCCAAAAAAGCAGGTCATAACCACACCGTAAGCGCCCTTCAATAACGGCAGCGTAAAGAAATAAAAGGACAGATCCTTTCCAAACAGCGGATCTGTCGTGCCAAAATCCGTGGCATTGGTAAACTGAAGGATTTCAGACCAGAGGCTGTTGGCAATAAAACCGGTAATCACAGCAGCTGCCACCACTGACAGCACTGCACCGATGGTTTTTTCCCGTTTTGTTCGCACTGCCTGGGTAATACCCAGATAACGTTCCGAAATCTTTTTTAAGAATTTCAGGTAGAAGAAGAGCAGGACCAGCAGCACCACAAATACCGGTGTACCGATCTGCACCTTCGTGACCAGCTCCTTAAAAAAAACGTTGAGATAACCCATTTCACTAAACCAGAGATAGTCTACGTAAAAATGGTTGAGGGACAAAAGAATCGCGAGAACGACCACCACGGCCACCACGACTGTCCAGAAGGCTTTTTTTCCTTTTTTCATTTTCCTTTTCCTTTAAATATAGAAGTTGTAGGATATTATACCACAGATTGCGTACATCCACGGCCATCTTAACGAAATCTTTATGCTATGCTTAATGGATTTAAGCTGTTTTGGCTGGTCTCGGGATAATCTTCCTTATCTTTACAGCAAACACAGCCACTGTCGATACCACCGCGATAAAATCCGCAATGGGCTGTGCCAGAAAAACCCCGGTCATTCCAAGGCCTGTCACCCGGGGGATAATCAAAATCAGTGGAATCAGTAGAATCAGTTTTCGCAGCATGGCCAGAAAGACCGAAACCTTAGCCTGTCCCAACGACAGGAAGGTTTGCTGGCATCCGGTCTGCAATCCCATAATACCAAGGCACATCATAAAAATACGGATCGCCCAGACCGTCAGGCTGGAGAGCTGCGGGTCGGTTGTAAAGATGGCGATGACCACCTCTGGAAAAAATTCCACAATGGCCCAGATTACCATGGACAGCGTAAAGCTGGCCGCAATCATCAAATGGTAGGCCTTGCGCACACGATCGTAGTTTCTGGCTCCATAATTATAGGAAATAATGGGCTGCCCACCCTGGGTCAGTCCCATGAGCGGCATGAGTCCCAGTTGCGAAATACTGCCGATTATGGTCATAGCGCCCACAGCCAGGTCTCCGCCGTAAAACTGAAGCGAGGCATTCAGGGTAATGTTAAGCAGGCTCTCGGTGGACTGCATGATAAAAGGCGATATGCCAAGGGAAATAATCCCCACCACATACTCTTTTTTAAGACGCATTCTGGAAGGCTTAATTTTGATGGTGGTTTTTTTGCCCATCAAAAACCGACAGACCCAGATAGCCGAAACAGCCTGTGAAAGAATGGTTGCCAGTGCGGCGCCCCGGACGCCCATGCCAAACACAAAAATAAAAACCGGATCCAGGATAATATTCAGTACTGCGCCGATAAGTACAGTCAGCATACCGGTTTTCGCAAAGCCCTGTGTATTGATAAAGGAGTTTAAGCCTAAGGTCGCCATCACAAAAATGGTCCCGCACAGATAGATCGTCATATACTGAAGCGCATGCTCAATGGTGTTTTCACTGGCGCCAAAGGCCATGAGCAGCGGCCGCTGGAAGATCAGAAAGAAAGCGGTAAGCACCACTGACAGAATGAGCAGCAGCGTTGCTGCGTTTCCCAGAATCCCCTCAGCGCTGTCCCGGTTCTTTTCTCCAAGATGAATGGCTGCCAGAGGCGCACCCCCCATTCCAATCATCGCCGCAAAGGCTGTAATCAGCATAATGATCGGAAAAGTAATGCCCACCCCGGTCAGGGCCATAGGCCCAACCCCTTCAATATGGCCGATATACATACGGTCAACAATGTTGTAAAGGGCATTGATAACCTGAGCCACAATGGCTGGCAGAGCCAGCTTGAACATCAGCCTGCCTACCGGCATAGTCCCCAGTTCCGTGTTTTTTTCATTGTCCATAATTTAATTTTCTACCTCTTACTATTGAATTTCAAAATCGAAATAAGTGTTGGGATAGGGCTCGTTACCTAAAGTAAAGTGCCACCATTCCTGAAAAAACGGCTCAAAACCGCAGGACAGCATCAGATATTTCAACATCATCCGGTTACGGCTCTGAATTGCCGTAAGATCCGTATAATTACTGTAAGAGCTTTCCTCAAAATAGTCGAAGAAGCCCCCCATGTCCAGTTCCTGTCCATTGCGCATATCCACCACCGTCAAGTCCACTGTGCTGCCCCTTGTATGGGTTGAACGGGCAGCGATAAAGCCTTCGTCAAAAACCTCTGCCCTGGTAAAATCCGGGTAATGGCGGGCCTTGGTTTCGCCGGTTTCCGGCCTGTCCTTCCACCTCAAAAAATGTTCTACAGCTCTCTGAGGCCGGTATCCGTCATACACCCTCAGGCAGTAGCCCTTGGTCATCAGCTTGCTCTGGGCTGCCTTCAACGCATCAGCCGTCTCCCTGGTTACCAGGATAATAGGAGCATTGTAGCCTTCGATCCGTTCGCCGACAAAGTTATCCCCAGAATAATACTTTACATCTGTTTCAATGGTTGGTATATAATCCGCTACATCCACAAAATTGTCTGGACGCACTGTTACGAGTTCATGCATAATTTATTCCTTATTTTTCAGAAGTTTAATGTTTTGAGCACACATCCCACATCGTTTAATTGTACCCGATTTAAAGCATTTTGAAAAGGGGGTTCCTCTATTGTCTTAGATGACTTTATTTCTCTTTTTTACAACGCGCACTAAAAAGGAGCCCTGAAGGACTCCTGAATTTGTTATCATTTTTTAAATTGCGCTTCATCCAGTTCCAGAACCCTGCAGCCATTTGTAAACACCTCGGCCTTTGTCAGCCCGCAGTCTGTCAGATAGCTCAGTTCTTCTCTGGACGCCAGTCCATGTATCACAAGCGACGCGCCGGCGTCACTGCCCAGGGCAATGGTTACGCCAGCCTCGTGGGCCTTTTTCACCTGAAGCTTATGCCCGGTAAAATAGCGCTGTGAAACCTCCCGGTATCGGGAAAGCGGATGGCTTTTATCGCAGCCTGCTATATTGGCAAAAGGCGCCAGTGTCGGTACCCAGACAATATCTTTTTCTTTCATAGCTGCGATGCAGTCTGCATCAATGCAATATCCATGTTCAATGCTGTCTGCCCCAGCTTCGATGGCCATCATAATGCCCTTCGGCGTATTGACATGCACCATCGTCCGCAGTCCGGCGTCATGGGCCCGGTCAATCAGATAGCGGAGCTCCTCATCTGTGAATTCCAGACTGCCAGCCTCTCCAAAATGATCAAAGCTCATAATTCCTGACTGAATAATCTTAATAAAATCAGGCTTACGTTTGAGCAGCTGATCCATTTTTTTACGGCAGGATTCAAAATCGGTAATGGCTTCTCCCAAAAAATCTCCGTAGTGACCTGTTTTATACAGGGCCACCAGCGGTGTTCTGAAGATAATACCAGCATCCTCAGCGATTGGCTTAAAAGCAGTGCCCGCGCCATAAGCGTCACCGCCGTCACGCAGCGCTTTGACATTGTGCTTGCGGTACCGCGCTGCCAGTGACAAAAACCAGCCTTCTCGCTCCGGTGTATCCTCAGACATCAATCCTTTTTTCAGTTTGCCAAAACCACTTAAAGCGCAATGGATATGACAATCAATGACCATTTAAAGAAAAACCTTATTCAGCAATTGCTGCTTCGTATTCAGCTGCATCTACCAAGTCTTCAATACCTTCGTCATCTGTGATCTGAACCTTAACAATCCAGTTTGCATAAGCATCCTCATTAATCGCTTCTGGTTCGTCATCTAAATCCTGATTGGATTCCAGAACCTTAAAAGCGAATGGCGCTTCCAGCGGAGAGGCTTTCTTTCCGGATTCAACAACTGAGAATTCATCCCCACGTTCAAATTCGTCGTCTTCATCTGCAAGCTCTACGAATAAGATATCACCCATTTTATCCTGTGCGAAATCCGTAATACCAATGGTTGCTACATTATCATCAACTGCAATCCAAAGATGTTGTTCCTTATCGTATTTTAATTCCTGTGGTACGTTCATGGTTTTTTCTCCTTAAATATTGTATATTTTGACTTTAATATATCACGATAACGCCATGAGTTCAAGCTAAAAAAGAACTCTCTTTTAAAAAAGGCTCTCTTTTTGAGAGAGCCTCATTTAATTATTTATGAACGGATTTTCCGTGTACGTCGTGCAGTGCTTCCATCAGTGCTTCAGACAGTGACGGATGCGGATGAATAACATCACCCACCTGTTCAGCCGTTAAGCCTAAATGTACTGCCAGACTCAGTTCAGCCAACAGGTCGGTCGCGTGTGGTCCGACAATGGAAGCGCCAACGATCACATCGTTGTTATCCACAATGACCTTTACAAAACCCTGAATTTTACCAATGGCCTGTGCCTTACCTAAAGCTCTGAAATCAAAGGTTCCAAGCTTATATTCGACGCCCTTCTTTTCACAGTCCTTTTCAGTTAAGCCAACGCCGGCAACTTCTGGCTCGGTGTATACGCAGCGCGGTACCGCGGCATAAGTGACATGCTTGTCTGCGCCCATGGCGTTTTCAACAGCGACGATCCCTTCTTTTGAGGCAACGTGCGCCAGCTGAGCTGTCGCAACGATGTCCCCAATGGCATAAACGCCGGGAACGGAGGTTTCCATCTTGTCATTGACAATAATACGACCGCGCTCATCCACTTCAACACCAGCATCCTGTGCACCCAGATTGTCCACAAAACTGCGGCGGCCAATAGCAACCAGCATCATTTCAGCCTCAACGGATTTGCCGTTAGCCAAAGAAGCTTTAACACCATCGTCAGAAACTTCAACTTCAGCCACCCCTACACCGGTGTGTACCTTAATTTTGTCCTTTTTAAACTGACGCAGAAGCTGCTTGGAAACATCCTTGTCTTCATTTGGAAGAATTTGTTCCAGTGCTTCTACAATGGTTACCTTTGTGCCCATGCGGCTCAAGAACTGGCCGATTTCACAGCCGATGACACCGCCGCCAACGATAATAATGGATTCCGGAGCTTTTTCCAGATCCAGCACTTCGTCGGAAGTGATCACCTTTTTCCCGTCATATTTAAACATTCCCGGGCTTACCGGAACAGAACCGGTGGCCAGAATAATTTTATCCGTTTCAATAGTTTCGGTTGAACCATCTTCTTTGGTAACCTCAACGGTATTTTTATCGACGATTTTGCCCGTACCTTTGATCAGGTTTACCTTGTTTTCTTCAAAGAGAAAATGAATCCCTTTGATCAGGCCGTCTTTTACTTTATTTTTACGGTCGACAACCGCTTTGTAGTCAACGCTGACAGTGCCGTCAATGTTAATGCCAAAATCCTTAGCGCTTTCAACAGTTTCCAGAACATCGGAGGCTGCCAGAAAAGCTTTTGTTGGAATACATCCGCGGTTTAAACAGGTACCGCCGACTTCGTCTTTTTCAATACAGGTGACTTCTGCACCCAGTTTTGCAGCCATAATAGCGGCTTCATAGCCACCCGGGCCTGCACCTATTACAGTAATTCTCATCAGTTCACTACTCCTATAAACCAGCTACGTCCAGAATCTTCGGTACGTTTTCTTCTGCGCCGATCGCCATAATGTGAGCACCGTCGCACACGCCCTCTTCCTTCAGCTGCGCTACAAATTCGCCGGCAATTCTAATGCCTTCAGCGGCCTTGTCTTCAGCTTCGGTTAAGCGTTCAATTAAAGCGTCCGGCACAGAGATTCCAGGTACGCTGCGGTTCATGAATTTTGCCATACCGGCAGACTTAAGCGGAATGATACCAGCCAGAACATAGCAGTCCATGTCCTTGGTCAGTTCTTTAAATTCACGCATAACTTCAATGTCAAATACACCCTGTGTCTGGAAGAACTTGGCACCGGCTTTGATTTTATTGCGCATTTTGATCAGCTGTACTTCAATCGGATCAAAAACTGGGGTAACACAAGCGCCCAGGTAGAAATCTGGTGCTCCCTTCAACTCATTACCCGCAAGATCCTGACCGCTCATTAATACTTCAGCAGTCTGAAGAATGGATACAGAATCCATTTCAAATACCGGCTTAGCTTCAGGATTGTCACCTGTGGTGGTGTGGTCACCGGTCAACGCCAGCATATTTTTTACGCCAAAATGACCTGCGGATAACATTTCACCCTGGATGGCAATACGATTGCGGTCACGTCCTGTCATCTGTAAAATTGATTCCAGGCCTTTCTTTTCAAGTTCAACGCACATAGCCAAGGAAGACGCTTTAACGGCAGCAGACTGATAGTCTGTAACATTAACACCCTGCACACGCCCCTTTAACAGGTCGGCAATTTCTAAAATATGGCTGAAATCAGTCCCTTTTGGTGGTGCCATTTCTGCAGTAATCGCAAATTTACCGGCTTCTAATGTCTGTTGTAATAAACTGCTCATCTTATTCACCATCCTTTTCCTGATCTCTTAAATTAATTGTTCTTGGGTAAGCAACTTTTTTATAGCCGCGTAATGGCTGAATTTCTTCAAGTAATTCTTCTTTACCCTGTTCTTTCAATTTTTTATAAATTTCAATCCATGCACAGTCATTTTCAGGAATAACTTCGCATTTTCCGTCTCTGGAGCCACCGCAGGCACCGTTTAATAAGGATTTGCCACAGCGGGTAATCGGGCAGATTGCAGCAGTTCTTCCAAGTACGCAGTCACCGCAGGTTTTACACATTTCTTCAAAGATACCATTGCGGACGGTTTCGCCAACAAACATGGTGTCATTTGCCGGATAGGTTTCTTTTTTAACCCCCTTGGCAACAGTCTGGACTCCATCGCCGCAAGCCATACACAGTACAGCATCTGCGTCGCCCAGCTCACCTTTGATTTCCTTTAACTCTTTTTTGTTTAAAAGCACATTACAGGAAGTTGTTAAAACCTTGGTTGCCAAGACTTCTTTACCTTCGGCTTCCAGTGCAGCTTTCATGGCTTCAACTTCTTCTTCCCCACCGGTTTTACAAACGGTCGCACATTCAGAACAACCAGTGATGACCACTTTCTTTGCATCCTTTAAATATTCTAATACATCTTCAAAAGATTTCTTTTGAGAAATAATCATTTTTACTTCCTCCGTCTATATTTAATCCGCCCGGGGAGATACTCTCCCGGGCTTAATTCCCATTCCTATAAATTGTTCTGCTGTTTGCAGGCTTTAATGACATGCTGTGCCAGAAGAGCGGTGGTGATCGGGCCAGTTCCTCCGCCGCAGCCAGGCGTAGCAGAGGTGATCATTGCAACCTTATCCAGGCAGTCAACGTGGGCATCACCCGTACGGATCTTTTTGCCTTCTTCGTTTAATACAAATTCGCCGTTTTCATCTTTCATCTGGGACATTGCAACGTCAACCAGAATACAGTCTTCGCTTAACATATCCGGTTTAACCAGGCCATAGATACCAGCAGCTGTAACAACAATATCCGCTTTTTTTGTATAAGACGGTGTGTCTTTTGTGAACACATGACACATGGTCACTGTTGCGAATTCATTGGTCAGCATAATTGCCAGCGGTTTTCCAAGAACATTTGAGTTGTTGATAATGACAACATCTTTACCTTTAACATCAATTTCATAGTGCTTCAGCAGCTCCATAACGCCTTCTGCTGTACATGGGAAGAAGCCTCTTTCATCCGCAATCATTAATTTACCAAGGTTTGTTGGATTTAAAGCATCCGGGTCTTTTTCCGGGCTTAAGATATATTTGATTTCTTCTTCATCCAGCTGTTCTGGAAGCGGTTTAAAAATCAAAACCGCATGGATATTTTTGTCATCATTAAGCGTTTTTAATTTTGCTACAAAATCAGCCTGTGTTACATCTTCAGGGAATTCTACAGATTCCACTTCAATGCTTGATTTGCCCATTCTGGTAATAATACTCTTTTCATAAGAGATAGACCCTGGGTCTGCGCCAACACGCATAATTGCCAGTTTAGGCTGAACGCCTCCGGCAATCAGGGATTTTGCATCCTCCAGAACCTTTGCTAACATGGACTCACTTACTTCTTTACCACTTAATAATTTTGCTGCCATAATTTTCTCCTGAATTTATTTTTTAAATTTTAGTTTTAAGACAACTGTTTTTCCACTTCGGCATAAACAGTGTCGCAAATTGCAATACCATCTTCCAGCATAGGCTTCAGCTCATTTTCAACAGAAGCCACATAGTCTCTGTCCTTCATGGTCTTGATGTTGATTAAAACATTCAGCCAGCCGCTGATCATTGCTGCGCGCAGGCATTGTACCCCAACGCCAACGTCAGAAATAGCCAAAGCGGAACCCTTGTGGACAAGTTCTTCGTGAAGCTTGATGCTCTTATAGCATACACGAACAATCTCAATGGGTACGCCGCAGGCTACCTTTGTACATTCTTCCATTACTTCTGCCTTATGTGCCTTTTGCTCTTCCGTTTCTGTCGGAAGGCTGTAAGCCTTGGCCAGAGGCGCGAAATTTTCGGCATCCTGATCAATCATCGCCATCAGCTGATCCTGTAATGCCTGTGCTTCGCCAAGAATTCTCTGGATATCTTCTTCATATTCAGCATATTTTTTCTTACCGGTGGTCAGATTGCCGACCATTCCTGCCAATGCTGTACCAATGGCGCCTACCAGTGCCGCTGCACCGCCGCCTCCCGGAACAGCACTTTTACTGTAAAGTACTTCGACAAATTCTGTACATTTTTTGTCTGCGATTCCCATAGTGTTTCCTCTCAAAATTTATGTTCTTTAATTAAGGTTCACATTTTTCATAAAAAAATTTTTGTCTGAAAATGCGAATGGGGAGGAGTCGAACCCCTCCCCCAGACTGCCAATGTAGCGAAAGCAGTCAAATTTTTTATTTAATTTTGTATTTCAGTTTTCTAGAATAAGCCAGAGATTACGCCGTTTTCATCAACATCAATACGTTCTGCTGCCGGCTCTTTTGGTAACCCTGGCATTTTCATAATTTCACCGGTTAAGCATACAATAAAGCCTGCACCTGCGGAAATACTTGCCTGACGAACAGTGATTCTGAAACCAGTCGGACGGCCCAGCTTAGTCTGATCATCCGTTAAGGAGTACTGTGTCTTAGCCATACATACCGGAACTTTGTCAAAGCCCAGTTTGGTTAATTTTGCAATTTCAGCATCCGCTTCCGGAGTATAGTCTACACCGTCAGCGCCATAAATCTTAGTAGCAATGGCATTGATCTTATCTTTGATACTCATGTCATCTTCATAAGAGAACTGGAAGCTGTTTTCGCCTTCTTCGCAGAGACGAATAACCTCGTTGGCAACTGCGATACCGCCTTCGCCGCCTTTTGCCCATACTTCGGACAGCGCAACGTTAACGCCAAGTTCTCTACATTTGTCTTCTACTAATTTTAATTCTGCTTTGGTATCTAATGGGAAGCGGTTGATCGCAACAACTGCAGGTAATTTGTAAACCTGAGTAATGTTTTCAACATGCTTCAATAAATTTGGAAGACCTGCTTCCAAAGCTTCTAAGTTTTCGTTGTTTAATTCGTCCTTTGGAACTCCACCGTTGTATTTCAGCGCTCTTACAGTTGCGACGATAATAACGGCGTCTGGTTTCAAACCAGCCATACGGCATTTGATGTCCAGGAATTTTTCTGCGCCTAAGTCTGCACCGAAACCAGCTTCTGTTACAACATAATCAGAAGCAAAATGCATTGCCATCTTAGTAGCGATTACAGAGTTACAGCCATGAGCGATGTTTGCAAATGGTCCACCATGTACAAAAGAAGGTGTTCCTTCCAGTGTCTGTACCAGATTTGGCTTCAAAGCATCTTTTAATAAAGCAGCCATTGCACCGTTAGCTTTTAACTGACCAGCGGTAACCGGTTCATCATCGTAAGTATAGCCAACAATGATACGGCCCATTCTATTTTTCAGGTCAACAATGTCACTTGCCAAACAGAAAGCTGCCATAATTTCAGAGGCAACAGTAATGTCAAAACCATCCTGACGAACTGCACCGTCACCTTTTTTACCAAGACCATCGACGATGTTACGCAACTGACGGTCATTCATATCAACGCAACGTCTCCATGTAATTCTCTTAGGATCAATGTTTAATTCATTTCCCTGATGAATGTGATTATCAAGCATTGCAGCTAAAAGGTTGTTTGCTGCACCAATCGCATGGAAATCGCCTGTGAAATGCAGGTTAATGTCTTCCATCGGAACAACCTGAGCATAACCGCCGCCAGCGGCGCCGCCTTTAACACCAAAAACTGGTCCTAAGGAAGGTTCTCTTAAAGCAACGAGTGTGTTTTTGCCCAATTTAGAAAGAGCATCTGCAACGCCAATTGTTGTTGTCGTTTTCCCCTCACCAGCAGGCGTCGGATTAATTGCAGTTGTTAAGATTAGTCTTGCTTTCTTTCCGGTTTCCCGTTTTAACAAATTATAATCGACTTTAGCTTTATATTTACCATATAATTCTAAGTCATCCTCTGTTAAACCCAACTTGGCAGCAATCTCACGAATGTCTTGTGGTTTAGCTTCCTGTGCAATTTCGATGTCTGATTTGAAACCCATTTTTAAATCCTCCAATACTTTGATAAATTTTTAACATTTCTTACTTCATATTCTAAAGCATTTTACGAAAAAAATCAAATACAAAGTAAGATAAATTTTCTTTTTTTTAAGGCTGTTTAGCGTTTACACTTGTATATTCCTGTATTACCTGTATATGCTTATATATACAAACTTGTTACAAAACGTGTTGACTTTCATATATTTACATAAATTTTTAACATTGTATATTCATGTACTTATATGTAAATAGTTGTATATACAGACTTGGCTAAAAAAAGATTTTTTCGACTAACCATATTTAAAATACGCTTAATCTCATTTCCATATTCACATTTCCGTCAGTGCCTCTCACCATTTCCCTTAGTTATGAAGACTTGACGTTTACAATCTGCCCGCCGATTATGTCTGGGTACTATTATATATAATATGCCACTTCTTGCTTATGGTTAAATCATACCACGTAAAAAAAGGCTTGTCAATGCTTTTATAGCAATATTTTAAAATAAATCGCCGTTAGATTGATAGATAAATATCAAACAAACTTATCGTAAAAATTTCATGAAAACGATTTTGAAAGAAAAAAATTAAAAGAGACAAATCGACAAATCACAGCCCGCCAATGTTGTCTCTCTTAACTAAGAAATGTTATATACTTAAAATTCATCAAGTATCAGCACAATTAAAAGTAGGATGGGTTAAAGATTATTTCGCCTGAACTGGTCCAATCTTGCCCTGTCTGAAAGCCTTGCTGTATTTTCTGCAAAGTCTGTCGTTTCCTAATAAAGCGTCTGTTGCGAAAATTGCGCCCATCATGTCGCGGCTTGTCGGATCCATAACAGCAGAGTCCATACCCACGAACATAGATAAGGTCATAAAATTCTGATTCATTAATTTTCTGGCTGGTAAGCCGAAAGAAATGTTACTTAAGCCTGAGGTAATATGAATGTCAGGATAAATTTCTCTGATTCCTTCGATTTCTGCTTTGAAGTTTAAGAAAGAATGGTTTTCTGTTGATAAAGCCATTACACAAGGGTCAATATGAATTCTGTTTGGTGTCAGATTATGCTTTTTAGCTTCTTCAACCATCATTTTAGTTAATTCAACTTTCTTTTCAACAGTGTTTGGAATACCGGCATTGTCACAGGTCATGGCAACCAATTCCCATGCTGGATCTGCATCGTCAAACAATGGTAAAAGAACGTCCATTTTGTTACCTTCGCCGGAAACAGAGTTTACCAGACCTGGTTTTTTACATAATGGGAAAACAGCTTTCAAAATTTCAGGGTCCGGGCTGTCAATACACAGTGGTGTTTCAACGGCTTCCTGTACAATGTCCATCATCCATTTTAAGGATTCCAGTTCAATTTCAGGAGCTGTACCAGCACATACGTCAATGTAGGTAGCACCGGCTTCTGCCTGAGCAATTGCTCTGTCTCTAATGAATGCTTCGTCTTTTTCTTCAATGGCTTTTTTAACCACTGGAATCGCACCGTTCAGTTTTTCTCCAATAATAATCATCATAATCCTCCTCTGACAGCGTTTACTTCGCCGCTACTCAAATAAATGTACATACAAGTCTTACCTGTATATACAGATATATCATATACATAGGGTACCACGTTCAGAAACCGTTGTCAATATTTTTTCACAAATTGTTTAAAAATTTACCCTTTCTTCCTGAACCCCTGATTTTTCTTATTGCAAATTTAAGGAATCTGTATTGTAAAATCAGCTATGAAAGCGTATAATTAAAACGATTAAAGATGATGTTTACCTGTATATACATAATTTTCAATATTAATAAAGGAGATTTATCATGCGCGTATTGTTCCCATTACTTGAGGAAGAAATAGAAGTGTCTCAGGACAGTTTGATTTCTGATGTCTGTGCTTCCATTGGTCTGCCCTTAAACCTTGTGTGCGGCGGAAAGGGACGCTGTAAAAAATGCCTAGTTAACATTAAGGAAAATGGAGAAATGAAAGAGGTATTGGCCTGCCAGTATTCTGTTTCTGACGGAATGGAGATTTATGCTTCCCGTGAGCAGGCTGCCAGCCAGATCCTTGAAACCTCATCCAACAGCGACCTGCCTTTTGATCCAATTGTAAAATGCTATTCATTAAATTATACCGATCTTGTTACGCCTATGTGTACCTATGATCTGGATGTTTTGCGCAAACTCATACCGCAAACTCTTGACACGCCGGACTATTCTGTTTTAAAGCATTTTTCAGAGGTTTACTTTCTGGAAGGTTATGAAAAGCTGCATGTTATCGTCTCCGGCAACAGGATCATTGATTTTATCCCTTCTAATGAAACGGAAAAACCCATTTATGGCATTGCCTTTGACATTGGCACCACCTCTGTTGTCGGTTACCTCTATGATATAACAAGCGGATGCCTGTTAAACCAGCATTCCATGCTTAACAAACAGATTGCTTTTGGGGGAGATGTTATCAGCCGCATTGACTATGCCGGCGAATCGCCGGAAAGCCTGCATAAAATCTACGAAGCCATCATGGAAACTCTGACTGAGATTATCACTCAGGTATGCAAAAAAGCGTCGGTCGATACGAACGATATTTATCAGACTGTTTATTGTGGAAACAGCACCATGGCCCACTTGTTTCTGGAACTCAATCCAAAGCATCTTGGCCTGGCACCATTCCTCGGGTTCTGCAAGGATGCCATATCCCTCAAAGGTATGGATACACCGCTTCCGATTAACCCTAAGGGTACGGTTACCTTTATGCCGCTGCTCGGCGGTTTCGTAGGGGCAGATACCACAGCGGTTCTTTTGGGCCTGCCACGCGATAAAAAAATGCGGCTAATGATTGACCTTGGTACAAATGGTGAAATCGCCGTCGGAAACTGTGACAAGTTCTATGTCGCTTCCACCGCATGCGGACCGGCTCTTGAGGGCGCAGGCCTGACTATGGGAATGCGCGGTACTACAGGAGCCATTGAAAAGGTTGGCTGTGAAAATGGCAAAATCACTTATTCTGTCATCGGTAAAACAGCTCCTCAGGGCTTCTGCGGCTCTGGCATTGTTGACGCCATCGCCATGCTGTTTCGTGAGGGACTCATCGCCAAACGGGGCAACTTCATTAAAGGTGATGCTTTAGATGCCCACCCTATGAAAAATCGCTTTGGCGTGGATGAAAATAATCAGCGGTATTTTAAAATTGTAACTGCCAGTGAGCATCCTGAAGGCAAAGACATCATTATCACACAAAAGGACGTCCGCGCTGTCCAGCTCGCAAAAGCTGCCATTTACACGGGCTGCTGCCTGCTCTCTGAAAATTACGGTATCAAAGGCAGTGATCTTGAAGAAATTGTCATTGCCGGCGCCTTCGGAAACTACATTGACGTTCATAATGCACAATTTATTGGATTACTGCCAAAAATCGAAGGTGTTCCTGTACGTTCCATCGGCAACGGGGCAGGCACTGGGGCACAGTTGTATCTGCTGTCAAAGAAAGAGGCTGATATCTGTAATGCTATCCCGACCATCACCACCCATATTGAGCTGGCAACAGACCCCAAATTTGTCGAGACCTATATGATGAATACCATGTTCGGGGATAATGTGATGATTTAATTCTGAACACAAAAAGACGAAGCTGAACACGCTTCGTCTTTTTATTTTCAATCCAGTTTTCTTTTCCCGGCAGCTTCTGCAATCCCCTCAATAATTTCATCAATGCCTTTCTGGTAGTCTTCCAATGTTTCCTTCCAGTGCATCATACATTCCAACCCGGCGGGTGTGATGGAAAAGACCCTTTTTCCCATGTTCTCATTGTCTGCAATGTCGATATGCGAAACGATAAGCCCCTGCTGTTCCATATTTTTAAGGGTTCTGTAAAGACCGGAGGCATCCGGTTTTTTATCCTTCCACAGATAAGTGCCAGCCAGCTTTGATAAAATGCTGTAGCCATGGTCGTCCTGTTCTGAAAGAATGGTCAGGATCACAGGCTGTATAAAACGGGTCAGGGTTCCGCCTTTACAGGCGCACACTCTTTTAATACTCTTCATTCGATTCCTCCATTATTGGATTAAGTCTTATGCTCGCTAATAAAAGTATACGTCATTTTTAATTTTTTGTAAAGATCCACATAATCAAAAAGCCCCGTTGATCACGGGGCATCTGTAAAATCAATCAATGGCTTTATTATCCATAATATAGGATGCTACTGCATCTGTCGTAATAACCAATGTCTGTGTATACTGGTTTTCCAATTGTTTTTCTCTTAGTTCCTGTTTGTCAATTTTTGATATCGTCAATTTTTGTTCAGGCAGCATACTGACACCGGTCAGGCTGCTGAGCCTTCCCATCTCTCTAAAGAACAGGAAACCAAAAAGACTAAACATAATGATTGCTACCAAAGCCAGTGTTACGTAAAACGGACGTGTCTTTCTTGCGGGTTTCGTTTCCATTAAAATGCCCCCCTTTCAATCATTAAGATATATATCCAAAATGACCGTTTTTATTCACAGAGGGTATTTATCTATTCTCCTGACAGAGTATTTGCCAGACGGGCAAAATCTTCTCCCGTCAGCGTTTCACCCCGTACACCCGGAGCTATTCCACATTTTTCCAGAGCATTCAGCAGGCGCTCTTTCGAATAATCGGTGTTCATTTGCAGACCGTTGATCAATGTTTTTCTGCGGTTTAAAAACGAAGCCTTTACGATCTGGAAAAAAAGCTTTTTATCAGACACCCGGATTGCCGGCTCTGCCCTTTTTTTCAGCGTAACCACAATAGAATCAACTTTTGGCCTCGGCATGAACACCGCCGCAGGCACATAAAAGCTGATTTCTGTTTCGGCATAAAACTGCGCTGCAATGGTCAGCGAGCCGTAAGCCTTTGTCCCAGGCTCTGCACAAAGCCGTTCCCCTACTTCTTTCTGGATCATAAAAGTCATCTGCTCAATGGGCAGTTCTGATTCCAGAAACCCCATAATAATGGGGGTTGTGACATAGTAAGGCAAATTCGCAACAATTTTTAAAGGATTCTTCTGCAAATTTGTCCGGAGGAGCCCGGGAATATCTGTTTTTAAAATATCTCCCTGAATAATCTCAACATTATTACAGTCCTCCAGGGTTTTGGCTAAAACGGGAATTAATTTTTTATCTATTTCCACAGAATAGACTTTTCCGGCAGCTTCAGCCAGCACCTGAGTCATGGTTCCGATTCCCGGCCCTATCTCCAATACTGTATCATTTTTATGCACATTGCCGGCTTCTACAATTTTTCGCACGATATTTTCATCAATCAAAAAATTTTGTCCATAGCGCTTGTTAAAATGCAGGTCGTATTTATTTAAGATCCCTTCAATTACCTTCGGGGAGGTCAGTTTCTCCATGTGTTTCTCTTTCCAGCCAGGCCAGGAGCCTGTCTTTCTTATTTTCTTCGGGATATTCATAAACTCTTTTCAGAAGCCTGGTCAGACTTTCCTTAATCGCTTCTCCCTGATAGCCCCTGTCTGTCAGGTCTTTTCCATTAACGGCCAGCTCTCTTAAGGTCATGGGCTCTCGGTTTGCAGCAATCCGACGGTACACCCGTTGATTCTGTTCGGCTGCTCGTTTAATTGAAGGATCGCCATCCCAATAAGCCAGTCCATCCTGAAAAGCCAGAAAATCCTCCGCATTTTCCATTCCGATATCGGCCAGGGCTTCTTTAAAGGCAACACTATCCTGGCTATCCGCTACGACATGGTGGCAAAAGCCATAGGCCAGCTGCTTTTCTTTGTTGGAATAACGCATTTCTCTGAGAAAGACTCTCCGCTCTTCCGGAAACATGTTTAGCAGAAATGCCGCCAGCCTAAGCGGCAGCTTTTTGGGCAGATAACCCATAATTTCAAAACCATCGATAAGATAGTCCTCACACCGCTTCCAATACTCCGGAACCATACGGTTTAGCAGATCGCCCAAAAGTTCTGTTTTTATGAGGAGATATCCGCCCCACGCTACTTTCTCACATAACATGATTCGGGTAAGCTCTCCGCGTATCCGCTCAATGCTGACGCCAGCCGTATCCGGATTATCCCGGATAGCGCTGCGGGTCCGCTCATCCAGCTCCATACGCTTTTCGGCCGCAAGGCGGATACAGCGCCATTTTCTCAGGCGGTCTTCCTCAAAGCGCTTTTTAGGATCGCCAATGCAGCGGACCATACCATTTCTGATGTCCTCAAGCCCACCGACATAGTCGAAAACACAGCCGCGCTCATCCATTAACAGGCCATTAATGGTAAAGTCACGGCGGCTGACATCTTCTCTTACATCATCGGTAAACAGCACCTCATCGGGATGGCGGCCGTCAGCGTAGCTGGCTTCTTTACGAAAGGTGGTAATTTCATAAACTTTTTTGTCCATAATAACGCCAATGGTTCCAAAGTGTTTACCGACGGTGATGGTATGCTCAAACCAGCTTTCTACCTCATCTGGCAGGGCATCGGTCGTGAAATCATAATCGCTCGGGGCTTTGCCCAGAAGCATGTCACGGACAGCTCCTCCCACAATAAAAAGCTGCTTATGATGTTTTCTGAAAACTTGAAATAAGGTTTCGATTGCTTTTTCCATTACATTTTATTCTTTACAATGGTCAGGATATCCGTGGTATGATCCACCATGTAAGTGGGGTTGCAGCGTTCCAGGGCTTTGGGCGTGTTATAACCCCATTTTACTGCCACCACGTCCACACCTGCCCGGAGGCAGGATTCGATATCTCTGGTTTCATCGCCAACGTAAAGCAGTTCCTCCTTCTTAAGATCATATTTCTTAAGAACTTTTTTTATTTTCTTTTCCTTTGATAAAAGCGCTGAGCACATAATAAAATCAATATCGTCCTCCAACCGGTAATGCCTTAAAAAGGACTGGACGGTTTTTTCGATGTTGGAAGTCAGTATCCCGCGGTATTCAGTAATCTGGGTAAGGTCGTCCATGAAGGTTTTTATTTCCGGATAAAATGCCCGTATGTCTTCCATTGTTGCCCGCATTCTCTTCTGCCCCTCGCTGAGGACTCTGGGTAGTTTATAGAAGGGGATATCCACAATTTCCATGATTTCCTTTATATGCAGATTTTTTATATGCTGCAGCTCTTCTTTTGTGATTTTTCGATATTTGTACTTTTCAGCCATATCGTTGTATATGTTAAAGGTTTTTTCCTCTGTATCGGCCAAAGTACCGTCAAAATCAAAAACCACACATTTATAAGCCATTCTGTTCTCCTTATGTTTATCTGGCCTTTTCTACCTCATTTTTTGTAGTTCTTCCTGTACATCATTTTATCATCGACCATTTTTCTTCTGAGCTTGTCATCAAAAAAGTAATAGTCGATGGAGGTATCCAGCCGGGCGCAGTTCATAGCCGCGTCGGCAAAGCGCTGAAGATCCTCTTTATTCTGCGCGTTTTCCGGATATTTTGCTATGCCAATCTGTCCGCCTATAGTAAAGGTCATTCCCTCCACAACGCAAGGCTCGTTGAGGCATTCGATGATTTCTATACAAATCGGTTCAATCTTTTCTCTGGCATTACGGTTTGGCAGAAAGAGCACCACCAGGTCATCGCTATGGCGGGCCAGAAGACCATAATGGCCTACACGGTCACTCAGCTGCTCACATACCTGCTTAACGACCTGATCCCCAACCTCATAGCCATACAGATCATTGATTTCATGGTAGTTGGTCAGCGATATATTGAGCAGTGCCATATGCTTACCAGGCTTTCCGGCATTTTTGGCAAAATAGCGGCTGAGAACCTGACGCAGCTTAAGCCGGCTCGCAAGACCGGTGATGGGTTCATGGTAGGCCAGGTATTCAAACTTATTGCGGTATTCCACACCTTCCGACACATCCAGTCCAACACTGACGCAAACACGCCGGTTATCGAAATAGGGCAGTTCTCTTGTATTCCAGTAGATCCAGCGGATTCTGCCTTCCTTGTCACGGAGAGCAAGGGGCTTTCGATAATTTCTGTCTTTGTTGGTGCGGCGCTGGGCGACACGGCCAAAGATCGCTTCTGCCGGCTGTCCGATAAGAACTTCTCTTGACTGACCTGTCAGCTCTTCAATGAAGGGGTTTACCTCCAGAATATTGTTGTTTTCATCTGTCGTTAATACCAGCATGTCGGAGTTATCCACAACAGCCTTTGAAAACTGGCTCTGAAAATCCAGATTATCCCTGAGTTCCTTTTCCTCTGTAATATTCTGGACGATCCCAATGGTGGAAAGGTGCTCATTTTTGCTGGAAAATGTATGGCGGATCCGGATGAGCACATCCACAACTTCATTTTTAGTCGTGATAATGCGGTGATGGATATCCACCGTCTCCTGATTCTGGAAAGCGTCCAAAAACGCCTTGGTTACACGCTCCTGATCAGCCGGATGAACCATTTTAAACAGAATATCCAGATTCGGCTTAACCGTATTAATTTCATAACCCAAAATATGATAGAGCTCTCTGGACCAGACAATTTCCTTGCTCTGGTGGTTTAACTCCCAGTAGCCCATGCGGGCAATGTGCTCGATCTCTACCAGTTTACTTGCCTGCTCTTCAATATAAGCTTCTCGTTCCTGAAGGTTTTTTTCATCTCTGGCTACAATGCCATAGTACACCTTCTCACTGAAGACAAAACGATGGATTTCTACTGAAAAAGGGATGACGGAACGGTCTGGCATATAATATTTTACCGGAAGTGTATAGGTACTTCCCAAATCAAAATTGAGCCGCATATTCGATTTATGTTCTTCATAGTCAAAATCTGTATGAAACCGCTGATAGTTCTTGCCGACAATCTTATCAGCCGAACGGCCATAATATTCCTCCAGCTTTTTGTTGACGCGCAGGATTTTGCCGCTTTCATCCAGAAGGATAACGCAATCTGATACCATATTGAGCATGGTCCTGATCAGGTCTACATCCAGACGGTACTGTTCCTTTTGTTCAAGGTTTTCCTTTTTTAAACGGTAATTATAATAGAAAAAGGCAGTTACAATCAAGGCAATGATCAACAGCCAAAGGCTGATGTTGCCAATCAGGTTGAATATTAAAAATGTATCCATAAAATCTTCCTCGATTTTCTGTACTCATGCGCCAGTCCAAACTCTCTTTATCTATTTTGCACCATCATTCACTATTTTTCAATATAAAACTGAGTTGCCTTAGGGATTTTATGATAAAATAATAATATCCTGAGTATACCATACTCAAAAAAGATTAAATTTTCCTAAGAATATTGACCTTTTATAAAATAAATGTTATTATATCACCACATCACTTTATTGCGCTACTGCAATAAATCATCGGAGGAAAGCAATGCTCGAAAATTACACGATTGATGGCTTTGAAAATATTCAGTATCAGGGCTATCCCGCACTGCAGAAAATAGAAAATAACCTGGGGCAGCTTTTTGAGCTGTACGGTTATCATCCCATATCAACACCGACCTTTGAGGCCTATGACCTGTACGCTGCCGAGGATTCCATCGCCAGCGATGACCTTTTTAAACTTGTCAACCATCAGGGGAAGGTACTTGCCCTTAAGCCTGACGCCACTCTGGCTGTCACCCGCATGGCTGCCATTAATCACCACGATCCCGACGAAATAATCAAATTTTCATATTTAACCAATATTTACCGCAGTTTCGCATCACCGGAAAGCGTTAAAAAGGAAATGACTCAGATGGGCGTTGAGTATTTTGGGAATAACAGCCCCGAGTGCGATGGTGAGATCATCGCACTGGCCATTGAATCCCTTTTATCAAACCGCATTGAGGACGTCCATATTGACCTCGGACACGTTGGCTTTATCAATCACCTGATGGATGAGCTGGCCTTCAGTGTTAAGGAAAAAACGCAGCTGTTTAAATATATCGAAAATAAAAACATCGGCGATATTGGTGAATTTTTAAACCGTAAAAATCTCAATGCTAAAGTCGCAGCTATTATTTTAAAATTACCCAAACTTTATGGAGAACCACAGCAGGTTTTCAAAAAAATGGAAGCGCTCTGCATAAACGACGCCATGAGACGTGTTGTGGATAAGCTAAAGGCCATTTACCATCATCTGGAGGTTACGGGCTACGCAAAATATATCTCCTTTGATTTAGGCTTCACCAATCAGATGAACTATTATTCCGACCTTATTTTTAAGGGCTATATTAACAACTGGGGCGAACCCGTGATCAACGGCGGCCGTTACAACCATTTATCTGAAAAGTTCGGCATTTCCCGTCCTGCCTGCGGCTTTGGGATCGACCTGCTGAAAATGATGGAATATATGGAGCAGTACCATCTTCTGCCTCAATCTGAAAAGCGGAAAACCATCATTCTCTATGCTCCAGAAGACAAATGTGAAGGGTATAAAACCGCAGGCATCCTGCGTCAAAAGGGGCAGCCCACTGAGCTGTTTGTCTTAAAGACCACTCCTGAAGAATGCGCAGCAGCCCTTGCACAGAACGCGCTCTACCAGAATGCCCATTATTATCTGATCCGTGACCAGAAGAACTACCATTTTACAAAAAAGGGCTTCCAAGCCATTGACAGCATTGTCGAAGCAGAGGTGAATTAAGATGCAGATACGTTTAGCTTTAGCCAAGGGCCGGGTAGCCAGAAAAGCCATCGAGCTCTTACAGAAAATCGGATATATTTTTGAAGATTATGACGAAAAAAGCCGGAAGCTCATTTTTCAGGATACCACTGGTGCCATTGAGTTCTTTCTGGTAAAATCTCCCGACGTTCCAACCTATGTGGAAAAAGGAGCGGCGGACATCGGCATTGTCGGCCGGGATGTTTTAATGGAGCACCCCGCCAATGTCTATGAGCTTTTAAACCTGGATATCGGCCAGTGCAAAATGTGCGTAGCCGGCTTTAAGGATTCCAAGCCTCAGTTCGGTAAAAAACTGGTGGTGGGAACAAAGTATCCAGCCATCGCCAAAGATTATTTTAACAGCAAGGACGAGCCTGTGGACCTGATTAAAATTAACGGTTCTGTGGAGCTGGCTCCTCTTTTAGGCCTGTCAGACTGTATTGTGGATATTGTGGAAAGCGGCAGTACCTTGCGAGAAAACGGCCTGGTGGTGCTGGAGGAAATCTGCGATATCAGCTCACGGCTCATTGTCAACAAGGTCAGCCTTAAAACCAAAGGCGCCATGATTGACCCGATTATAGAAAGATTTGAAGCTAACCTTTCGATCAATTAAGGAGAATCCCATGAAAACTTACACATACAAAGAAAGCATTAACAAGCTCGACACACTTCTCAAGCGCGATGAGGGCGAGAATCAGGAAATCCGCCGCCGTGTTCTGGAAATCATCGACACCGTCAAATCCCAGGGTGACGCGGCGCTTATAAACTATACTGAAAAATTTGACGGCTGCCGTCTGGATACCCTGCGTGTGACTGACGCTGAAATCCAGGAGGCTTTTGACCTTGTAGGACGGGAGATGGCCGCTGTCATTGAGGAAGCCGCAGGCAACATCCGCGCTTTTCACGAAAAGCAAAAGGAGGAAACCTGGATGTATAATCCCGGTCCGGGCATTACCCTTGGGCAGCACATTACGCCTCTGGAGAGAGTTGGCCTCTATGTGCCCGGCGGTAAGGCCGCGTATCCCTCCACGGTGCTTATGGACAGCATCCCAGCCCTTGTCGCCGGTGTAGATTCCCTGGTCATGGTAACCCCACCGGGAAAAGACGGAAAGATCAACCCAAATATTCTGGCCGCTGCCAAAATTGCAGGCGTTCATGAAATTTACAAGGCAGGCGGCGCACAGGCGGTCGCCGCACTGGCCTACGGCACTGAGAGCATCGCCCCCGTCAACAAAATTGTCGGCCCTGGCAATATCTATGTGGCTACCGCCAAGAAAGAGGTCTTTGGCAAAGTCGCCATTGATATGATCGCAGGGCCCAGCGAGGTATTGATCCTGGCCGATGGAACCGCCAATCCTGTTTACGCCGCCGCTGATCTGCTTTCTCAGGCTGAGCACGATGAAATGGCCATGCCGATTCTGGTCACTACCGACGCCGATTTTGGGGAAAAAGTTATCACTGAGGTTTACCGCCAGATTGAAGCTGACCTGGGGCGCAAGGAAATTGCCCGAAAATCGGTGGATAATTACGGCTTTGTCTTTGTGGCAGAAAACCTGGAGCAGGCTTTTGAACTCTCCAACGCCATCGCGCCTGAACATATGGAAATTCTTCTTCCCGAGCCAATGCAGTATCTGGAACGCGTCCGCAACGCCGGCGCTATTTTCCTCGGAAGTTATACCCCAGAGCCGCTGGGAGATTATTTTGCAGGACCAAACCATACGCTGCCGACCTCTGGCACCGCCAAATTTTCTTCACCGCTTGGTGTTTACGACTTTATGAAAAAATCCAGCATTCTCTCCTATTCCGAGGATGCTCTGGAAAAGGTTTATACAAAGATCGCTGCCTTTGCCCGCTCCGAAGGGCTTGACGCCCATGCAAAATCCGTGGAGCGCCGCTATGAAAATAAGTAAAGGAGTCCGCCATGAAAAACTTTGCGCGTAAATGTGTTAAAGACCTCGAAGCCTATAAGGTCGAGGCCCCGCAGTATGACATTATCCTCAATGCCAACGAGAACCCCTGGGATTTTCCTGAAGCGCTGAAAAAAGAGCTCTGCGACGAGATCATGAAAGCACCGCTGAACCGCTATCCGGAGGCCTGTTTTCCAGAGCTTCTGGCTGAACTTTCAGACTACACTGGCGTACCGGAAGACCAGATTATCTGCGGTTCCGGCTCAGACGAGCTTATCGCCATGATCAACCAGTCCTTTATGAATCCTGGTGATACAGCGGTCACCCACACCCCGTCCTTTGCCATGTACCAGATCTGGACAGCCATTGCCGATGGACAGTTTGTGGGCGTACCTGATAAAAACGGGCACATCCCTGATGTGGAAGGAATTATCTCCGCCGCCAAGGTAAATGACGCCAAGCTCATCTACCTCTGTAATCCCAACAACCCCACCGGCTATCTCTTCCCGCGCTATGACATTGTCCAGATTCTTGAGGAAACCAATGCTCTGGTTATCCTGGATGAAGCCTATATGGAATTTAAGGGCAGTACACATGTGGATCTGATCGAAAATTATCCAAACCTTCTGGTTTTAAGAACACTTTCCAAAGCTTTCGGCATGGCAGGCATCCGCTGTGGTTACTGTCTGGGGAACAAAGCGCTTATTGACGTGATGTACAAGGTCAAATCGCCCTATAATCTCAACGTACTCACCCAGAAGGCAGCTGTCATCGCCCTTAAAAACCGTGAAAAGCTTCTTGACCGACTGAAAACCCTGAATGCTGAACGCCATAAAATGTACAAGGCACTGCGGGATATGCCCCTGGATTCGCTTTATCCTACTGCCTCCAACTTCATTTACTTTGAAACCGGCAAAGGCGAAGCAATCTATGAAGCCATGAAGGAAAATGGCATCCTCATTAAATTTTTTAAAGGAAACGAAACCATGCCTGCCAGTATCCGGCTGTCCATCGGCACCCCCGAGGAAAACCGGAAAGTACTTGAAATATTGAAAAAGGTATTATAAGATGGAAAGAAAAATCACATTAACAAGAAAAACCTTTGAAACCGACATTGAGTTGAGCCTGAATCTTGACGGCACCGGCCAGTGCGACGTCTCTACCGGTGTTGGCTTTTTTGATCACATGATGACCCTGTTCACCAAGCACGGCCGCTTTGATCTAACCCTGAAAGCAACAGGCGATGCTGCTGATAACCACCATGTACTGGAGGATATCGGCATTCTTCTCGGCAAGGCCTTTGCCGAAGCCCTTGGCGATAAAGCCGGTATCACCCGCTATGCTTTCCAGTTTACCCCAATGGATGAGGCTCTGTGCCGTATCTGTATTGACATCAGCGGACGGTCTTATCTGGTTTACGACGTTCCACTGACGCGAGAGTATATCGGGGAATTTGAAACCGAAATGCTGGAAGAGTTTTTCATCGCATTTACAAATAACAGCAAAATGACCATCCACGTAGCCTCTCTTTATGGCCGTAACAACCACCATATTGTGGAGGGGATATTTAAATGCTTTGGCCGTACCCTGAAACAGGCAGTCACCATTGACCCCAATGTTAAGGGCGTGCCAAGCACAAAAGGAGTTTTGGAATGATCGCAATCATTGATTATGACGTGGGCAATTTAAAAAATGTCTACACCGCATTAAAGGATGTGGATCTGGAAGGCGTGATCACCCGTGACCCAAAGGTCGTGGACAACGCCGAAGCCATTATCCTTCCTGGAGTCGGTGCTTTCAGCGACGCCATGGAACATCTCAGACAGTTTGACCTTGTCAACTGTCTGGACAAAAATGTGCAGTCCGGAAAAACCCTTATGGGTATCTGCCTGGGCATGCAGGTTCTGTTTGATAAAAGCACCGAGGATGGTGAGTGGACAGGCCTCGGCTATATTCCCGGAGAGATCGTCAAATTTGACGCGCCGGGGCTCAAAATTCCGCACATGGGCTGGAATAACCTTATCATCAATCGTGATGATTCGCTGGTTAAAGGCATCGGCAGCGAGGATTACGTTTATTTTGTCCATTCCTATTACGCACAGCCAAAAAGCTTTGATGACGTTGTCGCCTATGCCGACTATTCTGTTAAGGTACCCGGCATTGTCCGGAAAGAAAACGTCATCGGCATGCAGTTCCACCCTGAAAAAAGCTCGAGGGTCGGAACTCAATTACTTATGAATTTTAAGGAGAATCTCAAATGATCATATTCCCCGCCATTGATATTAAAAACGGAAAATGTGTCCGCCTGAAGCAGGGAGTTAAGGACGATGAGACCATTTATTTCGACAACCCTGTGGAGGTCGCTAAGCGCTGGGAATCCGAAGGCGCTGAATATCTGCATCTCGTAGACCTTGACGGCGCTTTTGACGGAAAGCCCCAGAATCTGGAGGTTGTCAAAGATATTGTCAAAGCGCTCGACATCCCGGTTGAGTTGGGCGGCGGTATCCGCGACGAAGAAATTGCAAAAATGTATGTGGATATCGGCGTCAGCCGCATTATCATCGGCACACAGGCCGTAAAGGATCTTGGCTTTATCGAAAGGCTTCTGGCCCTGTATGATGAAAAGGTCTGTGTCTCCATCGACGCCAAGGACGGCATTGTCTGTACAGAGGGCTGGGTGGAAAGCAGCAATATCGAAGCGCTGGAACTTGCGGCAAAGCTGGAGCGACTCGGCCTGTCCACCCTGGTGTACACCGATATTTCCAAGGACGGCATGATGAGCGGTCCTAATTTTGACATGTTAAATGTCCTCAACCTGCATCTGAACATGGATATTATCGCCTCTGGCGGCATCGCCTCTGCTGATCATCTCAAAAAACTGGAGGAAATGAACCTTTACGGCGCAATTACCGGCAAAGCCCTGTATGAGGGCACCCTCGATCTGGCCGCCTATCTCAAAGGAGAATGCTAAAATGCTGACCAAACGTATTATTCCCTGCCTGGACGTGGACCACGGACGGGTTGTCAAAGGAAAGAAATTTAAAGATATACAGGATGTAGCGGACCCGGTAGAGCTGGGGCGCTATTACTCCGAGCAGGGTGCAGACGAACTGGTTTTCTACGATATTACCGCCTCCTACGAGGAGCGCGATATCTTTATCAATATCGTGGAGAAGGTGGCTGAGGCTATCCGAATTCCCTTTACCATCGGCGGAGGCATCAGCCGGGTGGAGGATTTCCGTAAAGTTCTCATGGCCGGGGCAGACAAGGTTTCGGTCAACTCCTCCGCGGTTAAAAATCCCCAGCTGATCCGCGACGCTGCCCTTAAATTCGGCAACCAGTGCGTAGTGCTCTCCATCGACGCCAAGCGCAATGACAGCGGTTCTTGGGATGTTTATGTAAAAGGCGGCCGTGAAAACACTGGCATCGACGCCATTGAATGGGCCAAACGCGGCCAGGAGCTGGGCGCAGGTGAAATCTGCATCAACTCCATTGACACCGACGGTGTTAAGCGCGGCTATGACCTTGAGCTCAACCGCAAGCTGTCTGAAATTCTCACGATTCCCGTTATCGCCTCCGGCGGCGCGGGAGAAAAGGCACACTTTTCTGAGGTCTTGAAGGCCGGGGCAGACGCGGCCTTAGCCGCATCTGTCTTCCATTATAAAGAAATACCAATCCCTGAGCTAAAGGCCTATCTGGACAGCGAGGGCATCGCAGTAAGAAAATAAAATTTAGGAGAAACGAAATGAATAATGATATCGAACTGAAATTTAACCACCATGGCCTGATCCCGGCAGTCCTTCAGGACTATTACACCCGTCAGGTACTCATGGTGGCTTATATGAACAGGGAAGCCCTGGACAAAACACTGGAAACCGGCAAAGCCACCTTCTGGAGCCGCAGCCGCAAAGAATTGTGGACAAAGGGCGAGACCTCCGGCAACTACCAGGAAGTCGTCGCCATCGACTATGACTGCGACGCCGACACCCTGCTGGTACAGGTGCTCCCAAAAGGCCCTGCCTGCCACACAGGCGAAACTTCCTGCTTCTACCGTAATCTGTACACCAATGAAGAAAAAGCCACAGGAAACATGGATATCATCCATAAGCTGGCCGACCAGGTACAGGACCGCCGGGAAAATCCTGTAGAAGGTTCCTACACCAACTACCTCTTCCGGGAGGGCGTTGACAAAATCTGTAAAAAGATTGGTGAAGAATCCGCAGAAACCATCATCGCCGCTAAAAACGATTCAAAGGAAGAGCTCACCTACGAGGCATCTGACCTTCTTTATCATCTGACTGTGCTCTTAAATAACCAGGGTGTGACTTTTGACGATTTGTTTGTCGAACTAACTAAACGGCATAAATAAGCCTTATTAAAAAAAGAACCTGAAATTAAATTTTCAGGTTCTTTTTTTTATTTTGATTTTTTGTTTAAGATAACATTTTAAGGTTTTTATTATAATGCCGCATCAAAACTGCGACCATAACAGCGATGATCATCTCTGTAATGGGCATTGCAAACCACAGCGCTTGCGCGCCAAACAGGGCGGGCAGCGTATAAATAAGCAGTCCGCTTACCACCATTCCGCGCAGGACAGACACTGCGAGGGAGGCCTTCGGTCTCATGATGGCTTGGAAATAATAGGTCGAATAAATATTATAGCTTAGCAGCAGGAAGGAAATAAAATATTTCCGCATGATATCCGGCGCTATGGCCAGTACCTCTGGCGTCGGGTTCATAAAGAGGCGGATGAGCGGCTCTGGCAGAGCCATGGTCAGGGTCGTCCATACAATACTCAGCACCGCAACCGTGATCAGGCTCAGCCGCAGTGTTTTCCGGATACGATCTCCCTTCCCCGCACCATAGTTCATGGAAATGATGGGCTGGGCTGCCTGTCCCACACCGTATGCACAGGCCTGCACCAGGGTATTGACATTGATGATAACACCGTAAACCGCCAGTGCCGAGCTGCCGCTGTATTTCATAATCTGATTATTAAACATCATGGATAAGATCCCCATGGCGATATCAATGAAAAAAGTTGAAAACCCTGTGAGCACAATCTGACGGGTCATATGACCAAAGCCCACGGGCCTTTCAAACCTGAGACGGCATTTTTTTCTCAGAAAATGACTGCACAAAATACAGATTGACAGCACCTGTCCCAGAGCTGTCGCCAGACCTGCACCGCTGATCCCCATGTCACATACAAAGACAAAAATATAATCTCCGATAATGTTAAAAACACCCCCGGCCATGACAGCCATCGTCGCCGTTGCCGGCGCATTGTCATTTCGTATAAAGGCGGCCAAAAACTGCCCGAACACAAACAGCGGCGCCACAAATTTTATCCAAAAAAGATATTCCGATGAATGCCATTGTATAAAAGCTGTTTCCCCGACGCTCATCTCCCGCGCCCTTTGCCGCGCTCATCAAAACTGAACCGCCGATACCAAACAGCAGGCCCAGACTGTAGATAATATTCCAGACAGGCGCCACGGTCGCCAACGCGGCCACACCGTCTGGCCCTTCATACTGCCCCACCATTACGCAGTCCACCAGTGAGTAGACGGATACGATCAGCGCGCTGCCAAAGGACGCGAACAGATATTTAAAGTATATCTTTTTCAGATTTCCTTTTAGTAAGTCCATTGTACTGCTCCTCTATTTTCTAATATTCCCGGAAACGAAAAAAAGCCGGATAAAATGGTATCAACCATCTTATCCAGCATATCAATCTCATAGACTGTACACCCTCCGATGAACGCCTCTATTTTAGCAAAAGGTATTTAGAATGTCAATATATAACAAGCGGTTTACTCAAAGGGAATGACAATTTCCGTCATATATTTATTTTCGTTTCCCCTGAAAATGGCGCCCGGTCCTTTTATGTATTTTTCCCGTGATGGAATCAACAGCTTCAGGTCCTGTGCCCTGGAGTAATCCAGCAAGGCCTTGTAAGCGTGATTAAACTGGCTGTAGCTGCCCTGATGTATGGTCGAAACAGCACGTTCCACTGCCGGGAGCGTTCTGCACTCAATTCCAGCGGCTTCAATATAGCGCTTGACAGGCACACAGATTTCGATATCCGCTTTTTCCTGGTAGGCTTCATTGTAGTACAGGTTAAAGGGGATACCACCAGCGTTCCCCTTCACCGCCTTATAGATCCTGGCGATATATTTCCCCACCTCACTGTAAAGACCCTGATAGCGAATAGATGCGACAATTACGGGTTCCAGACGTTTTACCTCAATTTTATACTGCATAGGGCTTTCCTCCTGACCGGTTGGTTCGATATAGAGGGAGATTTTTTTCAGCAGTTTCTTTTCCTTTTCAATTTTATGCTCGATCATGGCTTTCTTTTCTTCCAGAAAATAGGCCAGATCGGTGTCCTCGTCAAAGTTTTCCATAACATCCCGCAGTTCGGAGATGGAAAATTCAAAGGACCGCAGCAGCGCAACCAGCTGTGCCCGTTTGAAATCCTCTTCGCTGTAGTAACGGTAGCCATTCTGACTGTCCCGATGGGATGGCACCAGGATTCCCTGCTCGTCATAATAGCGCAGAGCCTTGACCGTTAAATTGGTTATTTTGGAAAATTCACTGATTCTGTACATGATTCTCACCTCATATTTATCATACAGCCTGCCCCGCAGGGGAAGGTCAATCCCTTTCTACAGATACCCCAGCACCGTTTCCACCAGAAGCACCGCCGCACAGGCAAACACAGCCACTGTAACCAGCCCTTTTTCCTTCATGGCCAGAAGAATGGCGACGATCAGCCCCGCAGTGGCAGAGTACAGGCTTCCAGTCGAATAGAAAATAGCCGGAAAAGTCATGGTTCCCAATACCGCGTAAGGCACATAATAGAGAAAGGATTTCACAAACTTGCTTTCTATTTTCTTTTTAAACAGAGCCAGCGGCAGCACGCGTATCAGGTAAGTAACGCCCGCCATAACCAGGATGTATATTAGCAAAGTCGTCGTCATATTTCCTCCTCCTCACTGATGGGAAAGAACCAGGCGCCAAAGGCCGACGCGGCAATAGTGCAGATGATAATGGTAAAACCCGTTGATACCTGGCTCAGGATTGGCGCAAAGGTAAAAATACAGCTTAGTGCCACTGCAAAGATCAACACGGCTCTGACCGATTTTTTCTTTCTTGCCGGCGGTATGATAATGGCGATAAACATACCGTAAATGGCGATTCCCAGAGCGGAACGTATGAACTCCGGAAGAATAGTGCTGGCCGCCGCGCCAATGAGGGTTCCGCCCGACCAGCCAATATAAGGCATCACCATCAGGCCAAACATGTACCATTTTCCCAGCTTTCCAGGCTGCCCGCTGCTCACGGCAAAGATTTCATCGGTGTTTCCAAAGGCGATCAGGCAGCGCTCCAGGGTCGTCACAGAGTCTTCCAGTTTTTGCGACAAGGACAAAGACATGAGCGCATACCGCAGATTGATGATCAGCTGAGTAAGCGCCATCTCCACAAAGGGAGCGCCAAGTACAATCAAATCCAGCCCGGCAAACTGCCCCGCTGAAGTCAGGTTTGTCATGGAAATAAGTACCGCAGACCAGGCAGGAAGCCCCTGGGTGACGGCCATCATTCCAAAGGTAAAAGCCACCGACAGGTAGCCCAGGCCTATGGGAATCCCATCCTGCAATCCCTTTGCGAAGCTGTTGTTAATGATGATCTTTTCTTCTGTCGTTTCCATTCCTACTCCTCATAAACTCCAAATTCAATTTTTCGTACCTCATCCTCCTCACCGCAGACCCAGAGCTCGTAATCCGAAGCCAGCTCCAGACGTCTTAAAGAAACGCCTCCAGTCTGGCAGCCCTCATCAAGGATTTGGTATTCTTCCCCTTTTTGCTGTATCTCAAAGGCGCTCAGCGGCAGGGCAAAACCCAGCCCCCGGTATTTCATATAACTTTCCTTCTGCGCCCACAGCCTGTAAAATGCCTGTGTCCGTTTTTCATCGTCCAGAGCTTCCAACCCCCGGACCTCTCCGGGCGACATAAAACGCTTTGCCAGGGACATCATCCGTTTTGTCCGGTCAATCCGCTGCACGTCCACACCCACTGGGTTTTGAGACATGGCACATACCAGATAATCTCCCGAGTGTGAACCGTTAAAGTGCAGACTGGGGTATTCTTTCAAAAAAGGCTTTCCATAGCGGTTCTTTTCCACTTTCACCGGAACTGGCAGTCCCTTTTTCTCAAATATTTTATTTAAGAGCACCTCGACATGCACTGTTTTTCCTGTAACCGAAAAAAAATGCGTATCCAGCGTGTACACATCAATCATGGATTTTCCTCCAAAAGGTGATAACACTACTATTATACGCATTTTTTTACTGTAACTCAATTCTATTTTGGGGGAATCCCCTAAATTAATCTTTATTCTACCGCGGTATCCACTTCTTTTACGATCTTTTTATCTTCCCCTGTGCCCGTATGCTTCTTAGCATAACGGCGCACCAGCAGCGAAGCGCCAATACTCAGCACCGCGCATACGATAAGGATCCCGAAAATAGTGGTAAAGGCCGCGTTTCCCTGTCTGTCGATCATACCACCAAACCATTGGTGCATAAAGCTTTCCGGTAAAAAGCCAATGACAGAAACCATTCCGGTTGCCGCTCCGAATACATGAATAGGTACCTTGGTTTCTGTGAGCTGTGACGAGGCGATGCCAAAGGCACCGTTTCCCACAAACCCCAGAACCACCATGATCACGGCAACGACAATGGCCATGGCCGCTGTCTTTGGCAGGATCAGAAAAGATCCGTAGCAGAGGGCAGCCACTGCGGAAATAACCATAATAACCTTGGCCGGCGAGTTGATTTTTTCCGCTACCTTTCCAAGAATCGGCGATGAGATCAGGGTGATACCATAGGTTCGTATCATTCCCACTACGGATACCAGCCCAAGAGACGCGCCAAAAACATTCGTCAAAAACGGCGTGGTGTAATTCATGCCCTGATAGACAAAGCAGATAAAAAACATGGAAATTGAGGCCAGCCATACACCCGGATGCTTTAACGCTTCGGCAAACTCTGACAGGTTAAAAGACTTGCCGTCGGTTTTAATTTCTCCTTCAAACTTCGGGATAAAGAAAAAGGAGAGGATGCCAAACAGCAGGATAATGGCGCCCATAATGATCAGCACCGTAGTCACTCCCCTGGTCTGGTCAGCGATCATCCCGAAAACACCGAGGGCGATCATGTTGAAGATAAGCCCCGCCACACCGTAAAGGCCGTAGCTGAAGCCAATATTCTTAGGATATTCCTCCTCAGAGGATACCAGCCGGACCAGTTTGAAACGGGTGCCCCACCAGATCAGAATAGTAGTGACTGCCATCAGCCCAAAGATAAAGAGCAGCACGCCGTAAGACGGCATGGCAGCGTACCAGAATACGGCCAAGGCCGTCGCGGCAAAGCCTACCCAGGCCAGAGTCCGTACCCTGACCTTATCTGCTACAATACCAGAAGGTATATATAAAATCGTCGCCATAATGCCGTACATTCCCACCAGCGCGCCAAGCTGCTCATTGGACACGCCAAGGCCCACCATCAGCGGTTCATAAAAGACGTTTTTTAAATAAACCGGCATATAGATTATAGAGCTTCCCATACTGATAAGCACAATGAGAAACATTTTGTGAAATCTGGACAAGTCACTCAGCTTTTTTTCACCCTTTAAAAAATTCATTTATTACCTCACTTTTTATTTACATAAGGATCGCCGATCCTCCATTCTGCCTAAAGGTCAAATTTATATTGTTCCGGCAGCTCAGTGTTCAACAGCTTTTTTTGTTCCAGTGTGGTATCCGGCAGCTCATAAGCCTCCATGCGGGCGTCATAGACTTTCTTGGCGCGATCCCGGATATCGCCCTGCTCTTCACGGGTGTTCTCCTTGCAGCCCTTGCGGTTAAACACCTCGGAGGCCAGATAGTTATCTTCCCGGTATTCCTTAGGGGTACGTCCTCCCAGAAAGTTTCCTCTTGGACCTACCTTGGTGATATCCTTCAGCGCTTTTTCCTTCCGCTTGTCTGACACTTCAAAGCCCCTGCGCAGACGCATGAGATAGCGGATGGTTTCTTCATCCATGATGAATTTTTCATAGCTGGTCAGATTAAAGCTGCCCATTGTGCCGCAGCCGTGAGGTATCATCGCCGCCTGGCTCAGCATCGGCGCCATCAGCCCTACAAAGGATTCGACACCCGCCTGGTAATCGGTCTTAAAGGCATCCCCCAGAGCGCCGCCGACACGTACCGGAATTTTATAGAAATTTGCCAGGGCAATGTGTCCCAGTGTGATCAAAGCAAATTCCGGCGCGCCCATGCACAGCTGCACATAGCGCATATCCGACATGGAGGAAAGACTGGTATATAATACCGGAAGGCCCGGATTCATGAGCTGGGATAAAACCACAATGGATAAAATCGCCGCCGCATCCTCTACAACCGATCCATACAGAGAGCCCGGAGCGGTCAGGTTCGTCATGGAGCAGGCCGTAATGCTGATGGGCTGGTTCTCCTTAATGAAGCCCATAAAATGATCCATGGCCTCCCAGCCAACACCCAGTGGTGAGATGACGCAGGTGCCGCTGTAAATAACATATTTGTCATCATAGCCATAATATTTTTTGGCAAACTGAATATTCTCGCGCACACCCTGGGCTACGCTGCCTTTTTTGTAGTTGTGGATGGTCGCGCCCAGAATATTGTAGATAGGCTTGTGGCTGTATTTCATCAGCAGCGCCGTCTGCGCCAGCAGCGAATCCTTCGTTTTATCAAGACCCGGTACGTCCACAGCGATCTCACTGGTGACCTGCATCACATCCGAGGTGTCGATGAGCTTGTAAAAATTGACTAAATCATCGGTGTTGGTATCCGAATAAGAACCGTCAAAATTGAGTACCAGCGGTGTGCCGTTTGTCGGGATAACCACCGGGTCGTGGTCGAGGCCGACCTGTACTGTGCGGTCAAAACCCTGCAGCTCAAAGTTTGCTGGAACGGTTTCCAGTGCTTTGTTCAAAAGAGCCTCCCCAATATAAACCGTACCGTCCTCTACCCTCGCGCCATGCTGTTTAAAAATTTCAAGCGCTTCATCATTCTCAATTTTAACCCCAACTTCGCTTAAAACGCGTAAAACACCCTCATGCAGATTTTCAACATCATCCTTTGTAAAAAACACATCAGTTAAACTGTTACGAATCATTTGTCTCTCTCCTTAATCTCTCAAAAATTTTTCTAGTTAGTTGATGCTGTATATTAATGCAAGGTTTATGCCAAAACAGATTTCTCTATTTCTCACAGTTTCTTTGATTCTTATGTTTAATAAATATATTATTTTTAATACACTTATCTTATATTTCCTTTTCTATTTCTTTTATAAAGGGCTAATTAAAGGGAGTTGCCCCTTTGATTCATAAATGATACAATTGACCTGAAAATAAAACAAAAGCAGAACAAGCTTATTTTTACGAAGCAGAGAGGGCTGAAAATGAAAAAATCTGACCATGATCCTGAATACAGCGCTTACCTGAACAGCCTCCCCAGGGAAATGCTGTTGTCCATATTGGAAAATTGTTATAACGAAATTTTTGTCAATGACCGTGATGGCAGGATCGTCTATGTAAACCCGGCCTGTATCCGCCATTATGGCCTGAAGCCAGAAGATCTGGTCCACGCCAAAAACGCTGATGTTTTTCAGGGGAACTGGACGCCCATGGCTCTGGACTACGCCATTGATGAAAAGCGCATTATCTTTGCCAAGCAGCGTTTTATCCCCGCTGGCGAAGAGCTGGTTACCATTTTGACCCCGGTTCTGGATGAGGCCGGCAATATCGAGCTCATCATCGGTAATGTTCAGGAAAATGAAATCACCCACTGGGATGTTTCCTATAAGGATGACGACCTGAAAACCAGCCGTCGGCACAAGAGCAGTCATTTTAACTCCAATGAAACGCCCATCATCAGCCGTTCCTTTAACTATTGGAAAATCATCACTGAGCTCAAGCAGGTCTCAGACTCCACCATTCCAGTTCTCCTTCTGGGCGAATCCGGTACAGGGAAAACCTATGTGGCTGAGTACATCCATGAGAACAGCGGACGCGACGGGCTGTTCATCACCCTCAACTGTACCGCCATTCCTGAATCCCTGTTGGAATCCGAGCTTTTTGGCTACGCGCCCGGAGCCTTCACAGGCGCCAGCAGCAAGGGGAAAATAGGCCTGATCGAAATGGCCAGCAACGGCACATTGTTTTTGGATGAAATCGGCGACCTGCCCCTCTACCTTCAGGCCAAGCTTCTGGATGTGCTTGAAAACCAGCGGTATATTCCCGTCGGCGGCACAAAAATGGAGTATGTGAACATCCGCATCATCACTGCCACCAACAAAGATATCGACACACTGGTAAAGGAGGGAAAATTCCGAGAGGATCTGTACTGGCGTATCAGTACCTTTAATACCATTTTGCCGCCGCTGAGAAAACGGCGGGATGATATTCTTCCCCTGTCCAACTTTTTCCTCAAGCTGTTCAACGAAAAATACGAAAAAAATAAGACCTTCTCGCAAGAGGTCCTCAGCGCCTTTATGCGCTACAGCTGGCCCGGCAATGTGCGCCAGCTCAAAAATATGATCGAGCGCCTGGTGGTCGTCACCATGGGCAATATCATCGACCTCCAAAAGCTCCCGGAAACCATGCTCAGAGAAAACCACAATACCCCAGACAACAGCGCTCTTACCCTTGACGAACGTGTGGAGGCATTAAAAAAGGACATCGTCCGCGACGCCTATAGGAAAAACCAGACCGTCCGCAGGGCTGCCGCCGCACTTGGCATTACCGCCTCCAAAGCACAACGGCTGATTAAGGAGTACTGCGGAGATTTACAAAAAGAAAATGAAGGGTAGCTCTACCCTTCATAATTTTTTCTTATAGCCTGCATTATCTTCCTGATAGCCATTCGCTTCGTAAAAACGGCAGGCATCCTTCCGATTCTCTTCTGTTACCAGAATGATCTGGGTGCATCTGCGTTCTTTTGCCTGCTTTTCCAGAGCGCCAAGCAGAGCCTTACCAATATCGCTCTGCATGTCGAAAAACTGCATTTTTCTTATTTTCACAGCTATTCCATCCTTTTGAGCTGCTCCATCTGTCTCCTGAAGTCCGCTTTGTTTTCCTCTGGGGTCTTGGTGGGATCAGGGGTATCGAAATAGCGGCGGCAGGGCAGCTCTCTGCATTTTCCACAATGAGACTGTTTCCTCTCAAGGATACAGCATTCATAAATACCGCAGACATCCCCTCCGGTATACTCAAGCCAGAAAGCTTTCCCCTCAATGGCTGGACAGCCCGCACAGGTTTCAGGGTAATACTCACAGCTTGTACAGACAACGCCGCAGCAACTGATGATTTCTTTCATGATATTCCCTCCTTAAGGATTCGTGGAACAAATGACTTCTTTAAACCCAGCATAACGGAACTAAAGTCTTCTGTCAATCTTTTTACAGTCTGTATAATAAACTTGAGAGATGAAGCCTTTTACCTAAGAAAGAAAAAACGTTCTGCGGGTACTGGCCTCACACCGATATCTGTTTCACTAAAGTTGATACTTCATCTCGCCAGTGTCCGGCTGGGCGGATAATTTTACACGATTTCTGGCCGTTATTCAAAGCGCCTGAACTTTTTTTCTTATCTGGATAAAAGGCGCAGTCTCCAGCCGCGGCACTTTTGACAGTTTGAAACGAAGGGCTCACACCCTTCGTTCATTGCCCATTATTCTATAAATCAACTTTCTCAAACCGCCGGATGGAAACACGGCAGGCCACAAACATGCCCAATATGTAAATGACGATTCCGGCTGCCAGAACCGGCAGCTGTCTCAGCATCATAGATGGGTTGGTAGTGTCCAGATATGTACCGGACGCCGGAAAATGCACCAGAGCTTCCATCACAATAATATACAGCCACAGAGGGATCTGCGCTATGATAAAAGCTTTTCCAACATTATAGGCTGTTTTATAAAACTGTGTCAGAAATATTACGTTAAAAATGGTAAACATGATCAATACAAAGCCATAAAATGCAGGATTCGGCTCAATCCCTACCGGATTCGGCGGCAGCACATACGCCCGCAGAACCGCAAATGGAACAGAGATAAGCACCTCACCAAGCTCCACCAGCACTACCAGAAGGCATCTTGCCCTGACAACATCTCCTTTTGAGATGGGCAGCGCTGCGGTATAAAAGGTATCCTTGTTTTCGCGCCCGTTCTGAAAGGTAAAGAAAAGCCCAAGGCAGCCAAAGAAAAAAGGAACATAATAGGGATAGCCAGGAATCATCAGCATGGCGCCAAAGAACATAAAAATAAACATCGGCGGCAGACTGGTTAAAAGCAGTTCTTTATAAAGCAATGCTCTCATCATATTTTTTCCTTTCCATATGAACCATAATATCTTCCAGTGACAATTCCGGGTCGCTTTCATTATCTTTAAGATACTGGAAATGACGGACAAATGCTTCCCGATCTTCACTGGCGAGAATGGTGCCGTCCTTAATATAGGTAATCGTATCCGCGCATTTTTCCAGGTCTGATGTGATGTGCGTTGAAAACAGAATGCTGCGGTCACCCGACTGCACCAGTTTTTCAAACAGCATCAGCAGATCCTCTCTCGATACAGGGTCCAGGCCGCTGGTCGGCTCGTCAAAAATCAAAAGTCTGGCGTGGTGAGAAAGCGCCAGCGCTATGAGGTATTTAACCCGCATGCCGGCAGACAGCTGGTCCACCGTTTTACGCTCATCAAGCTCAAAAAGCTTTAAAGCCTGCTGATACTTTTCGTCATCCCATTTTTCATAAAACCGGCTGGTCACTTTTGTGATGGTCTTTAGCTTCTTTTTGGGATAGTAATCAATTCCTCCCAGCACCACACCGATATTCTGCTTGCACCATGCTTCGTTTTGATTGAAATCTTTTCCCAGCATTTCAATGGTGCCGCTGTCTGGATGGACCATATTCAGCATGGCCTTGAGGGTGGTGCTCTTTCCCGCCCCGTTTTTTCCAATAAAACCCATAATGCTGCCCTGCTTTACGTTAAAGGAAACCTCCTTTAACTCAAAAGCCGGATATTTTTTGCTGAGATTTTTGACAGATAACAGATTCATCTATTCCTCGCCTCTTTTCACTGCGTCCATGATCTGGGCGGCAAGCTCCATAAAAACATCTTCCTTTACAATGGCAATACCGGCTCTCTCAGGGTCTTCATCGCCAAGAACCATCAGCCGGTCACCGGGCTTTATATCAAAAATTTCGCGTGCCTTTTTGGGAATAACAATCTGCCCCCGCTCACCCACACTTACACAGCCAAACATATGCTTATCCTTTGGTGGGATGGCCAGTCCATCCTTTTCTTTTTCATTATAATTCACAAGGTCATCCAGGCTCACATTGTACATTTCAGCCAATGCGTTGCAGTTAATGACATCCGGCGCGCTTTCGCCGTTTTCCCATTTTGCCACAGCCTGACGGCTGACGCCGATTCTGGAGGCTACCTCTTCCTGCGTATACTGGTTCATTTTCCGGAGTGCTGTCAGATTCATACTTAAATGATTTTTCATATTTTTCATACCTCCTGATACCCATTTTAACAGAATCTGACCAATTGTCTACCAACCATCATTAACAAAATATGTTTGTTCTGGTTGCATTAAAAAAGGATGCCCTGAGGCATCCTTTAAGCTTCAACCTGCTTTTTACTGATAATGGCTTTGTTTTCCCACTTTTTACTGCGGTAGCGGATATAATTGACCAAAAGACCGACGCCCCATCCCATGGGGATAGACCACCAGATTGCGCTGGAACCGATCATTCCTGCCAGAATATACGCTGCTGCGATACGGACAACAAAGTTTGAAAGAGAGCCCATCATAAAGGCTGTGGCATCTCCTGCGCCGCGCAGCACACTGCCGGCTGAAAACATGAGTCCCATGACCACATAAAACACTGAAACGATACGGATATATTCAACGCCAACCTGAATAACACCCGCGTCTGCCACAGAATCCACAAAAGCGCCGATAAAGACATCCCCGAATAAAAAGATCAGCCCGGAAATCGCAAGGCACATGATTACAACAATCAGAATTGTTACCTTAAAACCCTCGTAAACACGCTCTGTACGGCCAGCGCCGATATTCTGCGCCGTAAAGGTGGACAGCGACATGGTGACGCTGAGCAATGGCTGAATCGCGATGGAGTCGATCTTAGTCGCTGCGGTATACCCTGCGATAAAGACCGAGCCAAAGCTGTTTACCAGGCCCTGGATTGCCATCATCGAGAACGATACAATACACTGCTGCACCGTTGAGGGAATGGCATAGGCCAGCAGATCCTTCAGCATTTTAAAATCAAAAACACAGTCTTCCCTGTGGAGCTTGAGCACCGGCACTTTAAAATAAACATAGATCAGGCAGGTAACTGCCGATACGCCCTGGGCGATCAGCGTAGCCCAGGCCACACCAGCCACACCCATGTTAAAATAAATAACAAATACCAAATCCAGCACAATATTCAAAAGAGCCGCGACAATCAAAAAATACAGTGGGGTTTTTGAATCGCCGACTGCACGGCATATTGCGGCCAGGCCGTTATAGGTAAACAAAAAAATGCAGCCCATGTAATAGATGTTTATGTAGGTGGACGCGCCTTCAAAAATATTGGCCGGCGTCTGGATTAAATGCAGCAGCCAGTCTGAAATCGCAAGGCCCAGCACACAGACCAAAGCTCCGACAGCCAAAATAAAAACCATGCTGGTAAACACCGCACGGCGCATATTTTTCTTGTCCCCCGCACCAAAATACTGGGAAATAAGTACAGAACAGCCCATACTCAGCCCCATGGCGACCGCCACCAGTAAAAATACCATTGCCGCCGTCGAGCCCACCGCTGCCAGCGCATCTGCGCCGACATAATTTCCAACAATAACGGTATCAACAATATTGTAAAGCTGCTGAAAAATGTTTCCGAGCAGCATGGGCAGCATAAAAACCATTAAAATTTTCGCCGGTTTGCCCCGGGTCATATCATTAACCATAAATTTTCACTCTCCTCCAAAATTCTCATTTTTAAGACGGCCTGCCTCAGCCGTCACTTTCCTGATTAAGCTTCCAAACTTTTACTGCTATCCTTTCTGACAGCTCATCAAACAAGGCCTTTTCCTCTTCTGTAAATTCTGCCATCACTTCTTCTTCCAGCTGCCTTCTGCTTTCCTTGATAAGGACTACCGCCTTATTGCCGGCCTCGGTCAGATAAACGCGCTTTTCTCTTTTGCTTTCACAATTGGTTTCACGTTTAATGAGCCCCATATCTTCCAGCGCGGACAGCGTTTTTGCCACAGTGGTTTTGTTAAACTGAAAAAAACGGGCAATGGCGTGCTGGTTAACACCGTCATTGTGTTTTAAATACAAAAGAATGGACTGCTCTGTATTATTGAGCTGCATACCGCCCAGCCGCTTTTGAAATAAGATTTCGCTGTGGCGGTAAATGATTGAGATATTTTTAAAAAACATCGTTTCCTCCATATCGTTTGGCCGTAAACAGTTTCTAGCTAAACAGTTTACCTATAAACTATTTTAAATTTAATTTTGTTTTTTGTCAATCAAAAAAAACAGGCAGATCGCCTGTTTTTCGTTTTCTAATTTTGACTTCCCAGCAGATTTTTAAGCTCAGGGATATATGATTCCAGTGAAGCCGCCGCGGTTTTTACCTGTTCGTTAGCTGAGGACAGCGCGTCATAATCTTTGTTTTCGATACCGGTTTTATATTTTGCCACCGCTGGTTTAAGCTGATTTGCCACATCGGTAAGCTTACTGTGAAGATCCACATAATTCTGAGGCACCTTATCATAACCAATAATGGCGTCACAGGCTTTATCCACCTGATCCAGCTGCTTATCCATATCCGATACCCACGCGCTGTCAGACAGAGAATCCTCTGTAAAGCCTGACAGTTTATCCTGAATATTCTGTACTGTAGTGGTCATCGAGGTAAACTGGCTGCCAAGAAATCCAAGGTACTCAGCCTTTCCTGCTGGCCCGTCCTTGCTGCCGCAGCCAGCCAATACCAATGAAGTCACCAAGACCGCCACTGTAGACATAAAAAGCTTCTTTTTAACTTTCATGTTTCCCTCCGCAGCCTCCACAGCTGCCGCAGCCCTTTCCTGAAGCTCTGCAGCACGCAGCGATTGTGTCTTCTGTAATGCCAAACCAGTTGGCGATTTCCGTGTTGGACGGGTAACCGCCCTGCTTTACCAGCACACCGTCGATCAGGGTAATGGGCAAAACCTCAGGTCCTTCGGCGTCCAGCAGGTTTTCAACCATTTCGTTTTCGGCAAAATCCTTTTTCATTCCGATTATATCATAGCGCTTCACCGTTTCCCCGGCGTTAACAAGTGCCTGAATCACCGCGTCCATACGCGCGTCTTCATCCGACACGTCAATGGCCGCCGGCTCGAAAAGCTCTAATACTTTCATTCGAATCCTCCCAATTTATGATAATCTCATTGTAACACCAAAATCTTAATAAATTCAGTTAAAAGTAAAGATATTCTTTCAAGACCACAAAAAAACAGCCCTTCTATCATTTACAAGGCTGTTTTTCTGCCGCTTCAGAGCAACGCGCTCAGAATATTTTCTCGGCCTGCCACCGCACCATGTCCTGGCAAAAACTGCTGACAATTGGTTTCAAGCAGCTTTTGTAAAGAGTTTTTTACCTGCCGCTCATCGTTGGCAAAGGGTGGATAGACCTGCTTGTTTCTATGGATAATAGCATCGCCAACCAATGCAATATCTTCATTCAAAATCAGACTCATGGAGCCCTTTGTATGGCCAGGTGTGTGAAGCACACGCAATCCCGGCCCAATGTACTGTCCATTTTCAACCGCCATGACATTTCTGCAGGGCTCAAAGCAAGTCCAAAGCCCAAGGGCTCCCGCCACGCTCACAACTTTTTTGGTAAAGGGAAGCGTTCCCTGGGGCAGCGGGCAGCAGCCGTCCCGAAGCGCTGTCCGCTCATGAGCATGTACGTAGACCAGACAATTGAATTTCTTTTGAAAACAGGCAGCATTTCCCACATGATCGGTATGGACGTGGGTTAAAATAATACCGTCGAGCCCGCTGATTCCAAGCTTCTTAAGCTGCCGTTCAATACTCTGGCGCTCCATCACCACGCTGGTATCTACCAGATAGACAGCGCCGGCACACTGAATCACATAGCAATTACATCTTAAGGTATTTAAACGCTCAATGGTGATCCCGCCTGAGGTTGTCCATCTTTTCATCTCCGTCCCCCCTTCTGTCAATTCACATCTTTTATCCCGCCTTGACAGGCCGCCGGAACAAGCGTACAATGAATTCATTCTGATTACAAGTGAGGATAAATATGGAACCTATCTACCCTACCGACATTTATGAATACCTGCCCCACAGCAACTGCAAACGCTGCGGGGAAGATAACTGCATGGCCTTTGCCGACAAACTTTCTAAAAATGAAGCCAATCTCAGCAGCTGCGCTCCACTCCGGCTTCCTGAACAGGAGAGAAACCGGAAAGCGGTGGAAAAACTGCTGAATGGCTGACGTTTGCTTCGTTGCGCTCAGCCTCCCGCGCAGACGGGCACAAAGGTGACGACATCGCTGGGTTTCAGGCCTGTCCGCATGCCGTTGTGCAGATTGACATTATCGCTGTTCAGCAGGATCAGACACCGCTTGGCTTTCGCTGCCGCCTCTTTTCCATGGGCGGCTTTTATTTTTGCCAGCACCTCTTTAATATTTGCCGCCTCCAGGCTCTCCTGCGCTGTGCCGGTTAATGCCCTCAACGCTCCGAAATATTTTACTGTAATCATAAGCTTCCAAGCCCCAGGCGCTTGAGCGTTGGCCATGTTGGCACACCGCGCTCATCCCAGCCCCTCACCTTGTAGTATACCGGAAGCATTGTCTCGAGATCTACCCTGGTGCTGGGATCAGTTGGTTCCTGAAGTTCGTCTGTCAGCCGGCCTGGCAGGCTGTCATTCTCAGCAGTCAAACCTTCCCGCAGATTAAAGAGCCGTTCAATGGTAAAACCGCGCTCACCAACTTGAAGGAACTCTCCGGTCGTCATACGCATACCGGTAGCCAGCTCAATGGCCTTGCAGTGGGGCATCAGATACATGGTTTTAACAGGTAGCAGTCCCGGCATCAAAGGCCACATATTTCCAAGAACTCCCCGGGCCATGATCATAGCCTTTCCTGCCGTATGGGTTACCGGGCTGACTGGTCCCATATGATACAAAATCGACGGGATCATGGTCTGCATGGTGAACAGGCAGAAGCCTGCCGCCGAACCGGCTTCCATGCCGTTCTGCATAAAAGCGGTAAGCTCAGGCTTTCCCTTTGTTCCCTGTGCACCGACACTCATGACACCCACGGATTCCATCAGCGCCAGATAGCCGCCGTTCAGATGACAGCCTCCGCGGTTGGAGGTCGCATAGCCAAGGCCCATGCCAACTGAGCGCCGCGGCTCATAAGATGCCAGTTCCATGCCCTTAGCGTTGATGGCAAAATCTGCCCCGCCGTATTTTTGGGCCAGCCTGGCGCTGCCCTCAGCCAGCTCGTCACCAATGTCCTGGCGATACGCAATTTTTTCGATGATCTCCAGCAGGTTGCCGGTTTCCCCAAAGCGAAGTCCAAAGTCTGCCATTTCCCTTTCCTGAAGTTCCATGGCAAAGGCCAGTGTACCCGCCAGGGAAATAGTATCCAATCCCAGAATATCGGCTTTATAATTAATCTCATTGATCAATTCCAGATTGCTGTTTTCAATATTTGAGCCAAAAAGACCCACGGTTTCAAACTCCGGCCCTTTTACCTCGCGCCCGTCAACCATCACACGCCGCTCACACCGTATGGGACAGCTTACACAGCCACTGTTGCGGGTCAGGTACTTATCCGCAAGGGTCTCCCCGCAGATTTCCTCCGCAGCTTCAAACTGGCCCCTTTTAAAATTATGGGTCGGAAGCGCGTGTGAGGCATTGGCGTTATTTACCAGACCGGCAGTACCGTAATGGGGCAGGCTGTCACCCGTCATGGGATGATTCTGAATGAATTTCACCCACTTTTTCACATAGGCGTCAAAAGCTGGTTTGTTGTAAAGCTCTGGCCGTTTGGTTCCATAAGCCACAATACCTTTCAAATTTTTAACGCCCATTACCGCGCCGCAGCCGCATCGTCCGGCTACCCGTTCGCCTGAAACAGCGCAGGCATAGCGCACCCTATTTTCTCCGGCCGGCCCGATGACCACCTTCCCATAAATCTTGGGAAAGCGTTCCTGAACAGCCTCGGCATCCAGCCCCCACAGGTTTTCTGCGTCACGAATCGTCACCTCGCCGTCCAGAATTTCCAGATATACCGGTTTTTCTGCTCCGCCCACCAGAATAAGCCCGTCCACTCCGGCGCGCCGCATCATCATACCAAAGCTTCCGCCGCAGTTGGATGAGGCGATTCCCCCAGTCATCACATTTTTAAAGGTCATGTTAAAACGACTGGATGAGGGCGCACCAGTGTCCGTCATAATTCCTGTGTTGATAATCAGAATATTTTCTTTTGACAGAGGGTCTACACCCTTTGGCAGCAAATCATAAAGCAGCTTGGCTGCCAGCGTTTTACCGCCTAGATATGCCCTCACAACCCCTTCTTTGATGGGCAGCGGGCGTATTTTACCTGTGCTCAGGTTAATATGCAAATAATTCAAAGGCTTCATTGAATCACCTCCATGCGAATTGCTGAAAGAGGACACAGGCTTTCGCACAGGCCGCATCCCACACAGGCCTTTGGTTTGACCAGATCTGCGTATACGCGGATATCGCCTTTAAAAGCCGGCATCGAAATTGCCAGACATCCAAATCGGCAGCCGTCCACGCACATTGAGCAGGCACTGCACACAGCTGGTTCTATCATTGGTTTTTTCCATTGATCCTTTGGCTCTTTATTCGTGATCTCTCCTCTGTTGTCCAAAATGGCAGCCTGTGGACAGGATCTTCCGCAAACACCGCAGTCGATACAGCGCTTGTCATTCACCACATGCTGCTTTTTCTTTTCACCGGTGATGGCCATCACCGGACAGTTTCTCGCACAGATCGTGCATCCGATACATTTCTCTGTAATGGTATAGGCCATCTTTATCCCTCGCTTCCTTGTTTATTATCTTTATTATAACAGGTTTTTTGTGAATTTGGGGAACAAAAAAGACTCTGATAAAAACTCAGAGTCTCTTGTTCTTTTGTATTCTTAATTTTAGAATTGACTTTACCGCGCTCGTTCTCTCGCTGTCGCTCGCTCCTTACTCGCTGCCAATTTTGTTTTTCAAAATTGGACGGCTTCGTCTTTATTTGTAAAAAACTTTATTCCTCCTTCGGAGGTTTTTTTCAAACAAGACGTTTGCTTCGTTGCGCTCGTTCTCTCGCTGTCGCTCGCTCCTTACTCACTGCCAATTTTGTTTTCCAAAATTGGACGGCTTCGTCTTTATTTGTAAAAAACTTTATTCCTCCTTCGGAGGTTTTTTTCAAACAAGACGTTTGCTTCGTTGCGCTCGTTCTCTCGCTGTCGCTCGCTCCTTACTCACTGCCAATTTTGTTTTCCAAAATTGGACTCAGCTTCAATAATCAACTGGTTCTTCGACGCAGTCCATGACCATTTTGGCGAAGGCCATGCAGGCGGTTTTACAGGCGGACTGAGTCCCGGTTACGATGGCGCCGCCGCGGTTGGAGACGGTTGGCGGTCCAAAGAATTTTACAACCTCTACATCAGCGGCTGTCAGAGCTTCATCGACGCCCATCATAGATTCCAGCGGAGGGCCGACAAGATAGGCGACGGATGAACCAACAGGCAGATCACAAACTTCTGCGAGGTAAGTACCAATTTTTGAGATAACCTGTGCATAAAATTGTACCCCGTCATCTTCACGGGCGCTGAACAGACAGGCATTGTGCTCGGTAAAATGTGTAATGGTCCGCAGACCGCTCTCAACATCGCTGATAGATGGCCCTGAGATAATGCCGATCATTTCTCCACCGTAGGCACAGCCAAGTCCCCCGTAGGTCGATTTGGCATAGCAGACCTGCACATTGGCCTTTTTGGTCGCTTCATCTGCCGCCACATAGCCAATATCCTCATTATCGGTGGTAAAAAGGCCGATGTCAATGTGGCCTTCAGGCAGACCGAATTCTTCAATCATGATATCTTCAATGTCTGTCATCAGTTTGCTGGACAGAACATGTGCTTTCAATAAATCCCCGGTCATTTTTTGAACTCCCTTTTTTAAGATTTCTGTATTGTTTATTATCATACCATCTGTTATTTTGTTAGTAAAGAAGAAACTCTGCCCGAGTCATGGAAAAATTTGCACCAAAAATGATATATACCCCCTTTCCACAGACTATTCACACTTTTATCACGAAAAAACACAGTTTATCCACATGGTTATGCACAACCTGTGGACTTAATTCCTGTAATTTTCGTTAAAAGCCATTTTTTATTCTAAAACTTATCCACATTATCCACGTTAAAATGTGGACAAAAAGTGAACAAAAAGTGGAAAACTAATCTTTATATTCCTCGCAGGCTTGAACAAAAGCCTTAAGAGGAGGTGATAAAAACTTGTTTTTGTGATAAATCAGCGTAAAACTCCGCAGCAAACGGATTCCCTGGATCGAGAGTATGCAAAGCCGCCCCTGCTCAAAATCCCGTTCTACCAGGCGTTTGGAGAGCACTGCCAGACCCTGGCCATCCATTACTGCATTCTTAATGGCTTCTGTATTTGTACAGGTCCATTTTTCCACAATCTCCACACTTTCTCTGTCCAGTATCTTTTCAAAAAAGCTGCGGGCTCTGCTGCCTTTTTCACGTATCACAAAATATTGTCCCTGCAGTTCATCAAGACTGATGGTCTTTCGGCCGGCAAAAGGATGCCCCGTGCCACAGATCAACACCATTTCATCCTCCACTGCCGGTATCTGGATAAGATCCTCGCTGCTTACCTCGCCCTCAACAAGCCCGAGGTCCAGATCACTTTTTAAAATCATAGACTCAATGACTGGTGTGTTGTCCACCAGAACTGTCAGTGTAACTGGCGGATTTTCTGCCTCAAACCGGCTCACCAGCTCGCTGAGAATGGTAGTTCCAACTGTCACTGTTCCGCCGATTTTAAGGGTTGTATGTTCAGTGGAATACTTCATCTCCAGTTCCATTTCATCAAACAGCGCCACAATATGCCTGGCGTAATCTAAAAGCCTCTCACCTGCCGGCGTGATGTAAAGCTTGCGGGAAAGCCGTTCAAACAGACGTACATTATAGTATTTTTCAATATCTGCGATGGCCTGGCTGACAGATGGCTGGGCAATAAACAGCTGGTCGGCAGCAGCGCTCATCTTGCCTGTCTCCGCAACTGCCAGAAATACTTTCAGATGCCTGATAGTCATAATTATCCCCCATTGTTCTTCTATAGGTATTTAGCTATTAAACTGATTATAAAATACTATTTTACAATCGTCAAGAAATCCGTTAATCTATAGACTGAAGAACAAAGAATATTTTCACCTAAACGGAAAAGGAGATTTACAAGCTTATGAACATCGCACCTGAAGAAATTAAACGCGTCAAGGGACAGGGCTTCCTGTTCAATAATGACCACGAACATTTTGCTGCCCGCGTTATCACAGAGGACGGCGTTTTAAACGCCGCTCAGTTTGCCTGCCTGAGTGAAGCGGCTGAGAAATTCGGGAATGGCAACATTGCCTTTACCACTCGTCTTACCGTGGAAGTACAGGGCTTGACCTGGGATGATATTGTACCTTTTCAGGAATTTATCGCTAAAGAGGGCATGGTAACCGGCGGTACTGGCCCAAAAGTCCGCCCTGTTGTTGCCTGTAAAGGAACGGTCTGCACCTATGGCCTGATTGACACACAGGGTCTTGCCCGCGAAATACACGAGCGTTTTTACGAGGGCTATCGGGACGTTACACTGCCTCACAAATTTAAAATTGCTGTTGGCGGTTGCCCAAATAACTGCGTAAAACCTGACCTCAATGACTTAGGTATCGTCGGCCAGAAAATCCCCAATTATAATGATGCGCTGTGCAAGGGCTGCAGCAAGTGCTCTGTTGAGGACCGCTGCCCAATGGATGCTGCCACTGTAACAGACGGAAAACTCGTCATTGACGAGGAAAAATGCAACAACTGCGGTTTATGTGTTGATAACTGCCGTTTTGACGCGATTCCTGACGGTGAAGTCCGTTATAAAGTTTATGTTGGAGGCCGCTGGGGAAAATCGATCCGCCGCGGCACTGAACTAAAAACATTGTTTACCCGCGGCGAAATCATGGATGTTGTGGAAAAAGCCATTCTCTTATACAAAAAAGAAGGGCAGAACAGCGAACGTTTTGGCTCTACCGTTGAACGCCTGGGCGCGGAAGCTGTAGAGCGCGCTCTGACCACTAATGATTTATTAGACGAAAAAGACAATATTTTGGGTATTGCGACCGTATCTGGCGCTACCTGCTGATTTTTTTAAAGGCCTCCAGAAACAATGGAGGCTTTTTATACGTTGTTTTTCACAGAACAATCTTCTATAATGAAATTATAATCAGGAGGTAACGCCTAATGTCTGTATCACTCAACGAAAAATTCTATCGTGTCATCGCAAATATCCCAGAAGGCCGGGTAGCCACTTACGGGCAGGTAGCTCTTCTGGCTGGCCGTCCCCGGGCTGCAAGAGCCGTGGGCGCTGCCCTCCGCCATGTTCCCGCTCATCTGGAACTCCCCTGTCACCGGGTTGTCTTCAGTGACGGCTCCCTTTGCAAGGGACTTATTTTCGGCGGTCCTGGTATTCAGGAACAGCTTTTGAAAAAAGAAGGCGTGGCTTTTCTGCCAAACGGCAAGGTCAATATGCGGTGCTGTCTCTGGAAAATTGCTGAAGACTTTTCCCATTAAAAGGGAAAGCTGACAGCTTCACATCCTTAAAATACAGCTCCCTTAATACCGCATTATCCGCTGGAATACCAAGATTTTCAGCTATACCCTCAAGATGGTAATAGACCTCACGCACATCTTCCAACAGCTTTTTTTCTTATAACAAAATTTCTGTTTTTCATGTCCGCTGTCTGATTTTATGGTAAACTATTAAAAAACTCTGGGGTCTCTGACATGAAATCAAAAAATATTCAGAATACCCTCATTGCCTTTATTCAGACCTTTCCGGCACTATTGGCTTTTGAGGTTGTATATAAAATACTTTGCTCCGTTCTGCTGAAACCGCTGCTGTCATTTATCATGCAGATTTTTTTGAACCTCAGCGGCTACAGTCTGGCATTTAACGAGCGAATTCTTAATTTTTTTACCAATATTCCCGGGGTCATTACCCTCATCATCATGCTGGCGCTGGGCGCACTTATGGTTTATTATGAGTTTTCTGTCATCATCTTAATGCTCTACCACAGGCTTCATAAAAATCCAATCCGCCTTGGCACTGCCATGAAAATGGCTTTAACGACCTATAAAAGCCTTGAAAATTTTGGCTCGGTTGGTTTTACTGCCTATGCGCTGGGGCTCCTGCCGCTGATACATATCGGCTTACGCCCGTCGCTGCTGCCGCAGACCCGGATTCCCAATTTTATCACCGGAGAGCTGTCAAAAACCCTGCTTGGAAATATTGGTGTTTACCTGTTTTACGTGGTTATATTTGTACTTTTTGTTATTCTGCTTTTCGTACTGCCCGCCATGGTTCTGGACCGCGTTTCGTTCATGAAGGCTTCACGGCGAAGCTTCAGTATTTTAAAAAAAGGGCGTCTGCCTGATGCTTTAGCGCTTGGCATTTACCTGATTTTATGGATTGTTTTGTTTAACTTTCCAGGGTTTGTACCCACTTATTTCCCCGGTATCTCCGGCAACGGCCCTTTCACTGTTTTCCTGAGTCTCTTTTCAGGAAATATGTTTGCGCCGCTTATGGGCTTTCTGCTGGCAGGCCTGCTGCGCATCACCCTCATTCTTTTGCTTTTAACGATCCTGACTGCGGGCTACAGCAGGCTCGATGGACGGGTAAATATTGACGGGGAAGCCCTTCCCTTTATTGACGAAAGGCTTGGCCACACAAAGGAAAAGGCCATGAGTTTTTTTCATATTTCACGCCATACGGCCAAAAGCGCCTGGACGCATATCAAAGCCCATCCCTTTTTTATCAAACACCAGAAGCCCATTGCTCTTGGCGTTGTTATTCTGGCTGCCGTAGGCATGTTCAGCCTCTTTTATAATCCACCCGCTTTGCACAGCCCCATCGTCATCGGGCACCGCGGAAGCTCGGAGGGTGTGGAAAATACCCTCGGCTCCATCCAGGGGGGGATTGACCAGGGCGCTGACTACGCGGAAATTGACATTCTTTTATCTAAAGATAACGTGCCAATGGTCATCCACGACAGTAATCTCCAGCGTCTTTCCGGCGAAAATGTCAACGTCTATGACCTGACCGCTAAGGAGCTCGGTGAACTGACCTTGTTCCAAAACGACGCTAAGGGGAAGATATCAACTCTCGAAGAAGTAATAAAGGCCACAAAAGGACAGATCAAACTGCTCATTGAGTTGAAAACCCACGGACACGAAACCGCTGACGTTGCCGCTGAAACCGCCAAAGTCGTTGAAGCGCAGAATGATGAAAAAAATTGTATGTTCATGTCCCTGGACTACAGCCTGGTGGAACAGCTAAAAACCCTGCACCCCGAATATACGGTTGGCTACTGTGTCTACGGCAATCTGGGCAAGGCAGACACAAGGCGGCTGGTCAATATGGACATTGACTTCCTCACCGTTGAGGAGAATATGGTCACAAAAAGCCTGATCAGCAAAGCCAGAAAAGCATGGCTCCCGGTTTATGTCTGGACGGTGGATGAGTCCAAGGCCATGCGACAGTATCTCGATCTTGGGGTGCTCGGCCTGATTACCGATAAACCCGCCGCAGGCCGTGAGGTTATTGACCAACAAAACCCATGAAGCCAGTCGATGTTTGAAGCTGTTTAAAATGGGTATTTCTATTTTAATAATTACTAACCATTATAAAATAGAAGGAGATAATTGATATGTTTGATTTGACAGATAAAGTAGCGGTCGTCACAGGCGCCTCCAGCGGGTTAGGCGCAGATTCCGCAAGAGCATATGCGCAAAACGGCGCAAATGTTGTACTGCTTGCCAGAAGAAAAGAAAAACTGGAGCAGGTGGCCTCCGAAATTTCCGGAATGGGCCGAAAGGTTTTGGTCATTTCCTGCGATGTGACTGACGAAGAATGTGTTAAAAAAGCCGTTGAAGAAATAATCGAAAAATTTGGCAGAATTGATATTCTGCTCAACAACGCCGGCGTTGCTGTCCGCGGCGGTGTAGATACCCTGACCGTAGAAGACTGGGACCACGCCATGGATGTCAATGTCAAAGGGATGTTTATTATGAGCAAATATGTCGTCCCGCATATGAAAGAACAAAATTACGGAAAAATCGTTAATATCAGTTCTGTCAACGCGCTGATCGGGGACAAGGCCGATATGTTTATCCGCCACTCCTACAACGCCTCCAAAAGCGCGGTTCTTGGTCTGACAATCGGGATGGCTGCCTCCTATGGGCAATTTAATATCACCGTTAACGCCGTATGCCCAGGGCTTTTTGAATCCGAAATGACAAAGGATACGCTCTTTAAGTCTGAAGCCTTCCTTCAGGGGTACAGCGCCCAATGTCCTATGAGCCGTCCTGGAAAACGCGGCGAGGTCAGCGGACCGGTACTTTTCTTTTCCAGTGATGCTTCCAGCTATGTCACTGGCCAGCACATTGTCGTAGACGGTGGCACTTCAATCGTCTGACAAATAAATTTACGCCCTGTCATCTCCCCTCCGCACTGCTGCGCATAGTGGAGAGACAGGGCTTTTTATTTTACAGTCCAAAAATACGGCGGGCTTCCTGCATATTGACAACAACATCCACACCAAAGGGACAGCGCTTCAAACAGCTTCCGCATTCGATACAGTCTGAGGCGTGCACCGCCAGCGCTTTATAATGCTCAGCTGTGGCTCCTGGTAGTCTGCCCCCATGCTCTCTGGCGACATCCAGATATTTTGTCACTGCCGCCACATCAATGCCCATGGGGCAGGGCTGGCAGTGATTGCAGTACATGCATTGCCCCTGCATCTGAAAGCTGGGCGCTTCGGCAATAGCGCTGTAGTCCCTTTCCGCCTCAGTGCTCTGGCAGTAGGCTGCCGCCTCGTCAATTTCATGAAGCGTGGAAAGGCCAGGCAGCACAGACACTACTCCAGGACGATCCAGCGCATAGTGATAGCACTGCGCCGGTGTCATGGCTTTTCCAAAAGGTGAGCTTTCCGCTGACAAAAGCCGCCCTGCAGCCAGCGCTTTCATGACAGTAATGCCAATTCCAAGGGCCTCACAGAGCTGATACAAAGCGATTCTGGCCGGAGCGATCCCCAGCGCCCTTTCATCCACCGATACGCCTCTAAATTCCATGATATCCTCAACCTCCCTCTGTCCGTGGTCCAGATCATAGGCTGGGTTGAGGCTGAACATGAGCATCTCGTACAAGCCGGTCTCCACCTGTTTCATGGCAGTAACAGCATTGTGCGAGCTAAATCCAAGCTTTCGGATAACGCCATGGCTCTTTAAATCCAGGGCATACTCCAAAATACCGCTTTTTTCTACTGCTTCACAATCCTTTTCCGAATCCAGAAAATGAATTATCCCAAAGTCCACGTGGTCCTGCTTCAGCCGGTCCAGCATATCCTCAAAGGAGCGCTTCACCTCTTCCAGATTTCTGCTGCGGATATACTGCCCATCACCACCGCATACTGTACATAAATGCCCCTGTATCATCATTTTGCCAGGGTGCGTCCTTATTGCCTCTCCAATCGCATCTCTTATTTCCGGCTGGGGCATGTAAAGATCCAGCAGGTTAACGCCAAGATCCATGGCGTGGTGGATCATCTCAATGATTTTCTCCCCGGGCATTCCCTCCAGATAGACGCCTCCAAAGCCAATCACACTGACTGGTGTCTCGATCCCCTTTATTCTTCGATATTCCATAGCAATTGCTCCTTTCCCCATTTAACCGTATTATATCACCCTTTTCTCCTGCGAAACAGATGTAAAATTTCGTCGGACAAAAGCCCTTTTCTTCTTGACCCTGCTCCCTCTTCAGACTTACAATAAAAGCAGCCCACCAAAGGAGTTCTTTATGACTAATTATAAAACCAGTATTTTCAATGATGTGCTGGGGCCTGTGATGACTGGACCTTCCAGCTCCCACACAGCCGGCCCAGGCCGTATCGGATACTTTACCGGCAGTCTGATGCCGGATTTTAAATCCGTTCAGCTGATTTTTCCCAAAAGCAGCTCATATGCCACCACCTATAAAGGTCAAAAGTCGGATATTGCCTTTGCCGCTGGCCTTCTTGGCTTGCCGCTAAACCATCCTGACTTTAAAAACAGCCTCCGCCGTCTTAAAGAAAAAAGCATTGGCTTTGATATCTGCCTGACCGACACAGCCTGCGAGCATCCTAACACCTGTGACCTTGTTCTTGGGGGCCCTTCCGGGCGTCTCTGTGTCACTTCTCTTTCCATAGGCGGCGGAATGTTCTGCATAACTGCCCTCAACGGTGCCCCCGTCGATTTCAAAGGGGACTGTCCTGTACTCGCAGGATTTTACACTACGGAAACACAGGGCGCTCTCAGAACCTTTCTGGAGACGCTGCCACCAGCCATCGCTGACACCAAAAGCCTGATCTGCGGCACTGGTTTTTATGCGCTGCCGCTGAAAGCATCCACTTCGCCCGATGAAATTAAAAGACTCATAAAAACAGCACCGGAAACACTGCGCTATATTCCCGCCATCCTTCCTGTACCCACGCCCGCGCAAGCAGCGCTGCCTTTCAGCACCTCTGGCGCGCTCACCGCATTTTTAGACAAAAATCCCATGCCACTCTGGCAGGCCGCAGTTGAATATGAAGCCGCCAGGAGCGGATGGGCTGCGGAGAAAGTGCTGAGCTATTCCAAAATGCTCGTAAAAACCATGCATCAATCCATAAGCTTTGGTTTGCTGGACGCTTCAAATGGCGAAAGCCTTACAAACCGTTCGGCCCGGTCAATGGCAGCGGCAGCTTCTGCCGGCAGGCTTCTTTCCGCCAGTCCTTATCAAAACGGAGCAGTCTACAGCACCGCTGTCATGGAGGCCAGCAACGCCATGGGCGTCGTGGTCGCCGGACCAACGGCAGGCTCCTGCGGCGTGCTTCCCGGAGTGCTCTTCGCACTGCTTCAAGAGACAGGAATACCCCCTTCTTTCCCGCCTGTTTTACCTGAAAAGGCTTTAGAACAAGCTGCGAAGGCCTTACTGTGCGCTGGCATCATCGGCGTATTCATCGCAGAGCAGGCTACCTTTGCCGCCGAGCTTTGCGGCTGCCAGGCAGAGAACGGCGCTGCCAGCGCCATGGCCGCAGCGATGGCGGTCTCCCTCGTGAACGAAGACCCGATCTTATCTCTGCGCGCTGCCTCTACCGCGCTGCAGAATGTCCTTGGACTCATCTGTGACCCGGTTGCCTGCAGAGTTGAGATCCCCTGTATCAGCCGGAACGCCATGTCGGTTTCCAATGCTCTGACCAGCGCGGAAATGACGCTCGGCGGCTACGATTCCCAGATACCTCTTGACCAAACCATCGAGACAATGTACCGCGTGGGCCGCCAGCTCCCATCTGAACTTCGCTGTACTGGAAACGGCGGACTCTGCCTTACTCCGGCTGCTCTTGCGATGGCAAAAAATGCGGGACAGCCGCACGAATGACGCTTTTTACCGCTTAAATAAACTCACGATTTTTTTAAATTGTGCTATAATGATAAAAAGCCTAAAATGAAGAGGAACAGCCATGATAAAAATTGCCATCTGCGACGACCAGCCCGATGAGCTGGCTGAGCTGGCCGCCATTATAAAAAACTACTGTAAAAGCAGACAAAAGACGATCTCTCTGGACTGCTTCCAGTCCAGCCATGCCCTGCTGGATACCGTGGAGGGGCAAAACCACTTTGATATTCTAATTCTGGATATTATTCTGCCAGAGATGGATGGCATCGCCTTAGCCAAGGCGCTTCGGACCATTGATGATGAGAGCACAATCATCTTTTTGACCACTTCCCCAGACTATGCGCTGAAATCTTATGAAGTAAATGCTTTTCAGTACCTTCTTAAGCCCCTTGACAGACAAAAATTTTATGACATCCTGGATAAGCTGTTGGACCGACTGACGCTGACCCAGACTCAGCGTCTTGTCATAACTACCCCTCAGGGCATCCAGAGCCTGAAGGCCTACGACATTACCTATGTGGAGCATATCAGTCATGTGCTCTATATCCACAAAAAGGACGGCGCCGCCATTGCCACGGCCAACTCGACCATTACCCTGACCGAACTCGAAAATCATCTCAATGATCCCGGCTGTTTTTTGCGGCCACACCGCGCATTTATAGTAAATCTCCATGCTATCAGCACCTTAAATTCAGACAGCTTTATTCTGGAGGACGGCACGATTATCCCCATTGCCGGACGCCGTTACACAGCGGTCAAGGAACAGTATCTCAATTTTCTTCTGCATAATAAAGGCGGCCTCCTGCTATGATGTCCGGAACCTTCTGCCAGTCATTTTTACGGGCGTCTTTATCCCTTTTATGTACCATTAGCCTGATTTTTGTTATGACAGAGTTCCGCTATTCCCGCAGGAAGTGTTTTTTGATCATTTTCTTTTTCTTTGTAGCCGCTATGACGATCAATGGCATTATTCTCTATGCAGCAGGTCTTGACGTGCTCTTTCGATATTTTCTGTTCACCACGACCCTGCCCTGTGTTATTCTGCTGGCCGTTTTGGCAAAGGATGATATCTTTAAAGCCCAGTTTAACTTCTGGACCCAGATCAACCTTTTTTTTGCCATTGTCATACTTTCCTATTATGGCACACAGGCCCTGGGCGGCGGTTTTTATACAGAACTGCTTCTGAGGCTTCTGCTCTATGGGGGTGTCTTTCTGCTTTATACCCGGTATCTGCGCAAGCCCTTCCGGCTTTTCGCAAAATCATTGGAAACTGGCTGGATTTTGATCTCCTTTGTACCGGCACTGTTCTGTACAGTGATCATTTCTCTGGTGCTTTTTCCCACAATTTTTTATGAAAGGCCCCAGGTCCTTCCTACACTGGGGCTGGTCTACCTGACCATGTTTGGCGTTTATGCGGTGATCTTTATTACCTTTCAGCGTTCCTATGAGCTCACCAGCGCCCGCCGGGAGGCCGAATTTCTAGGCCTTCAGATCAATCTGCAAAAACGCCAGTTTGATACTCAGCAGCAGAAAATGGAGGTTATCCGCATGTACCGGCACGATATGCGCCACCACATTGGTATTATCATCGCTTTTTTGCAGGATGGACACCCGGAGAAGGCCGAAGCCTATTCCCGCCAGATACAAAGCATGATTGATGAAACTTCCTATTATCAGTTCTGTGAAAATTATCTGGTGAACACGCTGGTTTCTTTATACACGGATCTGGCCATGACAAAAGGCATCACGATCTGCAGCGATCTGTCCATTCCCAGAGAGCTTTTTGTAGAGGATACCGACCTCTGCGTCATTTTCTCAAACGCCCTTGAAAATGCCCTTAACGCCTGCAGCAAGCTCCCTGCTTCTGATGAACGGAGCATTGATCTGATCTGCCGGAAGTATCCGGATAAGCTTGTCATTGAAATCAGCAACAGCTTTAACGGCCAGGCTGAGTTTAATGAAGAAGGCCTTCCCGTCAGCCACGACGAGCATCATGGCATCGGCACACAGAGCATTGCTTTTATTGTAAAAAAATATAGCGGCATTCTGCATTATAAAACAGAGAACCGCCTGTTTACACTCCAAATTTTGCTGAACCATTAAAAAAACGGCAGTATGCCGTTTTTTTAATGGTTCATTTTACAAGCTCAGACAAATTTTCCATAACGCTCACGTGAGGCACTGTTTCAAAATCTGCGGCGGTGGTTGTGCCTGTGGTCACGGCTGCAAAGTGCACCCCTGCATTCTGGGCGGTGCGGGCATCAACCAGACTGTCACCGATATAGAGTGTTTCTTCTCTGCCACATTTCAGCCTGTCCAACGCCTTCCAGACCCCTTCCGGGCTTGGTTTGGCTGTTTCCACATCCTCGCCGCCGATAACCAGGTCAATCAATTCATCCATACCATAAAGGCGGATAGTGCTCTCAATCCGATAGCGGTATTTCGTGGAGATAATCCCTGTTTTCACTCCCTGTTTTTTTAGTTTTCTAAGCATGGGCAGCGCTTCGGGGAACAGCTTAGTGTTTGCCACCATCACTTCATCGGACTTCTCGACATACTGTTTCCGGTAGCCGGCAACGGTCTCCCGGTCCTTAATGCCCGTCAGCAGCATAAACGCCTCCTCCAGGGTTAAGCCAATGGTTTTCTTAATGGCATCCTCCTCAATCCCTTTAAAGCCATTGCGTTCAAAAACATGCTGGAAACACATGACGATGCCCTTTTCTGAATTTGCCAGTGTATAATCAAAATCAAAAAGATATGCTTTGTAATCCATTTTCTACCTCCTGGTATCACAATAGCTTTATTATAGCAGTTCTGCTGTCTTTTTTACAGCTTTCCCTTTGTTTTATGGTAATCCGGCGTTATAATAGAATTCAGAATTTAAACGAAGAAGGGATCAGTATGTTTGGAGAATGCCATGCCCACATGATCATGGATGGTGTATGCTTCCGTGAAGCCGCGGCAAAACACAGAAACGGCCCCGATGAAGCCCTGATCCGGCAGGTCCTGTCAGCCTACCAAAAACGGAATGTCCTCTTTATCCGTGACGGCGGCGATAATCTGGGCGTTTCACGGCTGGCTGCCGACCTGGCGCAAGAATACGGTATTGACTACCGGACGCCGGTATTTGCCATCCACCATCGGGGTTACTACGGCGGAATCGTTGGCTTTGCCTATGACAGCCTGAAGGAATATGCCCGGCTTGTTCAGAAAGCCCGCTCCTATCGGTGTGATTTTATAAAAATCATGACTGCCGGCATCATGGATTTTGACCACGCCGGACGTTTAAGCTGCCCGGGCCTGCCAGGGCAGGAGGTGGCTGAAATGGTTCGTATCGCCCATTCTGAAGGCTATTCAGTCATGACCCATGTCAATGGCGCCGATCATATAAAAGTTGCCCTGGAGGCTGGTGTGGACAGCATTGAGCATGGCAACTTCATGGATGCGGAATGTCTTTCTCTTTTGAAGGAAACCGGAGCAGTCTGGTGCCCTACCATTGCCATAACCGGTAATATCATCGGTAGCGGACGGTATAATGACACTGTTCTGACAAGCATCCATGAGCGGCAGCTCGCCAATATCCAGAGAGCCTTTGACCTCGGGGCCGCCGTAGCCCTTGGCAGTGACGCCGGAGCCTTCCGGGTGACGCATCCCCGGGGGGTTTTTGATGAGTATGGCTATTTCAGGCAGGCTGTACCTGACCAGGCCTTTCTGGACGCCCGGCTTGCAGAGGCAGAGGCAACGGTGCGGGAAAGGTTTAAGGCTGGAGGGATTATAATGGAAAATTGAAAATGGAGAATTTTTCATTTTTAATTTTCGTATGCAGCAGCGTCTTTATTGAGAAAAGCCCTCCTTTGGAGGGCTTTTCTCAACAAGACGTTTGCTTCGTTCCGCTCGTTCGTTCGCTGCCGCTCTCTCCTTACTCGCTGCCAGTTTTGCTTTGCAAAACTGGACTCAGCTTCATTTTACCCCTGCCCAGCTGGAGATGACCATGCGCTGGACTTCGGAGGTGCCTTCGTAGATTTCGGTAATTTTGGCGTCCCGCATCATCCGTTCTACCGGGTAGTCCCTTGTAAAGCCGTAGCCGCCGAAAAGCTGGACGGCCTCACAGGTAACGTCTCTCGCTACTTCTGACGCGACGAGCTTGGCTAAAGCGGCAAGATGATTATAGGGTTTTCCTGCATCTTTCGCGCAGGCTGCCTGATAAACCAGCAGGCGCGCCCCTTCTGCCCTGGCGATCATGTTGGCCAGCTGGAACTGGGTGTTCTGGAAAGCCGACAGCGGCTGTCCAAACTGTTCCCTGCCCTTGACGTAAGGGATGGTTTCATCAATGGCTCCCTGCGCCAGTCCCAGAGCCTGAGAGGCAATGCCGATCCGTCCGCCGTCCAGGGTTTTCATGGCGATCTTAAAGCCCTTTCCGACTTCGCCGAGCAGGTTTTCCTTTGGCACAATACAGTCCTTGAAGATCAGCTCGGTTGTGGAGGAACCGCGGATTCCCATTTTGTCCAGCTTTTTGCCGATGGAGAAACCCGGAAAATCCTTTTCCACAATAAAAGCGGTGATACCGTGGTTGCCTTTTGTGATATCCGTCATGGCAAAAATAACATAGGTATCGGCTTTTCCACCGTTGGTAATGAATATTTTGCTGCCGTTTAAAACATAGTGGTCGCCTTCAAGAACAGCCGTCGTCTTTTGTCCCGCCGCGTCTGTTCCAGCGCCCGGCTCCGTCAGGCCAAAGGCTCCGAGGTGTTCACCTTTTGCCAGTGGCACCAGATATTTACGCTTTTGTTCCTCTGTTCCAAAGGCAAAGATCGGCCATGCGCACAGAGAGGTGTGGGCTGAAATAATAACCCCGGTGGAGCCGCAGACCTTTGAAATTTCCTCGACGCACATGGCGTAGGCCAGATTGTCCATACCCGCTCCGCCGTATTCTTCCGGAAAAGGGATCCCCAGCATACCGGCTTCAGCCAGCTTGGGAATGGTCTCTTCTGGAAAACGTTCCTTTTCATCCAAATCCTTGGCGATGGGCTTTACTTCCATCTGGGCAAATTCACGGAACATTTCACGCAGCTCCTGATGTTCCTTGGACAGTTCAAAATTCATGGTTTCTTCCTCCTCGTCCGTATGGGTTTTATCAACCGTATTAATCTTTTTAATCTCACGCTTTGGTCCTCTTTCTAAAGGAACCGCTGCTGTTTCTTCTTTCTTCTCAATTTCAGGCGTCTGATGTTCCTGGTCCTTAGATGCTTTTTCTTCGAAATAAGCCGCCTGTGTATCGGTTGGATTCTGGCTCCGCTCTGCCGGTGATCTGAGCTGGCGCTTTTCACGGATCATCCCGGCAAGGGCCGGAACCACCTCGAACAAATCGCCAACCACACAGTAGTGGGCAATTTTAAAGATAGGGGCCTCTGGGTCATTATTGATGGCGACAATAATATCCGAGTCCTTCATGCCCATCGTGTGCTGTACCGCCCCGGAAATACCGCAGGCGATATAAAGCTTCGGGTGGATTCTTTTACCAGTAACGCCTACCTGATGCTCAATGTCAATCCAGCCATCCTCCACTGTTGGCTTGGAAGCGCCGACCGCAGCGCCAAGGGCGTCTGCCAGCTCCCGTATGACATCAAAGCCCTCGGGACCTCCGAGGCCGCGTCCGCCGGCCACCACAATATCTGCTTCCTCCAAATCATCCGCAACCTTTGAGACTGCCTCGACATATTCCAGCAGCTTCACCCGCAGCGCGCTTTCCTTTATCGGAATATCTTCCTCGATCACCTCAGCCTTCAGGCCCTCCACTGGCAGGCCCTTGGCAAAAATACCAGAGTGGACACTGCCGATCTGGGGACGTGTGGCCATGGTAATTTTGGCGAACTCCTTACCGTCGTAAGCCGGGCGGATAAAGGTAGCGGCATTATTTTCTTCCAGTTCAATCTCTGTACAGTCCGCCGCAAGGCCAAGCTCCAGACGGGTTGCTAGACGTCCGCAGAGGTCACGGCCATTATGGGTCGCTCCCACCAGCAGGAGATTCGGCGTGTAACGCCGGATCAGGGCTTCCATCGCATCGGTATAGGTGTCGGTGCTGTAAATTTCATAGCCATCGCCCGGGACATTTAAAATAATATCCGCCCCATAACCTGAAAGCTCGGTGGTCATATCACAGGAAAGATAGCCAAAAACCACAGCAACCAGCTCGCCATCTTCATGCTTGAGCTTTTTTCCCTTGGACAAAAGTTCAAGACTTACGCGCCTGATCTGCTCCTCCTCTTTTTCAATAAAGATCCAAATCGCATTTTCTTTCATGATGTTTCCTCCTTACCACACGCCCAGGCTTTCCAGGGTTTCAAACAGGACTTTTGCGCCTTTCTGACCGTCCTTCGCGTCAATCCGGACGCCAGTATCCAGAACTGCTGGTGAAAAAGTCCCGGCCACCTGGGTCGCTGAGCCCTTAAAGCCAACATCATCCGGTGTTAACCCAATATCCTCCGCTGATAATGTCCGGATCTCCACACTTTTTGATTTCATTTTGCCCTTTATCGAGGGGTGTCTCGGCGCATGGGCTTTTTCCGTAATAGTGCAGACTGTTGGCAGCGCGGTCTGCAGGATTTCAACACCATCTCTATTTTCACGTTCTGCTGTCAAAACATAATCTTCAACCTTCAGCCGGTTCACATAAGTGACCTGAGCCCAGTCCAGCCGTTCGGCAATTCCAGGGCCCACCTGCCCTGTATCGCCGTCGCTGGCCTGCTTACCGCAGAGTACCAGATCATAGCCGCCCAGCTTCTCGACCGCTGCAGCCAACACGCGGCTTGTGGCAAGTGTATCTGACCCCTGCAAAGCGTCGTCACAAAGCAGAACCGCTTCATCTGCCCCCATGCCGACACACTCCCGGAGCGCTTCCTCGGCCTGGGGCGGCCCCATGGTTAAAACCGTTACCCTGCCTCCATGCTTTTCCCGAAGTCTGAGGGCCTCCTCCAAAGCATTTTTATCACAAAGGTTTACAACCGCAGGCACATCCTCTCTCAACATTCGGTTTGTGCCCTTTTCAAGCTTAATTTCCGACACAGCAGGAACCTGCTTAATACATACAGCAACATTCATCTGATTACCTCCTTTTTTCAATCGGTTTCAAATAAAAAAGCAGCATCTTACGTGCAGCTCAAACAAACACAATTGTCAGGCATTTAACTTATAACATGAATATATTTACCCATTTGTTTGTATTTTATCCACTAAAAAAGGTCTCTGCAAATAAACACATATTTCGCAGAGACTTTTAAGCGGCTATTCTTCTTTCATTTTTGACCATACAGTGACCATCATGGTAATAAAGCAGGCTGCTCCCCCAATGAAATTGGAGATGGGCTCTGCCAGAAAAATACCGTTGACACCAAGGCCGAAAACCGTTGGCAGGAACATGGTGAGCGGGATAACAATGATTGCTTTTCGAAGCAGCGAAAAGAAAATAGCCTGCTTCGATTTGCCGAGGGCAATGAAAACGGTCTGGCCTGAGAATTGCAGCACCATCATAAAAAACCCGAAAAAATAAATATACAAAGCTGGCACACCAAGCCTTATAAGCTCCGGCTCACTGTTGAAAATATGGATAAAGGCCTGGGGCGTAAGCATCAGAATCAACCAGGCAATAAAGGTGTACGCCACCCCGATGATGGCTGTAAACTGAATTCCCTTCCGCACTCTGCCGTAAGCCCCAGCCCCATAATTAAAGCCGAGTACCGGCTGCGCCCCATTGGTAATCCCCTGCACTGGCATGGTGAGCACCTCACGAATGGAGTTTAAGACGGTCATAACGCCCACGTAAATATCTCCGCCATAAAACTGAAGACTCGCATTGCATACGATCTGCACCGCGCTGTTGGTGACCGACATAATGAACCCCGACAGGCCCAGCCCTGAAATCTCGCCGATCAGCGAAAAATCCAGCCTCATACTTTTCAGACTGAGGCGGTAGATGGCTTTTTTTCCTGTCAGAAAGCGTAAAACCCAGAGGGCTGAAAGCAGCTGAGACAGCACTGTCGCCAGAGCTGCGCCCCTGACGCCCAAACCAAAGATAAAAATAAATACCGGGTCCAGCAGAATATTAACCAGGGCCCCCAGGGCCACAGTCATCATTCCAGTTTTTGCAAAGCCCTGTGAATTGATGAAGCTGTTCATTCCCAGGCCGATCATCACAAAGAGACTGCCGCAGAGATATATTTCAACATAGTCGTCAGCGTACGGAAAGGTCTGGTCACTGGCGCCAAAGGCGTATAAAATCGGCCTCTTAAAAATCAGGCATACGATCATGAGCAAAACGCCGGAGATGAGCAGCATGGCAAAGGAATTCCCCATAATACGCTCTGCCCTGCGGTCATCTCCCTTCCCCCTGGCAATGGAGCAGAGCGGCGCGCCGCCCATGCCAAAAAGGTTGGCAAAAGCCGTAATGATCATGATAATTGGAAAGGTAAGACCCAGACCTGTCAGCGCAAGTGTCGAGGCATCCGGTAAATGGCCGATATAGACGCGGTCAACCACACTGTACAGCACATTAATCAGCTGTGCGGCCATCATCGGAAATGCCAGGCGCATAATATTGCCGGATATGCTCCCTTTAGTAAAGTCATTCTGTTTTTCCACAGGCATCCCTCCCTTTATTGTAATATTATAACATTAGGCAGAGATTTTAAGAGCACTTTTATTTATTCTTTTAACACTAGCTTATTTTCACTTTTTAAACTTAATTTTTATATATATAGAGAGAGTCTTTTATATAATCTTTTAAATAAATACGATCCAAAATATCATACAATTTTAAAAATAAATGGGCCAAATTAATGGTGCGAAAAAAATGTAAACTAAAAAACATATTAGAAGAAGTGGCAATCCTATTTTCATATAATCTTTAAACTGATATCCTCCACTGGCCATGACAATTGTATTACTTCCTGTACCAATAGGGGTGATAAAAGCACAAGAAGCCGCAACAGTTACCGCAATCACGATAACTTTAGGATTACAATTCAAACCACAAGCGACAGCAATTGCAATCGGGTATAAAAGCGCTGCACTTGCTGTATTAGACATAATTTGTGTAATACCCGCAGCTGCAATAAAAATTAAAGCTGTAAATATAACAGGACTTGCTGTCTCGCCTCCCAGCTTAATCAGATTATCTGCAATCAGCTTAACGCCTCCTGTTTTATTTAATGCGAGTACTAAAGGAAACATTCCCGCTAAAATACTTAACCCTGACCAATCAACCATGTTTACCATTTCCTTCTCATTAATGACACGAAAAAACAAAAGTAAAAGCATTCCAATAAATGCAGTAATATGAACCGGCATCTTAATTCTGTTTTCAAAAATAAATCCTAAAATACAGAATACAAAAATCACCGTAGCAAAAATTTTATTTCTATATTTTGTTTTTGGAGAAATACTCTTTTTTTCATTACTTGTTACCGTTTCCTTTATCGTTCCATTTACAGGCAACATTTTATATCCCCAGAAATAAAAATATAAAACCCCTGCTATCGAAAATAAAATTCCCATTTTAGAAAGTTCAAAAAATCCTAAACTTTGCATTTCATTTATCTCTAAAATGGAATTTGCGAGAAGATTATGGGGTGCTCCGATCGTTGTATTCATTCCACCCAGGGAACAGGCAAATGCCATGGGCATTAACAAGCGCGACGGAGAGTACTTAGCCGATCTGCATACCCCAAGTGTTATTGGTAACATTATCATGGCTGTGCCAATATTACTGAGAAAGGAAGACATTAAAATTGTAGCAAGCATAATGATGACCACAGCGCTTTTTTCACTCTTAATATACTTTATTATGTAGTTTCCTATATCCTCTGCTACCCCTGTTGACAGTATACTCCCGCTGATCACAAACATGCAACCTGCTAAAATTACACTTTCATTGGTGAACGCAACAAAGATTTCGTTAATCTCCAGTACTCCGGTAAGATATAAAAGAATAGGGATACTCATCGATATTGCCAAATAGGAAAATTTTCCACAAACATAAAGAATAACCGCCGCAAGTAAGATTAAAAGTGAAATATACATAGGGTTCATTGTCTTTCCTCCATAACCAAATAGTTTTTACTACTTTTTGGTGAACCATGTGCCACTGCGCCAATAAAATCCGGTCTAATCGGCGCAGTGGCTTTTTCTTACATTTCGATTAAAATCATTCGAAATGCTGAAACAATTTTCTCTCTTTTTTGCGGATCACATTCCCAAGAAGCGTCCTCTGCTAATTCTTTTAATAATTCATCCAATGTTTTTTCTTTCATTTTAATTTCCTCAATACTTTCCATATTCATGTGCAAATTGATAGACAGCAAATAAGTTTTCCGGATTCACATCATTTTCACTAATGAGCGGTTTGTCTGTTGTGAAAATGAAACCTCCTCCAGGCGCAAAGGTATCAATGGCTTTTTTAGCAATATCCAAACATTCCTGCTTTGATAAACATTTTAATTGATTTGTCGTAATACCACAAGCAATGGTAGCATGATCGCCTATTTTCTCATAAACTTTATAAGGATCATCTTCCATATCTAATTGAAGTATGAATGAAGATTTAGGACAATCCTTTAATACGTCTAAAATATGCCCGCACCGTCCTTCACTTTTCATAAAGATCCTTCCGCCTTCTGCAATAATGGGGTCAACAACTTTTTTATAGGTAGGCCACCAAAATTTTTCAAAATCAGACTTTCGAATAAAAGGAACCGCATGACAGGCAGTAAAAGGAAACGGCACGGTGGATCCATTTTCCCTGAGTTTTTCTAATCCGGGGTTTCCATAAACCTCAAACACATGTTCCAGTGCGGTTAACAACTCATCCGGCTTTCGCTTCATGTCAAAAATTGTTTCTCTAAATCCTCGAATACGATCAAACATTGTATCGCAGGCTGCCTTTGTTCTTCCTCCACATACCGCAACAACGCCCAGTTCATTTTGAAGGGCAGCACTAAGTTTACCGGCTGCTTCCATGTGCTTTGAAAATGCCATAATCGCATTTTTTAAGACAGCGTAGTTTTCATTGTCCGAACCATTCAAATTAGAAAACTTACGTTTTGGCAAAATATTTAAAATAAAATTTTCCGTGTCCCTGATCAGCTCTCCATACTCTTCAGCTTCCATCGTGCAATTCTGCGTATGCTGAATGGTTACTTCATCTTCCGAAATAAAGTATCCTTTTCCGCCAAGTATATTTAAAGCAACCAATGGATAAGGAATTCCTGCTGAGGTAATGCAGTCACAATATATTTCCCTGAGTGTTTTCGTAAAAGTTCTTACCATTAAATCTGCATCTTTGATCAAATCCGCCGTTTTCTTTTTCTGATATGCGATCGGCCAGGAAATCACATCTAACATAACCGGAACATATTGAGGCTCCTGATGCCCTGTCGTCGCAATTAAATCCGCTTTTCTGTTTTCATACTCTTGTAATTTTGTCAACATAATCTTCCCCTCTATAAAAATAACATCATAATAAATTTGAACATCTCTTCTTCATAATTCTGTATTTTTTCTGTTTTACACGCGTTATCAGAAATATTCAAATGTTCTTCTTGATATTTTTCCCATGTCGTGTAGTATTCTGATTCAAACATATTCTCCTCCTAGTAATTACCATGTAACGAAACATACTCCAGCACCGCACGGTAATTCTCCGCAACAGAACCTTTTAATGACATAATATTTTTATCAACATTAAAAATGTATCCTCCATCAGGCGCGAGAATATCCAGTAATTCCTTTGCCTTATCAATACACTTTTGTTTTGTCTCTGTTTGAAGCAGGACGGTTGGATAAAATCCTGTAATAATATGTTTATTTATCTTTTTCTTTGTTAGCTGAGGGTCTCCATACTCGAAGCGCATGTACATCCGCCCTGGCAACTCATTGAGCTTATCTAAAAAACGCATCCAATCCTGCTCCATAAAAAGGTGTAATGTCTGTCCTGCCGACACACACCTGGAAATTAATTTTTCAAAAGATGGCCAGAAAAATTCGTTTACCGATTTATCTCCTAAATAAGGCGCCATATGCAGCGGTACACTCGCATAACGATACTTCATCGGCTTAGGTGGAATAAGCGTCTTTTCTATTAATGGTACGGCAGCATCACATGCCTGTTTCACTTTATCAGGATATCTTCTTATATCCTTAGAAATTCCAGTAAATGATCGGAGCAAATCCGAAAGAAAATCAAAGGGTGCTTCACCGAATCCTGCACCGCCAATCACAGCATACTCATAAGGCTCCGCTGCCTCACGACTGGCCTTCCGGGCAATATTATCTTCATCTGTTTTTGCTTTAAATGCTTTTGCTAAAACCATCGCTGCTTGCATTGGAGAAGTGTCCAACTCCGTATACAACCGGGGTAACAAGATATCACACATAAATTTAAACGGATCTTTTATAAAATCATCGTATTCATCTGGTTCCATAGCTGTAATTTCAGGATGCTGCATTACCCCCGTCTCTGACATTACATAACTTTTTGCCCCTAAAATTTGATAAAATAGCGGATTACGCATTGTCGGACTCGTACAGGGTGCGTCTGTTTGAAAATCCTCATTTATTTTTTTAAACACTTTATACGCAATTTCGCTGTCCCATTGTCCTTGCTTTAAATCAAATCCAGCATACTCAATGGCTGCTTCATACATGATATTCCCCATAACAGGTACTCTTTCAGGTATTTTATTGTCGATAACATCATTAAAAAGCTGTTGTCGTTCATTTATTTTTTGTTGTATCATTTTAACTCCTCTCAGCTTCAAAAAACAATTATTTATAAAATTTATTCTGTTTTACACTTATTTAATTTGTTCTGTTTTTACAGCTGATGTACACTTTCTTTCATCAATTTCCTGCTGCATCTCTGCTACTTTTTTAGAATTTAACCGGAAGCCGAAAAGTATTAATAAGGAAGCGATCAGAGCACCTGTCGCCGGAAAAATAATGTATGCGTTGGCAATCCCAACCTGAAGCTCTGGCGTTGGCGCCGCTCCTGCCACAAAGCCGGCAGCCGCCAATGCGGAGGCAATAATCAATCCTTTCAAAATCTGCGATATCTTAGAAGGTACAACAATCATTCCCATAATAAAGGATGCCGTATTTTTACCAGTTTTCCACTCACCATAAACAATCGTATCACTGTAAAGAACTACCGTAAGTGCCTGAAGCCCACCTACGCAAAATTGAACCATTGATAAGCAGAACATAAACACTGGAACATTCTGATAAAAAACACGCCCTAATACCAAGAAAACAGTAATCCCTGCAAACAGAATGACACAGGACATCTTCGCCTGGAGTTTTTTACCAATAAACTTAGCAAAATAAGCGCCCAGCACTGCTGCACATGCTGTGATAAACAAGTGTAACGGAAATAATCCCATATCCTCTGCAATGTACTTATAATAGTAACCAGCCAACGCTGACATTAGCATATTAACAAGCGTTCTCCCGGTATCTGCAAGAATAATAACCATTAAAGGATAATTGGTGAGAAAATTCCTTATTAAGTCTTTCGCCTTAACTTTCTCCCCATTCGATTCTTTCCTGATTTCCTCCTGAGTTGGCTCATATCCCTCTGTCATTTTAAAATGCGCAAAATAACCTATACAGAATAACAATGCACAAAGGCCAGCCAGTATTGTATATCCTGTTACTTCATTATGCAAAGCAAATCCAAGATAAATCGCCAATGGTGGTCCGATATATGAAAAGAATACTTTCGCAAGATTATTAAACATACCTCTTCGCGATGTAAGAATAATTTTATCATCTTCATTACTTGAAAGCATCGGAACAAGCGAAACGTTTGCAACTGTAGCTAAATTCCAGGCAGCATGGCTAATAATAAATCCCAAGCAAACTATTACTGCAGCAGTTATATCTGAACCTATCTTAGAAAACTGAAATATAAAAGTCATTAAAACAATTGGCGGACAGATCAACAACCACGATCGAATTTTACCCCACTTCATTGGCTTAACCATATTTACGATTGCCCCGCTAAATAGCGAAATAATTGCATCTACAGCCCCCGTTATCGTTGTTATGGCTGCAACTATTCCTAAAGGGAATTTAGCAACATCCGTCAAAAACAGCATAAATAAAGACAACTCAGCAGCAGTCATCATACAAAAACCAAAGTCACCAACTCCATAAAACCTTTTTAGAGTTTTACTTAATGGCTTTTTCATATTTTTACACCTCCATCTTTTTTATTTGAATTCCGGCCGGAAAAACAAACTTTTTACTTTACATGTTATATTTTAACTTTACATGTAAAGTAAGGTTATGGTATCATGTTTTTATCGTAAAATCAACATTTTTTTATTTTATTTTTTAATTTTATTAGAAAAATGAAAAAAACTATGCTAAAATACTAAAATATGGAGGTGTATAATGGCCGAAAAAACCGAAATACGCGAATTATTGTTAGAAAAAGCAAAAATATCTTTCTATGAAAAGGGCTATCAAAAAACTTCTTTTGAATATCTGGCCAATGAGTGCGGTGTCACAAAACCAACAATCTCATATTATTTTAAAAACAAGGTTAATTTAGCCAACGAAGTCTATTCTCGCTATATTAGTACAATACGAAAACTAATTTCAGAAAGAATCATGATTACGTATGGAACACAAGATTTTCTTACAGTATCCGCTGTACAAATCCGTATGCTTTTGGAGATGTACCATCAGGATAAGAACGCTTACCGATTTTATCACGAACTGATCAATTGCGGGTTCACCTCTTTTTCTGTAGAACCATCTTTGAACTATAATCGTCTGATTCATCAACAATACCATCTAGATATTGATGAAAATATTGATGAAGTACAATTACTGACCTATGCTATTCGCGGTGCTGCTACTTCATTAGTTGTCGCTTTTTTTGACGGGAATTTAAACTGTACATATGAACAATTTATGAAATATCGTTTAACAATTGTGTTTAAAATTATGAATCTGCCAGAAACAAAAATCGAACAAATTTTAGAAGACGCTGATAAAATCATACAAGATTTAAACTTTAAAATTAAACCTTATTTTCAAATTGTATAATTAAAAAAGCTCTATATCCCTCTTAATTTGATATAGAGCTTTTTTAATTTGTATCTTTTTTACATTGCAAGCCACAATACTGCAATTCTTTAAGAATCTTTTATTGTTTTTCTTTTCATTTTAGAAAATTTATTATATAATATAAAAAGAATTTATCGAACCATTGGAAGGTTTTTATGCATATCATAAACGCGCAGACACTGACCCAAGAGCTTGTCCGTATCGACAGCTCAGATCCCGGCGCATACGAGGGGGCCATCAGCCTTAAAATCGTAGAGCTTCTGGAATCAGCGGGCGTTCCTGTTGTCAAAGAAGAGGTTCTGCCCGGCCGTTTTAATGTCATGGGCAAAATCAAAGGAGAAATTGACGATCCAGCGCTTATTTATATCTGTCATATGGATACAGTGACATTGGGAGAGGGCTGGAGTATTCCGCCACTCTCTGCCAAAATAAAAGACGGACGGCTTTACGGCAGAGGCGCCTGCGATATGAAATCCGGCCTGGCCTGCGCCCTTTCCGCTTTTCTAAAAGCCGCTGTTTCTGGAAAACAACCGCGCCACTCCTTTGTTTTCATCGGAACAATCGATGAAGAATACTATATGCGCGGTGTGGAAGCTGCCATCGCCTCAGGCTGGGTAACTGAAAAAAGCTGGGTGTTGGACACCGAACCCACAAACGGGCAAATTCAGGTTGCCCACAAAGGCCGCACCTGGTTTGAACTGACGGCAGACGGCGTAACCGCCCATGCCAGCACACCCTGGAAAGGGGCGGACGCCATTTCTGCCATGGCAGAAATGATCGTTGCTGTGCGGAAAGGAATTGAGGCAACAGCACCCCATCATGACCTCGGCCGCTCCACAGTCACTTTCGGGCAGATCAATGGCGGCTATCGCCCATACGTAGTCCCGGACCACTGCACAGTCACCATTGATATGCGCCTCGTGCCGCCTATCACCACTGCTGCTGCGGAATCCATTGTAAAATCAGCCATATGCCGGGCAGAAAAGCAGATTCCTGGCGTCCATGGTCATTATAAAATTACCGGTGACCGTCCTTTTGTTGAAAAAGATGGGCACTCCTACCTTTTAAAAATGTTGAGAGAAAGCTGCGCAGCCGTAACCGGCAGCCCTGCCCAAGTCAGCTTTTTCCCAGGCTATACCGATACCGCCGTTATCGCGGGAAAACTGAATAACCACAATTGCCTTTCCTACGGCCCCGGCGACCTTGAACTGGCCCACAAACCCGATGAGTACGTTCCTCTGGCCGATATCGCCCGATGCGAAAATGTACTGACCGACCTGGCAGACAGGATGCTGTTTGTCTAAGTTGTTTTTCAAAAAACAATACGCCCTGCCAATACGGCAGGGCGGTAAAATATGGACCGGTTCTATTCCACCATTCCTTTTTCCTGATAGTATGCTTCGTCAATCCCAACTGATTCCAACTGTTCTGAAATCCTCAGGGGTGTAAAACAGCTGATTATTTTAAGCATGACAATGGTTAGCACAAAGCTGTAAAGCATGACGATAACCGCGCCCGCAAGCTGTGTCAGCATCTGCCCTGGATTGCCATAAACCGCACCTGTTACAGCATTGATTGCAGGACTCGCGAAAATACCCGTCATAATAATGCCAACGGTGCCTCCGACTCCATGCAGCCCAAAAACATCCAGTGTGTCATCCAGATTCTTTTTAATACGCAGCTGAATCATTCCATAACAGCACAGCGTGCCCGCGACACCAATTATCGCTGCCGCCCACGGTTCCACAAATCCTGACCCCGGGGTTATACATACCAGCCCTGCCAAAGCCCCCATCATTGCACTGAGAACACTGGGATGTTTTTCCTGTATCCAGCTGGCAATTATCCAGGTCATAAGTCCAAAGCCCGCCGAAATCTGTGAATTGGTGATGGTCATTGCTGCAATTTCATTGGCCGCCAGGGCGCTTCCTCCGTTAAAGGCAAACCATCCAAACCATAAAAGCCCTGCGCCAATAGCGACATAGACCATGTTATGTGGAGTATAATCACGTTTTTTTCGTCCGCCGATTACAAGCACTGCCGCCAAAGCCGAGAACCCTGCGCTCATATGAACCACTGTACCACCGGCAAAATCTGCCAGACCCATCTGAGACAGAAAACCTCCGCCCCATACCCAATGCGCTACCGGAATATAAACCAGAAGGCTCCACAGCGTCAGAAATACCATATAGCTTTTAAGCGTCATACGCTCTGCCACCGCGCCGCAGATGAGCGCAGGCGTCACCAGCGCAAACATCAGCTGAAAGACAAAAAACGCAATAAACGGAATGGTCGGAGCCCAGAGTGCCGAGGGCGCGAGACTGACATTCTGTAGAAATGCAAATTCCAGATTACCGATTATTCCCGAAACATCATCGCCAAAAATCAGGCTGAAACCACCCATAAACCAAAGAACCGTTACAATACCCATGGCAATAAAGCACTGAAACATAATATCAACAATATTTCCTTTTCTCAGCAGCCCTGCGTAAAAAACAGCTAACGCCGGTGTCATCAGGCACACCATTGCCGCACAGACAAGAATAAATCCTGTATCCGCAAAATTAATCATACTTCCCTTTTCTCCTCATAAAATCATACAAAATTTATATTCAAGATTATCAGCTTTTACTTTGTCTGTCAAATGAGTTCTCTATAAATTTTATCTTTATAAATCTTATAATTATTTTTGTTGAATTTTTACTTTTCTAGTGCAAAGTTTAACTGCATATTATCTTTTCTCATAAATTATGATTTTTTAATTTTTGTGAAATTATTTTTTAAGTCATAAAAATTGATTTCCATGACCTTTATTATAAAATAATTTGAAAATTCCACCCAACAAATCTCTTTAAAGCCTTTCTGCACACGCTAAACTCCCTTTTTTTTGTGTAAAACCGCATTTTATGACAAATTTCACTATTCAGTTGCAAATACGCTGTCTTTTTACTGCTTTGCAATGTATACTTGCAATAATCTTTATCGAAACAAAGAAAGGAATATACAATGCTTAACCAATCTCAATTGATTCTCGAGATGAGCGATTACCTGGCAAATGACCCAAGACGAATCCATCATTTTCTCAAAGTACTGGGATTTGCCCAAGTTATCAGCAGTTGTGAGCAGCTTGACCCTTGCACGGCGACTATCCTTGAAACCGCTGCAATTGTCCACGATATCGGAAGTAAGATCAGTGAGGCAAAATATGGTCAAAGTAACGGCAAGCTGCAAGAGCAGGAAGGCCCCGCTGAAGCCCGAAAGGTACTTGAAAGCCTTGATTTTCCATCGAATATCATTGATCGTGTCTGCTATCTTGTTGCTCATCACCATACCTATAACACCATTGCAGGCTTAGACTATCAGGTTCTTATCGAAGCGGATTTTCTTGTCAACGCCTATGATCACAGCCTGTCTCCTGAGTCAATCCAAAGCTTTGGCAGCCGATATTTTAAAACACAAACCGGAAAATATCTCCTTGAACGCCTGTACCTGAAAGATCATCGCACTTAAACCATCAACTGTTTTCTCAGGGGGCAGATCTGCACTGTCTCTAATTCACAAAAAAAGAACCTCTTACCCAATGTAAGAGGTTCTTCTCCATATGGTATTATCCAGCGTATGTCTGTTGAATTGAAATTTACTGTCTTACTGAAAAATAAGGACCATTCCATTTTTCAGCCTGCATTTCCGCAGGTCCTGACCTGCGCTGCTCCTGATCTTGCCCTCTGTGACTCGTTCCAGATAATCCTTCTGTGACAGGCACAGCTTATCCCGCACCAGTGTGGAAACCTTGACTGGAAACGGGTATTCGCTTTGTATCTCCACCTCCGATACTTCTCCGGATGCGGGAATATCGCCTAAAACAGAGCAGGATGGCCGAAGGACATCGGCGCCGTTTCCTTTCAGAAATTGAAAATCCATGGCATACTGCCGGGCAAGCCCTTCTTCATTGCTGTAAAAGCCTTCCAGCAAATTGGCGTTCAACGCCTGTGGTGAAACACGCGAATAAACCGCCGCATTCCAGGTTGTGTCACATTTTGCGCATTTGTAAATCAGCCAAATATCCAGATATTTCCGCTGGGCATTGACACGAAATTGTCCCGAACAGCTAAACTCTGACGTTTTACCACATTTTTTGCAATGCCTCAACACCAGGGGCAGCCCAAGGGGTTCTATTTTCCAGATAATTTTTTTCATTGTCTGGCTCCTTTCACTATTATAAGAAAGAAGCCTAATAAGGTGGATTGTCACAAATTCTTTTCATCCTGTGCCTCCCTGATTCGTATTTCTTTTATGAATCCATTGTAGCATGATGCTTCTGTACGCCCTACCTAATACTCTTTTCATAAATAAACATAAGAAAAAAGCTGACCCAGTCTGTAAAACTGAATCAGCTGTCATTAGCCGTTATTCTCTTTTTTTAACTGCCCGACAATTCTCTGGATACTCTTCAGGCTCAAAAAGTATTTCTCCGCCAGAACTTCCATAGACGCTCCGGCCAGATAGTCTGCGTAAATATTGGTATTCCGGTCCTTCAATTCCTGACGGGTCGAGGTTGATGCGCCCCAGACTTTTTTATTGTCAGAAATTCTCGGAATGTAGATAAACTCTCCGTCAATATACTCCTGAACCTTTTCCAGAAGCTCCCGCGGCAGAATATGTGTTGCTTTCTTATAGCTCATTTTGCGCTCCTGATATTGTTTTTCAAACGGGAACAGCAAAGCTACCGACAAGCATTTATTCAATTTATAAACCGTTGCGACAGCTCTGCCTACGCAACCATAACGATAGGATTAAGCATAAAACTTCACCCCTCCTTCTTCATTGTTCTTTTCCTGTCCAATTCTATCACAATCTAAAAAAAGACAAAACCTCATTCTTTTTTATTAAAGGAAAATGAGGTTTGTCTTCAAGTATGATATCATATTTTATTATTTTATTTTTTCGTAGTAAAAATATACAATCAATTCCATTCCATACATAACAATCAAAAAAATAGTTAACCCCAGTACAATACCGATAAATAAAAGACTGGGCGTAAAATAATTCAGTGCAGCCGTCAAACATAAAAGAATAACACAAGCGATTTTAGCATATCTAAAGGCTAAAGCTCCGGCTTCCAGCTTCAAATACTGTTCTCGTTCATCTTTATAAATCACTATTCCCGCCCGGGCATCCATGATCCGGCTGACCTGCTCTAAACCTGCGGGAATAATAATGCATAATATCCACAACTGATTTTGAGGTGCTCTGTTTTCTATCAAGTCGCTCAACACCAGGAAAAAAGAAAAGCCAATACAAATTATTAACACTACTAACCTTATCCAAGGCATCCAGCTATAAATTTTCCATTTCATTTTTCAGATTCTCCTCCAGACAATATAATGCTTCAATCGTTGTACCAAACAGACGCGCAATTTTGTAGGCTAACATAATCGACGGATTATACTGCCCTTTTTCCAGCGAAATAATCGTCCGAGTCGACACGCCCACCGCATCTGCCAGCTGAAGCTGCGTCAACCCCTTTTCTTTTCTCAGCTCTTTTATCCTGTTTTTCAATTTATCCCCAAATTTGAAGTTCCTTTCACGTGAAGTATACTTCATATTGTAGCACGTTTTATGGGAAATGCAAAATGTTTTAATTCTTCTTAAATAAAAAAGGATGAAAATAGTATACACTGTTTTCATCCTTAAAATTCAACACACTTTTCTATGATTCTTCCCCATCAATTCTTAGTCAGGATAAAAATCAATTTATCCATTATTTTATCTCTCTCTATTTCCTGCATTTCACTATCTGTCTTTTCTTGCTTCAGACGTTCGAATAATTCTTTTACGGTATTATTTTTTTGCGTGCTTTCCATTTTTCCACCTCACAAACAGCTTTTTAGTAAGTTCCATACATTTTGACTGCCTCAATCATTGCTTTGATATTTTCAGGCTTTGCATCTCCTAAAGTGAGAATCCCTTTGTCTGTACTGATCATAAACCCGCCGTCCGCTGCGCAGTCATCAATCATCCTTTTCACGCAATCCTTCACTTCTTCTTCACTTCCGAATGCCAAGAGGCTGATCGGAACACCGCCGCACACACAAAGCTTATTGCCAAGCTTTTCTTTAAACTTTTTACAATCGCCGTTCTCCTGCAGACAGACCAGCTTCCCATCATTATCCGGAAGCTCCTGGAGCAATTCGTAGTATGGCTCCCAGTTGCCCTCCATAAACACCCCCACGGTATAGCCGCAGGTATTCATTGCATAATCCAGCTGCGCGCGGAAATAAGGAAAATAGAATTCCTCAAAATCCTTTGGTTTTAAAAATGGCGCGATATGTGTTGCGCAAAACAGAAAGTGTGCGGAATCTTCCCGCTTCCTGTATCCATCACAACTATTATGAATAAGAAAATCATTAAAGCTTTCCATGGCGTGCTTCAGCTCATCTGGGTGTCTGCGGATGTCTGTCATAACTCCGGAAAAATCTCTGCAAAAATCCATAATACTGTCTAATGGGTGGTTAATAGCTCCGTTTGACAGCACTGGATAGCCGTCTGCCTCAATGCGCATATTGGCTTCAATTGTTTTTTTCATATACCAGCCAAATTTATCAAAGGCCTCGCACAAAGCCTCGTAAGCCTTTTCTCCGGTCTCGTTGAGGACAGGATACTTTCGGGGCAGTAAATAATCACGGAAATAGGCAGCTGGATCTTTTGCAAGCAATGGATACTCATCTTCATTCATAACATTACAACTGAGGTTTGAAACCTGCAGGCCCTTTTCCGTTACGATATAATGTCCGCCTCCAAGCGCGTTTGTAGCTGGAATCGGTACATTATTCCCCATGGTAAAGAATGCGTCAAAATCAAATTCTTTAGCCAGACGCGAATGGACATCATAGGTCAATTCTGGTTTTGTGTCATAAACCTCTTTGACGCTGTAGCCATAGTAGTTTTCTGCCCATGCATAAATATTCGCCACAACAGGAACCCTGTCCGGCACTTTTCTCTGAATTGCTTTTTCACAGCGTTCAAGTCGTTTTTGATATCCGCTATTTTTATTTTCCATTTTAAACTTTCACCTCATGTCCTTAAATAAATCCAACAATACTGCCAGCTAACGGGAACCATACCGCCATCAAAACAACCAGTATTACCTGAATAAGGGCGGTTGATTTCGGCATTTCGCTCATCTTGTAAAAACCTTTGGAATAGGTAATCATTGGAACGGTATCGAGCGGCAGTAAATAGGCATTGCCAGCACAGATCCCGAGAATAATCATCAGAATTGCCGGGCTGTATCCACAGTTTGCAGCAACAGAAATCATGGCTGGTGCTAAAACAGCAATAAACGCCGGAGCGACTGGAACAACAATCAGCATCGCAAAACCAATGAAGCCGCAGATTGCAATAAGAATTGGCCCTGTGATACTCATTTGTTCCGGCATAAACGACGCAACCAGCCAGTTTCCAATCCCATTGGCTGAAATGGCCGTACCCAGTGTAAGCACCGTACCCACCAGAAAGAAGACCTGCCAGCTGACACTTTTTACAAATTCATCCCATGTGAGCGCACCAATCTTTGGTAAAAAGAGACAGAATAATCCACACAAAGCGACCATTGTCACATTAAATACAGGGAACCAGGAACTGGCGATCCAGCATACCAGCATGATCAATGTTACCAGAATAACAAATTTTTCCTTTATGTCCATCTTGTCATGTGTATTTAACGTGTTGACATAGGCCTTCAAACGATCCGGGTCCATGTCTGCCGGATGATAAACCTTGGTAATAATCAGCCAAGCAGCCGGAAGTATCACAATCGCAAGCGGTATTCCAAACACCATCCATTGAACAAAGCTGACTGTAATACCTGTCATTTGCTCAAGCATACCGATAACCAGCAAGTTAAGTGATGAGCCGGCCGGCGTCATAACGCCCCCAACCATTGCGCTGACTGGAATGGCAATCATCAGCGCCTTACCGGTTCGCTTCTTTTCATCTTCATCTTCAAAAATATCAAGGAACCCCAATGCGATTCCCATAAAAATGGCCGTCGTCGGAATATTTGATACCATGGATGAGAACAGGGCTGTGTACACCATGATTCCAAAGATAATTCCCCGGGTACTCCCTTTTAACAGTCTGATAATAACCAATAGAATTCGATGGGCAATCGGCATTTTAGCGATCGCCGCTGAAATCCCAAAGGATGCCAGAATGAAAAAGGTAACAGGGTTCGCAAATCCTGTAAACCCATCTCCAATACTTGGAACCGCTCCCAATACAGGCATCAATATCAGAGTAATGATACAGATAACCCCAGCCGGAAAGGCTTCGGTTACAAGCAAAATCAGAAAGACCAGCAAAATACTGATCGTTCGCCATCCAGCTACACCCAGATCTGCCGGTGCCGGCATAAAATACATAATAATGACAATTGCAATGCTGACCAGCATGCCAATTATCTGCTGTTTTTTTATTTTGTTATCCTGCTGCATTTCGGATCCTCCTCTTTATGCACTCTATAAAAACAAACTGAAAATAAACCGGTATAAATCTTCTTCATAGGGCTGAACATACTGTGACGCATCAAATTCATCGTCTGAATTTAATTGAGAGCTCCTACGTTTACATTCTTCTTCATAATTATGATAATATGCGGGCTGCATTTGTTTTCACCTCCTGTCATTATATTGTCTCTACCTCTGCCGTATATATTTAATAGCGTCCGTAGGTTTTCACAGTTTCAATTACGGCTTTGAGGTTATCCGCGATTTTACCTTCTAAAGAGTATATTGTTTTATCTGTATTAAAAATATATCCGCCATCCAGAGCAAGTACATCGAGCAAAGCCTTTGCCTTATCGGTACACTCTTTTTCGGTACCAGTCTGGAGCAGGGTGATCGGATATAATCCCGATATAATATGCTTATTTCCCAATGTCTGTTTAATCTTTTGGGGATCACCATATTCAAATTGAAACTCAACTCGGTTGCCGAGTTCACCCAGATGATCAATTTTATCTCCCCAGTCATGTTCCACAAAGGCCTTTACCCCTACGTTTTTCTCAGCGATATAATCCATTAATTTTTTAAAGGTTGGCCACCAAAATTGATCAAAATCTTTTGGGCGCATGAACGGAGCCATGTGCAGCGGTATAAAGGTTCTTGAATACCGGGAGGAACTCGGCACAACCGCTAATTTCTGCATGTGCGGCAGAACTGCATCACACGCCTTAAGCACCTTCTCCGGATATCTTCGTATATCTTTTGCAATGCCGCTAAAAGAACGAATGAAATCCGCCAGAAAATCAAAGGGCGCCTCGGTCATCCCTCCTGCTGGAAAAGCAGCAAACTGATATTTTTCAATCATCTCCGCCATGGTTGCTCCCATGACTGCACCCGTTCTGTTCTTCGCATGAAAAGCCCGGGCTAAATTCAGCGCCTTTTCATCTTTACCGGCGTCCAGCCCTTCATAAAGCCGTGGAAGAAGTTTTTCAACCATACATTGGTATGGGTCTTCAATAAAAAGATCATATTCCTCCGGTTCCAGGCAATATATTTCAGGATGCTGCATATAGCCGGATTCACTCATTATAATTGCCTTTGAACCAAGCAGCCAGTAATGAACCGGATTTCTCAATGTGGGCATGATCGGCGATTTATCCGTGTTAAATTCCTTGCAAACCTTATCAAAGAAAACCCCGTAAAGTTCTGTATTCCACTGCGCTTCTTTCAGTTCAAGACCGGAATACCGAATTGCCGCTTCCCATGAAACCGACACCTCGACAGGAACCCGTTTAGGAATTCTTCCCTCATAAACGTCTTGAAATAATTCTATCCTTTCAGCCTGACTTTCTGTAAATTTTCTTTCTCCCATTTCTCCTCCAATTTAGGCTTTTTATTAATTTCACCTATTTAATTATAATTAAATTATACCTATATTTCTTTTTTTGTCAATATTTTTATATTTTTTCTTAAAAAACCTATTTCAAGAATGTCAAAACAAGTGTTTTCAGGCATTTTCTTCAGATTTTTATGATAAATTATGGATAAATATAGTAATGCTGTAGTATAATGGGCTTAAACAAGTAAAAGAAAATCTGGAAAGTAGGCTGAAAAAAATGGCTGTATCGAAATCTAAGAGAGGTTTAAAAACCCAAAAGTTAATTCTTCAAACAGCAAAAGAATTTTTTTATGAAAAAGGCTATGAAAAAACAACGATAAAAGAAATCTGTGAAAAAATTGATATAAGGACAGGTAATTTGGCGTATTACTATAAAACCAAAGATGACCTTGTCAAAGCGATCTATGATGATCTTTTCTTAGAATCCTATACTTTTGTGTCAACTCATCTTGAACATAAAACTTCTGCACTCGAACGGAACACCATCAACAGTCTCGTCGACTTCCGCGCACGGCTCCGGGACAAAAATACGACAAGATTCTATTTAGACAATTTGAAAAAAAAACAGTTGTCACTCTACCTTGACAATAATTTAATCCGTTTTGTAAAGCAGTTTATTACCGAATTAAAATTGGATATTTCTGAAAAGGAGCTTCAGGACATTCTATACGCCGAGTATGGCCTGCGCCGCGAACTTACGATCCGTATGATCGAAAATCCAGAGGAAAATGATTTTTGGGATTACTTTACAACGATCAATATTTTCAGATGCCGGCTCTATAAAATTGATGAAAACCTGATGCGCGCCTTCTTGTTTAACGCAATGGAGTTTGAACGGAAGAACGACTTTTCACAAATCCGGCTATTGATTTAAAATTTTCAGCTGTGGTCGGATTGCTCTACAACAATCGAGAACTCTGTCTCTTTTAAAATAATACAAGCCAGCATCTTTAGATGCTGGCTTGTATTATTTTAAACAGACAGCAAGTGCCGTTTCCCTTAACACACCTTACTTCCTGCCGGCATTGTGGAATCCTCTACTGTCAGCAGCGAAAGTCTTTTCCCCCCGATGGCGGACAAAATCATTCCATTGGATTCTACGCCGCGCAGCACAATGGGTTTGAGATTAACGCATACCACAACCGTCATTCCAATCAGATCTTCCGGTTTATAATATTCCGCAATTCCTGAAACGATCTGACGTTTCTCACTGCCCAAATCAATTTGAAAAACCAAAAGCTTATCCGCGTCCGGATGCTTCTCACAGGCTAATATCACGCCGATTTTCAATTCTACCTTTGAAAAATCATCGATAGTAATCTTATCGCTGTTTTGTATTTCAGCTTTCTTCTGCTTTTCCTTTTGCGCCGCCTTGTTTTTCTTATTCTGCTTTTCTGTCTCCACTCTTGGGAACAGCACATCGCAGTTTTCTATCTTGATGTTCTCTGGATATTGTCCAAACACCTCAAGGCTTTTCCAGGTTCTCAGTGTTTCTGGCACGTTTAAGCTTTCAAGTATTTTTCTGCCTGTTTCCGGCATCACCGGACCTACCATAACGGCCGTAAAACGCAGAGCCTCTGTCAGGTTATACATAACTGCCGCCAGACGACTGTGGTTTTTCGGGTCTTTATACAAAATCCATGGCTCGGTTTCATCAATATATTTATTGGTTCGGCCGACCAATCTCCAAACCGCTTCCAATGCTCTGCTGAAATCCACCTTGTCCATATACCCCGCAAAAACCTCTGGGGTGTCCTGTGCCAGTTTAATCAGCTCAGAATCCAACGCGGCGGCTTCCCGCTGCCCGGGTATTTTTCCATCAAAATATTTCACAGTCATTGCTGCGGTTCTGCTCAGGAGATTTCCAAGGTCATTGGCTAGGTCCGAGTTGATACGGTTTATCAGCAGCTCCTCACTGTACACGCCGTCTGCACCGTCCTTCATTTCCCTGAGCAGGTAGTAGCGCAGGGCATCCACTCCGTATTTACCGGCCAGCTCTACAGGGTTTACGACATTGCCAACCGATTTTGACATCTTTCCGCCCTTAAGTAATATCCATCCATGCCCGTAAATCTGGTTGGGCAGCGGCAAATCCAGCGCCATCAGCATAATGGGCCAGTAAATGGTATGAAAGCGTATGATGTCTTTTCCTACCAGATGCACATTGGCTGGCCAGTACCGTTCCATCAGGTCAGGCTTATCATTGAGATAACCCAGGGCTGACAGATAATTTGGCAGCGCATCGATCCAGACATAGACGACATGCTTAGGGTCAAAATCAACCGGAACACCCCAGCTAAAGGAGGTTCGTGAGACACAGAGATCCTGAAGGCCAGGCTTGATAAAATTATTGATCATTTCATTTTTCCGAGACTCTGGTTTAATAAAATCCGGATGGGTTTCAATATGCTCAAGCAGACGGTCTGCGTATTTGGACATTTTAAAGAAGTAAGCCTCCTCTGAGGCCATCTCCACTGGCAGGCCGCAATCCGGGCATTTTCCGTCGACGATCTGGCTTTCTGTCCAGAAGGACTCACACGGGGTACAGTACCAGCCCTCATATTTTCCTTTGTAGATATCGCCTTGGTCATAGAGCTTTTTAAAAATACGCTGAATGGTTTTCATGTGCTCGGGATCTGTGGTGCGAATGAGCTGGTCATGATCAATCCGCATCAGCTTCCAGAGTTCAGCGATACGCGCAGCCTCTTCGTCCACAAAAGCCTGGGCAGACATGCCCTTTTCCTCTGCCACCTTTTCAATCTTCTGTCCGTGCTCGTCAATCCCTGTAATCATGTAAGCATCGTAGCCCTGAAGCGCCTTAAAGCGTTTGAGGGTATCTGCCGCCACAGTTGTATAGGTATGGCCGATATGCAGGTCACTGCTCGGGTAATAGATGGGCGTTGTAACATAATACTTTTCTTTCAATTCTGTCTCCTCTTTACCTGTTAATTTTTGACGCCAGGCAGGCAGCGCCGAACCCATTGTCAATATTCACAACCCCAATGCCGCTGGCACAGGATGTCAGCATTCCCAGCAATGCCGAAACGCCGCCAAAGTTTGCACCATATCCAATACTCGTAGGTACGGCGATGACTGGTTTATCCGTCAGTCCGCCAACCACACTTGCCAGGGCGCCTTCCATCCCGGCAATGACAATGATCACGCCTGCACGGTTGATCCGTTCTACATTGTCAAGCAGCCTGTGGATACCTGCAACTCCGACATCATAAATCCGGTCCACACAATTTCCCATGACCTCCGCACAGACTGCCGCTTCCTCCGCCACCGGGATATCCGAAGTTCCTGCGGATACGACTGTAATACTTTTTTCACTCACCTTAAATGCCTGCCGCTTGACAACAACAATTCTGGCATCCTCGTAATACTCGGTTTCATCAGAAAGCTCCGCGATGGTTTTGTAAACATTCTCGTCAGCCCGGGTTGCCATAATATTTCCATCTGTACGCTCAATCATATCCTTGACAATGCCACGGACCTGCTCAAGGGATTTCCCAGGGCTGTACACAACTTCCGGAAAACCATTGCGCAATTCTCTATGATAGTCGACCTTTGCGTATTCCAGATCATGATATGGTATATCCTTTATTTTTTCAAAAGCGCTGTCAACACTGGTTTGACCGCTCTTTACCTCACCTAATAAATCTTTTAATTTTTTTGCATTCATTTTCTGTCCTCTGTTCTTTTTAGATGAAAGACTGGAAAGGAAAAATCCTTTCCAGTCTGTTACTTGCAAAACAACCTGTTTAGCTGAAAAAGCCAATAAACCCTGTCGCAAGGAAATATATGAATACCGGCACAGTGAGGAACTTGTATAAAACATCTTCCCATGCTCCGTATTTGACAACAGAGGTCGGATTAATCCACTCCTCACGTACCCGCTTTGCCTTATAGAACCATGCCAGGTAAACAGCAAGGCCAGTGGCAGCGGCAGTATACAGAAATGTCCCAACCAAGTAGTCGAAATGTTCCAAGAATTCAGAAATCCAGATGCATGGAACCGCGCCGATAATAGCGACAAGTGTCACGATAATAACCGCTGTTCTCCGCTTCATTCCAAAGCTGTCAATTAAAACAGTAACTGGAACCTCCCAGGCGGAAATAGTGGTGGATAAACCAGCGAATAGTAATGCAATCAGGAAAAACACCAGCCAGACAGGACCGCCAGCAAGCTGTTCAAAAACCTTCGGCAATACCATGAAAATAAGACCGCTGCCTGCGTCTGGGTTCATTCCAAAAAGAATAACCGCGGGAATCATGGCAAAGCCACTTAAAACACAGATTAGCATCTGGGTAATATTGACAGTTACCAGGTCTGTCCCGATATCCGCTTTGTCGGAGCAGTAGCTCCCAAAGGTTATGAGGTAGCCCGGCCCGCAGCCTATTGCAAACAGCGCCATACCGGCCGCTTCAACCCAGAGCTTTGGATTTGCCCATTGTGAAAAATCTGGACGGACATAAAATTCAATCCCTTCCATAATCCCTGGCAGTGTACAGATACGGACAACCAAAACGACCAGAATAACAAACAATGCCGGTAAAAGAATTTTACACGCCTTTTCAATACCGCCCTTGATACCGCCCAGACAGATAACACCTGTCAGAATATCAAGCCCGGCAACCACCAGAAACACGACGATTTTATTGTTTGCAACAACATTGTAAAATCCTTCAGGATCTGCCAGAAACGGCGACCCTGCAACAGTATAATAAATGTATTGCACAACATTCGCCATAATAACAGGATAATAGAACATTAACAAAAGCGGAATCAGTGCAATGAATGTTCCGATCACTTTTCCTTTTTTACCGGCCAGAGACTCAAGCGCACCGGCCACACCGGATTTTGTATGTCTTCCCAGTCCAACTTCTCCCCAAGCGGCCGGGATTACAATAATAATACTGATTAGAAAAAACGCCAGGACAAATGCGCCTCCACCATACTTTGCAGTCAGCATTGGAAAACGCCACATCGCACCGACGCCAATCGCCATCCCCAGGGTTGACAGAATATAGCCTATCCGTGATCCCCATGCCCCACGGCTTTTTTTATCACTCATTTTATTTCTCCTCTTCTAAATCTCTTTATTCCTTAACGAATGCGCAATTAGGGCAATACTGCCTCCACCGAGAACAACGCCGTAAAATATCAACATAATCCAAGTACCAATCGACATTTTTAACCTCCTGATTTTTAAAACACTTTACCAATTACTGTCAAATTAATAGATTTTCACTAATCATGCCGATAAAACTCGATCTTCTTGAGAAATAAAATGAATTTTTAAAATAGACTTGCTAATTATAAAAACCGTGGTATTATTAGTACAAGAGAGATTAGTGAAAGATAACCCTTAAAGAAAAGCTTTGCTGTGCGTCTATTCCAATAATCAGCAATCTGCACTGCTTTACTTTTTTGCTATTCTCTTTTATTTATTATACAAAAGGGCTCTGACCAGCTCTTTTGTATATATTCTGTGTCATACTTGAAAATATTTTTAGACTTTTCTTATCAAAGGGGAGCTTCTAAATAAACACGAAGATTTTCCAGCACTTTTTCACTCAGCCGAACTTTAGATAGTGTTGATGTCCCTGCGGTTTTATTTGGACAAAACACATTTGGATACCTAAGCAGCTCTTCTGCACCAAGCCCGCCTGCCGTATCGCTCAAGGCATAATTTTTCTCATTGCTAAGCCATCTTTTCAAAGCATTAATATTGTGTGATGGACCGATTGATGTGTTAACAAAAATTTTTCCAGCTCCAAAAATTTCAAACTCACGCTCATTCATTAAAATGACATTTTTATTGAGGCATGTACACAGAATATCTACCTTTTCAAGCAATCCTTCCTTGTTCATCCATATAAAACCTTCCTGCTCTTCAACATCTGGTTTTCTTGTCCTGCTATAGTAATGCACATTTGCACCAAAGAATTTCAAAGCTTTAGCGACCATTGTCCCACTGGTTCCCAATCCCATAATACCAACGTTTATATTTGTCAGTTCCATCGGAAAGCTCTTCCACATAGTGCCGCCAAACCCATGCAGCAAACGTACAAGCTCGCTGATTACATATTCTGGCACGCCTTCATCGCCATAATCACGGACCCCTTTAACCACAATTCCTTTTTCCTCTGCCGCAGCGATATCCACATTGGCGTTCTCCGGCGCATACAGGCTACAGCACATCCCAATATACTTAATATTCGGGCAGGCATTCAGCACCTCACTGTCAATCTGGCTTGTATAGCTCAGAAGTACCGCGTCGGCATCGCCGATCCGTTTGATAATCGCCGGATTATCCTCTGGAATACTGTAGTAAAACTGTACCTTTTCTGCATACTGTGAAAGCCTGTTTTCAGCTTCCGGTGTCAGATTTAACCGTTCAATTGCCACCATTTTTTTGAACATACTTTTCCCCTTATATAAGTCTGTCGAATTAAAACTAATTTATCTTTTCTTCATCCGCATCGCTGTATCTCCGGCCAACCTTTACTTCATCGCCGACAATACCTTGTACAACAAAAACATTTCCTGGAGGACACCCTTTTACAGAACGGCCTTTACCCTTGAGCGGATTGGTGCATTTACCGATTAGCACAGTATTTTCTGGTGTGGATTCCGGCGGCAGTTCTTCTTCTTTTACCGGCCCCACCACCAAGATTTTTCCTTCCAGATACTGGGTTAATTCCTGGCTTTTCAAATCCATCAATGAGCTGATAACGGTATTTCGACAGCCTGTACAGGCTCCTTCAGCAAAAATCAGCTTATATGGCGGCAGACCTTCAATTTCCACTTCACTTGAGCGTTTAAACCGGTGTTTAACGTCTTCAATAGGTTTTCCTTTAATCTCAATTTTATCAAGGTCCATTTCCCCAAGCCCTCTGGCATTTGCCTCAACCGTGAGCATTGGCTCATCCACCTTGTAGCCCATAATAACACTGGCCACCGCGTCACAAGCGACAACATCCTTTGAAGCAACAATGAGATCCATTACAACTGTTTCGCCAAAAATCGGCCCCAGACCCTGCTGACAAAATGTACCATCAATAACATTGAGGACAGGCTTTACCGTCTGGATAATATCGATGACACCGTTTATTACGCCAATGGAATGAAACTCCTTTTTCTGAACATCGCCGATCAGCCCCTTAAGATTTTTCAGTCCAAGGGTAACCTCTGTCTGGTCATGTGTTTTCATAACAGGCACTGTGATAATGGCGTCAGCCTCTGCCACAACATCCCAGGAGCTCAGCTCACTGATCAGTTTTCCGTCCGGCACAGGAATTTTAACTTTCTTTGCCTGCTTTTTTAAGTCGATAACCGAATAGCCTTCTTCGCGCAGCTGGTCATACCCGCACGCTTTTATGACTTCCTCGGTATCAACGCCCGCTGCGCTGGACTCCGCAATGATCGGCACGCCTCCCTCCTCCTTCACCATCTCGGCAATGGCCTTAACAACTTCCCAACGTGTAACACCACCGGACAAGCGGTCATCAGGGACGGCCACCAAATTGGGCTTAATTAGGACTTTGTACCCTGGCTTTACGATGTCACTGAGACCGCCGCAATCAGCAATGGCTTTCTGCACAGATGCCTGAATACTCGCATAATCGTTTCCTTCAGTTTTTTGAATCGATACTACTGACATTCTTTTTACTCCTTTCTGCTTTACTGGAACGCGCTTTTTGCGATTCCACTATATGGAATTATTAATTCCATATTATAGTCAAATTATATCCGGTATCTGTGCAATTGTCAATATGAAATTTATTGTAAAAACCATATTTCAAAATAGGGAACTGTTTTTAAATCCGCAGTTACATGATTCTCTCATTATAAAAATCAACTGCTTCCAACGCCTCTTCAACCCCAGAGGCAAGGTGTTCATTTTTCAATTGGTATAGCGCATCATCATAATGATTCTCCCTGATACCTATGATGATTTTCCTCATACTTTCAATGACCTGTTTTGCATAATCATTATCCCTTTTGCGGTATTTAAAAATCAAAACCATAATTCTCACAAGCTCATCCTGAAGGTTGAGGTAAATCTGATCAATCCTTTTATTGTCTAAAACACTGACCATTGTCCGGTGTACCTCGCTGTCCGCATATTCAAAGGCATAGTAATCATGGTAACTGGCCTTCATACGGACAAATTTTTCTTCAAGCTTAAATGAAAAATCCCAATTCAACTTTTTTTCAAAAATGGTGTCCAGAGCCTTGACCTCCAGAATTTCCCGGATTTCGTAAATCTCCCTTACATCCTTTACTGAAATTCCCTTCACATAAACTTTTTTGCGGAAGCCTGTCTCAATCCATCCCTCATTGGTTAATTTTTGGATCGCGATATGAACCGGCATACGGCTTACTGAAAATTCCTCAGCCAGATTTGCTTCAGTAATGGCAATCCCTGGTGGATAATCAAGTGTCAGTATCCTTTCCTTAATTTTTGAGTATACTTGCTCTGTTAGTGATTTTTCCTCACTATATTTTTCTTTCATAGTTCCTCCACATTTAAATACAATATATATTTTAGTATACTAAAACATGTGTTGTATTCATGGTATTACTTTCCTGTTTTCTTGTCAAGCTATTTTCGTAATTTATTACTTTTATCCAAATTAAAAAAGTCCTTATGATATATAATGTTATCACAAGGGCTTTTTAAGCATTAACGGATTGTTGAGGATAGCTTATCTACATCAATATATGTAAATCTTTTTTTCAAATCCAGTGAAATCTGAGATGCTGTGGACTGCATCATACCTATAATATTCTCTTTATTGCTTTCATTCAGTCTTATCTTAGGGATACTCGTGCTGATTGCCGCGACAACACGGTCATTCGCGTCCCATACCGGGGCAGCGATGCAAAAAAGTCCAGGCTGAAACTCTTCATCCTCTGTCGCATAGCCATTCCGCTCAACTTCTTCCAGCATTTCATGAAATTCGTTGATATCTTTATTAAAATTCGGCTGCAGCCTGATCATTCTCTCAACCTTATCCCACGGCTGGTATGCCAGCAGACATCTGCCAAGAGCGGTATTCAGCGCAGGATAGGCTGTTCCTACTGTAAAATTGGGGCGCAGAATATGCGGGGAGTCCACCTTTGTCAGATAAATGACGCTCTTTCCCTGCAAAATAGCCAAATTGACGGTTTCCTGTGTCTTTTCGACCTGTTCTTCCATATGCGCTTTGGCCACCTCTACCCAGTCACGGCTGTTGGAATAACGGCTGCTGATATTAAAAAACGCAATGCCCAGCTGATATTTTAAAGTATGCGGATTTTGCACCAGATACTGCTTCATAACAAGGGTATTTACGATTCGCTGCACGGTGCTGGCAGGGATTCCCGTACTCTCGCTGAGCTCCTTGATTCCAAGCTCATCCGCTTTGGAATATTGTTCCAGAATGCTCAGTGTCTTCAGGATCGATTTTGAAAATGAGGTTTCCTTTTCTGCGGTTTTCCCTTTTGCCGCTGTGTTATTTTCATTTTTAGCCGTATTTCTCACCTCGATTCTTTAATTTAGAATTCCCGATTCTATATTACTAACTATATAACAATTATTCTATTTTTTCAATTCTTTTTTTATGTCTGCAATTTACAGAAAAGCCCGAATCGTATCGACCAGTCCCTCAGCGTTATTATCGCAGGACACACCAAGAGCGCGCAGATCATCGCTGACGTCCACGGCCAGATCACTGCCATCCTTGTTTTCATTGAGAAGCCCGCCCATGATCAGGTGCGCGTCCATGCCGCTCTTTTCAAGGCCTTCCAGCATTTCCCGGGCAAAGCTGAGCGCAATGCCATTAAAACTGCTCATCACAATAAAACGGCTTTCACTTTCAATCATCGTATCCAGGATATCCTGCACCGGAACGCTTTTACCCAGGTCAAACACGTTCGCTCCGGCCTGAAGCAGAATACTTTTCACGATTTCTTTTCCAAACTCATGGCCATCGGTTGAACCGATAATCACGTTAACGTCCTGGAGGGCCCCTTCAAGATTCTGGATCTGGTCGCTGATCTCACGCTGGCGTTCATTGATGGTCATGACGATGTTGGTTGGGCGCACCGGTACGCGCCCGCGCATTGCCAGCTTATCTGCTTTTCCAACGCCAAAAACTTCTTCGAGCTGTTCTGATCCAATGGATTTTAACGCGCCCAGTATCTCTCCTGCGTGGGTAATATCCACATCTAAATCATCAAGTCCATTCATGATCCGCTCAAAAAAGATTCTGCCGCACGCCACCAGCAGGTTTTTTTCGGCGTTTATCTCTGTCCAGTTGATGTACGGCAAATAATAGCGTCCTTTTTCAATCATCATATCCACCGTCATATGTGCCTGTACAATCTCTTCAATCGACGGAACACGGGCCGCCTCTGTCACAGGAATCGGCGTTACCGCGTGGCCGGTCGGACACTTCGACTGCCCCATGCTGTCTGCCATGACAAAGGAGGACAAAGCGCCGAAGTTGCGGTCATAGTCAAAGCCGAAGTCAATGGTGTTCCCATAGATCATGGACCCTGGTGTTTTGTAGGTGTTGATTTCCCACATCGCCTGATTAAAGGTCATACGCAAAACAGGGTCGCTGAAAAGATTACCGAAGCAATGGCACATTCGGCCGCCCAGCAATTCCTCTACGATATATCTTTCCATGATACACCAGCCCACAAGGTTGGCCAGGTCATGGAACTGAGAACCGAATCCATCGTCTACATTTGAATGGATAATGGTCCCCTGGTTTTTAAATTTTCCCATTAGAACAATGGCCTTGAGCATGTCAATAACACGCTGCTCCTCAATATCTACCCCGGGATACTCATAGGTATAGTAGTGCGAAACGTTTCCAATTGTTGTTACACCGGCTGCCAGTGCGTAGCGTGTGTTTTCAAAGGAATTGCACGAGGCGATCATATGGTCGCCCAGATGCGGCTGAACAGGGACAATCTGCCCAAGCTTCTGCCACTCATCAGGGTTTTTAAACGTCAGCCCTGTTCCTACAGGCAGCTTATCACGGTATTCTGCCGGCACACCCATAACCCAGTCCAGGCAAAATCCAAAACGATCGACATAGCTGCCCCGCTTCTGAAGGGTATTATAAACCTCTTCCACACCCTTTGCGGTGGCGTCCCATGAGTTCCAGCCAATATGACTGTGCTTCATGATATGGCCCTCTTCTGCCATTTTACGCTTATATTCGGCTTCAGACGTCACTCCCTTTTCTTTCATGAACAAAGTTTTTCCAATAACGGTATCCGCGGCCACTTTATCCACTTCGTCCAAAATACTCTTCATATCCGGCAAATTCTTATACTCAAATCGTTTTTTCATTTTAATTTCCATGGTTAGTGTCTCCTTGATCCTCTTATTTTTTTATGATACTGTTCATCCCAACAGCAAACGCCAAATCTTTATCAACATAGCTCAGCAGACCCACTGCATATAGAATATAATCCCGATCCACCACAAAATCACCTGCCGAAGGAAGCAGAGCGTCCTTCTCTCCTTTTTTCCTCCTGAGGACATGCTTCAGAATCGCTTCAGGATTTTCACTGTTAATAATCGGGCCGCCTGTGCCGATAATGGTCCGCACATGCGTTAAATTCTTTCCATGCTGTATCCTGCGGCAGTAATTGCTGCTTTTATGCTCAATAACTCCCGCGTGCCGTCTGGCCGCCAGATACGCGGCGCTCTCGGCAATGATCTGGTCAATACGTTTTTCAAGGGAAGTGCCCGGCAGAAATTTAGTATTGTGCACCCTATACGATATGGACTTTTCAAGCACCTCCTCCGGCACCCCTATTTCATTTGCGAAAAATTCCATCCCAAGCTCACGCACCAGCACATCGGACGACTCGCGCATTCCCAGATCACCCTCAACCGTTCTTCTGGCATAGGGCTCGTCTGCGCCTACTAGCCTTGCGCCCTCATAGGAGGTGTGCTCGGCGTAGGAATGTATGTCTGTTGTCGCGCCTCCGATATCCACAAGCATTAACTCGCCAAGACCGTCATGCCCACTGGTACCCTGAGACAGCAGAAGGCCTGCGTCCAAAACCGCTGCCGGTGTCGGAACAATGGGGCCGTCAACCAGCTTGATAATATCGCCGAGTCCCTTCATATCTACAATACGGTTCATAAACAAATGGCGGATAATCTCTTCGGCCACATCAATATCCAAAACCCCGACCTGAGGAATAATATTGGGTGCCTGAAAACATTCCTTTTTATTTTGCAGGAGCTTCGCGCGAATCTCCTGTGCAACCTGGCTGTTGCCGCCATAGATAACCGGACAGCTGATCTGGCTCTGGGCAATCATTTCCGCATTATGTCTGATAATTGTCTGGTTGCCATTTTCATAGCCTCCGCACAGCAGAATCATCTCGGCTGGCAGTCCTTCTATTTTTTCAATTTCTTCCTTTGTCAGAGCGCCGCTTGTGACGTGAATAATTTTAGCGCCTGCGCCAAAGGCCGCATTTCTCCCCGCAGAAATGCTCAGGTTATAGGTCAATCCAACCACCACAATCCGGAGTCCGCCGGCCGCGCTGCTGGAAGCGTACTTCTCAGCCCTGTCCGCCGCGCTCCCGCCAATGGCTCTGCGGATATCCGAAAGGCACGCTTTCATGGCAATCCGCGCGTCCTCTTTCACCGTCGACGGATGGCGGGTGGTAAAAACTACTGCCTTTTCTTCTTTGCAGATTACTGCCGCCTTTGTAAAGGTACTTCCAAAATCAAATAAAATACGATACTCCATGCTGCTCCCCCCTATGTCTGATAATCTAATTTTACAGTTATAACCCTCAAAGTCAAATCTAAAAAAATAACTCTTTTATCATTCTTTGCCCATAAGCACGTAGGAAATAAGGAAGCAGGCATTTTTCTGATAAAAGAGTTATTAGCAATATATTAAAACTTTGCAACATTCTGCACGATCTTACCGGCGCATCATGTCTCTGATTTCGAAGTGTATTCGATATGGTTATTTCAAGCAGGAGGTGTCTTCTCCGATAAGATTGTTACAAAGTTACTGCCCAATAATCTTATATCATGGGAAGATACCGCGGATTCTTGTCGCCATGCTCAGGCGCTTAAGCCCAAGAATGTAGGCTGCCACACGAAATGTCACACCATCGGTATCGTGGATATTCTGAACTTCACCAAAGCTGTCAACCATAATTTTACGCAGCGTGCTGTTGACATTGTCTTCATCCCAGGTCAGATTCTGGGTGTTCTGAACCCACTCAAAATAAGATACAACAACGCCGCCGGCATTTGCGAGAATGTCTGGGATAACAGCTATATTTCTCTTTGTAAGAATTTCATCGGCTTCCACGCTTGTCGGGCCATTAGCGCCCTCAACGATTAATTTTGCCTGAATCCGGTCTGCGTTATCTGCGGTAATCTGGTTTTCAAGCGCGCAGGGAATCAGCACATCACAATCGCAGCACAACAGGCCGTCGTTATCAATTTTCTCGACGCCCTCAGCGCTGTACCCTTCCAGAGAGTGGCTGCTGCTGTTTGCAATATAGGCTTCCAGGTCACGGATATCCAGTCCGTCTGCCTTATAGTATCCGCCGGAGACATCGCTGACACCAACGATCTTATAGCCAGCTTCGGACAGAAGGCGCGCAGTGGTGCCGCCAACATTCCCCATACCCTGTACGGCAATGCGGAGAGACGGCGAATCAATGCCCAGGTATTTAAAGGCTTCCATGGCCACAATGCTGACGCCGCGGCCGGTTGCTTCATTTCTTCCAAGAGACCCGCCGATGTCAATGGGCTTTCCTGTGACCACGCCGGGAACAGAATAGCCTTTGAACATACTGTAGGTATCCATGATCCAGCCCATTACCTCCGCGTTTGTGTTCACATCCGGCGCGGGAATATCGCGTTCAGGCCCGATAAGCGGTAAGATTGCCGCGGTATAGCGTCTTGTCAGGCGTTCCATTTCTCCTCTGGATAATTCCGAAGGGTCGACTTCAACGCCGCCCTTGGCGCCGCCATATGGAATGTTGACAACCGCGCATTTAAAGGTCATCCACGCCGCCAGAGCTTTTACCTCATCGATATTGACATTGGGATGAAAGCGGATACCGCCCTTGCTTGGGCCGCGGCCGCTGGAATGCTGCACACGGTAGCCCTTGAACACGCGGATGGAGCCATCGTCCATATGTACGGGAACCGCTACCTGCAGTTCTCTTTCAGGATAAGTGATGGTAATGTATTCATTTTTATCTAGACCCAGCTTACCTGCGGCTGTGTCTACAACTTCCAAAAAGTTATCATAAGGATTGTATTCTGATTTTTGACTGTTCAATTTCTTACTCCATATTAATCATAAATTTAAAAGGTTTGGTATTTTGGTAGAGAGATTAATGGTATTTTTACATTTTTATTTTTTGCTTATTTATTTCAAGAGGGGGATAGAGGATTGTTTATCTTTAAAATAAATTAATAGTTTTTCTTAACGTATGCGTCAATTCGCTGAAGGGCTTCCTTCAGATTTTCGTCTGAATTTGCAAAGACAAAGCGCATATAGCCTTCACCCATACTTCCGAAAGCAGAACCGGGCACGGTGATGACCTTCGCCTCGCGGACTAAGTCCTCCGCGAATTCCTGTGATGTCTTTCCAAAGGCTTTAATGTTGGCAAATGCATAGAAGCTGCCTGGAGATTTTTTTACACTAAAGCCTGGAATTGCGTTGAGCCCGTCAATTAAAATCTCACGGCGTCTGGTATAGTCTGCGATCATCTGCTGCACTGCGGTTTGGGGACCCTTCAGCGCTTCGATGGCAGCTACCTGCGTAAAGGTGGACACGCAGGACACCATCCCTTCCTGGATCTGGGCCATTCTTTTTGTCAGCGCGCTGTCTGCCAGCAGACAGCCAATACGCCAACCCGTCATGGCATAGGCTTTTGAAAAGCTGTTCATAACCATCACCTGGTCTGTCAGCTCTGGTATCTGCGCCATGCTGAAGTGCTTGTGCCCGTCGTAAATGATTTTGTCATAGACTTCATCGGAGAAGACATACAGATTGTATTTTTCAACAACCCTGGCGATTGCTCTCACATCCTCTTCTTCCAGTATGGAACCAAGAGGGTTGCTGGGGGAATTGAGAATAATCGCCTTGGTTTTGGGGGTTATGGCCTTCTCAATATCTTCTGCCTGAATTTTATAGTCATTTTCTTCATATACAGGGACGGTTACCGGCTTTGCCTTGGTAATCATAATCTGACCCAGGTAGTTGGGGAAACATGGATCCGGCACAAGCACTTCGTCTCCCGGGTTAACGATGGTTAAAAGGCCCAGGGTCAGCGCCTCTAAGGCGCCGACGGTAATGATGACATTATCTGCCTGGTAACCGCAGTTGTAATGGGCGTAGCTTTGGGCTACGGCCTCACGCAGCGCCGGCATGCCAGCATTTGGATTGTAGTGGGTAAATCCATCGTCGATGGCTTTCTTTGCCGCGTCCTTTACATTCTGCGGCGTATCAAAATTCGGCTCACCAACGGTTAAATTCACAATTTCCTTTGGGTCATACTGTGCTGCTATCTCAAACATTTTCCGGATTCCGGAAGCCGGGTATTCATTCGCTACCTGCGAAAAATAAGTATTGATCTCGTTGCTCATCTTTATTCTTCCTCACTTTTATCAGAGTGGATTCCTGCCAGGTGCGCTGCAAACTCCTTCTTTTTCTCCAGATTGGAAAGCTTGGAGTACATGACCTTCTGGGCCTGGGGCGATCCTGCGCCATGCATGCTTTCCACCAGTGCCGTACCGCCGGTCATATTTTCGATCAGGCGTCCGATGCGCATCCGGTCCTCGGTTGGCACATCTGCCACGCCTTTCAGGTATTTATCCACATATTTGCCGATTTCCGGATTCCGCAAATCAGATTCCGATGGCATTGTAGCAATTATACCACCGCCGATATCCTGTGCCAAACGGTCGATGTCGTAAATCAATTGTGTCACATTGTGTTTACCGACATTGGCCAGCAGCGGGTCTACAAAATAAGCGCCGGATTCCGTGGGCTTTCCTTCACAGGAGCAGGCAAGGGAGCAGGCATAGAGGGTTTCTGTCAGGTGAATCATCTCGTTGATCTTTTCCTTAACATGGCCCGCCTTTCCATATCCGCTGTAGTCTGCCATCAGCGCAGCCGCGCCGACCACAACATCGGAAACACCGCCCTTACAGCCGCCGTAATTCTGTCTGTGGTAGCAGGCAAAACGTTCGACCAGAAGCCCCGAGCAAGAGGTTTCGCCGCACATGAACACACGCTCCCACGGGACAAAAACATCATTGAGAACCGTCAGGCATTCGCCGCCGACAATACCGAATTTTGCGTTGCCCTGGTCAATCTCGCCTTCCATTTTCCGGTCGTCATTTGTCTGGCGGCCAAAGATATGGATCACTCCCGGGGCGTCCACCGGCAGCGCGCAGCAGACTGCATAGTCCGCGTCATCTTCCTTCATTCCCATGGTGGGCATAATCAGCATCTCATGAGAATTAACCATCCCGGTCATATGCGCTTTCGCGCCGCGGATAACAATGCCCTCTTCGTTTTTGTCCACGACATGGACAAACAAATCCGGGTCTGCCTGCTGGCTTGGGCGCAAACTGCGGTCACCCTTCGGGTCTGTCATGGCTCCGGCAATCATCAGGTCGTTTTCCTGTACATACAGAAGAAATTTTTTAAAACGTTCATGGTACTCTGTCCCCATTGCCTTATCCATATCATAGGTAACGGAATAGGTCGCGTTCATGGCGTCAAAGCCCACACAGCGCTGATAGCAGGTACCTGTCTTCTGAGAGATCATGCGAAGCATCTTGACCTTTTTCACCAGATCGCTGACGCTTTGATGGATATGTGTAAACCGGTTGATTTTTTTTCCCGTTAAATGGGAGGTGGTGGTCATTAAATCTTCATATTGCGGGCTACCTGCCAGAGCGTAGGTCATGGAAGCTGCATTGACATGGCCTTTAATAAAGGGATGATCAATGACCTTATCGCTGTCGATCAGCTCTCCCTTTATATAAACTTTGATATCCCGATCGCGCAGGCTGTCAATATAATCGCGTGCTGTTTTCATCTTTTTCTCCTATTTCACCCAATCTCTGCGTATTTTTTCCCAGGTTTCATCTCTGCCTTCGGTGATAAGTGCAATGTCATTTTCATCGAGATGTGAAAACCGGCCCTGCTTTGAGAGATAATCCGAAATATCGGTAAACTCTTTAGGGTTGCGGTTGAGTGTAAATTCCTTGTTTTCATATTCTGCCAGATACCACAGGCCGTTATCGACAGCTTCTTTTGCCAGCTCGATTGAAATATCCGTGGGTGTCTGCCAGCCTGTCGGGCAGGGGGCGAGTACGTGGATAAAGGAAGGCCCATCACAGTTCTTGGCTTTTTCCAGTTTTCTCAAATAATCTTCCGGATAGCCGACACTGGCAGTAGCCGCATATGGGATTTCATGGGCTGCAATGATCTCAAAGATTTTTTTCTTTGGCCGCGCCGCGCCGTGAATATTTTTTCCTGCAGGCGTGTTTGTGGTCTTTGCTCCATAGGGCGTTAAGCCACTTTTCTGGATTCCGGTGTTCATGTAAGCTTCATTGTCGTAGCAGATAAAAATTTCCTTATCGTTACGGTCAATAGCACCCGACAGAGCCTGCAGGCCAATATCGGAGGTGCCGCCGTCTCCGGCAAAGCCAACGACATGGTAGTCCTCAAGCCCCAGGGCCTTTGCTCCTGCCAAAACACCGGACATCACTGCCGCAGTTGCGGCAAAGGGAGGTATAATCCCATTGACAAACAATGGCATATGCGGATATACGAAAGCAACCGTTGACATGCAGTTCGGCGGAATAACCGCAATGCTTCGTTCTCCCAGCACCTTAAGGGCCAGACGAATCGCAAGGGCTCCGCCGCAGCCGCCACAGGCCTTATGACCATAAAACAGTTCTTCATTTGGGATTGTTTTTGCATTAAGCGCCATAATCAATGTCCCTCCTTACATTAATGAATTCAACAGGCTTTTCAGTATTGCCTGCCAGCAGTGCGTCAAAAATACCGCTGATATCTTCCTTTGAGATGCTGCGGCCGCCTAAGCCCCCAACATAATTACAGGTCGGTACATCCACACCCTGCTGTTTGAGGGCAGAGTTAAAATCAGAGTAGACTGCGCCTTCAAATCCAAAGCTGATATCACGTTCCATGACACCGACCGCTTTAGCGTTTTTAACGATCTCTGCTACCTTTTCCGTTGGGAATGGGCGTACACAGCGGAGCTTCAGCAAACCGACCTTTTTACCTTCTGCGCGGCAGGCATCCACAACCACGCGGGCTGTTCCCGTCACACTGCCGATTGTCACCAAGATTGCTTCCGCATCCTCACACTGGTATGCTTCTACCATACCACCGTAGGTGCGTCCGAAAAGCCTGCCGAATTCCTCGTCACTTTCGTCAATCACTTTCTCAGCCTTCAGCATTGCGATCTGCTGCTGATAACGGAACTCTGTATTATAGGTCGGTCCCGCAGTAATACAGGTGCTCACCGGGTCCTCCAGATTAAGCTTATTGATGTAGTCCTGATAAGGGATATACGCATCTACTGCCGCCTGATCGGTCATCTCAAGAGGCTCGTAGGTATGGGTTAAAACAAAACCATCCAGGTTGACCATGACCGGCGTCATGACCTCAGGATCCTCGGCGATTTTGAAAGCCTGAATGGTGGTATCAAAGGCTTCTTGAACGTTTTCAACATATAGTTGAATCCAGCCTGATTCCAGCTGAGATAAAGAGTCTCTCTGATCACCGTAAATATTCCAGGGCGCTGCCAGTGAACGGTTTGCGTTCATCATAACAATTGGAAAACGGGAACCGCTGGCATAGTGCAGGCCTTCAACCATGTATAAAAGCCCCTGGCTCGATGTTGCGGTAAAGGAGCGGGCGCCCATGGCTGCGGAGCCGATAACAGCCGACATGGCGCTGTGTTCAGATTCCACATACATGTACTGGCAGTCAAGACTGCCATCCTCTACATAATCCGCCAGACGTTCTACTACAATTGTCTGAGGTGTGATGGGGTAAGCGGCAATCACATGTGGTTTTGCCTGTCTGACCGCCAATGCGACAGCCTCGTCGCCGGATACAAATAATTTTTCGCTCATGCGTCTGCCTCCTTAATCATCGTAATGGCCTCAACCTTACATGCTTTCGCACATACGCCGCAGCCTTTACAGTAATCATAATCTATTTCAAGGATATCTCCTGATTTATCAATGGTGCCATCGGGACACACTAAAAAGCAGCGCAGGCAGTTAACACATTTTTCCGCGTCGATCACCGGCCGGAATGTCCGCATCCCTGAGCTCACGTCAATCAGATGGCCCGAACGTGTCGACGGCCCCATGGGCAGCTGCTCGATCGTGCCTGACGGCTGTGGCGGCGATAATTTAGGTCGGTTCATTTAGAGTGCCTCCTTTACAGTATTATAGGTTTCTTCCAAAAGCGTTTTATTTTTTGCCCGCACCTTTTCAGGGAGCTGCGTATCAATGGCCTTATAGATGGAGTCAAGGCTTGTCAGCTCTGTGGCCGCTGTCAGCGCGCCCAATAAAGGGACATTTGTGATGGGCCGTCCAAGGATTTTCAGCGCAAGGCCTGTCGCATCGACGGTAATAACCTTGCAGTCCTCACAGTCGCTGAAATCAAATACCTCTGCAGGCTTCATTGTATTGATAATCACCTTTGCCCCAGGCTTTAACCCCGCCTTAACCGGCGCGCCTAAAAGCGTCTCATCCAACACAATGGCACAATCACAATCGACAACATCGCTTCTATCCTTGATTGGCGCATCATCAATTCGTGTAAAAGCTAATACCGGAGCCCCCCTGCGTTCTGGTCCGAACGATGGAAAAGCCAACGCCGATTTATCGTCGCACACAACGGCATCTCCCAAGAGCCGGGCTGCTGTGAAGGCACCTTGTCCCCCACGACCATGCCAACGAATTTCAATCATTTAATACTTCCTCCTGTATTCCATAATACGGAATCATTAATTCCATATTTGTATTATAATTCCATAATCAGGTTTTGTCAATTCCATTTTCTAAAAAAATAATAAAAAATTAAGGCACTTTTTTAAAGGTACCATTTGGCTGAAAAATGTATTTAAAAAATAAGACTCTTTATAATTCTATAATACGGAATTAATGTTTTTATATTATAGAATTTTAATCAATTTTAAATGCTATAATTTATATTTAAATCATAATATTGTTTTTTAATTGATTTACTTGCTATATTTATTTTGTTATAATAATAAAAAATTGCTGGAGGAGCGTATGGAGAAAAAATTCAATCTGATTGCAGGCATCTTCATTATCCTGTTTTTTTTAATGATTTTAATTATTACCTCAACGATGAAAATACAGCCTGGCACCTGGGAGTCAGAAAGCGACTCTACCCTCCGCATTACCCTTTACCCGGATGATACCTTTGAATCCAGCATTTATGGAAATGGAACCTACGCGGTCCAGAAAACCGGGGTCACCCTTCACAGCAATACTGACATTACCCTGACCGTCATCCGGAAGCCTTTAAAGCTTGTGCTTTATGACAGACAATCCCAAAATTATTTTTACCCTGCAAATACAGATCTCAAAAAATAAAAAAGCCCTGGAAAGCATTCCAGGGCTTGCTTAATAGAGCAAAGCATTGTTGCCAATCAAATCATAATTTCATATTTTCTGCCGTCACCATCATGTTATCAAACTCTAAACGGGCCCTTTTCCAGAATTTGTTCGACAGCTCCGGCTTTTGTGCTCCCCTTTTGAAGTTTTTAGCTGTTTTCAGACGCGCGCTTTCCCAAAAACGGATACTTATGTTTTAAACTCAAAAACGGATCACATTGTGCCAGCTTTGTCGCACTGGCTAATCTCTAAATCACTGTAAACTACACATCCAGCAAAGCGCTTTTTCCAACTTGTCTTTCCATTCCCCTTAACGCATTCGGCTGAATCAGCGTATTCGTTTTTGGCGGCTGGCTTAAAGCTCATCTTCAGCGTCAATGCCTGGCTGCTTTATTCTTCATTGATTTAACTTAATCATACGCCATCTGCCTCCTGCCTGCAAGCCCATTAAGAGAGCAGTTTTCTCTAAACCCCATTTTTTTCGCAGATGTCTGCCAGACAGCAGCGGTCACAGTGCGGCTTTGTCCTGGCCGTACAGATTTCCCGCCCGTGGAGGACCAGACGGTGGCAAAAGCTGTTGCCTTCTTCCGGCGGGATAAGCTTCCACAACGCCATCTCCACTTTTTTGGGGTCCTTGGTGTTTTCCACCAGCCCCATCCGGTTAACCAAACGAATACAGTGTGTGTCTGTGACAATGGCGGGTTTTCCAAAGACATCTCCCACGATCAGATTCGCGCTTTTTCTTCCTACTCCGGGCAGCTTTAAGAGCGCGTCAAAGTCATCTGGAACCATCCCGTCATACTGGTCCCGGAGAATCTTCATACAGGCGCTGATATCTCTGGCTTTGCTTTTACCAAGACCGCAGGGCCTCACAATGGCCTCGATTTCCTCAGGCTCTGCCTGAGCCAGGGCCGCTACATCCGGAAATTTTGCATAGAGCTCCTTAACCACCACGTTGACGCGGGCATCCGTGCATTGAGCCGCCAGCCGCACACTCACCAAAAGCCGCCAGGCTTCTTTCGGGTCATACTCCAAACTACACTCCGCATCCGGGTATTCTTTTTTGAGCCGGTCAATGATCGCCAGTGCCCGTTTCTCTTTTGTCATATAAAGCTTCCTTTCTTTTTATTCCCTGCCTTAAAACCCATCGGTTTTTAAGGTATTCATATTGCGATGAATTTGTCTGTTCTTCTTTTGATTATACCAATATTTTGATAAATCACAAGACGCCGACCTTTTTAAATCAAAAAATTCAGCTTTTATATTGAAATAATACGCAATTCTTATTTGTTTTTTCAGGTTAATAATTTTTTCCTGCTTCAATTCATTTATTATCGTTATTTTTCTCCCAAGAAGGTCCCCCAATTTTTTCTGCCCTCATTATTTTAAACAACATCAGTATTAAAAATTATTTTTAAGGTTTGCGTGTTCTTTTTATTTCTGATATACTGAAAACGAATCCATCTTTTTTATTTAACGTATGTTAATAACCAACATTTAATGCTATTTATCACTATCTCAAACCTACAAAATATACGAGGAGAGCCATATGGAGTTAAATACCGATATTCTTTTTGAGGCTTTAAGTAAAATATATAAGGTTGAAGCCGCGGGCTGCACCTTGACAAACTTATCTCTAGATCTTCCTGAACATTATCTTGGGGGCGGGTCTGCCTTTAAAAAAGACCACGTTTATATCGCACGAACCGACCAGCTGCCGCCTTCTCCAGAGCTTGAAGGACCAGCTCTGCTCATTTGTTTGGGCGGAAGCCCGCCCAACTGGTATTTTAACAGTGAATTCTCTTTGCTCATCGTCAAGACAGCGCCGGATATCCTTACCTTGTTTAATAAAGTACAGGCTATTTACCGAAAGTACAATGAGTGGGCGGATGCTCTGGACAAGATTTTGGAAACGACCGCCGATATTCAGGAATTGATTGACGTGAGCCTGCCAGTTTTTAATAATTTTATGGCTGTCATTGATGGACAGATGAATTATCTGGCTTATACAAGGGAAATGTCATGCAAAACCTGCAAAAGCTTTCTGCCAGATTATAGCGGTAAAGTACCCATAATGATTTTCAAAAATCTGGCAAAAATACAAAAAGCGGAGACGTTACAGCCTGAATCAGATTTTATTCCCACGGGCTCCTCATTTTCAACGGCAAAGTTCTCGTTGGTATCTTCGCGATTTTCCCTTTACACCATTCACTGACTAAGGGCGAGCTTATTCTTGCTTCATACCTTTCAGGTAAAATCTGTTTAGCCCTGTCACGCCACTCAAAAATTCTGGGAAGCAATATCAACACATTTCAAAAACTTTTGAGTGATTTACTTTGTTTGCTCCCTGTAGACCGCAATGCCCTTGAGCATTGTCTTCGACAGCGCGGTGGAGATCTCACAGATACGTTTGTCTGTATCAAAATCAAAGCTTTTTATGAAGACACTGACATTTCCGTTGAATACATCTGCTCTGTTTTAGAAGCATCCTTTGAGTTCTGCGTAGCTTTTGAGCACGAATCAATCATTGCTGTTTTTATAAATTTGAGCCGTACCTCTTATAAAAACATAGCCTCTCTCAGAAGCTTTGGAAAAGATCACAACAAATCTTTTATTAAAAGCCGGCATCAGCTATCCCTTTAATGATTTATTTCAGGCTTATTTTTATTATCGTCAAGCCTGCTGTGCTTTTGAGATTGGGTATGCTCTCAACCCCGACAAAATGATTTTTAATTTTTCGGATTGCCTGCTCAGTTATATGACCACAAAATGCATCGGAGAATTTCCACTGGACGTGCTCTATCCTCCTGAGATACTGGAACTGATCGAACACGATAAGTCCTCCAGTGTCAAATACGTCGAGACTCTGAAAGTCTATCTCGACAGCAGTCTCAGCATCACGAACACTTCTAAGACACTGGGTATCCACCGCAGCACCCTGATTGCCCGAATTAAAAACATATCATCGGTCCTCGCCGGCAGTTTAGATGATCCGGATTATAGACTTTTGTTAAATATTTTGTTAAAGGCCTATCAAAAATAGCGCAGACACCTCTACCATCTAAAAGCTGCCGCTAGGACAACCCGGCGGCAGCTTTCAGATGCTTATACCCTTATTTTTTCTTATTTTCCCCGGACTCGTCTATTCTCCGGATCATAGAATACCCGCTCAGAAAGCACAGCATCTATGCCATCACCGACTACGGCAGCATCACCAATTTTTGCTTTGTCCACATCAACCAATGCAAATCCAATGTTTTTCTCAACAGTGTATCCATAGGTGAACATTGTAACCTTTCCTGCGACGATTCCACCAACTTTAACATCAGCTCCAGGTTTAACCTGAGCTGCATCATCTTCAACAGTAAACCCGATAAGCTTTCTTTTTGCTCCATTTGCTTTTACTTTTTCCAGGGCACTCTTCCCAACAAAATCTTTATTCCAGTCGACTGTCCATCCGAAATCAGCTTCCAGGGGATTCGTCCCGGCCAGATCACTCATCAATACAAATCCCTTTTCCCGGGGCAGGCTTGTTATAATAACATCCGTTGTAATTTTTTTAATATCAAATTGCTTGCCACTATCAGCAAGCTTTTCTTCAATGAAAGTCTTGTCTTCAGGAAAACAGTAAATTTCAAACCCCAGTTCTCCAGTATATCCGCTTCTTGCGATCTTTACTGGTATATCACCAACCATGTTATTTTCAATGGTAAAGTACTTCATGCTGTCAATATTGTCTTTTAGAAAATCATTCAACACAGCCCTGGAGTCTGGTCCCTGAACCGCATACATTGTGGTTTTTTCTGTAATATCGCGATATTCTACTTTGGCATTTTCTTTGTGGGCATCAAACCAGGCGATCAGTGCATCGATATATAAGGTCGATATCCAGAGCACTTCTTTCTCGACGCGAAATACAATAACATCGTCGATAATGATTCCGTCATCGTTGAGCATCGTGGTATATTTAGCCTCTCCTATTTCCATTTTTCCAATGGATGCAACCAACATTTTATTGAGGAAAGCTTGAGCGTCGGGCCCCTTTACCTCCAGTAATTGATGTGTAAAATCATAGTATCCTACGCTATTTCTGATGGCTTCGTGTTCTTTTCTTACATTTGTTTCATTTTTGCGCATTGGTTTTTCCTCCATATTCTTAACATTCACCTCGCGTTTCTTTTGGGTTTCTTTAAGGAATTTCCAGTTTTAGCCACCAGGCCATCACTCCCCAGATTCCGAATCGCCGCGATGTTTTGTTTGAATATATGATAGCGAATTTTGACAAGCTTTTCAATTCTGCGTTTTATAGGTTCTTTATGGGGAAATCCCCTATAAAATGTAGGCTAAAATATACTTCTTTTTTAATGAATTTCTTTTTTGTGTTTTTGAAACCAGAAAATCACACCTGCGCTTGACACACTCAGCAGTACCATTCCAATAATGCCCCCCCAAAAACTATCTGAATGAACTTTTCCCGACATTTTTTCATCTGTTTCCGGTAAATATCTTGTTCCTCGTACCAGCAGCCGATGCGTATTGACTCCATAAGGGGTACAGGTCATTAAGGTAATCTTGTCTTCGCCCGGCAAAATGGCAAGCTCTTTTTCCACTTCTTCAGGAAGAACTATTAAAATTTGATCAATTCTATAATCGTATACCTGTGCAAGAACCGTTACGCGAAAAACATCATCTTTTTTCAACTGATCAATATCCGTAAAAAGCTTCGCACTTGGCAATCCATTATGAGCAACCAGCACTGAATGCGTTCCCTGTCCACCGATCGGAAAGCTGCTTCCTTTTAAATGTCCCACAGCAGTCTGGAGGGTTTTTTCATCTGTACCATGCCGAATCGGGAGATGGAGCCCCAGCTTTTCGATGTCGATGTATCCAATAATACCAGAAGCTCCTAAGTCTAAAATATCATCACCCTCTGTCAGATCACGCTGAGCGGACACAAGAGGCGATGGCAGCTCCAGAAGCGCATTGTTATATTCCTGCGCTTTGGACGCCATCTCTGACAGCTTATTCGAGTCGGTTTCTGCCACCTGCTTTTTATAGCTGGCAATGGCGCTGCGCTGCTCATACTCAAACAGAAAATTGGAGAGGGCTGGATAAAGAAAAACAGCCAGCCCTCCCACCATCATAAACACTGCCACGATTGGTATTATCCAGCGTTTTATGGAATAACGCCGTCTCATTTTTAGACTTTCCTTTTTTTAATTCGGCTGACAACCAGCAGGACAACCGCACTTCCAATTAGAACACCTCCGATTAACAAGTACATTATTGTACCGCTGCCGCCGGTGTTTGGCAGTTTAGAACCTGAGATGTTTACGACTGTCATTTCAAGAATTCCTTTATCTGCCGGGGTTACGTCAATGGTATATCCGCCAGATACATTTTTAGCTTCTACCGTGACCAAAGCACCCACTGTGTCATACTGCGCTTCAAGATTAAAGGTTATTGGCGCCGTGAGGGGCTTATAACCTGTTGGATTCCCCGTTTCTGTTAAGGTATAATTTTCAAGACTTTTAAGACCATAAAAGGTAAAGCTTCCATTTGTACCGGAATTACCAGACCAGCTTGCATAGTAGGGTGCTTGACTGCTATTTCCGCTTAATGTAAAAACAGCACCATCCAGCGGATTTCCATCTTGATCAATCTTATTTACGTTCAGCCCAAAACTATAGACCTTTGGAAGCTCTGGTATTTCATAAATCTCGGTTAGACTTTCATCTCCTGGGTCATTTGAATAAACAAGCTTGGCATCATTATTGTTTCCACTTTCTCCGATTGCTGCGTTTTCATTTACAGTTGCTGTATAAGTAATTATGACCTCCTCACCGATTGTGTATATCGCTGCCCCTGTTCCATTAACCATTGGGACAGCCACAGTAAAGGTATGGGGCGCATCTGGCGTGGTAACAACGGTCGTAGCTGTCACGTCAATCCCACCCACACTTACTTTAAGATCGTTATTAAAGCTCAGTCCTTCAGAAAATGTATCGAAAATTTTATAGGTATAGTCCCCAAAGCCTGTCGTATTTGGTACCTTGCCCGTAATAGTATAATTTACGGTATCACCAATCTGCGCTGAAGTCCCCCTTTTCCCATTGACGGTTTTATCAATGGCAGGCAGGTCACTTTTTACATAGACTGTTTCATTATTCAGATGAAAGGAATGCAGTATCGGAAAGGAGGCCGCCATTCTGCTATTTGCACTTATGTCATCTGCATCTACAATCAAATAATAGCCCCAGTCAAGGCCGGAAAACTCAACATTTGTTGCACCAGCCATACCTGTTACAGTTACTGTTGGTTCTGCCACACCGATTTCGCTCTTCAAATTTTGGGCAAACTCTTTAATTTCCTGGCTGTTTGAAGGCATTGCGCCTTCCAGCCAATCAACCAAGGCTGCATTAATTTCCGCATCTGTTTTTCCTGCTGTTTCAATATTTGTTACGGCAATCAGCGCTGTTTTAAATTCTGGATTGACCTCATAAACAATATTCTCACCGTTGACACTTGTAATTGTAAACAGATTGTAAGCATTGATGGTTCGATTTTCAAAGGACTGCTTTGTATTTCCCATACTGTCAATTGTCAAATTCCCATTTCCAGCAGTAACCGGAGCCGCAAAGGCTGTCAGTCCAGCGGCTAAAAACAGGAGGACTGCCAAAAAGCTGGAAAAGCTTATTTTTTTTATTTTTTGCAACATAATTTTCTCCCTTTTTATTTATATAGAATTATTTTTAATTCATCCATTTTATTATTTTATTGTGTGTATGTTTTGCTTTAATCACATTCTTCCGCTCATTTTAATCACCTCAAATTACTTTTTTATTTTTTAATATCAGCAATACCATACCTATTCCAGCAATGCTCATCAAAATCCCTACCGCTGCAAAGACTGCATTCCCGGGGCCTCCCGCTTCAGGCAGCTCTGCGCTGACACCGTTATTTGCTTTTGAATAAGCTACCACAAACGGTCCAAAGCCTTCCATGCTTCCATTTGTTGTAAACTGAATTCCCCCTGTAAGCTTTGTAATCGCAAGTGGTCCGCTGCTTGTATAAACCGGAGCCTCTCCTGCGGCCCGGTTGGTTTCATAGAAATGGAAAACCATAAAATCATCGTTATGGTTCATCCCCTGTGGATACGGATAAAAAATTATTACATCTTTATTCGATTCGACAACAATATTTCCATCTTCATTATCAACCAGCTGTAAATACTTCATTTCATAAGTTTTATTTTCCATATCTGCCCTCTGGCTCAAAATGCTGGCAATCCCATTGGCTTCATCCGGTAAAACACCATCTGACATCAGTGTAACATTGGCTATTTGTGATGCGTTCAATAAAATGCCTGCTGTATTGTAAAGCTGGGCCTCCGCTTCCACAAACACTGCCGGAGTTGCTGATTCAAAATTTTCCGGCAGTGGTCCTGCTGTATAAGGTGTGTACTGTGTTGGCGTTTCACTTTGCGCTCGAACTTCCAGCCTGCCCTCCTGTGATAACCTAAAATCATACTGCTTTCCCTGTGTATCAAAAGCATTGACAGTATAATGATGTGCTGTTTCAAAATCCTGTGTCGTAAGCTTGATCTGATAAATTCCCGGTGCTTCGTCAAGTGCCCGCGGGTCATTGTGCACAATCCCAGTCTGCTCATTAACATATTGAGATCTGAATGGGTAAGGATAGATAAAAAATGTGTGGCTGCCTTCCTCAAAGGGCTGACCGTCAATAGTATAGTTTAGTGCATTGAGCTCTTCCGATATCAGCGCCTTTCCTGGCTGCCCGTTATCATCCCAGAAGAAAGCGAAATAAGGACGTGGAAATGGGTCGCCCGAAGTGGAGTTTCCTTCTTGATAGGCAATCATATCCAAAGCTTTAACATGGATGAGATTCATGTTACTTGAATCCCCCCTAACGATGGGGACTTCGAAATCTACAGTATTGGATTCCGTAATCTCTCCTGTTATCTTTTGATATGTCAGCGTTGTTTTTCCATTGGTTGGATAGTCGGTTCCGTTTTCAAATCCTTCATCATCAGATTTCAGAAAAACATTATAGGAAAGCTTATAGCGGAACCTTCCAGCTTCCTCCGGGGTACCATTAACCGCAAGAAGATTCCATTTCAATATACCTGTATCCGCATCAAAGAATGCTTCCGATGATGTTTGCTCATCGGCAAAACCCGCAAACTCAATATAATCGGCCATAGGATCTTCAACAAACCATGGGGCAATTGATTCCTGAATCTGTTTTTCGATTTCTGTAAAAATTTCAGCAAAAGCACCAGCATTTCCCGGTGAAATTTCTGTATATTGTCCAGAAGACGCACTGTTTTTCATAACAAATACTCCTGCTCCGTACTCTAAATCATTTAGCGCAGGATTATGATAGAATACGCTGTAAATATCAATTCCCTGATCCTTGGCAAGCAGTGCTTCTGACACTGCGGCCACCGTATGGGCATTGACATTTCCATTAGTTGTGTAAACACCATCATTATAGACAGCGCTGCCCTGTGCCCCATAGTCAAAACCGTCAAACTTAAAAGTCATATCGTATATTTTGTCCCCAAAGGTGCAGGGACTTATATTTGCACCACCAAGCTCACCGGCGGATGTTGGGCGGGCTGAGCGGTTAGTCGCACCATCGCTGAATACCAGAATAAACTGCGGATTGCCAGATGTGTCTGCTGCCAGAATATCTCTGGCTGTTTTTATGCCCATCTGTACATCCGTTTCACCGCTTGGTGTCTGAAGCCCATCAACTACCTGCCCGAATATATCGGAATTTTCCGTCATTGAGTATCCCTGGACATATTTAATCTCATCATAAGCATCATAGATTGGAACTCCAGAACCACTGGAATAGGTAACAAGCCCAAGTTTGTTTCCTGAATTACCATTTTTTAAAAATTCATTTGCAAATTCTTTTAAAGCGTCCCGGGCATAATCCGCCGGTGTGGGCGAACTCCCCCACCCCATGCTTCCCGAGTTATCAAGAACCAGCACAATTGATCCGCTTTTTCCGCCAATGGTTTTTATATCTTGACCGGTAACTGCTTCCAACGTAATTCTGAAAGTATCTTTATCACTCTGCTCAATGGATTTCCTATAAGAAAGTAATGTGCTGTCCGAAGTCTGGAATTCCGGATTGTAAATCACCTGATTCGAGTAAGCTCCTGCCGCATCGGCATTGCTGGCCGCACTTAATAAAAACACAAAACAAAACAATATTATTGTTAGCATTGCGATGCTTCTATTTATCCAAAATTTTAATTCTGAAAAAATATCTTTTGGTTTTTTTCTATTATAAAACCGCATACGTAGCACTGTAATCAACCTCCATTTCTTTAGACTGTTTTTTTAACTCTTCTTTAAAAAGCGCTTCTTTCATTGGCTTTGCATAATAAAATCCTTGAACCATATCGCAGTCAAAATGCCGCAATAGGTTTACCTGCTCTTCAGTCTCAATCCCTTCAGCCACGACCCTTAAATCAAGCTCATGTGCCATCAACAGAATATGCTTAATAATTGTCTCAAACTTCTGCTGGTTTTCAATCCTATCAAAAAAGGATTTATCTAGCTTCACTGTATCAATGGGCATATTCTTAAGGAAGCCAAGAGACGAATAGCCACTTCCAAAATCATCTAAAGCCACAGAAAACCCCAATCTCCGAAGCGCTGCGAATGAACGCTGTATCTGCACGATATTTTCCATTGCTATACTTTCGGTCACTTCAATTTCCAAAAGACTTCGCGGTACTTTCCAAGAGTCAGCAATTTTTCCTAATTCTTCCGCAAAGCCTTCGTTTGCCAAATGTCGTCTTGAAAAATTAATTGATACGGCAACCTCTTTAATTCCCGCACTACGCCATGAATGAATAATCTCACATACTTTTTCAAACATATATAAGTCCAAATTGATAATAAACCCATTTTTCTCAAAGAAAGGGATAAAGTTATTGGGGTAAAGAAAAATTTCCCCCTCTGTAATCCAGCGCACAAGAGCCTCAGCACCAACAATAGTTTCACCTTTAAGCTCATATTTAGGCTGTAAAAAAGCTTCAAAAGCTTTTTCTTCAAGAGCGGCATTCATTGAAACGTCTGTCATATATTTAATGAATACCTCCTCGTCCTGTCTGCATATGTTAGTCTCTCTCACTTCATTCGTAACATTACTTGTCTTTTCTTTCTCTGGCATATTTTTTCTTGATTGCCTAAAATTTAATCCTTTTTTATGTTTATTTATTTTTACTGAGAGTATATAGAAAACAAAGAACGTAAGTATAAATGTTATGGTGCTTGATATAATGATTTCTTCCATATCATAAATGTCTCCTTCCCTGATCTATTTAAGATCCTTTCTTAAAAAAGAAACAGCCTTATCAAGATCATCTGATGTTATTTTACAAAAACAAACTCGTTTTGAATATAGAAATATAGCACTTGGCAATAAATTGGCAATATTTTGTTTGGTGCCATTTTTATCTGAAAAATGGCATTAACACCATAATTGACATTGAACATTGCCAATTATGGTGTTACAATATGCAAAAGCTACCAAAAACCCGAACGCTAAAAAAGAAAAGAGGATCTGATAATGGCAAAAAATAGAACACGATTTGGCAAGGTTATGGCTTTACTTGATATTACCCTTAATGAAATTTCAGAATACCTGCATATTGATAAAACAACGGTCAGTAAATGGCGCACAGGCAGTCGTAAACTTACACCGCGTTCCCCTTATTTTGATCCCATTCTGTCTCTGATCATTGAACGGAATAATGCTCTGCCGCAAAGGCCACTCGTAGGTTTTTTATACGACTTATATCCCGATGAACTTTTTGATAACCCTAAGCAAATCTATGATTTTTTAAAGCTTTACCTCAGCACACCACTAGATGTCAAACAGGATTCTGAAGCTGCTCCACAGGAAAGGAACCTTTCACATCAAGTGCTTACAGGCGTCGAAGGAAGACAAAAGGCCCTCGATCTGGTCTTAAGTCAAGCTGAAAAAATGGTTGTTCCGGGCACTATTAAAATACTGGAGCTGGAGCAAATATCCTGGCTCTGTCGTGACCCCGTTTATTTAAAAAGTGTTGTCACACGTTTGAAACAGTTGGCTGAAAAAAACTTCCGCATTGATTTCGCTTTTTCTTCTGCCCAGCTCCGCCCAAACTATATCGGTTTTATTTCAGCTGTAGGGGGGCTCCGCTTTCACAAAAACATACATAAATACATCATTGACAATGACCGCATTCAGGGTCTCTTACCATGCATCTATTTGGTAAGTGACGGATGTGTATCTATCGGCCTGGATAGCGATGAACCTTCTATCCCTATACATACCAACTTCTTTTCAGATCCTCTTAACCTGCATAAGTATTCAAAACTTTTTGATAAAGTCGTTCAATTATATGGAAACAGGGTACTTGTAACTAGCTCCGCAAAAGACGTTGATCACATTTTAGAAAACATAAATTTTTTCAGCACAAAAAAAGAAGACTTTCTTTTTTATGGCAGCTATCCCAGCGTTACGACAATGAGTGCAGCGTTACTCTCTGAAATTCTAGATAATAATAATATACATGGCAATGTTCGAAATCGATGCATACATTACTATACTAGCCTCCGTCATATCATGACTTCAACACCAACAAATTATCTTGGCGTTTATAACTTGATTTTGGGTTCGCTTGAAAAAGCCCTTTCTTTTGAATACCATATCGAATATGAGCTTTCAGCTATTACGAACCGGCAGATTCAAAAAACTCCTGACCAATATAGAAAACATTTAAGCGAAACCGTTGAATTTTTAGAAGATCACCCCAATGTCAGGGCAATGCTCCTTTCAAATGGTTATCAAAAGGGGACTCCCTGCGTCTGGGTAAAGCGAAACTTATGGAGTCTCATCTTTAACACCACTAATCTTCCCAGTGAATACCAAATTATCTTTTGGGACGATGTCAACCTTGTTAACATGGCTATGGATGCAAGTAAATTCTTTGTAACAAACAACTACTCTATTGAACATCGTCAAAAAGAATATAATCTTCAGATTCTACAGGCGCTAAGTGAAGGAAAAATTATTTAAAGCAGTAAGTTTGATTAATTGAAAATAAAAGCGTTATAGTTTACTTCTGTAATCTCAGTGACAGTTGATAGTTGATGGACTTCTTTGCATTAATAAAGCTCTTCATTTGGGGTACAAAAAAGCAGGCCAACCAAGCAAATTTGCTTGATTGGCCTGCTTTTTTTCATTTATTGGTTAGATGTCTATTATTTTATTTAAAAGGCTCACATCATTTTCTTTTTTAGGCTAACGTTTTATTCTGCACATAAAAAACTGGGTTTCAGAATCTCTGAAACCCAGTATTTATACCGTCTGGCGGAGAAGGAGGGATTTGAACCCTCGCACCGTGTTAACGGCCTATACCCTTAGCAGGGGCACCTCTTATAGCCACTTGAGTACACTCAGAGTCCAACAACTTTGGAGAGTCCTGAACCCCGCATAAATACTAGGTTTTTGAAGTTTTTCTTTTTTTAAATTTTAGCTTACTGACTATTTTTTAGTTTATACTGACTATTTTTATAAACCTTGAATCATTTCGACCGCAGCCTTACATGCCTGTTTCTTATCTTCTTCATTAACATCCGTATATACCTTTAAAAACATATTTGGATTGGAATGTCCCAGAACTTTTGCACCAACAGTAGGCGATACCTTTCCACGTGCCATTGCCGTTGCAAAATTATGCCGAAAGCGGTGGGGATGAATCCCCTCAATTCCGCAACGCTCCGCAAAGTTTCTAAGTTTTAATGCTAGCACATTTGGTTGTACAGCGGTTCCCCGTTGGCTAATAAAAATAAAATCTTTATTTCCTTTCTGCCTGATTTTTTCCATAAGTTTTTTATCTTCACGATAACTTTCATGCAGTTTGATAAAATTGTCGATAATCTCATCCGGTACATAAACGAATCGGTTTCCCGATACTGTCTTAGGCGGAACGGTAATGACACCACGTTTTGTAATGTTAAAGTCCTCGTCAATTTCGATATTATAGGTCAATGTCTTTGTAACCGCTATTTTTTTATTCTCTTTATCTATATCCTGTATCTTAAGGCCTGCCAATTCTCCAATACGCAACCCCGTTGCAAGCAAAGCCGTAACCATGACATAAACAAAGAAATTTTCTTTTCGGCTGCATTCTATAAGTTTATGGTAATCCTCAACACTTACCTCTCTTACCACTCTCGATTTCTTTTTACACAACGGCAATTCAAGTTTTTCTTTTTTCAAGATATTGCTTTCGATCAATTTTTTCTTAACTGCATAATCCAATGTCTGTTCAATAAAATTTAGTTTTCTTAAAAAAGTAGTCTTTACTATCGGCTTTTTTCCAAGCAGTAAGTCTTTTGCAAACTTTTCAAAGATTTCAATATTATCAACCGTCTCCTGTAATGTAACGTTCTTAAGATATTTTTGGATTGTTTTATAATTATCAACATAGGTTCCTAACGTCCGGTCCGTCACATAACCACGCTTTTTTTGATTGACAAATTCCTTGTAAAATTCAGATAAGAGAATCCCATTTTTATTTATTTTTTCTTTTTCAATCTGGGATTCTATTTCAAGAAGTTCTTTGTGAAGCGTCTCTTCCAATTTGGAATAATGGTCCATTACTGCTGTTTCAAGGTTCTTAAAAGCGATTTCTTTTGTTTTTCCAGTACGCACCTTTCGGATTCGTTTTCCATTTGAATCAATCCCTAAATCAATGGAAGCTTCCCATATTTTACGCTCCTCACGATATCTTAATCCACCGCTCCCTTTTTCTCTTCTTTGGTTATCAATGCTTTCCATACTCACGATCTTTTTTGATCTCAATATTTCAATCGCACTAAGTATTGCATTTCTTCTAGCTTCCAGTACATCTGACATTGTCATTTTTTAAATATACGGTACACCAACAGTGTATAATATATTTTCATGCAATGCAATTATGTATTAGCCAGTGTATATACAACTAACCTTAGCGGCGTTATTCCTTTACGTTTCGACGTGATAAAAATCGAAGGAAAAGTAGGGTCGTGGTAGAGTTTTTCCTGAATCGTTTTGTCGCTAACCTGAAAGAAATCTTTTAATTCTTTGGAGCCAAGTATTTCTTTATCATAATTTTTCTGAAGTCGGCTTGATTCATTTGTGATTGTCACATTTAACGCTTTAAGTAAGTTAGAATAATATTCTTCTTGCTCTTTTTTAACAGCATTTTTTAAAGTCACGTTATTTAATTCAATTGTCGCGCTCTTTTTTCTTATAATAAGCTCGTGACAGATATTTTTTCTGCTTAATATTTCATTCTGTATCTTTAAAATACTGTTGTCCATTTATAGGCACCTCTCATTATTAAAAAGATGTTTTAAACAATTTATTTCTATGTCGGTTTGCCATACACCACCGACAAGGCATTATTAAGGCATCGGTTTTGGTTAGAAACCGACGAAGGTAAAGCGAACCCATCTTCCCTCTCTCCATATTGCATAGAGAGCAGCACATAACCGTCGCATTGCCCTTTCTCCAGTATCCTTGCAAAAAATACTACCATGAATTTTTTATAGCCGTAGTTGACCGCAAATGCGCCTGCGCTAACGTCGCTCACTGCCGGATCAAGGGGTCTACCTTAATAATCTTAATTCAGTTTTCAAAGACCTAAAAGGATTTGAAACAATTGTTTTCAAATGGATATTGTGATCATTTTAAAATCAATTTTCTGATCTTAATATTTATCCTCTTATATCTATATAGGAAAAAATCTGAAAAGCGTCGAAGCTTTTTTGATTTCTTAAGAAACGAGCCTAAACCAAAAAGGTTTAGGCTCGTGAATTACTTACTTTTCAATAATGCTCTTTAACTTTTTGAGAATCTTTATTTTTCGACTGGTAATCGTTGATCTGGGTATGCCTGTTTCCCGGGCAAGTGCTGTATCTGTTTTCTGCTCAAAAAACAACGCGTTAATGATGAACATTTCCTGCTCGTTAAGCTGATTTAACGCATTTTCTAGCGATTCCAATAACATTCCTGTCTCAACAATTTTAAAAACATCTACATTTGCCTTAATGAGCATACTCTTGTCGTTTTTTAATTCATTAAGTGAAATAGGATTATAATAATCATCTAAGTTTTTTAAGTATCTTTGCCTTTCTAAATCTCGATATAAAGATTTATACTGTTCTGGTGTTACTTCTAAAAGCATCCCTTGTAATGGAAAGAATTTTTTGCTTGCATACTCCTCTGGGTAAGCTTCACAATACTTACAAAGCTCATCGTAAGTGATTTCGTCATACTGGCCGACCTCATTCTTAACAAAACATTTTGCAGTTGCTTTCATGGTTTTATCCTCCGTTCAATTTGATTTTTAAAGTTCAAATTAAACGGAGGCGGACCGCGAGGGTAACGCAAAAAAAAGGCACGATATTTCTCAGTGAAATAAGCGTGCCCTACACAATGTAAAAATTTTAGTTTTAGAAAATACTTAGAAGCGTTTTATTATTACATATACAACAAACAGTTAAAATATAAAAATAATATAGAATATTTCATTTTGTTGTTTAGGTATACCTATTTCTACTCCCTCTTTTCTTTAAGCATTTCTTAAGATACTATTATTCTACCATTTTTAGGTGGGATAAGCAATATTTTTAAGCATAATATAATGAATAAAGATATTTATTATATTAATTATTAAAATATTTATTGATTTACTTTTTGATTTACTTTTTTCTAAAATAAGATATCGAATTTAAGCGCAATCATAACAAAAAAATACATCTAAAATATATCCTCAGGTAGCCAATCCTCTCGGATTCGTGTTCGGATAACATCATAGACAATCTCTTTTTCGTATTGATCAAAAGTTTTTCCGATAACACCCATATTAATCGCAAGCATCGGTTTTAAACCACGTCGTATTGTTCTCAAACTTCCCATGATTCCCCTTAAATCCACCGATTTAGTTGAAATTTCTGAGTTCATTGCCTTTTCCTGCAAATCGAGGAATATTCCAGCAAATTGTCGCAACATATCCTCTTTTGCATCAGAAAATTCTTGTTTTAAAATAACCATTAGCGTTTCTTCATCAATCTGAGGAATATCTATAGTCATAAAACGGGATACTAATGCTTCGTTCAATTCTTTTGTTCCTGCGTATTCGTAATTCATCGTACCAATAAAGCGTGTCGCGGGATCAAGACTAATTTTTTCATATCCTGGCACATCAATAATTTTTCGATAGTCAAGTGCAGAATGGAGCACAACAAGCGCATCGTTTTTTGCCATATTAATCTCATCGAAAACACCGAATCCGCCATTCGCTGCACATTCATAAACAGATCCGCGGCGCAGACGCACTTCATTGTCAATGAATGTATCCGTTCCAATAAGGCTTGTACTGTCAGTATTAACATGAAATGATGTGTTCCATTGAGGTCTTCCAAAAACCTCACAAAGATTATCGGCCAAAACATTCTTACCTGTTGCCTTTGGCCCACTCAAAAGAATATTTTCACCCTCTAATATAGCGGTAATACACATTGACCATATATCCTTTCCGTAAAAAATCGTTTCACATTTTGGTATACGATCTTTAAGATTTTCAGCAACAAGATACTCTTTTCTAAAGCATTCAACATCCTTGATTAATTTTTCATTAACGCCTTGTTCTTCTAATTTTTCAAAAATAGTCATTTTCTTTTATCCTTTTTCTAGTAATCTTAATTTGTAATAACTCTTTTTAAATAGGTCGTGACAATATCCGCAAAATGGTTAATATTTCGGCTAAAAACAAAATCTTTGCCATATATATGTTTTTCTGCTTCCAGATCACGCTCATCGCCTGTAAAAACGCCTAACACTGAAATTCCTCGCTGCCTGGCAACACGGACTTCTTTTGCCGTATCTGCAACGCCCAATCCTCCATTATATGCTAATATTCCCCTAAATGGATTTGTTCTATCCGTTGATTCCATATGAACATCATTGGGCTTTCCATCGCTTAAAATAATTAATATTTTATTTTCTTCACTACGTCGGTATAATCCGTCACAAATACTTCGAATTGCCAAACCATCCCGATTGCTACCCTCGCAGTAATACTCAAATATATTTTCTGTCGTTTTTATTGAATCGGAATAATCTCGGAAACGCTTCATGACTGTAAAATTCATAAAACAATTAAAACCAGTCACCCTGCAAGGTATTCCAGATTCTAGTAATGCCATTGCAATGATATAGGCTTGAATCGCCACTAACGGCTCACGCCCTTTTTGAGACATACTGCTATCTAAAAGGAGGTCAACAACAAACCCGCCTTTATCATTACTTTCAAAATGCTCAAATAGACGACTTGTCGGAGTTTTTCCAACTCTCCATACTGTTCTTGCATTAATACTTCCCCAATCGCTCAGAACAGGATACTTAGAACGCTCCATCGTTAAAGTACGTAATAACGCGTCACGGAGTCTTTTTATCGTCCGCGTATAAATACGCAAATTTTCCTGATAAACATTGATATTGCGGTGTTGGTCTCTTAATGCATATTTTTTCTTGAAATCACTATCACATTTACTTCTTAAAACACCATCCGTAAAATGCAAACAACAATCACGATGTGCCCCCTTGCATAAAGTATTTTGAAGTTTTTTAGTCTGATAAATTTCTAAATAGGGACTTCCGCAAAAATGCGCGACCTGTTTCTGCATATTATCAACATCATTTTGATTAACAAGGACTACCTCCGTTTTTCCAATCTCCCATTCTTCTTCCTCACGATTATCTTCTTCCCGCTCCACTTCTCTCAGCTCTTTTATTTGAAGCAGATCATCAACAGACTTATTAATGAATTCTTCGGTGTTAATAACTTCTTTTTTGCTGTTTTCATCCAGTAAATACTGGATAGGTTCTACCTCTTTGACATTCTGCCATTCAATATAAAGGTTATCCACCCCATTAATAAATTCTTCAGTGGTATCCGATCGTGAGATTTCTAAAATTTTTTGGCTCATTGCCAGAACGTTTTTTTCTGCTTTGCTGCTAATTTCGGCTAATGCTTCAAAAATCGCAAATTCTACCAAATCTAAAAACTGTTGTGATTTTGGATTTTTAAGCAGTGTAACGATTTCGGAACACGCTTCTTTTTGAATGTCTGCTACACCCGGACGCTCTTTGGATATCTGTCTGATTACCATTGGATTCACCGCTAAAAAGATTAAAGTTTGAAGTTTTTCAAGATTGAAATTCTGTCTGATTCGACCTTTTACATAACCGTTTACTTTCAGCCAATCAATAAATTTCCGACGACCGCCTGCCATAATCCCATAATAGAGTGCAATATTTTTTGATAAACTTGCTTTTTCTTTTGGCCCCATTTGTGCTGTGTAATCGCCGCAAATCGTCCACATCAGATTTGAAACCCTGTTATCAAATTCACAGTCATCATATTCCCAATGTATATTTTCGTTCATATTGAACCTCTTTTTCCATACAACAACTACTTTAAAATTTTTTTAACAATTCAACAATATCCTCAATTTCAAGGTTGCTGCCATTTTTTATTACACAATCATTAATCACTAATACCGCCTGACTTGTTACTTTACATCCAGCAATGTTTTCAGAATCTTTAATTCTCTCGCATTGTCCTTCTTTCTTCAAAATTGCCAAAGCATCCTGGGCTTTTTGAAGCAATCGGGTGCACTCCGGTTCTTCTGCACCTAATACTTTTATATAAAAAAATTGTTCACCCATTTCTTTCATTGCTTTTTCCATAGAATCTTCATTTCCAAACATATTGTCCAAAATCGACATTTTATTTCCTCCTGAAATCATAAAATTAACGTTGAATACTTGATTTTATATTAGTGATATAATAATATAATAATAAACTTATTTAAAAGGAGCACTAAATGAAAAAAGTAGCCTTTATATGTGTACATAATTCTTGTCGTTCTCAAATTGCAGAAGCCCTCGGAAAGCATCTTGCCAGTGATGTTTTTGAAAGTTATAGTGCTGGTACCGAACCAAAATCAAATATTAATCCCGATGCTGTCCGCATAATGAAAACCTATTATCATATTGATATGGAACAAACCCAAAGACCAAAACTCCTCGAATCCTTACCCCCAATTGATATTGTCGTTACAATGGGCTGTAATGTTACTTGTCCACACATTCCCTGCTCAATTCATATGGATTGGGGACTGGATGATCCAACTGGTAAAGATGACACGGTCTTTCTCAAAACAATAAAAGAGATCGAAACTAAGATACTCTTACTAAAGTCAAAACTTAAGTGACAATTCATTTATAATTATATAATTATTTTAGCATATTCTCAAATGCTTTTCTATAGCGAATACGGGTAATATTTTATCGCAAAAAAAGGAAGCAACGCTAACATCGCTTCCTTTTGCATTTTCATTTATTCATTTTAGTTAACAACAGCCACTTCCGCCACTGCAGCAGCCACCGTTTTGTGCCACTTTTTCCTGAATTAATAATGTTACCAATTCTTCCTTTGACATCCCACTCCAATCAAGTAATTCATCGTTTGTCGGATACTCGCCTTTTTTCAAAACTGCGCCATCCACCACTGTAACTGGCAGTGCATCTGCTCCTTCCTTCAGAATCACATCATTTACTGCTGCATTATCAATGTAAGCCTGCGGTTCTTCGGAAAGATTATGCCGCTTAATCTCCTTTCCTGCTTTTTGCAGATTGCTGACCATGGTGGCCATCCGCAGCAATTCAGGATCAACACCCGGGCCGCAAACACCTGTTGAACAACACATTGCCGGATCAAATATTTCGATTTTCTTCATTTTAACTGCCTTCTTTCTGTTCATACTTTTTTTCCAAAAGCATTTTTGTCACACATGCGCAGGGAATGTTTTCCGCTATATACGCATTAAAATTGTCCAAATCTTCCTGTAATTGCTTTTCTTCGGTCAATCGGTCAAACACTTCCATAATAAAAGGATTCGCCTTTACAAAATCCTCGTTTATTTTATAATAAGCAAATTTATTTTCGCGCCAGGTATCCAGTAACCCCAACTGGTTCATATTTCGCAGATGTCTGGAAAGATTCGATTGGTTTAATTCCAACAGATACTCTATTTCGCACACGCACAAAGGCTTTTGATTCAAAAGGTTTAAGATTCTCAGACGATTGACGTCAGATAAAGTTTTTAATATATTTATGATCATGATTTTCTCCATTCCAACACACATGAATTTATACTCATATTATTATAAACTATTTTCATATGTTTGTCATCAAAATGGTGTCCATCTTATTTTTGCCATGGAATAACGACATAATTTCCTTTGGTTTCTTCTGCAATGCGGTTAATCCATTTTTCTTCATTTGCTGCACGTGCTTTTAAAAATGGATCATTCGTATCCGCAGCCAATAAACTGGCGTTGATGACCCACCACTTATTGTCAATATCGGCTCGGTTCAGGTCTTCTTCCAAACGGTAGGCTTCGAAATAAGGTGTTGCTTCTGGAAGAGCAACAATCACTACTTCGGTTTCGTTTTTATTTTTCAATCGTGGCAACAGTTTCATCACTGACTCAGGAATCTCCGCATTCGAGCGCTCCATTTCCTTGTGGTAGCTTTCTGTTGAGTTGAGCAATAATAAGGTGTGTCCGGTAGGTGCCGTATCAATAACGACGACTTTTTCCTCTGCTTTTTCAACAATATCCGCAAAAGCCCGGAATACAGCAATTTCCTGAGTACATGGAGAGCGCAGATCTTCTTTGATATAGTCTAAATCTTCTTTGCTCACACCGCCTGCAATGGCTTTACTGATTACTTCATCTTTATATTTCTGTAATTCTTCGGCTTCGTCAATATTGCTGACTTCCACATTTCGGTTGGCAATGGCCTGTGCACTGATATTTCCTGCCGGATCAGTAGTGGTCAAATGTACTTTTTCGCCAAACTTTGCTAATCCCAGAGCAATGGCCGCTGCGATTGTTGTTTTGCCGACACCACCTTTTCCCATTGTAAAAATAACTTTTTTCTTGCTTTTGTGCAGATCGTTGATTAATGTGGTTAATCCGGGAAACTCAAAATTGTTATTAAAATCATCCAATTCTGACAGATCATCGCTTATCAACATTCTCCGGATATTGTCAATACCGCTGACATTATAGGAGCGGAGTGGCAGCACAAAGACCGGCATTGCTTTTAAAGATTCAGGAATTCCTGCCATAGCCTTTTGCTGCTTTTCAAAAAAGCTTTCTGAAACTGGATCGCTGTTATTTACTCTTTCCAAAACACCATTAATGATAAGCTCCTGATTATTTACACCAATATCGGATAATTCTTTTGATGCCCTGGCGGCTTCGTCAAGCGGTGCTTTTTCAGGTCTAGAAACCAAGATTAAAGTCGTCATATCTTTATCGGACAGAGTTTTAACCGCATGGGCATACATTTCTTTTTTGTCTCCCAAACCAGAAAGCTGTCCTAAACAGGAAGCCCCATGAGTGCTTTCGTCAATAAATGAATCCCAAGCAGATGGCAATTGAAGCATCCGCAATGTATGACCCGTTGGTGCCGTATCAAAAATAATATAATCATACTGATTATTGATTTTATCGTCAGTAATAAAATGCGCAAATTCATTAAATGACGCAATTTCTACTGTACAGGAGCCAGATAATTGTTCTTCCATATTCGCAATAATGGATTCCGGCATTTTCCCTCGATAAGGGCCAACCACAGACTCGCGATATTCTGCTGCCGCTTCTTCTGGATTAAGATTCGCAACCACTAAATTTGGTACTTGTTTGATGGAAACGCCTTTGTTATCCAGCTCTGTTTCAAAAACATCCTGTAAGTTTGAAGCAGGGTCTGTACTGATCAAAAATACTTTTTTCCCTTTATCTGCAAGGGATACTGCTGTCGCGCAAGCTGTTGATGTTTTTCCAACACCACCTTTTCCTGTGTAAAATAAATATTTGGTCAGACCGGCATTTTCCGGATTAAAAACTTCATACATATTAACGCCTCATTTCTGTTATTATTTACATGATCCAAAAATCATATGTTTTTATAATCATATGATAATACACTCATATGATTTTGTCAACGATTTTTTGAATTTTTTTTAGATGCTTTTATAAAAGCTTTAAAAAGCTTTTGTGCATGAACATTATCAGAATAAAGCAGTTCTGGATGCCATTGCACCGCTAATCCGAAATCTAATGTTTTAATCTGAACTGCTTCAATCAGTCCATCATTACTCCTAGCCACAACTTCCAGATGGTTCCCAAGTTTTTTAATCCCCTGATGATGAAAACTATTTACATCTATATGTTCTTCTTTTGTAATAGCGTATAATAGTGAAGCCGCTTTGATCGTAATACTATGAACCGGTACATTCACTGCTGCTTTTTGTTCATGTTGTAATGGCATTTTCCTTTTGTTTTGAATGTTTACATCTTGAAAGAGCGTGCCGCCTAATACAACATTAATGAGCTGCAATCCACGACAAATACCAAGCACTGGCCTATTCACTTTGAGAATTTCTTTAAAAAGTTGTGTTTCCAGCTCATCCCTTATCGGCAGTATCTCATTAGAACAATGACACATATCCTGATGATATAATTCCGGGCTGACATCCTGTCCGCCGGTAAAGAGAAAACCATCTAGTTTTTGCACTATTTTTTTTAAATCCTTTTTACGTCTGGCAAAGGGTAAAAGAAAGGGTATACCGCCCGCGTCCATGATTGCATCCATATATTCCGGAAAAATTCTAATTTTGTGTTCTGCAACCTGATATTGTGGTAAAACACCAATTAATGGTTTTTTATTCATCCAATCCCTCTCTACTTTCACGCAACTCACACTGCGGCAAAATCAAATCCAATTCACAAGTTTAACAGCACGTTCCGCAGCTACAACCTACCCCAGATTCTTCACGGAAAACTTTAAGAATATCAAGTAATTCTTCTGAGTTGAGCTGTAGCCATTCACCAATTTCCGCATTGTTTGGAAAAGTACCCATTCGTTTTACTTCGCCATTGATTAACGTTATTGGCAAAAGTCCTTCACCTTCCATTATGAGTGCTTGTCCGATAATTGGGTGATCTAAAAATTCCTCTTCATCGGTAGCAAAATTAAAAATTGAAATAGAATAATCTCTCTCGATTAAGGCATCTAACAATGGGGTGATCTTCCGCAATTGTTCTTTTTGCTCATTTGTCATACGAGCCGGTTCATAAATTTCAAATTTTGTTTCATCTTTCATTTTTTATTCCCTCACATGATTTTAAATTCATATGTGTTTATAATCATATAATATATCCGACTTCCCTTTTTGTCAATACAATGATTGACTTTTTCATAAAAAAATAATATTATAGCTATATAATTAAATATTTATTTAAGGAGATTGTTATGGTTGCTTATCTTGACAATGCCGCTACTTCTTTTCCAAAACCATCAAATGTGATTGAGTCAATGACGGCATTTATGGCTCAAAACGGAGCAACTTCCGGACGTGGCGCGTATCAGAAAGCTTTATTGTCCGATCAGTTAGTCTTTCAAGCCCGTTCTAAAACAGCACGCTTCTTTAATCATCCCGATCCAAAGACCGTTGTATTTACTAAAAATGTAACAGAAGCCGTCAACATTGCTTTGAAGGGATTTTTAAAGTCCGGGGATCAAGTTGTCACAAGCGCAGTGGAACACAATGCGGTTTGGCGCTGTCTTAAAATGCTTGAAAAAAATAAGGGTGTTTGTATAAACGTGGTACCCGCAGATAAGAATGGACAAACATCCCCTGAATCTGTTGAGCGCGCTCTAACCTTTAAGACAAAACTGATTGTTTTTAACCACGCATCAAATGTACTTGGAACAGTTCAGCCGATTCAGGCCATTGGTGAAATGGCAAATCTACGGCACATTCCCTTAATGGTCGATACCGCGCAGACTGCCGGACATTTTCCCATAGATATGCAAGATTCTCATATTGATATTCTCGCTTTTACCGGACATAAGGGTTTAATGGGGCCGATGGGGATTGGCGGCCTGGTTCTTTCTCCAAACTTAGATATTGAACCGCTAATCTCTGGCGGCACCGGGGGCGATTCCGCTTATCCCTATCAACCGGATTACTATCCGAATCATCTGGAAGCCGGTACACTTAATGTTCCCGGAATCATTGGCCTAAGTTCAGGAATTGACTTTATTAATGAAACGGGACTTGAAGGCATCCATTCAAAAATTAAAATGCTTTATAATTATGCAGTACATCAGCTTGATACAATACCAGGTATTGAACTTTATGGCCCACTTGATGCGCAAAAAACGGTCGGAGTTATTCCTTTTAACCTTAAGGGGTGTCCTCCTGAAGAAATTGCTTTTTATTTAGACCAGAAACACCATGTTATGATCCGGGCCGGTCTGCATTGTGCGCCTTCCGCCCATCAGTTAATGGGTACCCTTGAACGTGGGGCTTGCCGCATTGGATTGGGCTATTATAATTCAAAAATGGATGTTGATCAGCTGGTTAATGGCCTGCGTGGCTATTTGAGAAACAAGGGAGCAGTATTATGTATTTAGACCATATTGCGATTGTTTTTATGGAACCCTGTACAACGGGGCATGGAAGAATTAAAATCCGCGCTCAATTAGCGCGCAATATTGATGACTTACTGCCCTATCTCAACGCAGTTATTAAAACGGCAAATTACAACCCAAAGGCGCCGTCTTTCAGCTATAAAACAGGAAATCATATCATCACTGTTCAGGGCGATACTCTTTCTGCCACTCAAATGGAGAATGAAAGTGACGCTTACGAATTTCTTGAGCAATTTCAAATAATAGTTAATGACACCGCAGATAATAAAGCGCATATTACCCCTCTAAATAAGCAACGTGAACGGCTGAAGCCGTTTGAGTTGTATCGCTATCTTCCCAAAACAAACTGTAAGTCATGTGGCGAAGCAACCTGCATGGCTTTTGCCACAAAGCTTGTAGACGGCAGCCAAAAACTAGATCGCTGCACTCTTTTAAAAGAACAAGAAAATTCCCTGAATTATCAACATCTTGCGTTCATCTTAAAAGAATCCGGTTATGATCTTCACTAAATACACAAAAGAGACAGGAGGCACTGCTTATTCCTGTCTCTTTGTCAAATAAAGCCCTTCATTCAGTTTGAGCTTTTTCAAACGCATCCGTAAAAACAGAAAGCATACTATAGAAATATGCTACTAACTGACAATTCGCATTGAAATTAGGGGATTGTAATAATTCTTTTACTTCTTCTGGAGTGTAAAATCCACCATGAATTTCTTCATGCTCATTCATAAATGCATCTGATATTTCTCCTGTAACTTCAGCAACAACAAAAGTCATTCGAAGGTCAGTCATTGATGCTGCTGCAAAAGTTGATGGTAAAACTGTTACAATGTTGGACACTTCAAGTCCAGTCTCCTCATATATTTCACGATGAACACAGTCTTCAATGTTTTCTCCCGGCTCAATGCGACCAGCAACTAAATTATACACATAGTCATTGACTGCCATACGAAACTCACGTAACAACAACAATTTTCCTTTATAAAGGGCAATAATGGCTACTCCATTGTTTGTTTTTCCAATATCATCCGGATTTACTAGTTCGTTAAAACTGATCATTTCATATTCTTTTTGTCGTCCATTTGTATTGAGAAATGTAAGCTTAAAATTTTTGATAAAGTGACCATCTTTAATTTTTTCCATATTAATCAGATGTAATTTACGGTTCCCCATTTTTCCTCCATAAACATTTATTTTGTCCATATACATTCCACTCCGAAAAAAAACTTCTAAAGGGTATCAAATATTTTACATATTTCTGCTGCTACTTGATCCACATATTGTAGCTGTTCTGGCGTTAAATCCTTGGTAGAAATGGTTTGATGATCCAGAGCTATTTCTTCTCCGAGTATGGCTTCTACATCAACGATTCCTGCAACTGCATTACTGTATTTCTCGATGGCCCGTTTCGCACAGCATTTACTGCATCCATCCACTGAAATTGTTGGGTGATTCTGAGCAAAAGCCCGCTCTTGGTCACCGCCTGCAATGAAAAGGGGCAGACATAAAGTGCTCACTGCTCCTGGTCTCAAAGTTTCCATCATCTTTCGAACAGCCAGACGGGAAATCGTTCCGCCTAAGCATTCTTCGCCACTGCATGCAATAATTCCAATATTCTGTTCACCCATTTGATTATTCCCCCTTCTTCATGGCTTTTACTTCATCAGCCATTACCGCTGCCAATTCATCCGCAAATTTCCATCCATCCTCAGACAGATAAGTGCCCGTACCATGTTCTTCCCCCCGGTGCGCTTTCATAAAGTCAATGACACGATGTTTACCGCAGATCGCTCCACCGGCGGCTTCCACACTCTTTTGGGCACAGCATTTCGCGCAGCCGTCAATGGTGATGCACGGCTGGCCTTCAATTTTCGATACTATTTCTTCATCGCCGGTCACGATGTGTGCTAAGCACAGACGTTCTGTGTCTTCCGGCAATAATTCTCCTGTCACTTTTAGTGCTGATTCACGGGCAATCAGTCCCAGCACCTTTCCAATACCACTACATGGAATGATTTTTACCTTACTCATTGATTTCCTCTACTTTCTTCTTCATAATTTCAAAATATTCCTCATAAGATATGAGCATTTCTATATCTTCATCCCAATCTGTGAGTTTTATCTCAGCAATCCATCCCTTTTCATAAGGACTTTCATTCACGCGTTCAGGTTCTTCTTCCAAAACGTCATTGATGGCTGTAACAATGCCGCTTACCGGCGAAACCAGTTCAAAAATTGATTTTCCGGATTCCACAGATCCTACATCATCAAACTGCTCGATTTCGCGTCCAATCTCCGGGAAATCGACAAATAGAATATCGGATAAATTTTGCTGCACAAAATCCGTAACACCCACATGTGCAAAGCCGTTTTCAATAAAAACCCAACAATCATTCTCATTAAAATAATAGGCTTCCTTTGGTACTTTAAAAACAAATTTTCCCTTGCTGAAAGAAGCATAGTCAACGGCCTGGGGCATTACGAAAACAGATTGTTCTCCTTCCTCAGGTTTTGCTTGAAAATCTTCAGCGATTCCATTGATAAAATCTTTGAGTTCTTCATCTATTTCAAGGTAATCCCCTAATGAAAGCCCGGCATCCTTGGCTTTTTCACTCACATTAATCCGTTCTGTTACTTTTAAATTGTTCTCAGATGCCAATTTACTTGCACATCTCGTATTGCAGCCATCAATGACTAATAGGGGCTTTTCTTCTAAAATTTTGTTATAACGTTTTTGAGCGGCATGGTAAAGCACGGGACAAATCAGTTCATTATTTCCTTCTTCCAAAATTTCCAAAGCGACCTCACGTGTCAAGGAACCGGCAAATTTATCCAATCCATTGCAAGGCAGAATACAAAAATCTTTTTCCATATTATTTTCCTTCTTTACGTATAGCTTTGATTAACTTGGTTGTTGCTGGCTTATCTGGAAATGAAATGGCATCAAGACCGCATGTTTTTCCACACGCCCGACAAAAGACCACACAATTATCAGGATTCTTAACCACTAGTTTATGCACACCATTTTCCTGCTTTTCAAAAACTTGGTGAGGACAAAAATCAAAGCAATCCATACAATCGTTACATTTGCTGTAATCTATCCGCGGAGACCAGTCAATCCGCTTTCGTTCTACTCCCATAAAAGTAGTATCACTCATATCTATACCTCCAATCCCATATCTTCGAGTGCTTTTTCAACTTTTTCAAAGGCCTGTTCATTTGTCATATCACGTATATCTAACATAACAGCGTCTTTTTCAATGTCGAGTCCAGCATCTTTAAAAGCATCTTTAAACATTTTTCGCTGCATATTCGGCGCACAAGCACCAATCACAACTTTTCGTCCTGTCTTTAGAAAATCTGCAAAAAAACGGTCTCCATCTTCCTCGCACATTTGAGGGTGAATAATAGCATATTCTACTGGAAGCTCTACCCTTACTTGATTAATAAAATCCCATATATCCATTGCTTGAAATCCTGGGCATTTCCCCGTACAGACACACATTAAAAATCCTGGCAAATTATCATTCATATTAGCACCTCTTTATATAATTATTTAATTATATTTTTATACTATTCTCTTTTTGAATAAAAGTCAAGTATCTTTTAATATGTTTATCCATAATATCTTAATGAAGCCTCCTTTAACAACATCCTTTCTTTACGTTTTTCTGATCTTTTCCAGAAAAGAAACGCTTAAGATTATCTGGTAACTGGTAATTTTTTTCTTTTTGATTAATATGTCCAAAGACCACTTCTAAAATACCTTCCACAATCATCGCAACCGGAGGTTCTTCATATTCTTCTCCCTGATAAATAAAAATACGGCAATCAACAGTTTCTCCACAGAGATCGCCACAATCTTGACACCTGTTCTCCTTCACTTCATCACAAATGTCGATACCGTTCACTCGGATCGTCGGGGAACTAATGAAATGATATTGTTCAGCCAGCTCTTTTGTTGTCACATTAATCTTGTGAATTTCGACATGAAAATCGAGTAGCTTGAAAATATCTAATAACAACGTTACAGCCAGATCAAACGATGCACCTGTTGCTTTACAGCGCTCACAAGTGTTTAAATCCAAATAAAGGAAATCTAAAATAACTTCCCTCCGTTTTTCATAATTACAACGCAGCTCCGAATCTGTAGTCCTTTTCATTTTTTTGTCAAAACAATTTTCAGACATGTTAATCCCTTTCTATTTAATAACTTTTTAATTATATTTTTATAATATTATAATATTATTTTTTTACACCGTCAAGATATTTTTACTTGTCATTCCATACGTCTTCCTATATAATCATTATATAACATATCAATTATATCATTATAGAAAAGGAGTTATTATGGATAGCGAATCTTTATCCGTCAAAATATTGAAAGCGATGGGCCATCCCATTCGTTTAAAAATCGTTAAGTTCTTATTGGATAAACCACACTGCGTGTGCGAACTCAAAGAAAACTTAGATTTTAGCCAGCCAAATTTATCTCAGCATTTAAAAATTTTAAAAGAAGCAGGTATTATTGCCAGTGAAAAAGTTGGAGTACAAACACACTATCACGTATGTTTAAAAAATACAGAAGCGCTCATTGCAGCAGCTGAAGCAATGAGCCAAGAATATTTAAATCAATTTAAGTAAAAAGTGCCATATTCCAAATTAATTCTACAGAAAAAGAGGGGACAATTTTTATGAAAATCGTCCCCTCTTTATTACTCTACTGGATCATGTGATAAAAGAAACAGCGTCAAAATTTCCTCTGCGAATTTCCCTTTTTCCGCCGGACACCGCTCTAACAGTTCCAATAATGCTGCATATTTTGTCCCCATATACTCTTTAGGGCCATAGAGAATAGCATCAGCTGACATTTTTAAAACGTTGCTAAAGCGATTCAGGCTTTTAAGTGAAAAGCCTTTTGTTCCAAGTTCAATATCGGCAAGGAACGTGGGTGTAATTCCAATCTTTCTTGCCAGTTCATCCCGGGACATATTCAGAAACGTTCTTTGCTTGCGGATACGCAGGCCAATAGCCTTGTGATCGAGCTCTTCCATTAAAATTCCTCCCTCGTCTATATAAATAGATTATTTTTTACAATGTTCAGTTTGCGGATTTTCAGGGGAGAGTAAGCTCTCCCCGTCATCCTCCGTAAACTTCCCAAACAAAAAAGCTATGCAAGGTTTATAATAATTACCCATACACAGCTTCAAAAAATAATCCGAATATTTCTATCCTGATTTGAAAATGCTTTACATTGTGCCGGTTTGCCTTTTACATAATAAAAACCTTGTCTTACTGATTGCTATCATGTAAAATAGTATGCAAGCGGTACGTGGCTGACGCCCGTTGTGTAGGGTGGTGTATTCACCTAAAGCAAGCCGATGAGGTGTGACCGCACCAAGTCGGATGCCGCTTTTTTATTTGTTCGTTTACGCTTTCATTCTATATTCAAATTTCCACATTTTCAAACTTCATTTATCCTGAAATCTTCAAACTGGAAAATCAAATATATCTTCCCTTATCCTTTTGATTTTCTCTTTATCGGATAAAAGTTCAAGAATTAGAAAACATAGCAGACGTGACAGGAGCGAATGAACCAAAAGTTATCCATAGTCCGTCCGTCCTTTCGGAAAATAAAAACTGCGCGTGGCAACTACCCACACACAGTTAAGAAAGTTCAAGAAAAAACTCAACAATATCACAAAATCAACTATGGCTATTGAATAAAGATGAAAAATAGCATATAATTAACTTTGCGGTACTCCTCGGAGGTGTGGTGCCCAAACACCGCATGCCGCATTGTGGTTGCGTCACAATGCGGATGCCGCAATTTTTATTTTTATAGTCTTTATTATAGTTTATATTGAAATAATATGCAATTCTTATTTGTATTTTTAGGGAAATAGTTTCTCTCGTATTCCATTTTTTCTTTCAGCGTTTCTCCCATTTCTCTTTAGGTACAAAAAATAAAATCTTTTAGGATAGATATTTATTTTCAGTTTTCACAATTATTTAAACGGATAGATTTAATCGGTCATTTTTCCTATTTTCTAACGGGAAAGACAAATTTTTTCTTGGTATCTATCAGGGCAGAGATAGCCTAATTCCATAAAAACCATCTCATCCCTAGAAATCAGGTTCACTTTGAGGTACAACACGTACATGCTTCATCCGTCTATCCCTGTCCAGACATACCGATCAACGATCAGGAAGCATACAGCACAGCCAGGAAGTCCCCCGAGCCGCTTTTCTTTTACATGGGTCTGCGCTCTCCACTCCATTGACGACGGCCAACTGCAAGTGAAACAATCGACCGCCGGGCTGACTTTCTGCATTTGCTCAGCCACACATATTTGTTGTTTTGATATTGGGGATCAACAAAAGCTTAAAAACCCCGGCTATCCTGATTTTTTGCGCAAAAATAAAAGGGAACGCGAAAGACTTTTCTTCCGGTTCCCTGTTTTTGACCGATTTTCATCCGCCAAACTCCATAATCTTTTTCAGTTTCAATAAGCGGGCACGCCGTACCCCAGAATCATGTAGCCCCCAAGCGGGTAGCTCCTCCTTGCGCAGCTGTCCGTGGTGTTCCCCTCAATGGTATTCACCGTTCCGTCCGTCACATTCTCAACAAAACCGACGTGATCCGCGCTGCCGTCGCCACTCCATGTGAAGAAAATAATATCCCCGGCCTTTGGGGTATAACTCCCGTCCTGCCACTGGCCCTTTGACTGGAAATAATTTACGCCGTCCGATACCAGTGCAAACTTGGGGATTACCCCCGCGTCGATATAACCGCACTGATCCGCGCACCATGAAACAAAGCAGGCGCACCATTCCACCCGCCCGGAAAAGCCGTACCAGCTCCAATAGGGCTGTCCTCCGACATTCCCGATTTGGTTGGCCGCCACGTTGACAATATTGCTGTTGCCTGCCCCTGTCGGGATACGCCCAAAGGGGTAATACCTTAAGACATTCGGCACATAGCTCACATCGCCGTAGCTGCCGCCGTGCAGATTGGCGAACTCCTGCGCGTTGGCCTGCGTATAACCGCCATAATTTTCCAAAGCCCAGTCAATATACCCGGCCCCGAAATTGTATCCCTGTAATCCGAGTTTGATATGTTCTAAATCCATGGGACTGGTAACCCCCGCGGCATGTAAACAGTCGGCCAGATACCGGATGCCAATATTGATCGAATACTCCGGATCGGTGATGCCGCCGGGATACTGGTCATTATAGCCGCACGCTGAACACTGCATGGGATCGCCCCCGCGACCGCCGGATTCCTGCATCATGACCGCTTTGATCAGTTCAACATATTCCTGTATCCCGTGTTCCCGGGCATACTTTGCGATCAGCAGTTCATAGGCCTGCACTTCTGCCGAAACAGGTTCAACCGCATTGGCATTACCCGCTCCCACCAGACACAAAGCCCCGCCAAAAAGCACAATGATGACAAGGATCAGCACGGCCACCCATCCCCCCGCCGCAAGGGCACTGGCAAGGGCTTTTCCCGCCGTCGCTGCGGCTTTGGCAGCTGCGGCAGCAGCCTTGGCGGCGAGCTTCCCGGTGGTGATGGCTGCTTTCGTCGCGGCCTGAGAAGCCTTAACGGCCACCTTGGCGGATGTCTGACTGGTCTTAGCTGCTGCCTTTGCAGCGGCCTGTGATGCTTTTGCAGCGGCCCTACTGCTTTCTCTGGCCGTCTTTGCCGTGGCCCGCCCGGACTTGATGGCGCGTTTCGATGCCTTCGCTGTCCGGATGCTGTTTTTTCCTAGTTTACGGGCTTCACTGGCTGTTTTAATGCGCAGCCTGCCTGTCTGGTCACTGGTTTTTATGGTGCGTTTGGGGGCCTTTTCAAGCCCTGTCCTGGCCGCCCGCCTGCTCTTGGCTGCGGAGTAAATGGACTGCCGGATATTCTTTTCTTTTTCCGGAAGGGCCTTGATCGACGGCTCGGTACTGCCTTTGGCTTTCACCATGCCGTCTGCGCGCTCCCGGGTTTTAATGCGCACCTCATCCCCGATATTCCGGACACCCTGTTCCGCTTCGGCGCGGGCATTTTCCGCGGATTCAGCCATACGGTCTGCCCGGTGGGCCTGAACCCTCTGAACAGCACGGCGGCTCTGATCCTGAACTTGACGGGCTGCTCCATGGGCCGCACGATCCGCGTAATCGGATGTTCGGTTGATGGCATAATCATTTGCGGATGTTTCCTGCGGCGACGGACTGCGCTCAGCGGCATCCTTTGTCCGGATGGTCGCTTCCCGTATCCGCTCGGCAGCTGTTCCGGCCTTGTCGAGTACCCGTATATCCTTTTTTACCTCCCGGGTCTTGATTGCTTTTCCGATGCTTAACACCTCCCTTCATCGAAAACGCCGGAAGGATCAAAGGGTTTCTTCTCCTGGCTTGGTCGTCATCAACCTGTACAGTCTGGTCTTTCTCGGAAACTTGTTGACAAAGGGCACTAAGGCACTCCCATACCTTATCAGGCCGCAGCCCTCATCCGCATTGGTGATATAGCTCAGCTGCTCCCGCGAGATATTCAAAAGATTGGCAAGCTTCTGGCGGTCACTAGCAGCCTGATTCAGCATGACGATAAACTCCGAGTTCGACAACATGGTGCTGGCTAAAACACTGTCTAAAAGGTACTCCACGTTCTGGGTGATGGCGGTCGGGAACGCATTACGCTTCCGGAAACGCCGCCACGCAGAGTTGAAAAAGGCCCCGGAGTATTCATTTTCAAAGACGACGTGGAACTCATCTAAAAACAAATGTGTCCGCTTGCCCTTTTTCCAGTTCTCCGTGACCCGGTTGATCATGGCATCTGTAATGACCAGCAGGCCCATGGTTTTGAGCTGCTTGCCTAAATCCATGATGTCATAGACCACCATACGGTTCTGGGTGTCCACATTGGTTTTATGGGCAAAGGCGTTCAGACTTCCGTCCGTGAAAAGTTCAAGCTCCAAAGCCAACTCCTGGGCTTCCGGCTCTGGCTGATCCATGAGCTTCTCCCTCAGCACACACAAGGTCGGCAGCTCCCCGCCGCGTTGATAATCGTCATAGACCAGTGCCACGCAGCGGTCGATGATGGATTTTTCTTTTGCCCCCAGTCCCTTTTTGTCCAACTGCTCAAAGAGGGATAAAATGAACTCGGACTTATCGACAATGGGGTTTCCACCATCACCGTAGCCCTCCACCATATCCATGGCATTGATATGATCCTCACTTCCAGCCGCAATCCGGATCGCTTCACCTCCGAGGGCTGTAATCAGGGAGACATACTCGCGCTCTGGATCACAGACGAGTATGTCATCCTGTGTTGCGAGGGCGAGAAACACGATCAGCTCCTTTGCGCTGAAGCTTTTCCCACTGCCCGGCACGCCCAAAAGAAAGGCGGACTGGTTCAAAAGATTGGCTTTGTTACACATGATGAGGTTGTGGGAGATGGCGTTCTCACCATAGTAGATGCCGCCCGTGTCCATGATTTCCTGCACCCTAAACGGCATCAGCACAGCTAAGCTCTCGGTGGTCAGGGTGCGCAGGGCATTGATCTTCCGGTGTCCGATGGGCAGAGCGGTGTTTAAACCGTCCTGCTGCTGATAGCGCAGGATCGCGAACTGACAGAGGTGCTTTCTGGCCGTGGTGAGCAGCGTATCCGTGTCTGCGTCAAGCTGCTTTTTGCTTTTGGCGGTGTGGACAAGGGTGAGCAGGCCAAACATCATCCGCTGATCCCTTGTCGTCAAGTCGTCCAGAAACTCTTTTGATTCCTTCCGCTGCAGCTCCATATCATAGGGGATGACCGCAGAAAAGTTCTGATTCTGGTTCTGCCGGCGCTGCCAATTCGTTATATTTGTCTCCACGCCGAGCAAGCGGTTCTCCACCTCCCGCACGGCTTCATCGGTCGGCACTGGAATCACGTCAATGGAAAGCATGAGATTTCGGTTGAGCTGCGTCAGCTCGCTGATCATGCTGTCACGGATGTAGGATGCGTATTCACGCAGGAACAGAACCCGGCCATAGCGATCACCCATTTTAAAAAAGTCCGATTCAAACTCAAAGGTATCCGGGCAGATAAAATCCCGGAAATCATGGCCTTTTTTCATGGTCTGTAGTAAATCAAAGGTAAAGCCTGTCTCCTCCCCTGTCCGGTAAAAGTCATGCAGAACGCGCAGTCTTTCCTCTGCGTCAAGCTCCGTACAGCGTGATCCCAGACGGGAAAAGTGGGCGGTTAACTCTGTACTCACGCGGGCAAAATAGGTCTTGGCTTCCTCGTAGTTCTTGCGTATAACCGTCACGGTGACATACTTTTCCTGAATCATGCTGTTGGTTCCGGTTGCCTTGTCGAGTAGCATCTGGTTATACTCTTTCCGGTAGATGTCCAGTCCATCCTCTTTCATGGGGATCAGAATGCTTTTTTCAAAATCCGCCCGGTTCAGACGGCGATTGTTGATCGTCAGTTTTGTGGTCGTGCCGCTGTCAAAGCTGTTTAACAGCTCAGAATATTCTAAAAACATGGCTTCCTTATCCTCCCTGCCGGCCACAGCGTAATTGATGTCCGTAAATCGAAAAGTCTTGGAATATTTATTTTTACCGATACAAAAAATCCCATCCGGATAAATGATCTGGATGGGGACGGCCTGCTGTACGCTTTTGGGAATTTTAAATTTTTCTTTCTCCTGATGGTTTGAATTTTTAAGTGTTTTAATCATTTTTCGCTCCTTGATCTTTTTTTCTTTTTTTATCTCTTTTCTTGTTAGCTGGCGTGGTCAGCATCCGGTAATACAGGTTGTCCGCATCAAAAATCAGAATTTTGGGCATCAGAAATCGGTCTTTTATCCATGCCCACAGGAACTGTTCTGCGCTCATGCCGTGGTACTTGATAAAGCCTAACGCCCCAAAGGGCGCGGCGGCTAAGATACAGGCCCAGGACAGGGTTTCCATGCCAAAGTAAGGCCGCAGTAAAAAGTACAGGCCAACGGCCATTCCACAGGCCATAACCGAAAAAACAAACTGCCGCATGGACAGTCCGAAAAACATGCTTTCTGTATATTCGCGGATCTCGCGGTTTATCTTCACTTCCATAATAAATCTCCTTTTGCTTTTACAGGCTTGCTTTTTGAGCGGAGCCTGCTATACTAAAACTATAAAAACTACTACATAGGAGGTGCCCCCATGGTATATGTCGCATTCATTTCGTTGATCATCACCATTGTGCTCATCGTTCTGTCATTTGTGTTGAAGCTTGCTGGAAAGCTCCGTCTGACACTGCCCGTTGTCTATTTCCTGCTGATCAGCACATTTCTCAATCCATGGGCGGCTGCCCATGAAACACTGGCTTTTGCCATTCTCTTTATTCTTCTGGGTTTTTCTCTGATCTCCTGGATACGCTCTTTTAAGGAATACTGGGACGAACGGCAATACTATAAAACCATGAAAGAAGATATTGCCTGGCAGGCCCGGACTGCAAGGGAGCGCGGTATCTCTACCCGTGACTTCTATATTGACAGCGAGGGAACCATGCGCTATAACAAAGATGATAAACCGGTATTCTAGGACGTTAACCGCGTCCTTTTTTATTTCTACAGGCCCATCATCTCTTTGACACAATGATCTGCAAGCTTGATGGTTCCCACCAACACCAGCATGTTAAAAACCAGTTCCCCGATATAGGCCCAAACCATGGTGACCGCCGAAGCGTCCGGGTTAACCTGTGGCGGGGATGCCGCAAACAGTGAGAAAATCACACAGGCCAGTACAATGATCGCCCCCTCCAGACAGACCCCCGCATAGCTTTTCAGAAAGCTCTTGCCAATGTTCTGGCTGGGTTCACCCGCAAAAGTGGACAAGGGCACCGGGGCGATGGCAGTATAGAGAAACAGCTTAAAAAACCGCCCATACACGCTCATGATCATCACAAAAGACAGTACGGTGATGAACAGTCCCCCGATGAGGGTCACTGCCCACAAAGGGATGCTCTCAAGAAATGCGCAGTTCTCCACGGCTTCCACAATCTCCGGCGGCAGCACGGTTTGGGTCGCACCCCCCAGCCCCGCCGTCACCATGATTTTTGACACAATCCCCTGCACAATGGTGAACAGGGCAATCATGAGTTCCAGACCATAAGTGATGATCCCTTTGGCAATGGCAAAGCGCACAAAGAGTTTCAGGGCGTGCTCCGGCTTCTTGACCTCTGCCAGTGAGCCACAGGTCTTGACCATGCCCACCAGAAAAAACAACACCAACAGCGCGTAGCCGATGGCCTGTAAGGTGCCGTTGATGTTGACAATCACCTCCCAGATGCCGCCGCCCTTAAAGGTCTGGGGCGACTGGGTAAGCAGCTGCCAGATTTCCGACAGTTTTCCATTCCATGTGTCCAGTGCGTTTTGCAGATTTTGTACAATCCAGTTATCACTTTCCATTGAATCCTCCTTTCAGGGGCAGTCCAGCGTTTCAGCCTGCCTTTTTTCTTTGTATCCATACCGGACTATCCCGCAATGGTGTTCAAAATTTCCTTGGCAAAGGTGACCACGATTCCCCCGGCCACGGTCATGATGCCATTGGCCCTCTGGCTTGGATCATGGGACTTAAGGGATAAGCCGATCTGCACAATACCATAGCCGATAAGGATCATACCGACCGCCCGGACAAGGCCAAAAATAAAAGTGGATAGGTTGTTGACCACGGCAATGGGGTCATCGGCAGCGCACACGGTTGTGGTACATAGAACACACAGTACAACCGCCATATAAACCGAAAAGTGGCGGTGCATTTTAGTGTTCACAGACAGACGGGGTGTCAGGGCTTTATGCTTCTTTTTTCGTTTCGTTGTTTGGTTCATTCAATTGTATCTCCTTTAACTTTTCAAAATAGGTTTCTAAATCTTCCTCCGACCAAAGCATACAAGTTATTTCTTCGGATATTTCCATTTCCTCAATCACCATATCCGGCGAATAAGGCACAAGGCTCATGCTTGCAACGGCGTGATCCACACGCCCGTGTTCATAGGGCAGCATCCCGCCGTCGGTGGTCAGATGGATATTGGGATGTTTTAACAGGTTGTATTTTTCATCTTTGATGGGCCGTTCTCCGCGGATAAAGAGCAGGGCATAACGGTTGTCGAGCATCCGCACCTCATCCGGTGTCATCAGCTCCCGTCCGCTGTTCTGGTAGTTCGTAGAGTAATTCCCGCTCTTACCTGAACTTTTTCCGTAGGTGTTGGTGTCAATGGTTTGTTTCCCGAGCAGCTCACTGACATATTTGTGCGTTGCCTGCTCATTGCCGCCGAGATATAAAAATGTGTCGCAATTCCCCGCGATGCTTTCCCACTGCTTTTCAAACAGGGCCTTGAGCTGGGCCATGTTCTGTAAAATGATGGACACGGAAACGCCCCGGGAGCGCATAACACTGAGGATTTTGTCAAAATCATCGGGTAAACTCACATTCGCGAATTCATCCATGATGAAATGCACGTGTACGGGTAACAGCCCCCCATATTTTCGGTCAGCGGTGTAAAACAATTGCTGAAAGAGCTGCGTGTACAAAATGCTGATGAGGAAGTTGAAAGAGGTGTCATTGTCTGGGATTAACGCAAACAAAGCCACCTTCTTTTCCCCCATACTCGCCAAGTCCAGTTCATCAGTCACCGTGAGGGCCGAGAGACTTTCAAGGTTGAACTTTTCCAGTCTTGCCGCTAAGGTGATCTGAATGGATTTCACGGTCTTGGCCGCACCGCTCCGGTAATTGCGGTAATACTTCAGGGCGATGTGATCCGGTTCGCGTGCTTCCAGACGATCCATCAGCTCATCAAGGGGAGACATATAGCCGTCCACATCTTCGGGGATGTCCCCGTTTCTGAGCATCTCCATGACCATGGGAAAATTCTGTTCCTCGGTCGGGGCTTCGTATTTCAGAAAAAAGACCAAGGACAGCAGTAACATACTGGCCGCTGTATCCCAGAAGGGATCGCTTGACTGCGCACCTTTTACGGTCGTGGCTTTAAAGAGGTTTGTCACAAGCCGCTGCACATCGTTGTCAGTTTTGAGATAGACAAAGGGGTTATAGCAGTGTGATTTCTCCATGTTGATTAAATCCAGAATACGGACTTCATACCCTTTTTCTCTGAGCAGCTGTCCGGTATCGCGGAGGATCTCCCCTTTGGGGTCAAGGATCACCATACTGGTATTGGCCTGCATGACATTGGGCTTTGCATAGAATCGTGTTTTCCCGGCCCCGCTGCCCCCGCAGACCAACACGTTTAGGTTTCTCCGGTGCCGATGGCCGTCCAGACCCATGCGGACGTTCTGGGTTAACAGCTTGTTATCTTCAAAATGTTTCTCCCGGTATTTTCGGTTGATGCTCTGGGCGTCTCCCCACTTCGCGCTCCCGTGCTCTTCGCCCCGGCGGTAATTCTTTTTCGTGGCATAAAAAATCCCGATTCCCATGACATATAGAATCATCAGAATCAGGATGGATTTTAAACTGCTTTCACACCATGTGATTTTAAAAGGATGTTCCATCGCTTCGGGGAACTTGAGGATAAAGGCATAAAGCCCTTCGTCGATGAAGGGGGCAATGCGCAGGGCCAGTCCGATCACTGGCACAAGGAGGGCGATGTACAGCATGATGTTTTTACTGAAATTATCTTGCATGGCCGCGTTCCTTCCTTTTCCCGGTCTTTTCTGTGGGTGCGTCGATGGCTTTAAGCAAGAGGTCGTCCACGGCATCGGTTGACCGTTTCTGCCTTATCAGACCGTTGCGCATTTGATTGAGGGCATTGATCAGAACGACATACTCCACATGGTCAAGGGTTAAAATTCTTTTGACTTCTTTCATAATCTACCTCAGCGTGCCGGGTCAGCCCGGCTTTTTGGCTGTACCATCTGCTGTAAATTGTACTTCACCCGCATGGATACCTCGGCCATGGCATCCTTGATGGTGGTCAGCTCTGCGCCTACCTGCTGCGGTTCTGCGCTGGTCAGGAAATCTGGCAGCTTTGAAAAGTCAAAGCACGCGGTTGAAACGCCTGCCTGTCGGCAGAGCATGTAAGCGGCGGCCTGGGCTTTAAAGTCAATATTCCCAGAATCTTCACCGTTTAAGGCCAGTTCAGCCTTGGCTAAAGCGGCAGCAATGCCCTGATACATGGCATCGGGTTCCAGCCCTTTTTCCACCACCACGCACTCCTTATCCATATCAAAATCCACGGCCAGCGGATGATTGACGGCTTCGGCGGTCAGAATCTTTACTGGGCTTTTGAAATAAGCGATTTTATCAGCATCCGGTCATCCAGTTTGCCTGTTTTCTGAGAACGCACCCGACAAGTGGTCTGGGTGATGTCATACATTTTCTTGGCCTTGAAGGACTGTCCGGTTGTTCCATCATCACGAGTGTAGGGGTTTCCAGGTTCCAGAATCAAAATCGGGTTTCTGAACTCGGACTGTTTCACAAAGATACCCTGCTCTTTCCATGCCGTGTTGTCGGCAATTTTGGTGGCGGTTTCCCGCTGTGCCTGTATGAGCAGCGCGTTACGGGCAGTGTAGTATTCAAAATTGGCCTGAACATTCAAATACCCCTGAAATAGCTCCGGACTTTTCCCAACGGTTTCAAGGGACTTTTCAATCTGTGCATAGCAGTATTCCCGGTTGGCCTTTTGCTCAGCCTGCCACTTTTGGTTGTTTCTCGGCTTCGGCTCGGTTTCTTCCTGACCAAACAGGTCATATAGGTTACTCATCGTGTTTTATCTCCCTTCGATTTTTTTGGAATCTCTTTTTTGGTTTTCCGCTTTGGTTCACGGCGTTTGGTTTCTTTCTTTGTCTCCGGCGCCCTGTGTTCGGGTTCTGCTCGTGCCTTTTCCTGTTCGGCCTTGATCGCTCTGAGTTCTGCCCGGACGGAAGGTTTAGATTCTCCTTCGGCGGGCGGCTTCGAGCTGTTCTCGGATGGAGGGCTTTTCTCCGGTTCCTGGGCCTGAGGGGCTTCGGCATAGGGTTTCTCCGCTTGTATGGCCTTCTGATCCTCCTTCCTGGAAACCAGTTTTTCCTCCTTTGGGGGCAGTGCGTTTTCCTCCTTTGACGCTGCGAAGCCTAAGAGGTCATCCAGCAGCTGTTCTTCCCCTGCTTTGGCTTCCGGATCTGATGCACCAAATAGGTCATCCAGCAGGGCTTCTTCTGCCTGTGCTTCTTCGTGGGTCTGCCCTTCCCGTTCATTCAGAATTTCACTCTTAATTTCTGCGGTATTCACTGCTGCCAGCTGGAAGCGTTCAACGATCCGGTTGATCCGCACAGCGTCCTCCTGCTTCACCAGAATATCCGTCACACCGTCTGGACTGCCCGACGGATTGCCCAGGGCACAGTAAAGCACCCCGTAATGCCTGGCTTCCTTGGCAAAGACTTCAAGGTCGGCGTTATTAATCGAAAAGACGGTCAGAGGTTTTCCCGATTTCAGCATGGCCGTTAACCGTGTTTTTCCTTTCGTCTTGTGTATGTCCGCACTTTTTAAAGCTGAGATCAACAGAAAAGCCAGATTCTTAAGGCCCGTTCCTGTCAGCCGTAACAAAAAATCCGCCCCTTCAAGGGATATGCGGATGACTTGTTCGGCTGCATCACCGCTTGTGTTCATTTTTGCTTTTCTCCTTTGCGTTATTTTTTTCTTCTAATTTGACCACTTTGATTTTTTCTCTCATCGGTATAGATCGCGCGGCAATGCCGTCACAATATTTCACTTCCTTTCGGAGTGTTTTGATCTGCGCGCTCAGCCCGGCAATGTCCGCTTTGATTTTAGACACTGCTTTTTCATCCGGTGTGCGCTGTGTTCTGTTCCAGAGCTTTTTTCGCTCAGTACAGAGTTTTTTTATCTGTTGTTCATTTGATGTTTTATAATTCTCTAAAGCTTCAATCGTATCTATTTTGTGCTTACATAAAAGCCGGGCTTCCCGGCTGATCTGCTCCATCTTTCGTACATCCTCCCGGTACAGAAACGGCAGTGCGTTTGTTTTCCGGTCTTTCTTCTTTTGAAACACGCCCAGCTTAAAACAGTAATAAAGGTACAGGCCCCGCAGACCGCTGGTATGACGGGCTTTTTCAAAGCTTCCGTGCAAAAGCATTTTTTTCTTTGCAGCCTTTGGCCCGGGGCGGTACTGCTTGATCTGCTGCTGTTCATAAATCCGCTGTTCGATGTTGGATAAACTGTATTCGGGATGCTTGCGGTCAATGCGCACATACCGCGCTTTCCCGGGCGGCTTCAGCGTGAAGTATTTTGCATCGTACTTGATGGCGTATCCCTTCTGCCGCAGCCGGTACAAAAACTGCCGCATCGTCACACATTCAGAAATCGTATCGTCAAGGTCTTTTATGATCAGGCCGCGCCACGTGGGTTTTCCTTCCCGCTCTGCCTGCCACTCACCGTACTGCATGGACTTGTTCATGGGCTTTTCGATGACGGAGAGCTTGTATTCAAGGCACAGGCGGTCAGACACCTCCCGCATCTTGCGGTAGCTTTCTTTGTTATCATAGTAGCGCAGCCCATCGGAAAAGGAGACGGAATTTAAAACCATGTGATTGTGTATGTGGGCTTTGTCGATGTGGGTTGCGACGATCACCTCAAATCGTGATCCCCACAGTTCCTCTGCCAGCTTTATGCCGATTTCATGGGCGATCTCCGGGGTGACTTCCCCGGGCTTGAAGCTCTGATAAGCGTGATAGGCAATGATGCCGCCCTCCTTGCGGTACTGCTTTTTAGTGATGGTCATCTCCTCCCGGGCGGTTTCCGGTGAACAGTTCAAACCTGTGACGTAAAACTGCTTTTCGGTTTTAACGTCCTGGGACACATAGTCCATCACATCCCGCAGGGCCTGCAGGTCCGCTTCACCATAATTTTTATTTTTTGTCTTATCTGGATTTTTGGCGTAATCCACTACCCGGTCCAGTCGGCCCCGGATGTCCCAGATTTTTGTGGTGGCCATGTCAGCTTTTTTCCGGCACCAGAAACTTTTCTTTGACTTCGGTCTGGAACTTCCGCCACTTCAAGGCTTCTTTTTCATAAAGCGGCTGATCCACAAAACCCAGGGCATTGGCCTTGGCGGCAATCTGGTTCAGGTTGTTTCCGATGGCGGACATCTGCCGCATGGTTTCGTAAAACACCGGGCCGGGTTTTTCGTGTAACTGGTAACCTTCAATCATGGCACGCAGAAAAGCTTCCCGGCTCAGGCCAGACTTCTTCACTTTTTTATCCAGTTCCTGTGCTTCCCGCCGTGTCAGGCGAAACAGGATTTCAACGTTGCGTTTTCTCATTATTTTTCACTCCTTATCCATGTTATAAAAGGGGGATTGGGGCATGCCCCAACAAGCGAAAAAGGTGGGCTGCCCGGAGGGCGGCTATCCTTTTTCAGTGCTTGCTGGGACAGTCTCACGCCGCAAGGCTCCCCCTGCTTTCAATTTAGTTACCGCTCATAATATTTGATTTTCGGCATCAACGGCACGACGACAATCTCTCGGTTTACACGGCAAAACCGCTCAGGAAACTTGTATTCTTCGGCATATTTTTGGATTTGTTCGGGGGTAAGACTGGAAAAACCTTTTCGGTCATTCCGCGCATTGCAGATAAAAAAGTCCCCGGCAATGATGTCAATAAGTTCACTGTTATCAATGAAGATACCACGGTTCAGCGGCAGACCACTGATCTTTCCTTCATCATTGCAGATGATCACTGCATCATCATCCGTTGGTAACGCATACCTTTCAATGTTGCCGCCTACGAGTTTTTGCATGAATTTCAGGTTATTGGGAATGGTAACTGCCCGCGGGGACTCCCCGGCTCGGATATATAAGACATTGATTGTTCGCTTCATTTTCAGTTACCGCTCATAATCCTTGTGTTTATCCTTTATGGGGACAGCGACAATCCCTTGATTAAGGCGTATAAACTGTTCAGGATATTTGAATTGCTCAGAAAATTTTTCGATTTGTTTTGGGCTTAAGCTTGTAAAATCCTCGCTGTCCCTCGGGGCGTTACAAAGAAAAAAATCGCCTGCAATGATCTCAACAAGCCGCTTTTTTTCATCAAAAATGCCCCGGTTCAGGGGCAGACCATTGATCTTTCCTTCCTCATTACAGATGATCACGGCATCGTCATCGGTTGGAAGATAGTACATTTCAATGTATCCACCCACCAATTTCTGCTTGGCTTCAAGGGTGTTCTCAATGGTCATTTCCTCTGGCGGCTCCCCGGCCCGGATCATCAGGATGGTGATTTTGTCCTTCTTATCGGTTATCTCATTCGGATTCGTGATACTGTTTGTCATTTTTCTTTCCTTTCCCTTCGGTGGTTTCTGACGGCTCGCTTACATCCACAATGAGGGGTGATGAGGGGATGATCAATGTGATCTCCACATCCTCCCCCTCATAAAGTTTCATCAATTCGTTCAGGTTAATGGCTGTACTCATGTGTTTTTCTCCTTCGTTTTTTTGAAAATTTCTTTTATTGGCCGTGAGTTCTATGGATTCGTTCAGGGCATCACCCCCTTTCTGAAATAAAAAAAGCAGAATCTCCCAATGACATTCCGCTTACCGTTCCATGGTATCCCGGTGTTTCTCTTTTTCCGGAAATGCAATCTTTCGCTGCACATCTCCATTGTATTTTTCAGGGTATTCCAGCTGATCCCTGTACTTTTCAATCTGTTTTGGTGTCAGGTCTCTGGCCTTTAGGGCTTCAAAGTCCCAATTGCACAGCAGAAAATCGCCATAAATATTGATCTTCTCATGTTCAGCCGTGTCAAAAACAGCACGATTGGGGACACGCTTTGCGCTCATTTGGGCTATAATGATTACTTCATCCGTCAGCGGATAAGCGCAAAGCGTTCCTTCAAAGACGTTCTCGATACCTTCCAGACCATTCTCAATGCGGATTTTTTCAGGGGGCTGTCCGACGCGTACCATCAGGGCATCCACTTCCCTTGGCTCGGGAAAAAACGTGATGCGGTATTCTTCGGGAATCTCACTACCATCGAAGAAAGGATAAAAGTTCGCTCCGGTGTCGCACACATAGCAGCTGTTGATGTAGCTCCCGCAATCACTCATTCTTGCGTCTCTGCCATAGGCATCATAGGCGATATAGCTGCTCAGTCCCTCCGGTATATCGAGATATGCACCGCACTCGTTGATATAGTATTCTCCCAGCGCATAGTCGTTGTCGATGTCCTGAACGATGTCGTAACAATCCAGATTGTCGGTCAGGTTGATGAGATCCACGATGCTTGACGTGTAGTCGCCCTCCTCCAAAGCGATTTCGTATTTTCTCATTTCTTCCTCGGTCAGCTCATCAAGGCAGGATGCGAGATAATTCAAGGCATCCAGATTTTCATATTCGCCCAGACAATCGCCCAGGCCGCTGACCTCTGTTTCATAGTCGGTGATAAAGTATTCCTCATATCGCTTTCCGTCTATGCCGATCCGCTCAAAAAGAGCCTGTACTTCCTCAGTGTTGGCGGGTAAAGCTAAGGACTCACCCACCAGACAGCCCTCGTTATAGCGGCCTAAGTTCGTCACATAGGCGTTAATCACACCCTCGTACATGTTGATTTTCCTCCTTCTTTCTTTTACCGCGCATCGGTTTTCCGCCGAATCGGGTCTTTATCCAGCTTTCTCTTGATCCGCTGCGCGGTTTTAATATAGTCCTCCAATGTTTTAATAATGCCCTTTTCAAGCCGTTCATCCATGCGGTCCATAACGCGGTAGTCCCCGGTGCAGTAGTAAGCCCGGCAGGCGGTGTTGACTTCCATGAGGGAATGGCGGCAGGTAATCAAAGATGAAAGCTGTTGTCCTTGTGGACTGTCGGGCAGATACTGGATATGAATTTCCGGATCATCCGGATAAATTTTATCCATGGGCTTTCTGATGCCCATATCGTATAAAGAGCATTTGATGGTGTCTTGTGTGTACCAAAGCTTGGTTAAAAGCTGCTTGTCGCCGTATGTAATGCGTGCGTTTAGCAATGTGATCACCTCACCTGTTCTTTTTTATTTTGCTTTTCCGGTGTCAAAAATTGTGGAACTTCCGGAAATCCAATGGTATCCACATAATAGGCCCGGGTTTGTCCACCTCTGTGAAAAACCAGTACGTCCCCTAAAGATAACGCGTGTATTCTATTTCTAAAGGGCCGATCATCCATGTTGTGCTGCATATACAAATCTTCCTGATTCACATCTGCTGCTAAAACAGCCATATAGACGCAGGCATAATCCTCTGGTTTGATTTTTGTACGGGCTTCTGCATAGGTGCAAAAACCATAATCGGTATTCATCCTGTCGGGAATCTGGTAAATTTCATAGTAATCCATCACGTCCTTTTCCTTTGGCTGCGTGGGAAAATACCGCGCGCCGATTGCTTCCATGCGTTTGGCATACTCGTGGATATGAAAAACATTCCGTCCAATCTTTGTATGGTAGTCGTCCAGATAGTAGCATTGATGGGTATTGGTTGTTCCATCAAGCCGCGTCTCGGTAATCAAACCGCTGTCCTGTAACGTGAACAAGTCATTGTACCGGGTATCAATAAACCGTATCATTGGTGCTGTCATGTGCTTTTGCTCCTTCCTCTTTTTTCTTTTCTTTTTGCTCTGTGGTGCCTAAATAGGTGACAACTTTACCCGCTTTGACACTCTTTTGCAGCTCGTCGAACTGGACAAGCTCGGAGACCGACACGCCGGGCAAGGCCAGCATTTCAGTCATGGTCATGCCCGCAATGGCCTTTTCGGTGTTGTAGCCTGCTTCGATCAGGCGCGTTAAAGCCCTGAAACCTTTGGTGTTTTTCGCCATGGCCCTACTCCTTACGGTTCATCCTTGAAACATCCGCGGACAAAATTGCCGTTGGCATCATAGTTATCTGGATTCGCGGCGGGTGATGACCATCCAAACAAAGAACCGCCGACCATGGCAGCTGTCTGAGCCTTGGTGATCCCAGCCTTTCGGTTGGCCCGCTCGGCAATGGCCCGGTTTGTAAGCATATCCGGTGTGGACAGCTCGGACGGAAAATAGCCTTTTTCATTTTTTCGGATGGTGACAAGCTCTCCGGTGGAGCGTAGTGTGTTATAGCACTGTTCTGGTAACTTATTCATTTTCGCTCTGCTCCTTTCGCATTTTCCACATTTCTTTATTTCTTTGTACCTTTAATTCTTTGAGTGCCCGGCGGCACAAATCTTCAACAGCTTCCTGATGATGGTTTTTATAATGGCCATAATTGTATCCCTGGGCTTCGGTTTTTTTCCAAACCACATAGGGATAGGGCAGCTTTTCACTGTGTCCGATGACGAAAGCGGTATTCCCGACTTGGATGCTGTCGGTGATCTGATAGCCTTTGTTTTCCTGTTTTTCCATCAACGTGTTTCTCCTTTCCGGTTTTTCTCATTTTTTTCAAATTGGCAGACCACTTCCTTTGCCCAATCCGGCTGATATTCAGACTTGATCACACCCAGAATATCCCCGTAAAAGCAGCACATCTCCCGGCCATCATAAAGCCGCCTGAACACCATACTGTTTTTGGAAGGGGTTTGATCGGCGATCACATAGCCGATTTGTTTCGGACCAATGCGATCTTCTGGTCGAAACCGCATGGGGTCAATGGCAACCATCTGACCCCGGATGCCGGTATTCTCCTGATAAGAAACACACATTTCCCGGGTAATAACATCCAGCGGCACGTCCATTTCCTGTTGTTCGGCCCGCACTTTGTCGATCTGACCCTGCACACGCTGTAAAAACAGTTCCATCATTTCCAGATAATCGCCAGTTTGCATTTCTGAATAAGCATCCTTTAATAGCAAAGGCTCATAATAGCCGCACAAAAACGCGGTCGGTTTATCATCTGACCGACATTCTCCAAAAATAACCATACGCCTGTGAATATCAATGGCCTGTGTGATCTGATAATCTTTGTACATCCAATCTGTTTCTAACATCTTTGTTCCTCCTTTGAACGTCAACAGGCGGCATTTCTGCCGCCCTGAATCCTGTTACCGCTCCATCTGCTTCTGGCGTTTCTGATAAAGCTCCAACGCCTTGATGATGGTATCTTCAATTTTTTTGTCAGTGGTTCCTTTCCTGAAATACTTGCTGATTTTTTCTTTCTGAATTTTGATGGTTTCCTTCTGGTTGGGCTTGACCTCTTTCATGATGGATAAAATGACGTTGTTTGTGAGCTTTCCTTCCTTGGAGAACTGTTTCAGCTTGGTGGACTGTGTCAGTGAGGGGGTACATTCCTCGCTCTCCATCACTTCTAAAAGCTGTTTTTGCTCGGCAGGCTTCAGGTAGGACAGTTCCACCGCGGGCCGGAACGCGATTCTCCCCTCATCCACCATGTCCAAAATAGGGGAATCCAGTTCGGTTAAGCGGATATAACGCTGAATTTGTCTACCGCTATCACCAGATTCTTTACCAACAATTTCAGCACTCTCAGACTTTCCGACCACTGGTCGGGAAGTTTCGTCCATCTTTTTTCCCTGATGTTTTAAAGCCTCTAATTTCATTTTATATGCGTAAGCCTTCTCAGATGGCAATATATTCTCTCTTTGCAGATTAGAATCCACCATCAAAATGGTTGCTTCATCATCCGTCAGATTTCGGACAATACAGGGGATCGTGGTTTTTTCTGCAATCTCAGAAGCCATTTTTCTTCGGTGGCCGGAGACCATCTCGTATCCCCCGCCTTCTTTCGGCCTGACCAAAGCGGGCGACAGTACCCCGTATTCTCTGATGCTCTCGACCATCTCGCTCATGGCTTCATCCATCTGAAGCTTAAAAGGATGGTCAGGAAAGCTTGATATTTCCTCGATGGGAATTTCCATGACTTTTTCCAGCCCATCATTCTGCCGTTCCGCATCGGTTTTAAACAGGTCATCGGCACTGGGAAGCGGCATGTTTATCTTTTTGTTTGCTGCCATGGGTAATCACCTCCCTCGTCAAAGCTTTGTAAGCTTCACAGATTTTTGTTCCCTTGTCATAGGTGTAAATGCTTTTGGCCGCTGCACTGGTCTCTGCTGCCTTTGTAGCCCGTGGAATGGCATTGCGGAAAATATAAAGCTGTTTTCCGTACTGCTCATGGAGTGCTTCGGCCACCTCTTTGGTCATGTTGGTGTTTATATCGGCCATGGTAATGAGTGCGCCTTCAACCTTTAAATTGGGGTTGATCTGCCGCTTAACCTTGTTGATGGACTGGATCAGCTGGGTCATCCCATTGAGGGCCAGATACTGGGCCTGCACGGGAATGATGATGCTGTCGGCCGCGGCCATGGCGTTAATTGATAAAATTCCCAGGCTCGGCATGGTGTCGATGAGGATATAATCATAGTCTTTCTTGATGTCCTGCAGACACATGCGCAGTACAGATTCCCGGTTCATGGCCACCAGCAGTGACATTTCCATGCCTGCGAGGTCTAAATCTGCGGGAATTAAATCGACGTTTTCCGGGTGATGCAGGATCACCGCCTTTGGGTCAATGGGCTGGTCGGCAACCATTCCCTGCATCATGGTGGTGAGCGTTGCGTCAAGCGCATAATGGTCGTACCATCCGAGGGAAGTGGTTAAATCTCCCTGTGGGTCACTGTCCACCAAAAGCACTTTCTTTCCTTCATTTGCCAGACCCACACCGAGGTTCACTGTGACGTTGGTCTTGCCGACGCCACCTTTTTGATTAGAGATTGTGATGACTTTGGTTTTTGCCATAATTGGCACCTCCTAAATAAAAAAGCCGCTCAATGGTTTTTGAGCGGCGGGCCGTAATAAAAAAGAGAATACTGGTTGCGTATTCCCGTTATAAATGCTTGTTGACAAGCTTATTCAATTGTTTTCTTGAACGATTTAAGTTAATGATACTTGTGTGTCCATAGACAGAGATAACAAGTCCGATAATAGTGCATATGCGATAAAGGTTAAACGTATCACAATATTATCAAAAATATAGGTTAGAATTGACGCACTGAGGAACCCAAAACCAATAATATCAATACCGATTCCTATGATTTTATAAAATCTTTTTTATCTTCGTCTTTTACATCCACATAATAGTAATCATGCAAAAGTTTTACTTTCTGTTTAGCTACGATAGAATATCTGATCATCTAAAACTAGTCCTACAAAAAAGTAGTTCAGTGGTTTTTATTATTGTTAGGATACTTTCTTTACTACAGTAATTTCTCTATAAATGCCGTTTTAATTTGCACTAATCACTCTTCTATTTTAATTTTATTTGCTTTTTTATCTTTTCATTAACATTTTCTTGTTCTAACATGGTATATGCTTTTTTTAATGCATTCAGAATCGTATGCACCTGATCTCGCTGCTGATCTTCCCCCATTTTTTGTTGACATTCTTCAAATGTCCATTGATGATCTTGAGCTGCTTTCTTCATGTCATCTAAAAGTATTTGATACTGATACATTATCATTAAAGATTTTTGATAACAAAAAACAAACTCACTCAATAAAGTAGCTTCTTTTTTATTAAATAAAAGCTCGATTTTTGTCGCAACAGAACTGAGCATCTCTAATTTTACTAAGAATTCCTTGTGATCTGGCTGTTTAAGGGGATTTTTAATTACAGATGCTATTTGCTCTAAATAAGTATTATTTGTCATTAGTTCAAACCAGTAACTAATTGATAGCATTGCTTTATCATCTTCATTTTCATCAAAAAAATCACGATTTTTTTCATACAGTTGTATTAACCCTATTGCAATGCCATAGTTTTCGATACGTTCATCAAACAAATGCTGTTTGTTACTTAGCTTTATCTGCTGTTTTGTTTGAAGCAATGCGATGATAGCAATAACAACGGTAACCACTGAAAGACAAAAATTCCAATCTAATTGCATTCTAGATTCACCCCTTTGGATTAACTTAAGTACATTATACATTTTTTTAATAAATCTAACAAATCAAATGGCAACTTTTATCTTTTTAAATCACTCCCTTTCTATCTTTCCAGTGAAAGTAATGCCGTTTTAGCCGGGAAACAGCCCGCCCCAAACCAATGATTACAATCGCAAGGCTCAACGATGCTGAAAGTATTCGAACACCAGAATAACCGTTGTTAAACATCAGATAAACCGGCACGCATATGAGCAGACTTAAAATACTCACAATCTGCACCGCCAGCCACGGCGGATAACTTCGGCATTTTTTCTCCCGCTTTCGGATGCCCCATAACAGGATCAAGCCAAAAGTCATCATCCCGGTTAATGTCAGCACTGCGCCTAAATCCCATTCATTCACGTTTCTTCCTCCTTTTCAAATGCCAGATACCCGATGCAATTCCCACTAAGGATACAAAGGAAAAAAGCAATTCTTTAACAGGTGTCGGTTCTTCCATCGTTTCAGGTTCCGCTTCTGCGGGAAGTTCTTTGATTCGTTTGCCGCGCACCAGCAGCCGATGGCTGTTGATCTGGTACGGTGTGCAGGTCAACAGGGTTACAAAGTCCTGTTTTTCGACAGGTTTCAGTGCTTCGGTCTGTTCGGGCGTGACCACCAGAATCTGATCCACTTCATAGGTTAAAGTCTTGTCAAGAACGTGCAGATAAAAGCGATCCCCAATGACCAGCTGATCTAAATCGGTAAATAACCTGGCTCCCTCATAGCCCCGGTGTCCGGTCAGCACGGCATGTGTCCCGGTGCCGCCAACGGGCAGGGCGGTGTTTTTCAGATGCCCCGCACCTCTCGAGAGCGCGGATTCAGATGTCCCGTGATAGATGGGCAGGTTCACTTTTATTTTTGGTATCTCGAGTGTCCCCATAACCCCATCAACATTTAGAATCTCTGCATAATCCATGGCGTTGTCTTGTGCATCCTCAGAAAAAGGATCTCCGATGATCGGATTAATAAGCTTTTCATTGTAGTTAATGGCTTTTTGATATTCTTCATCCATCCGCTGTTGGTTCATCTCCTCTGTACTCACTTGATAATCCTCAATCACCTGTCCCTGTTTTTGGGAAGCCAGAAGATAAACCATATCTGGATAAAGGATGCAGCCAGCCCCCGCACTGATCAGAACAATAATCAGCAGCAGCATTGCTTTGTTTCTCATTTCCAGCTTCCCCTTTTGCCTATTTGTTCCCTGTGTTTCGCTTGTTCCGGATGAAAAGAATGCTCATCCCGCTTGCCATGAGAATCAATGCCGCGCCCATATAAAGAGGTGTTAAACTGCCGGTGCCGCCTGTGTAGGGGAGGTCATAATGCTTGATGTTTTCCACAATAATCTTATTGGCTTCGGCATGGCTGTTTGAATTGACGGTCACTTTTACAGGGTATTTCAGTAGATTGTAGGGCTTCCCTTCATTGTCAATTGGGGCCTGTGTCTCAACGATCCAGTAGTTTGTGCTGTCCCCGTAATAAGCATCCTGCCCTTTCTGTCCATAGGCAAGGCCCCAGAAATGGGCAATGCCGTTTGCGTCCGTGGTCACTTCCCAGTCAATCGCGTTATTGGCAGGGTCTTTGACGGCGTTGATGTTCTTTTTCGCATCGGCTTCGGTGCGGTAAATTTTAAATTTTGCGCCCTGAAGCTTAAGGGTATTGTCGTCCGCATCCACTTTTAAAAGGTTGATTCCTCCAGTGTGTACTTCGGGCTTTTTATCCTCGGGAACGCTCTGTGGTTCAAAGAAAATGTCCAGGTTGTTGGTATAGTGGATGGTTGCGCCGTTGGGGATCGGCTTACCTAAGCTGCCCTCGGCGGTTTTGTTCACGAAGGTGTTGTACTCAATGTTAAGGACAGCGTTTTTATCTTTGGTGTTTAACAGAGATTTAGCCGCTGTTTTTTTGCCGGTATCTGTCAACGAAACAGTCAGCGTCCGGTTGTTAGCTGTGTTGGGTTCTGTGACCGTGTAGCAGTCTGGTGTCATGAGCACGCGTTTTTTGCCTGTATCGACGCGGTAGACCTTAACACTGCCTGTCACGTAATCTAATCGCGTATCAATCACATCACTCACGGTATAGTTTTTACACGTTGCAATGTCATCCGGCAGCGTGGTTTCAACGATCCATTTCACTCTTTCGGAGATATCCGCTGTATCATGTTTGTTTTCGAGTTCCGTAACAAACTTGTCGATGTCCGGGCCGGGTTTGATCTGATTTTTGGGGAATACGTGGACGTTGTAAATCCAGCCATCCCCTGCCGGGTTGGTAAGTGGTATGGACACCAGACACGGGTCGGCCTTTTCGGCCACTGCCGGGTTGGTCTGTTCTTCAATGCGGTACACGCCCATGGGGAGGTTGTCATTGCCTTGAATTGTGACTGATCCATCGGCTCCGGTGGTGATGATCTGGATGTTCCAGGTGGTATCCACCTTGGTGTTGTCGGTATCCTGCATTTTCGTAACTTTGAATTGGATACCCGGCAAAGGAATCGCATCGGCAGGAACTTGATCGGTCTGCTGCCCGCTTCCCTCGGTGGTGGCTTTTTTGATGTCCTCCATTCGGTATTTGTGAATGGTCAGGCTCCGCGCTGCACTGGTATCGGGTGATCCGGTGGCGGCAAAAGCGGGGCCACAGCTTGTGCATAAAACGGCAATGCTCAGGGCAAGGCCGCCAATTTTCTTGAACAATGGCTTATTTTTCAGGTTCATTTTGTTTATCCTTTCCTTTTTCCTTTTGAATTTCTGCTGTTTCTCTTTTTCAGGACGAGGGCTAAAATGCCCGCCGCAATCAATAAAACAATCCCGGCCAGCATCAGTGCAACGCGGTGATCACCGTCTCCCCCTGTGAAAGGCAGCTTATAATTTTTCTGGTTATCAACTTTCAGAACACTGCCGTCTTTCACAAATGCCGGGGCCGTTCCTTTGGCGGTGATCTTTACGGTTTCAGCCGCTTCGGGATCAATCGTCACACGCCACTGCCCCATGGGCTTGGCATAGCCGGGAACGGTCTTGGTTTCCACGAGCTGATATTCTCCGGCATAGAGATTGCCAAAGTCGATTTTACCGTCCGTGCCGCTGATCCGGGTACCGATAATGGTCTGCCAGCAGGATTTAATCTTGTCATCCTGTTGGTTGTTATGCGTATGCTTTTCATCACAGCCATACAGCACAAAGGTGACGCCTTTCAAGGGCTGTTGAGTTTCCGTGTCCAGCTTCTTAAAGTTAAAGGGAACTTTTTTCGGTTCATTGGTTTTAGAAACGGTCACCATATCCCGGATGCCGTCGATGGTAAAGTGAAGCTTTGTCTGATCCAGCTCATAGCCCTTTGGCGCGGCAATTTCTTTAAAGTAGTAGTCTCCAAAAACTAAATCCGTCACGTTCCACTGCCCGTTCTCATCGGTCACGCCCTGTTTCAATAAGTTATCCTTGGTGTCATACAAGCCAAAAGTCGCTCCTGCCAATTTTTCTTTGGTGCGTTTGTCGGTCTTTTGCAGCTGGGCATCCCCGGTGGCTCCGGTAAAATTTGCCCGGAAGCTGCTGCTTAACGGACTTTGACCGACGGCAAGGGATACGAAAAGTCTTTGAGTGTCCGGGACATCCGGGGCGTAAATGACGCAGGCATCCGGATTTCCGGCATCACTGCTGTGGCGTTTAACGGTTGTCGGGGTAATGGTCACGGAGACCTCACCCTGATAGCTGCCGTCTGCATACAGCATAAAGTCATCATCGTCATAAAGGGTCATGGAGCCGGTATAGTCCCCGTAGGTCTGACCAGATGTGTTGCGGGCTATGGCGTGTACACCATTAGGTAAAGCGACCGTATAGTTTCCATGATCGGCAATATTGCTGCAGTACGTCTGAAACCATCCGGTTTCCTGCCGCTTGGTATTGGCGTTCCAGACCGCTTCCTCCCGTTCCGGAACAATGCTCCAGCTGGCATCCCAGTTATTGGGATTTTGATAGCTGAGGGTATTCACAAGGTTGGCAACGGTGGGGTCGGTCATATAGTAATCGGTATATGCGCCGATGCCTGCAATGACGCGGATGGCTGCCCAGGTCTGAACATAATACTCACCGTTCTGACCATCGTGGAAGCCGTGCCACATGACGTTTCGGATGCGCCAGCTCTGCACGTTCCAGCTTTCCCGGTTGTAGGTGACCAGACCGTTGGGGCCGACGACTTCTGAGGGAATGTTGAGCGATGGATCGGCACAGTAGGCAATTTGATCCACACCGTTATCGCTGATTCTCAAAATTGGTGTCGTGGTGGTAATGATGTCACTGCCATCGGGGCTGGCAAAGTCACTGCTGTAGATCACGCCATCATCCCAGCCTGCGGCCCGCTGAAATTTTTTGTAGCAGGGTTCATCTCCAAAGCTTCGGCTCGCCAACGTCCTGAGACTGGTGGAACAGCTCACCGTTCCGCCTGTGCTTGTCTCGCCTAAAATGTAGTTGCCGGAAGCATCTATCTTTCCGGTATCCTCGGTGGCAGTAATGCCATTTGCATCCAGAATCGCCTGTTCTCCGGCATCAAGCTCTGGGCTTTTTTTCTTGGTATCCTGATCCGCTCTGGTCGGTGCTGCATCGGTTTGAGACGGCTGCTCTATGGCTGGCGACGGGTTTTCCGTCTCTGTATTTGCCGAAACCTCTGTCCTAAATCCGCAGCCATAAAACAGCATCAACAGGGCCATGAGCAAAACGACAGCCTGTTTAAATCGGTGTATCATGCTTCTTCCTCCTTTTACAATTTCGTTTTTTCACGTTTGAACCTCCTTTTTAAAAATATCTATCTCAACCGCCATATGGCGTTTGTTTTCTGTTTTGAGCAAAGAAAAAGCAGCTTTCAATTGGGATTGATCAGCTGCTTTCAGCGGCATGGCTGCCGTGCTCTATTCGATTTTTTGTATTCTTGATTTTTTCTAAATGTGACAAGTTCCTGATTCCAGTCTTTTTGTCCCGGTAAATCCGTGATGAATTGTTTTGATGTTGTGAATCGGTCTGGAAAAGCTTCCATGATTTCCTGCGTGGCACTCTTAATAAAATCCTGACCGGGACGGTTCCCATATTCATTGACCGGGTCATTGTCCACACCAAACACAATTTGACTGATTTCATAATGTGTTGACAGGTAGTGCAATATCGGAAGGTATTTCAGACCATTGCAGGAAAGATAATGATCCCCGCGATTGTCAAAGTACAGCGGATTGTGTATGTTTTTGAGGGTCATATAAGAAAGCAAGTCGATGGGCGATTCAAAGATAAAAAGCCGTGAATTGGCTCCGGGTAAGGTAAAGCCGTATTCGGCCCGGCTTCCTTCCACGAGCATTTTAAATGGGGCGTATTCGTTACTCCCGCGCAGAAAAGCGGATGCGGGTTCTCCGCTATCATCATATCCTACAAACACACAATTACAGCGTTCATCCTGATAGATAAGTTTTTGATCAACACAGTATTGAATGATTTTCGGATCAAGCTTGCGGGTTTTTAACAGATAGGCAAAGAGATTGCGGTAACTTTTGGCTTTGGGCGGCAGACAAAAGGGCTTAGGTGGCGGTGGCTCCGGCCATGTGGCGGACAATTGAACGGGCGGGACGTGATGGCTGAAGTCCAGCAACTCCTGAACGGCTTCTTTCCAGCTGCAAGTATTGAGCCAGGCGACAAATTGAATGACATATCCTCCCTGACCGGATGCAAAGTCTTTCCATTTGCGCCCGTCAGGTGTGACATCAAGACCGTTCCAGCCTTTTACCTTCACACGACGGTTGGTGCGTTTGAGGTCAAGACCGCGGTGCTCCATGTAGTCTATAATATTAATTGTATTAACATAGTCTATTTGATCATCGGTGAATTTCTTTTTCATTATTCAACTCCTTAATTTGGGTACAAAAAAGCAGATCAACTCATGCTTAAAAGTTAATCTGCTTCTTTACGATCCTATAATCTTTATAATTAATGCTGTATAGAAATTCTAAAACCCTGCCATGATTTTGAATCAAAAAACAACGGATTTTGTACCGTATATCATTCCTTTCATTATAATTATTGTGAATATTGCTGACATTTTCCTGACCGCTGCTGACATTCCACTGACAGAAATCAGTCATTTTTTACCTTTTTCAGCTATGTTTTTCCGTAATTTTTTCTTCTTAATCTAAGCCCTTATTTTGTTTTTTTGTATAAAAAAATGAGCTTCAGAATCTCTGAAACCCAGTATTTATGCGGTTTGGCGGAGAAGGAGGGATTTGAACCCTCGCACCGCGTTAACGGCCTATACCCTTAGCAGGGGCACCTCTTATAGCCACTTGAGTACTTCTCCATGTTTAATGTCAGTTAAAAAAGACTACGTTTTTTATCACTGACCTATTCAGTTTTGATGGCCGAGAGGGTGGGATTCGAACCCACGTGGGCTTGCACCCTAACGGTTTTCAAGACCGCCCCGTTATGACCACTTCGGTACCTCTCGACTCGAAATGCAAGATTAATTATAACAGGGGCTGAAGCCCCTGTCAACCATTTTTTTCGTGATTTTTACTGGTTTTTTTTATGGTTTTTTATTTAGAGTTTCACCGTCCAACCCAGTTTATCTTCGACCGTTCCTGTTTGCATTCCGAACAGTGTATCGTAAATTCTTTGAGTGTATTCGCCGATTTCGCCATTATTAAAGCTCATATCCTCACCCTGGTATTCCAAACCGCCAATCGGTGATACAACAGCCGCTGTTCCAGTCCCGAATACTTCTTCAACCTGACCTTTATGATACATATCCACAAACTCATCAATGGTAATACGGCGTTCAATGACTTCTTCTCCCCAGGAGCGCAGAAGCTCAATAACACTTTTACGGGTGATTCCCGGAAGAATGGTTCCATGAAGCTCTGGTGTAATAAATTTGCCATCTACCTTAAAGAAAATATTGCTGGTTCCTACTTCTTCAATATATCTGCGCTCTGCACCATCGAGCCAGAGAATCTGTTCAAATCCTTCATCATGGGCTTTTTCCTGGGCCGCCAGACCGCCTGCATAGTTACCACCGCATTTAGCCTCACCTGTGCCACCCACAACAGTTCTTGAGTAAATATCTTCCACATGCATTTTTGCAGGCTGCAGGCCTGTCGCATAATATGCACCTACTGGACTCAAAATAATAATAAATTTATAGTGATGGCTGGTGCGAACACCGATAAATGGGTCTGTTGCAAAGACAAAAGGACGGATATACAAAGAAGTCCCCGGCGCATGAGGCACCCAGTCCTGGTCAAGGGCGACAAGCTGCTTTAAGGCATCAAATACAAATTCTTCATCAATCTGAGGAATACACATCCGGACATTTGAACGATTCATACGCGCAAAGTTTTCCATAGGTCTGAAAAACTGGATATCCCCCTCTGGCGTTTTATAGGCTTTCATTCCCTCGAAAACTTCCTGGGCATAATGAAGCACCATCGCCGCTGGAGAAAGCTCTATCGGGCCATATGGGACGATTCTAGCATCATGCCAGCCCTTACCTTCTGTGTAATCCATGATAAACATATGATCTGTAAATTCAGTCCCGAAAACCAAATTGTTTTCATCTGGTTTTGGCTTTAACTGTGTTCTTTTCGTAATCGTGATTTCCATAGTTCTTCCACTCCAATCTTTTTAAAAACACTCTGATATATAGTATACATTTATTGTATACAAAGAACAAGTGCTAAAATAAAAAAAAGGGCAAATTTGCCCTTTTTATATGTATTTTTAATTGTACACGATCAATTTAGAAATACCAATTCCCCGCAATACATACAGAACCGCTGGTCTGATAGCTTCTGAAGCTTGTAAAATTATGGCTGCGGATGCCGCCTTCCATGCAGTCTGTAACCGCCTGCTGTACAGCTGCTGGAGCATTACCAAGATACTGAGTATAATAACCGTCAAGGTAAGAAGCAAACTGGCCTGGTGCTGTCAATACACTTACAGCATCTGGGCCCCACCCTGCGTCTACACGGTTCATAACACAGGAGATAACCCCCATTGCGCCTTCATAGGAAGTGCCGCCTTCATGTGCAACAATTGCACAGATCAGATCAAAATCGCTGCCTGCAGTCTGAGTTGCATTTCCAGCGCTCGGACTTGGGCTTGAAGCAAGGCTTTCAGGAACAGCTTTCTTTGTTCCAACTTCCACGACTTCCTTAACCGGTTCAACCTTTATATTGCTGGAAATATTCTCGCGTTTTACTTCTACGCCGTCCTGATAGGTTACTTTATCCACAAAATCGGCTTTTCCAACGACACCTTGTGTCACAACATTGCGTGTACCCTCTTCAAGCTCTGCATTTTCTTTTTCTTCGCTTTCAAAAGGAATATCTCTTTCACCAGCCTCTTCTTTTACTTCAATACGAGTAATGGTTACATTTGATACATCTGTTGTCAAAGCAGTCGATGGCGCTGGCGTTACAATATCATCATCATCGTACTGAACATTATTGTCACTCAAAAGATCTCCAACTGTTTCAGCTGCCGATTTATAATCAACTGTCTTTCCGTCAACCTTGATCTGGCCGACAGCATTTTTCTTTACTGTAACAGTATCTACATCTTTAACTTTTTTATCCGGATCAACGCTAATCGTATATTCTTCACTTACTGGATAACCCTGATCCTGAAGAACTTCTTCTACAGATTTCTGCAGCTGCGCATTGATAACTTCTGTCTTAACAGCATCGGCTGCAGTCGCTTTATTTTCGTCTAAAACAAGCTTTACATCTTTAGTCGCATTAAACGCGCAGGTTACGCCAATAATAACAACCAGAACAAACAAACCGGAAATGATGGCCGTTTCCTTTTTATACCTCTTTAAAAATCTCTTAACCAATGTTAACTTATTCAAATCGTGTACCCCTTTTTTACTTGTTTTACAAATTCAAAGTATAGTTTACAAGTTCGTTACAAAATAAATTTTAACAAGATTTTAGATGTTTGTCAAGTTATTTAAGCATTTATGCTATAATAATGGCTATTGGAGGATATTATGACGAAAAATATTTTAAATTTTCATAAAGAAACTGCACGTATTTTTGCCACAAATCTTTTACAATGGTTTTACAAATCAAAACGTGCCCTGCCATTTCGTGAGACCAAAAAACCATACAATATCTGGATCTCAGAAATTATGGCGCAACAAACCCAGATTGATACGCTTATTCCTTATTATCATCGTTTTGTAGAGGCTTTTCCCGATGTAACGGCTCTGGCTGAGGCACCAGAAGATAAAGTTCTAAAACTCTGGGAGGGGCTGGGCTATTATTCCAGAGCGAAAAATCTTCATAAGGCCGCTAAAATAATTCATGAAGAGTATAACGGTATTTTTCCAGACCATTACGATGCGCTCATTAATCTTCCCGGCATCGGGCCATATACGGGCGGCGCCATTGCCAGTATTGCTTTTAAAGAAAAGGTACCTGCCATTGACGGGAATGTTCTGCGTGTAATCTCACGCTTTAATAATTATAACGGCGACATCGCGAATGTCAAAGTAAAAAATGCCATTACTGACTGGGTTGCTCAGGCTTTGCCTGATACACCCGGCGATTTTAATGAAGGCCTTATGGAACTCGGCGCTTTAGTTTGCACCCCAACCAACCCCAAATGCATGATTTGTCCTGAACAGAATATCTGCGAAGCTTTTAGAGAAGGAACAATGAATCAATTGCCCGTTAAATCGAAAAAAAAACGTCAGAAAAAGCTTGAAATGGAAGTTGGGATTGTCGATATGGGTGGTGCTCTTTATCTTGTTAAACGTCCGGATAAAGGCCTTTTGTCAGGTTTATGGAGTTTTCCTATTATAGAAGAAGAAAAAACAAAGCCTGGCAACGCTATCCGCCAAGCTTTAGAAACCATCTTTCCCAATCTTCCAGAAGGAAAAAATATTGGTAACAGCAAACATGTTTTCAGCCATATTATTTGGAATATGACCGTCTATTATTTTGAAATTAATTCCGTGATGGCCGCTGAAGCACCAGAAAAATATGGTGACACTCAAGCCGCTTTCAAAGATCGTGAACAGCTGGCTGCTTTAGCATTACCAACGGCTTTCTCTAAATTATTAGTGTTACTATAAAGATGTAAAAAAGAAAAAAGCAAGGAATTATTTTAGATTCTTTGCTTTTTAATGTTAAGTTCTATTAACCAAAAAAGTTAGCAGCTCTTATCGCCGCGTACTCCGGTGTCCTGCAGACACCTTCGTCAGGGGCTGCGCCCCATAAAAAAGAAAGGTCATTGGCCCTTTGCAAGTAAACTTGCACGGGCCGCTCACCATTCTTTTTTTGCGCGGCTTTAGCCAGAAATGTAAAAAGACCCCGCGATGTCCTATCCTCCCAGGCAGTTGCCCACCAAGTACTTTCAGCGCTGAAGGACTTTACTTCTGTGTTCGGTATGTAAACAGGTGTTTCCCCTTCGCCATCATCACGAGATCAATCTTGCGTTTTTATTCAGTTTTTAGTCACTCAAAACAACATAAAGGAAAAGAGTGTTTCAAAAGTCTTGTTAGATCAAGACCTCGGCCGATTAGTACTGGTCAGCTCCATACATTGCTGCACTTCCACCTCCAGCCTATCTACCTGGTCGTCTTCCAGAGGCCTTACTTCTTTCGAATGAGATATCTTATCTTAAGGGGGGCTTC
>NZ_FRBP01000006.1 GCF_900142645.1 Eubacterium callanderi
GATCGGCTGATTTACTGCCACATCGAGAATCAGCATCCCGATAGTCTGCGTTTTCTATCGGACTGCGAGGGATTTTTTAGAAAGAAGATCGAAATTCTCCAATCCGAACACCAAAGCGTCGAGAAGGTTGTGGAAAAGTACCGGTTCTTAAACTCTCCGTATGGGGCAAAATGTACGAATATGCTTAAAAAACAGGTGCGGAAAGAGTGGGAGAAGAAACAGGATGAACCGCTTACCTATGTTTGGGGCTATGACTGCACCGAAAAACACCGGGCAGATCGTTTACAAGAATCCGAACCAGATATAACTCACGAATTCCCGCTCATCGATGCCAACATGACCAAAGAAGACTGCCACAAGCTTTCGAAAAAACTCGGTTTAAAGCGGCCGAAGATGTACGACATGGGCTATCCGAACAATAATTGTATCGGCTGTGTAAAGGGCGGCATGGGTTACTGGAACATGATCCGCAAGGATTTTCCGGAAGCGTTTGAACGGATGGCAAAATTAGAACGGGAGATCGGGCACAGTTGCATAAAGAATTGTTTTTTAGACGAACTTTCCCCGAACCGGGGCAGAAAACCTAAACCAATTTTAGAACAATAAAAAAGGTCCCAAAGCGAAGCCACGCATTAGGGACCAGACAATATGTTACGTGGTTATTGTACCACAGGAATGGAGAAAAAACAATGATCCAATACAGGGGCGTTCCGCCATAAGGAAGCTGTGCGACGCCATATAACCCCTTTAAGTCAAAGCCTGATCCGCGGGCTCAAAACGCGGAAATAAAAATTAAAAATCGTTTGTAAAAAAGTACACAAGATAAAAACGGACGGGAATGAGCGCCCGTCCAACCTGAACAGTCAAATTTTTTAAGCTTTAATGGATTAGAGTGTCATGCCAGCACCGCAGTGGCGTATATCTGCGGCACCTGTTTTAATTTTTATGAAAATAAAAAAAATAGTCCTCATGCTTGGACGGCTTATGAGGGCTACGTAGTAAAAATATCAATTACAGTATATCACGAAAGGGGAGCTGTGTAAATATGAAACCCGATGAAATTGAATGGGCGATCTGTCAGCTGAATTACCATAACAAACACTTTGAGATCAAAGGAAGCACCGTATACCGGGCCATTGAGATCGCCATCCGGTGTATGCGAGAGGAGAAAAAGCGATGCCAGAAGTCATCACAATAAAGGGCAAGAACCCACACCCGGAATTTATAAAAATAATCACCGGCGTTCTGGTTCCGGCAGAACGGGATGACCAAATAACCATTTTTGGCCCGGAGGATCTGAAAGACCCGATCATTGACCGTTGCGGTTCAGACGTCTGGGACTATCTGAAGCCCTATCTGAAAGAACCGGAAGAAACAGAAACCGTCGATGAAGCAGACCTGTGTTACGAGGACATCGAGGGCCTCAATAACCTTTTGGAAGAAGTGCTTATAATGGTCTGGCACCTGCAGAACTGGCTCACCGAACGAAAGCGCTGGCAGCGCGAGAGTGCCTTAGAGCAAGTAGAGGCCATCGTCAATAAAATCAAAAGCTCCGAATATTATGACGGAGCAGAAAACATGGAGGGATAAACATTGATGGACAAATTAATTATGTACCGGGAAACCCACGAAGAGAAGTCCGGAAACAGCTTGCTGCAGTGTTCAAAGGACGTTGAAATAGAGGTCAAAGCCCTGGCAAAACAGACAGGCCGTCTGACCAAAAACGTCACTGATGATCTGATTCGTTTTGCCTTGGAACGTGTTGAAATTCAGAACAAAGAGGAGGAATAAACAATGAAATTTGTATTCGATAGCCACGAGGAAATCAGAGATTACGCAACACACACCCTGCACATGGTAAACGCGCCGGAGCACCAGCCGGCCTATATTGATAACTCCGGGCTGCATCCGATTGACGTGCAGCAGATGCACCAGCCGGCCCAGCAGCCTGCCCCGACAGGACAGGCGCCAACCGTGTCACCTGTGCAGACAACCGCACAGCCCGCTCCGGCGGCCCCCGCAGCTCCGCAGCCGGCACCCGTTCAGCAGACCCCGGTGACCCCGCCGCCAGCTCAACCCGCCCCAGTACAGCAACCAGCGCCGGCGGCACAACCTCTGCCGACCACTGCCGTGACCCAGGAGTACACCCAGGATCAGATCAGCGTGGCCATGGCCGGCCTGGTCAGCCAGGGCAAACAGCCGGAGATCATGGCACTGATCCAGGGCTTTGGCGTCAGCAGCCTGGTAGAGCTGCCCAAAGAACAATACGGCGCCCTGGCCGTCAAGCTGCGGGAAATGGGGGCGCAGATATGAGTTCAAAGAAAGAAGCCCCAGCCCACGCCCTGCTGTCCGCCAGCAGCGCTGAGCGCTGGCTGAACTGTCCTGCCTCCGTCCGGTTATCCGAAGGGATGCCGGACCTGGCAGGCGATCCAGCCAGAGAAGGCACCCTGGCCCACGCTATCGCTGAGCTGAAACTGAGAAAGCAGTACACCGAGCCCGTGGGCAAAGCAACCTTCACAAGACGGATGAACAAGCTGACCAAAGACAATGACCTGTACAACCCCGAAATGCAGCGTTACACCGACCAGTATCTGGAGTTTGTGAACAGCATCACCTACGCGCAGACAACTACGCCCTTTGTAGAAGTGGAAAAAAAGGTTAATTACAGCGCTTATGCCCCCGAAGGCTTTGGCACTGCGGACTGTATTGTCATCCACGGGAACCACCTCTGGGTGATCGATTTTAAATATGGCAAGCACAATAAAGTCGATGCTGCGGACAACAGCCAGCTGAAGCTTTACGCCTTGGGGGTACTGGCCGATTATGGCTTCATCTACCCGATCCAGACCGTGACCCTCTGCATTGTGCAGCCCCGCATGGACAACGTTGTACAGTGGGACACCGATGTGGCCGCCCTGTACCAGTGGGGGAATGAAGTGGTCAAACCCCTGGCCGAAGAAGCCTATGCCGGCGGTGGGGAATGCGCGCCGGGTAAACACTGCCAGTTTTGCCCCGTCAAGCCCGTCTGCAAAGCATATGCCAGGCAGTACGACGTCAAAGAAGAAGAGATTAAAGACCCGCAGACCATGAACGCCGCAGAGATGGCCCAGATGCTCGCAAAGCTGGAGGGCGTGGTCAATTACCACAAGAAGCTGAAAGAGTATGCCCTCACCAAAGCACTGGAAGGCTTAACCATCCCAGGTTTCAAAGTGGTCGAAGGACGCAGCACACGCAGCTTCAAAGACCTTGACGCCGCATTCCAGAAAATTAAGGAAGCCGGCTTTGACGAATCCCTGCTCTATGAACGCGTCCCCCTGACCCTGACCGGTGTTGAGAAGCTCTTAGGTAAAAACCAGTTCGACAGCCTGTTAGCCGCCGACGTGGTAAAACCCCAGGGAAAACCAACGCTGGTACCCGAAGATGACAAACGGGAGCCGTTCAAACCAAAAAGCGCGGCCGAAGTATTCAAAGATATTCAAGTTTAGGAGGATTAAATGGAAAATTTTACCGTTAGCCGTGGAAAATGGCGAGAATATGATGTCAAAGTAACCTTACAGGCAGGAACATATAAAGGAGATTTCGTATTCCAGATACGTGGGAATATTCCCCCCTATGACGCGCTTAGAGATCTGGACCCGGAATGTGACCCGGTCGAACCGGTCCAAAATAACTGCAGCTACAAAGAGTCTGAAAATGATGACGGGGATTATTGGTTTGAAGCTTTATTAAAAGACGAAGCAGGGAATACCTGTCACGTTGAAGACGAGTGCTGTTTTTTAGAAGATTACATCGTTGGATTAGAGATTATCGATTGTAGAAACCGTAAATTTTAGGAGGAATAAATAAAATGAGTGAATTATTGATTGGTGAAATTAGAATGAGTTATGTTAACGTGTTTGCGCCATATGCGGCCAACGGCGGAGAACCAAAATACTCCGTGACCTTGCTGATCCCTAAGAGCAACACACAGCTGGTGCAGCAGATTCAGGCCGCTATTGAACAGGCCAAACAGGAGGGGGTCGCAAAGAAGTTCGGCGGCACTATGCCCGGCTTTGTCGCGTCTCCAATGCACGACGGCGACGGCACAAAGCAGACCGGGGAACCTTATGGCGAAGAGTGTAAAGGGCACTATGTAATGACCGCATCCTGTAAGCCAGAGTTCGGGGCACCCGGTGTCGTCGCAGGTCCTGACCGTCACCCTGCAATGGATCAGAGTGAAGTCTACTCCGGGTGCTATGGCTACGTATTTGTCAACTTCACCGCCTACAACGCCAGCGGGAAAAAGGGTGTCGGCTGCTACCTGCAGCACGTTTGGAAAACACGAGACGGCGAAGCCTTCGCGGGCGCAAGAACCAGCGTTGAAGACGCCTTTGCAGGGGTAACGGTCCCCGTCCAGGGTCAGCCTGCAGCTCCTGGTGTTGTTACGCAGCCCGGATACACCGCAGCCATGCAGAATCCTTATGCGCAGCAGCCCGCGGCTCCGGCGGTTACGCCGGGATATCCGCAGCAGCAACAGCCTGCCCCAGTACAACCCCAGTACGGTCAGGCCCCGGCACAGCCCGCAGCACCCCAGCAGATTGACCCCATCACCGGCCAGCCGATCCCGCCGGCAGTTATGGGCATCTAAGGATTCACGGCCCCCAGAGCGGGGCCTTTTTTAGCAAAGTAGGAGACACAAATGAAAAAACAAACAAAAGAATGGAAAGAATGGCTGGCGGTTATCATTATTTCAATCGTTTATCTCGCTCTTTGGCTTTCTTTAGGAATCTGTCTTTGTATTGTTGCGTATGGCATGGGCCGTATCATTGGGGGCGCCTAATGAGCAAGAACCAATACAACGAACACCGCTACACTGAAAAATACCCGGACCCGACCGCGGGCACGGCCATTGACAACATTGAGCGGGAAGAGAAACGAAAACACAAAAACCAAACGACAAAGAAGAAACGGGGGCACCCAGATGGCAAAGAACCTCAGCATTGATATTGAAACTTACTCCGGTGTAGATTTAACCAAGTCTGGGCTGTACAAATACGTGCAGTCCCCGGACTTTGAGATACTGCTCTTTGCCTACAGCTTTGATGATGAGCCCGTGGAGGTGGTGGATTTAACCCAGAAAGGGCGAACCCTGCCACAGCGTGTACTCTGGGCCCTTCAGGATCCAAACGTTAAAAAGGCCGCTTTTAACGCGGCTTTTGAGTGGTACTGCATCAACAAGTTTTTCGTGAGCCCGCTGGAGCAGTGGGAGTGTACCATGGTCCATGCCTATTATGCTGGTTACGCCGGCGGTCTTGGCCTGGTGGCCGAAGCCATGGGGATGCCGCCGGATAAAAAGAAAGACACTGCCGGCAAGGCGCTGATTAAGCTGTTCTGCTGTCCTAATGGGAAAAAAACAAAGAAGCACCCTTATGACCGCGTCTTGCCAAAACACGAGCCCGAAAAATGGCAGCTGTTTATCGAATATTGCCGCCAGGACGTGGTCGTGGAAAAAGCCATCAAGGAAAAACTGGACAAGTACCCCCTGCCTGAACAGGAGCAGCGCTACTGGATCATGGATCAGGCCATCAACAGCGGCGGCGTGGGCACGGCAATGCCGCTGATTGACGGCGCCCTTTATATCAAAGACGCGGTTGAGCAAGAACTGAAAGAAAACATCCGGGCGATCACAGGAACCGACAACCCAAACAGTGACGACCAAGTTAAAGCCTGGATTTTTGAAACCGCCGGCATTGAAGTGAAGTCCCTTGAAAAGAAAGTCGTTGAGGATGTCCTTGACGCCGTGTCCGCATTTCCGGAAGTGGTAACCGTGCTGAACCTGCGTAAGCAGCTGAAAAAATCCAGCCTGGCAAAGTACGCTACCCTGAAGGACGGCACCTGTGCAGACGGGCGATTCCGGGGAATGCTGCAGTTTTACGGCGCGAAAACCGGGCGGTGGGCCGGACGCGCCGTGCAGCCACAAAATCTTCCCAGGAATTACATGGCCACACTGGACACCGCCCGGGAACTGGTTATGCAGAAAAATGTTGAGGGCTTAAAGCTGATTTACGGCAATGTCCAGGACACCGCCAGCCAGCTGATCCGCACCGCGTTTGTGCCGACCGAAGGCTGCATTTTCGCCGTGGCAGATTACAGCGCCATTGAAGCCCGGGTCATTGCCTGGCTGGCCGGAGAAAACTGGAAGCTGGATGTTTTCAGAACCCACGGCAAAATCTATGAAGCATCCGCCAGTGCCATGTTTGGGGTGCCCCTCAAGAAGATCACAAAAGGAAATCCTGAATACGAGCTCCGGGCAAAAGGAAAAGTGGCCGAGCTGGCCCTGGGCTATCAGGGGTCGGATGGTGCTTTAATCCAGATGGGTGCCCTTAAGATGGGGCTGGAGGAAGAAGAACTCCCGGACATCGTCAGACGCTGGCGGGCATCCAACCCGCGGATCAAAGACCTGTGGTGGAAACTGGACCGCGCAGCTGTGCAGTGTGTAAAGTACGGTACACCGCAGTATCTGCAAAAAGGGATTGTGCTCTCAAGAGACCAGGAATATCTTTTTATCACTTTACCCTCTGGCCGCCAGCTTTTTTATCTTCACCCAGGCATCCTGCCGAACCGGTGGGGCGATGACGCCATTTCCTACGAAGGGCGGGGCGCATCGAAAAAATGGGTCACCCTGGAAACCTATGGGGGCAAACTGACCGAAAACGTGGTTCAGGCCATTGCGAGGGACTGCCTGGCAGAAGCCATGTACAAGCTGCACTGCGCAGGTTATAAAATCTGCTTCCATGTGCACGATGAAGTGATTCTCGAAGTCCCCAAAAATGACCCATGTTATAACCTGGACAACGCTATCAAAATCATGTGTGAGCCCCCGGCCTGGGCGCCCGACCTGCCCTTAAACGCCGATGGGTTCACGTCCGACTACTACAAGAAAGATTAGGAGGCCCTTATGCAAAACAACATCAAGTTAACCATTTCCACGGGGTCCGGAAGACACGCGGTCTTCTGGTACCCCCAGGAACTATACTGGGCCGATTTTATACAGAAGGTATCAAGCCCTGTCGTAACCGCTGAAAACTTTGCGGCCTACAAGCGCCTGCCCAAGAAACAGCAGGATGACCTCAAGGACGTCGGGGGCTTTGTAGGCGGGAGACTGGCCGAAAACCGCCGTAAAAACGACAAAGTCATCGACCGGTCCCTGATTACCCTGGACGCGGATTCCGTCCCGTCTGGGGGCACCCAGGCCGTCTTACAGGCGGTATCTGCTTTGGGCTGCGCCTACGTGGTGTACTCCACACGAAAGCACGAGGAAGCGGCCCCGCGCTTAAGAATCGTCATCCCTCTGGACAAGCCCTGCACGGCCGAACAGTATGAGCCCATCGCGCGGAAAGTCGCCAGTTATCTGGGCATGGAAATCATGGACCCGTCGACCTTTGAGGCCAGCCGGCTCATGTACTGGCCCAGCATCAGCGCAGATATGCAGAACCAATACATTTTTACCTATGAAGACAAGCCTTTTCTCTCCGGAGAAGGGGTGCTTGCCCAGTATACCAACTGGCAGGACGTGGCCGAGTGGCCCGAGGTGCCCGGCGCGGCCAAGGTAAGACAGACCGCCGCCAAACGCCAGGGGAATCCCCTGGATAAAAAGGGCGTCGTGGGCGCGTTCTGCCGGACCTACGACGTGCCGGCCGCCATCGCGAAGTTTATTCCAGACGCCTACAACCCCTGTGACACCCCAGGGCGTTACAGCTACGCGGAGGGTTCCACCGTGGGCGGGGCCGTGCTCTACGACGGCGGGAACTTCATTTTCTCCCACCACGCTACCGACCCGATCAGCGGCCTGCTCTGCAACGCTTTTGACCTGATAAGGCTGCACAAGTTCGGCCACCTGGACGAGGACGCCAAACCTGAGACCCCAGTGGCCAGCCTGCCCAGTTACCGGGAAATGCGCAGCTTCTGCGTGGAAGACCCGGAAGTTAAAGCCTTATTGTCAACTGAACGCTATGAGCAGGCAGTGGAAGAGTTTGAGGGCGTGGAGACGGTGCAGGCAATCGAAGACCCAACCGCGTGGATGGGCCTCATGAAGATGAACGAGAACGGGCAGTATGTCAAAACCATTGAGAATGTGCTGACCGTTTTGGAACACGACCCGCTGATTCGGGATCGCTTTTACCATGATGAGTTCAGCAACCGGCCGACTGTGACCGCGAGGATGCCCTGGGAAGACAACGTCCCGGGTGTTTACCGGGAACGGGGCTGGAATGACGCCGACGACGCCGGTCTGCGGCTGCATATGGAGAAGTTCTACAACATCAGTGGCGAGCGGAAAATTTATGACGCCATGGCCGTCTACGCGACCAAACACAAGCGCCATAAAATCCGGGAGTACCTGGGAAGCCTGAAATGGGATGGCCAAAAACGCCTTGAAACCCTCTTAATCGACTATTTTGGCGCCGAGGATAATAAGTATTCCAGAGACACCATTAAAAAGGCCCTGGTGGCCGCTGTGGCGAGGATATGGAACCCTGGCGTCAAGTTTGACAACATGCTGATTCTGGCCGGCGCCCAGGGCATCGGGAAAAGTACTTTTTTCAGCAAGCTGGGTAAAAGCTGGTTTTCCGACAGCCTGAGAACTTTTGAAGGTAAGGAAGCCAGTGAGCTGCTGCAGGGCTACTGGATCATCGAAGTCGGGGAGCTGGAGGGCTTTAATAAGTCCGAGATGGGCACCATCAAGCAGTTTCTCAGCAAGAAGGATGATATCTACCGGGCGCCCTACGGACGCCGGACAGAAGCCTTTCCGAGGACCTGTGTGTTCTTTGGAACCACCAACGAGAGCGACTTCTTAAGGGACCGTACCGGAAACCGCCGGTTCTGGCCCGTGGACGTTCATAAGGAAAAAGCAACGAAAAGTGTATTCACCGATCTGGATGACGAGGTGGATCAGATCTGGGCAGAAGCCATGGTCTATTATGCCATCGGCGAAAAGCTGTTTCTGGAAGGGGCGGCCGCCAATGAAGCCGAAGAAGCCCAGGAGGCCCATAAGGAAGTAAACCCAAAGGAAGGTGTTATTGTGGACTTTATCAGCCGTCGTGTGCCGCTAGAGTGGAATAAATTCGGACTGATGGAGAGGAGGACCTACTGGGCCACAGAGTGGCCTAAAGCGACGGAAGAAAACACGGTGCCGAGGGATCGAATCTGCGCAGCGGAAATTTGGTGTGAGTGCTTTAACAACGAGCTGAAGTATATGCAGCGCAAGGATACCGTTGAGATTAATAACATCCTAAACGGTTTGAAAAACACCGAAAAAGTGAGATCAAGTCAACGTTTTGGACCGGATTACGGAAACCAAAGAGGGTTTTGGATAATGTAGGCAAAAAAAGTTTGTAGGCAGAGTGTGCCTACATCGCCAACAAACAAAAATACAATGTAGGCGGGCTTTGTTGACACCAAAAGCAAGAAATATAAAGCCTTACAGATGTTTGCCTACATTGCCTACATTCTTTCTATATATAAATATAAAATAAAGAAATATAAGAATATATACACCTTATAAATCTTATATATTCTTATATTATATAGAGTATATAGAGAGAATGTTGAAGATGTAGGCAGACAGAAATCTAAAAAATATAAGGGAGCAATGAAAATGAACATAAATAAACTACCTGAATGTGTTCAATGGCTGGCAGATTTTATGAGAAGTCATCCAATCGTCGAGTGCCGAACCGTTCGAGGCGAGGCCTACAGAAAAGGGTTCAGCCAACGAGAACTCAGAGAAGCAAAAAAGATTTTAGGATTAATCACAGACTTCACCTACAACGAGAGGGGACAAAAAGTCTGGCAATGGAGGTTAGGATATGCTTGAAAAGGAACTAGAAGCAAAGCTGAGAGACGCCGTTAAACAACAGGGCGGCCGGGCTTATAAATTTACATCACCGGGGAATACCGGGGTACCTGACAGGTTAGTCGTATTCCCCGAAAACAAGATCGGTTTTGTCGAGTTAAAGCAGACCGGAAAGAGGCCGACCAAAAACCAAAAGCTGCAGATGACCCGTCTGGCCATCATGGGCTGTAAGGTCTACCTACTGGATCGGTCTGAGGACATAAAGTTTATCCTGGAGGATATTCAGACAGAGATATGGCCAATCTATCGGTGGGGGCTGCATGGTGCCCTATGAGCGAAAGCAAGAAAAGTAAGGAGGTGATGAACCCATGAAATTTATCCCGCATGATTATCAGCGCTATTGTATTAACCGCATGATTTTTGAGGACCATCTAGGATTACTCCTAGACATGGGGCTTTGACTTGGCAAGACGGTCATCGCCTTGACCGCCGTCAACGATCTGCGGTTCAACCGCTTTGCCATTTCAAGAACCCTGGTCATTGCCCCGAAAAAGGTCGCAGAAGACACCTGGACAAGAGAAAGTTCAAAATGGGACCACTTACACCTGCTGCGGATTAACGCTGCCTTAGGAGCCAAAAACAAGCGCATCCGGGCACTGAACACACCAGGAGACATCTGGGTGATCAACCGCGAAAATGTGCAGTGGTTGGTGGACTATTACCGCAACGACTGGCCCTTTGACTGTGTGATCATTGATGAGCTGTCCAGCTTTAAGAACCCCAGCGCTAAACGCTTCAAGGCCCTGAAGCTGATGCTGCCGCACATCAAGCGCCTGTATGGTCTTACCGGCACCCCGGCGCCCAACGGTCTACTGGACCTCTGGAGCCAGGTGTATTTACTGGATCAGGGGCAGCGATTAGGGAAAACCGTCACCGCCTACCGCGACCGGTATTTTAACCCCGACCAGCGAGGCGCGGACCGGATTTACACCTATAAGCCAAAAGACGGGTCCGAGGGCAGCATCAAGGCAGCCATCTCCGACATCTGCATCAGTCTGAGCGCCAGGGATTACCTGACCCTTCCAAAACGCATTGACAATGTGATCCCCGTCCACCTGAGCCCAAAAGCCGCCGCGCAGTACCGTGAGATGGAACGAAACATGCTGCTGCAGGTGGATGAGGCCACCATCGACGCCAGCACCGCAGCGGTCTTAAGCAACAAGTTGCTGCAGCTGTGCAACGGAGCCATCTACGACGAAAACAAAGCCGTCTACGCGCTGCACGACGAGAAGCTGGAGGCCCTGAAGGAGATCGTGGACACGGCCCAGGGAAACAGCTTGCTGGTGTTTTATAACTTCCAGCATGACCGGGACCGGATTAAGAAAGCCCTGTCCCGGATGAAGTTAAAAATCGGGGAACTGAAAACCCCGGAAGACATCGAAGAATGGAACGCCGGAAAGCTGGACATTCTTCTGGCCCACCCGGCCAGCGCCGCTTACGGATTAAACCTTCAGGACGGCGGGCACATCGTCGTGTGGTTTGGCTTAAACTGGTCCTTGGAATTGTACCAGCAGGCCAACGCAAGACTGCACCGGCAGGGACAGACTGAGACCGTTATTGTGCAGCACCTGGTCACCCAGGGCGGCATGGACGAGCAGGTTATGGAAGCGCTGCAGGGAAAGGAAGCCACACAGGATGCCTTACTGAACGCCCTGAAAGCGCGGATTGAAGAATATAAGCAGGAGGAAGAAAATGCCAACAATGAAGCCAAAACGCTGTGAAGGCTGCGGCGCCCTCTTTGATCCAAAAGCTGGGAACCAGCGTTACTGTGGGCCCGCGTGCTACCGTCTGGCCAGAGAGCGCCAAAAGGTAGAAGCAGCAAAACCAAGAGAAAAGCGGATGGCCATACCGGAGATTGAGGCAGCGGCCAGAAAACACGGTTTAACTTATGGGCAATTTACAGCCAATATGAGAAGGGAGGGCGCCTATGAATCCAACCGAGATTAAAGCAGAATTGGAACGATTGAACCAAGTTCGCCTGGACATTTTGAAACATCAAGGCCCAGAGAGGGTGAAATCAGAGACAAGTTATGTTGACGCAGATAGTATCCATGGGAACCATCGCCGGGCGGCGATCGATATTTTTGAGGAATATCAGCGTGTTACCGACAGGATGGACGCCCTGAGACAAGAGCTTAAAGAATGCGTTGACCGTTTTGAAAGCTTAGCAGAGAAAGTATTGTTTCTGGTGAACGTATACGGCATGACGCAGAAAGAGGCCGCGGAATATCTGGGGTATAATTATGACTACATCCGACAGGTGTATTCAAAGAACTCACAAAAGAACTCACATTTTAGGGCATAAAAAACACCCCATATGTGGTATAATGGCGTTAACAAGAGTGTAATTAAGAGGCCACGGCAGGAGCTGTGGTCTTTTTTCGTACGTAAAAAAGAGAGGTGAGGTGGTTGCCGGACACAAGAGATTTAGCTTATCAGGATTATCTCGAGGGCATGAAATACAAAGATATCGCGAAAAAATATGGCGTCAGCCTGTCCGCTGTAAAGTCCTGGGCAGCACGATACTGGAAAAAAGAAAGTTGCAACCCTGCAACCAAAAAAGTTGCAACCAAAAGGAAAGACCAGAAGATTATCACTGAAGAAGTTGATCAGGTCATGGGCAATAATGGTCTCACCGATAAACAGCGCCTGTTTTGCTTGTGTTATATTCGTTGTTTCAACGCAACGAAAGCAGCCATAAAAGCTGGGTACAGTGCAGAAACAGCCTACTCCATTGGCTTTGAGAACCTGAAAAAACCTGAAATTAAGGCAGAAATAGAACGCCTTAAGCAGAGCCGTCTGAACCGGGAGCTACTTTCCGAGGACGATCTGTTTCAAAAGTACATGGATATTGCCTTTTCCGATATGACGGATTATGCAAGCTTTGGACCCGGGGGCGTTGTTTTAAAAGATTCCGGACAGGTAGACGGCACACTGATTACCGAGGTCAAGGAAGGAAAAGCCGGCGTGTCTGTGAAGCTGGCCGACCGGATGCAGGCGCTCAAATGGCTGACAGACCGGTACACAAGTTTTAATCCCGAGCAGCAGGCGCGGATCGACAAATATAAAGCCGAGACCGCCAAGGTAGAAGCCGAAAACAAAGAACGCGCCGGCGGTGAGCAGCCTGGAGACGATGGTTTCCTGGAAGCTTTGAACGGCAGCGTGGCAAAGGATTGGGCCGATGAAGATTAAAAAAGCAGCCTTCCGGTTTAAGCCCTTTTCCAAGAAGCAGCGCAAAATTTTAAACTGGTGGTGTCTGGACAGCCCAGTTAAGGACAAGGACGGGATCATCGCCGATGGTGCCATCCGGTCCGGGAAAACCTTAGCCATGTCCCTTTCCTTTGTGATCTGGGCCATGACGAGCTTTCAGGGCCAGAATTTTGGCATGTGCGGCAAGACCATCGGTTCCTTCCGCCGGAACGTACTGTTCTGGCTCAAGATCATGCTCCGGAGCCGGGGCTACAAAGTAAAAGATCACCGCAGCGACAACCTGCTGGAGGTCACCCGGGGCGATACCGTCAATTACTTTTATATCTTCGGCGGAAAAGATGAACGCAGTCAAGACCTTATTCAAGGCATCACTTTAGCGGGTGTCTTCTTCGATGAAGTGGCTCTGATGCCCGAGAGCTTTGTCAACCAGGCAACCGGGCGCTGCTCTGTGGACGGTTCAAAGTTCTGGTTTAACTGCAACCCGGACGGGCCTTATCACTGGTTTAAATTAAACTGGATTGATCAGTGTACCGGATATCTTACCAGGAAGCAACAGGAAGAGCTCAGGAATAAAAACATTGAGCTGAAGGATATCTTGTACCTCCATTTTACCATGGAGGACAACCTCAGCCTGTCTGAAAAGATCAAGGCGAGGTACCGCGCCATGTATACCGGCGTGTTTTACAAGCGCTATATTCTGGGCCTGTGGTGTGCAGCTGACGGCCTGATCTACGACATGTTTGACAAGGCAAAGCACGTGGTCAGCCAGATCAAAGAAACGCTGCTGCCAAAGCATTATGTTTCCTGTGACTACGGCACCCAGAACGCCACCGTCTTTTTACTCTGGCAGCGTGGCGAAAGCGGTGTCTGGTACTGCATCCGGGAGTACTATTACTCCGGAAGAGACGAGAGCAAACAGAAAACCGATATCCAGTACGTCGAGGATTTAAAGCAGTTCCTCGGCGGTATCAAACCAACAGCCGTGGTGGTGGACCCATCAGCGGCTTCTTTTATTGCGCAGTTAAAACAGAGCGGCTTTCGTGTCAAGAAAGCCAAAAATGACGTGCTTGACGGCATCCGTTTCGTCGGGACCCAGTTAAACCTTGGGAAGATCCGCTTTCTGGACAGCTGCGAAAACACCATCAAAGAATTCAGTTCCTACACATGGGACGAAAAAGCCGTTGACCGCGGCGAGGACAAGCCTGTCAAGGAATATGACCATGCCATGGATGCGGTGCGGTATTTCTGTTACACAATCATCCGCAGACGTTCTAAAGATATCATGCAATCAGAATAAGGAGTGCATCAATGAGCATAATCACAAAAATCAAGGAGGTGTTCAGGCGCTTGTTTACAAGGCAGAATATTCAAAGCAAAATCAATACCACCATCGCTGTGTCCGACAAAATGGCCGCTGCCATTGACCTGTGGACACGCTGTTACAAGAACCATCCGCCCTGGCGGTATGACAAAAACGGTAAGGAAAAAGTAAAGACCCTCAACCTGCCGGCCATCATTGCCAGCGAACTGTCAAGACTGGTCACCACTGAGCTTGAAACCTCCGTGGAAAACAAAACATTGGACGAAGCCTACCAGACCGTTGCCCGGGACCTGCGCCATTGCTGTGAACTGGGCTGTGCCGGCGGAGGTCTGGCCTTTAAGCCAGTACCCGAAAATGGCCGGATCAGCGTGGACTACGTCTCAGCAGAGAGCTTTTTTCCCACAGACTACGACACCAACGGAGACATTACCGGCGCCATCTTTGTGGATAAGCTGACCAAGGGCGATACCGTCTACACGAAGCTGGAACAGCACCGGTTAGAAGGCAAGCAATACACCATCCGCAACTACGCCTTTAAAAACGAAACCCAGGACCCCGATGTTACCGAAGATCTGGGGTGGCCGATTGCATTAGCAGACGTCCCAGAATGGGCAGCCATCGAGGAAGAAAAGGTCATCGCCCCAGTGCTGGCACCGCTCTTTGCCTATTTTAAGATGCCGGGCGCCAACCCCATTGACAAGACCAGTCCTCTGGGCGTGTCCTGCTTTGCGAAAGCCCTTGAGCAGATCGAACAGGCTGACCGACAGTACGACCGGCTGCTGTGGGAGTACGAAGGCTCCGAACTGGCCCTTGATCTACCTGCAGACTGGTTTGCTTTCGATGAGGTAAAACAAAAGTGGCGCCTGCCAGAGGGGAAAGAACGGCTCTTCAGAGTCCATGATATGGATGATGATGAGAACAGCCGGTACAACATCTTCTCCCCGGCCATCCGGGACGCCAGCCTGTTCAACGGCCTTGACAACCTGCTCAAACGAATCGAGTTCAACTGCGGCCTGTCCTACGGCACCATCAGCGATCCCCAGAACGTGGATAAAACCGCTACGGAGATCATCAGTTCAAAGCAAAGGCTTTACAGCACTGTCAAAGATATCCAGCTGGCCCTGGAGGACGCCTTACAACACATGGTCTACGCCATGAGCGTGTGGATGAACCTCAGTGGCCAGACCGTGCCCGTTGGTCCAGAGGTCACCTTCAACTGGGATGACTCCATTGTGATCGACAAGCAGGCCGAGCTGCTGGCCATGCAGCAGGATGTGGCCAGCGGGATTCTCAGACCGGAAATTTATCTGGCGAAGAAGTACGGCGTCACTGAAAAAGAAGCCCTGAAAATGATGCCAGATACCGAAGAAACCGTTGACGAGGGCCTGACCGTATCCGACCCCAATAAAGGCGATTAACGATGCTGACCCCAGAACAATATGACCAGATTGCCGATCACCTGACCGGCCTTTTCCAGGATCTGGAAGCTTTCATCATCCAGGACTTTGTAAGGCGGGTCACCACCGCAGGCACCATCACCGAAACTGCGAGGTACCAGATCATTAAAACGGAGCAGATGGGGCTGAGCACCCAGGCCATCAAAGAAGCCCTTCAACAGGCTTTAAACATCTCAAACGAAGAAATCGACCACCTGTTTAAGGAATGGGGGCTTGAAGCCATAAGGGTAGAAAACGGCATTGCCAGCCAGGCGGGGATTGATCCCATAACACTGGAAACCCACCCGGAACTCGAACTGATCATCGAATCCGCCATCGACCAGACAAAAGGCGAGCTGGTCAACATGACCGGCACCCTGGGCTTTGCGCAGAAGATCAACGGCAAAATTGTCTTTACCGAGCTGTCCCAGTATTTTCAGAAAGAAATGGACTTTGTGCAGATGCAGGTTCAGAGCGGGGCCCTGGATTATAACAGCGCCATAAGGCAGAGCGTGAAACGTATGGCCGATAGCGGACTTAGAACAGTTGACTATGCCAGCGGCTGGAGTAACCACCTGGATGTCCCTGCGCGACGGGCAACCCTCACCGGCGCTAACCAGATGTCCGGCAAGCTGACCGACGCCCTGGGCGAGGAAATGGCCTGCAACTTTGTTGAGGTCACGGCCCACGCCGGGGCCAGAAACACTGGCAGCGGTCCCGCGAACCATGCCAGCTGGCAGGGAAAGGTCTATGCCCGGAAAGGTGAGACTAAAGAGTATCCAAACCTTGTGAAGGCAACCGGCTATGGAACGGGCGCAGGCCTGAAAGGCTGGAACTGCCGGCATGACTATAACAACTTCTGGCCCGGTTATTCCGAACGCACCTGGACGGACGAAGAACTGGCCAACATTGACCCGCCGCCCTTTTCCTACAAAGGCAGGGAGTATGACTATTACGCCGCCAACCAACGGCAGCGCGCCATTGAGCGGGCGATCCGGAAAACCAAACGGGAGCTGATCGGCTATGACGCAGCTGGAGATAAGGAAGCCTTCACCGCTGCCAGTATCAAGCTCCAACGGCAGCGGCAGGAATATCAGAGCTTCAGCAAAGCCGCAGATTTAAGGCAGAAACCCGAACGGCATCAGGTGTATGGGTTTGACCGTAAGATTGGTCAGAAGGCCACACAGGCCAGAAAAAAGGTTGTAGATAAAGCCAATCAGCAGTATAATAAGGGTAGCGAAGAAGCCAATGTGAATGCATACCAGCGGGATGAACAAACGCGAAAGAAAATCCGTGAAGACTATCCCAAAATGATTCTGGAAGGGAAACAAGGTAAGCATCTGATTGGTCATAACAACTACACCAAAGGTAAGAGTTACCTGACGATTTCCCTTGAGGAAGCGCAACGGCTTGTTGATCAATACGCGGGTACGGGAGAGATAAAGCGTGACAGTAAAGAGAAATGGACGCATAAAGAGTTTATAACCCTTGATCACGTGATTGGGGTGGTTGTTGATCCAGAAACTGGTAAAAAAACCGAAACGCGCCGATGCGCCATTCACTATTCAAATAAAGGCACACATATTGTGCCCGCAAAGGAGGTCGAGAATGCTTAGTCCAAAGGAAAAAGAACTGTATGACAGCGTAGGGAAGCGGATAAAAGCGACAATTGCCCATGGTGATGTATTCATCGGTCATTGCACGGAGTTTACAGACGCCTATGATAATGAGCCTGAGGAAGCCAGTATTACACTCAGAGACCCTGAGAAAAACGGAAAACCTTTCCCTGGGTTGATTGAGCTTTTCCTCAACGAAATCAAAAGTATTGAAGTTTTAGACTAACCACCAACCGGCAAAGCGGAAGGTGGTTTTTTAGTGCACCAAATAAGGAGGAGAACATGCTGACATTAGCTTTGTTATGGATGATAGGACACGCATTAGAATTACCAACGACCTACTGGGTAATCTGGCGGATCATGGTCGCATTGAGCCCGATACGCCTGCTGATCAATGTATATAAGGCTGGAAAAGATAGCGGGAACAACGGTTAGGAGGAGAACATGCTAATAGATTTTATGCCCTATGACTTTTGCAAAATAAACTGTCCCTTACAGGCACTTGTGATTGAAACAGAGATATGCGGATACGCAAGCGACCCCTGTAAAACCTACAAAAACTCGCTGGAATGCACCAACCGCGAAACATGCCGGGCATTTCTGGCATTTGAGAAAGGCAGCGAAAAATGAGTTTACCAAAAAAAGTTAAAATTGGCTGGAAAGAATATAAGATTTTAGAGCAGCCACCAGACGAAGCCTTAATTGACGGCGGCACCATCTGTTACGGCCAGGTTTTTTATGACCGGCAGGAGATTTATATCAATAAAAATTACCGAAAGAAACACAAGAAGGCAACGCTGTTGCACGAGGTGATCCATGCCATTGATGAACAGTACAGCATTGACTTAAAAGAGGAGCAGGTTGTCAGTCTTACACACGGCCTTATGTCTGTTTTAAAGGATAATCCGGCATTGCTTCGGAAGGAGAGAGAATAATGGCAAGTTACGTTAAAAAGCCCGTTGTCATTGAAGCATTTCAGTATGACGGCGATTTCATGAACCGCGACGGTACCTATTACGTGCCAGAGTGGGCACAGACAGCACTGGAGCAGGGCACGTTACATTTTGATGGCCCGGAATTACAGATTCGGACATTAGAGGGCCCGTTGCGTGTGAGTGTTGGTGATTATATTATCAAAGGCGTACAAAACGAATTGTACCCCTGCAAACCTGATATTTTCAGACAAACTTACAGTTTACTTGAATAAATGACGGAGGTGATCCCACATCTCGCCAAAGACGTGCGTCAACGTCTTATTTTTATACTCAAATCCGGGACCGTCCCTAAGTCGCGAAACTAAGGGAGCACAGAGGACGCGACCCTCGCGAAAAAAGCGCAGTGCTTGAAAGGAACACATGAAACGAGCAACCCTTGAGGCCATGGGCCTTGAAAAAGAACAGATTGACCAGATTCTGGATGAAAACAGCGCGGACATTGGCAGAGAACGGGCCAAGGCCGACGCGAAGCAGGAAAAAATCAGCGCACTGGAAGGCGAGCTTTCCAAGAAGGACGCCGAGATTGAAGCACTCAAAAAAGCAGACCCCGAGGGCTTGCAAACCAAGCTTACTGAGCTGCAAAAGAAGTATGACACGGACATTGCGGCCTGGGAGGAGAAAGAAGCCAAACGCACCTATGAAGAACGCCGCGCCGCTTTCTTTGGTGATACAACCTTTACAGATGATTACACAAAACGCGGTATATTGGCTGAATTCGACGAAAAAGGCTTTGAGTATGACGAAGCCTCCGGAACCTTTAAAGACGCGGATACGTGGCTGTCTGAGCTGAAAAACAGCGTCCCGACCGCCTTCCGGGATCCGAAGACCATTCCCCAGATTGTGAACCCCTCCAAGGGTGACCCTGGGGACATGAGCATCACCGCGGATCAATTCAAGAATATGACGTACATGGAAAAATTAAAATTCAAAAACGAACAGCCAGACGCTTATAAAGCGCTCAAAACGGCTGAGTAAGGAGATTAAATTATGGCGGGAACTTTTTTAAACTACCCCTTTGACGAAGAACTGTTTATGCAGGCATGGGCCGAAGAACCCGATCCTGTAAAGACCGCGCTGCTTGACAGCGGCGTCATGGTGGAGGATTCCCAGATTGCCGGACAGATCGCCGGCGGGGGCAACCTATACACCATCCCATTCTACAAACCATTATCCGGTACCCCAGCGAACTACGATGGCTCCACCGACGTGCCCGTCGAAGAAACCGCTGCGGATTGCCAGTCCGGTGTGGTCTATGGCCGCACCCAGGGCTTTATGGCCCGTGACTTTGTGTCTGACCTTTCCGGCGCAGACCCCATGGGGCATATCGCAGCATCGGTGGCGCGTTTTTGGAACCGCTACCGTCAGGCCGTTATCCTCAAGGTACTGTCCGCTATTTTCGGCATTACAACCCCAGCCGATTGGAAAAACAAGCATACTGCAGAGGAAGTGTCCGCCACCGCAGACCCGGCCCTGATTACCGCCACCCACCTCAACGACCTGGCAACCCAGGCGTGCGGAGACAACAAAAACATTTTTCAGCTGGCCATCATGCATTCCGATGTGGCCAAAACCCTGGAAAATCTCCAGCTGCTGGAATTCTGGAAACAGACCGACGCCAACGGCATTCAGCGCCCGGTCAACCTGGCTTCCTGCAATGGCTATACTGTGCTCATTGATGATGGTGTACCGGTTGAGGCAGTGGGCGGCGAAGGCGCCAATAAGGCACTGAAGAAATATACCACCTACCTGCTGGGAACCGGCGTGCTGCGCCATGCCAACGGGAAACTGGACAAGCCGGGAGCCGTGCCCGTGCGTGACGAAATCACCAACGGCGGTCAGGAAACCCTGGTGACCCGCATTCGTGAAACCATCCATCCGAACGGATTCAGCTTCAAGATTCCAACCAGCAGCTGGACGGAATCCCCGACCGATGCGCAGCTGGCCGCCACCGCCAACTGGGCATGCAAGTTCAACCCGAAGGCGATTCCGATCGCGAGACTGATCACTAACGGTTAAGAAGGAGGCGTAAACATGATTTACGCAGATTTTGAGTATTACCGAGACGTCTTTCATGGGACGAAGATTAAGGAACAAGCAGAATTCGAGGGGCTTGCGGTCAAAGCGACCGCGGACCTCGACAGGCTGACCTTTGGACGGATTGACCCAGAGGCGCCCATCAGTGAAGCGGTCAAAAACGCCATGTGCGCGGTGGCCGAAACGCGAAAGGCTCACGCGTCCGGCGAGGCGGGCATTGCCTCGGCGACCATTGGCAGAAAATCCGTGACCTACGCAAACGCGGACAAGCAGACCCTGGAGCGCGACAGCACCAAAGCCGCTTACCCGTTTCTGATCAACACAGGTTTGCTCTACCGAGGGTTTTACCCGGGTGAAAACCGATGATTGAGCCCAACGCCGATATCACCATCGTCCATCTGAACGACGAAGGACCCCCGGATACCGACCATATCTATGGCGTGGATTGGCAGGGGGAGCGCAAGACGGGCGTCACCGACAACGGCCTTCAGGCAGCGGATGTGATTACCATCTTTATCCCCAAGAGCCGCAAAGACACAATAACCATGCAGAAAACCGATTTTGTGGTGCGAGGGATTAAAACCTACAACGAAACAGGCAAAGCCCTGCGGCGGGCCTTGGAAAAGGATCAGGCTGTCACCATCCTTTCGATAGTGGACAACCTGGATTTCAGACCTGAGTTACTCGCGCACATTGAACTGGGGTGTAAATAATGGCAAAAGGGACAAAAATCCGCCTGGAAATGGACAGCGCCCACAAGATTCTGTCCAAGCGCAAGCTGGGAAAGGGCGGTGAAGCCCAGAAGAAACTCCTGACCGAGATAAGAAGGGCAACCGACCCTTATGTCCCCAAGGATACTGGACACCTTAAAAACACCTCGCGTATCGTCCCATCCAAAGGGCAGCTGATCTACCCGGGACCTTACGCGCGGTACCAGTATTACGGTAAGGTCATGGGCCCCAACATCCCAATCATGCAGGATGGGATGCTGGAAGGCTTCTTTTCAAAAGCCCCGAAAAAGCTGACCAATAAAAAGTTAAAGTATGCCGGCGCCCCCATGCGGGGCTCCCATTGGGCTACCCGAGCATGGGCCGCCCGGGGTGACGCCATTGTAAGGGCCGTGGCCGGCATGATTGGAGGAAAAGCAAAATGAAACCCTTCATCGAGGTGGTGCGGGACTTTATCAAGACCTGCCCCTACCTACCCGAGTTTGAATCCGGCGTGAAGCAGATCGGCGTGGACTTTCTCGGGGAAGACCCGGAAACCTACGTAGTTGAGAGCATGCCCGTGGATCCGGTGGTTAAGACTTATGTTAACGGTGATGCGGAAAAACAGTTTGGCTTTATCTTTGCCAGCAAGGAATACTATGGCCGGGACGCTATCATCAACATTGAAAATCTCGGCTTTTATGACAACTTCGCTCTGTGGCTGACCCAGCAGACCATGTTCAAGAAACTGCCAAAGCTGGACGGCGGGCGGACCGCCCTCAGCATGGAAGCCACCCTGACCCCTTATCTGTTTGACGTGGACCCTGACGCGAGCGTTGCCCGTTACCAGATCCAGTGTGTATTAAAATATTTTGAGCCGGCGCCAGAGGAGCCCGGCATGTAAGGAGGAACAGTAATGGAAAAACTCATGCGGTACAATATCGCGGATTATTTAAATATCGGAACCGATACCGAAGAATACGCCCTGATGGGCACAGGCTTTAACAGCCTCAATGAAAGCCCCAACGCCCAGGTGGACACCAAGGCCTACATCAACGACAAATCGACCTCATCCACCACCACGGGCTACCAGGGGCAATTCCCTTTTGAAGCGGACATGATCAAAGATGAACGAGCCCTCATGAAGCTCTATGAGATTGGGCGCAATCAGAAGACCGGCGTGGATGCCGAGGTGGACTACGTGCGCGTGGAACTCTTTGAACCCGTTGCCAGCAAGGAAAACACCTTTAAGGCCCGTAAGTTCCGATGCTCCACTGAAATTTCGGACATTTCCGGTGAAGGGGCACAGCCCCTGGTACTCTCCGGCAACCTGAACCAGGTGGGTGACCTGATCGACGGCGAGTTTAACACCACCACCAGGACCTTTACACCTGCGGGGGAGTAAAAACCCCGCTGAAGGCCGTCTCAATCGCTGGGACGGCCAAAGTGGGGCAGACCTTAACCGCTAATATCGACCCGACCGATGCGACTACGACTTACCAGTGGAAGGTTGCTGACAGCGTGAGTGGCAGCTATAGTGATATCCCAGAAGCGACAAATAAAACCCTGCTTCTCGCAGCCGAACAGCAGGGCAAGTTTATAAAAGCAGAAGCAACGGGTACCGGAAAATTTGAGGGTACCAAACTGAGCGCTGCAACCGCAGCCGTGGCCCCGCAGGCCTGAACAATGAAAGCGAGGAAGTAAGCAATGCGTAAATTTACCTTTAGCCAGAGCGCGATCCCAATTGATATAGAAGACCAGCATTTTGAGATTCCCTTTAACCAGGGATTATTTGCTAAGAAAGATAAGATCGTCAAGGAGTCCCAAAAGGCTCTGAAAGCAATCAAGAAAGACGCTGACGAACAAGCAGCCCTTGATAAGGTTTTCGCTTTTTTTAAAACCTCCATGGATGAACTCCTTGGAGAGGGCGCCCATGATAAAATCTTTGGCAGCCGGAAACAGGACGTCATTGAGGAAACCGATGTGCTGTACTTTGTCATCGGCCAGATCAACGCCTATGAGCAGAGCCGTTACCAGCCGCAAAATGCCAAAGCGCCCACGACCAGGCCTGCCAAAAAGAAGAAAAAGAAATGAACCCCTTCATTGAGGACTTACCCGTCACGGTCTGGCTGGACGGTGTGGAATACCCCATGAATACGGATTTCCGCACCTCCATTGAATTTGAGACCTGCATGATGGATCCGAAGCTGACTTATGAGGCGCGGCAGGAAAAAGCGCTGGTCTTATATTTCGGCGGAATCCCCAGGGATGTGGAGGCCGCCTTGGAGGCTATACTGGCTTTTTACCGCTGTGATCCAGATTTTAGCATTGAAAAGGCCCAGGAGGAACCGACAAAACCGGAACGTCCCATCTATTCTTATGAGCGGGATTTTAAGTATATCTATGCCTCTTTTCTGGAGCAGTACGGCATTGACCTGTACGCGACCGAACACCTGCACTGGTGGAAGTTCAAGGCCATGTTTGAATCCTTAAATGACACCACCCAGATGAAAAAGATCATGGGTTACCGGTGCGCGAAGCCCGAGAAAGGCATGTCCCAGGAGCAGAAGAATGAAATCAAACGGCTGCATCGCATATGGGATCTGCCCCTCAACGAAGTGGATCAGGCGGAGGAGGATGAATTTACCAAGATTTTGATGGGCGACGGAAATATTGATGCTTTCCTTGCACAATCCCGCGAATGATAGTATAATTTGTTTATATTATTATGGGGGTGCGGAAAATGGAAAGACCAACAAACGGTATTGCTTCTTTAGAATTAATTAGCGGATTAACCCCGAAAAAAGCTGATGATAACTTTAGAATCAGTTATGATGGAGACGATTTATTAATTGTTGAAAAAACAGGGTTTTTGAAAAACAAAGAGGCTCAAACATTTCGTCTGGCACTTAACAAGATTATTTCTATGGGCATTATTACCAAAGAAAATATCGAAGAAAAACAAAAAAGTGTTGTCGGGCGTGGCGTTGCTGGTGCCTTATTGTTTGGGCCCGCTGGCGCCATTGTGGGCGGAATATCCGGAACAGGAACAAAGAAAACCAAAAAAAGCGAAAGTGTCTTGGTCATTTCGTATTATGGAAAAAATGAAGAAGACATAAAAACAATTAACTTTGGGATTCTTGGCGATTTATTGGATCACGAGGTTCAATTTGTTCAATATTTTAAAGAAACTTATACTGATGAACTAACGGAAAACGAAAATGGAGAAATTATTTTATAGCATCTAGCCACCTTTAATGGTGGTTTTTTATTACCCGAAAGTTGGTGATAAACATTGAAAAGAAAGTAAAATGCCCACACTGCGGGTATAGCATGCCTCTCACCTACGACGAGCAGTCGGGGTGCAGGGGTCTTTTTATTGCCTGCAAAGGGCGAAAATGTAAGAAAACATTTGAAATAAAAATCATAAACGGAAAACAAGTCAGGTAGTGCCATTATGTGCCGATGACGGAATCACAGCAATACAAAGGTGGTGAAGACATTGGCCGATGGCAAAATTATAATTGAAACCGGGGTCGACTCGAAAGGGGCAGAGAAAGACCTATTTAAATTTAAAAATACGGCTGAAAAATCATTTCAAGGAGTTACGAGCAGTGCCAAAGGCGCCGTCGAAGGTATCAAAAAGATTGCCAGCGCAATCGGCCTGGTGACTGTCGCATCCGCAGCAATCGGCTTAATTCGGGGCTCGATTGACAAAGCCTTTTCCCGCATGGATACCATGGACCAGTTCAACCGGACCATGACCGCTATCACGGGAAACTCCGAAGCTGCCGGAAAGGCACTGGAGGAACTCAAAGGCATTACCAAAGGCACAGCCTACGGCCTGGATGTGGCTGCCAAAGCGACCCAGGACTTTGTGACACGTGGCCTGGATATTCACCAGGCGACTGAGCAGGTGCGTATCTGGGGCGATGCCGTGGCTTTTTACGGCGACGGCAGCTCGGAGCAGTTCGCGAACGTTTCCGACGCTTTGGCGAAGATGCGGACCAAGGGCAAAGTTGAGATGGATCAGCTTGACCGATTGTTTGACGCTGGGATTGACGCGGTTGGCATGTATGCTCAGGCAACCGGGCAATCCTCCGCGGAAGTCCAGGACGCTTTGTCTAACGGTAAGATCAGTGCTTCGGATTTTATCGATACGGTTTCCAAAGCCATGGAAGAGGGCACCAACGGTGTTTTAAGCATTGCAGGTGCCGCCAAAGAAGCGGGAATGAGCTGGGGCGCGGTTTTTGATAACATGCGCGCCGCGGTAGCTCGTGGGATTGAGTCGGTTATAAAAGCTATTGATGAAAGCCTCGCAGCCGCAGATCTGCCAACTTTAAAAGAGGCCATTGCTGGCGTTGGAGATGCCTTTGAATCTGGGCTTAAAAGTGCCGCTGAAAATATTATCCCTAAGTTAATTGAAGGGCTTTCTTGGCTTGTTGACAACGGAAACGCAATCGGTGCAGTGCTTTCAAGTCTCACATCAGCATTTATCGCTTTCAAAGCGGCTGTCATTGCGGGTGGTCTGGTTGATTCAATCGGTAAATTCATTGGGAGGTTCGACAAAGCTCGCGAAAGCATGGGCCTTATGAAATCCGCTTTGTCTGCCTTAGGCCTAGGCCCGATTCCGCTTGTAATAGCGGCGGTAGCTGCTCTGGTGGCTGGAATCATCTACCTCTGGAACACCAACGAAGACTTCCGGAACGGCGTCATTAATATCTGGAATGGGATTGTTTCCTTCTTTACCGAGACGATCCCCAACGCCTTTAACAGCCTCATTGAGTGGTTTAAGAGCAATTGGGCGGGGATTGGGCTATTTATCGTCAATCCGATCGCCGGGGCTTTGAAGCTGCTCTATGACAACAACGAAGGTTTCCGGGAGTGGGTTAACAACCTCTGGGAGAATATCAAAAACGCCTTTCAGAACGGCTGGAACAGCATTGTCGCCTTCTTTACCGAGACCATTCCAGCTTGGATTGCCAGCGTCGGCGAGTGGTTCAACCAACTGCCTTACCTGATCGGGTACGCTCTGGGTTACGCGCTCGGAACACTGGTCCAGTGGGGCGTGAACGTCTGGAACTTTTTTACCCAGACCGTGCCGCAGTGGATCGCCAGCGTGGGCCAGTGGTTCTCCGAACTGCCTGGCCGGATCAATGAGTGGCTGGTCAATGCCTTAAGGCGAGCCCTCACCTGGGGCATCAACATGAAGCTTCAGATGCGCCAGGCGGCCATTGACGCGATTAACGCGGTCATCGAGTGGTTTAAGGAGCTGCCCGGACGGGTGATGACCTGGCTGGAGCAGACGATCTCCAATGTTGTATCCTGGGGCTCGAACCTGTACAATTCTGCCAAAGAGGCCGCCCTTAACCTGGTCAACGGCGTGATCGAGACCATCACCTCGCTGCCCCAGAAAGTCCAAGAAATCGGCCGAAACATTGTCGAGGGGATCTGGAACGGCATCAACGGAGCGGTGAACTGGATAAAAGATAAGATCGCTGGATTTTCAAACGGCCTGATTGACGGTGTAAAGGCTGCCCTTGGCATCCACTCACCATCAACGCTTTTCCGGGATGTGATCGGCGTCAACATCGTCCGGGGCATCGGTGAGGGCTTTGAAAGCGAACTGCCCAGTTTAAAGAGCGCCATCGCAGCTGGCGTGTCCGGTCTGAGCACCGACGCCAACGTGGACGTCAAAACCACGATGACGAACGTGGCGCCCGTCCCTGTGGAAGAGACCGCCGCGGAAGGCAAGCAGCTTTCCAACCAGTGGACTTTAATTAAGACGAATGTTCACACCCTTGTGGATCAGCTGCAGCAAGGCACCAAGGCGAAATTTAATACTGCCTACAGCCAGGTCAACAACCTGACCACCACCTTCGCCAACCTGACCGGCCAGCAGTGGCAGCGCATGTTGTCGCAGATCACTGCGGTTTTAGACCGGATGTGCAGCGTGTCCGCAAACAAGTTTAACGCGCTGAAAGATACCGCTGTTTCAATTTTAAGCGGCCTACCCGGACAGCTTTACAGTATCGGGGCAACTGCCATTGACAACCTGGTCTCCGGCATAAACTCCAGGCAGGAAGACGCCAACAACGCGGCCAGCAGCCTGGTACAGTCTGTGGTGGCCAAGTTCAAGGAAGGCTTTGGGATCAACTCGCCGTCCAAGGTCATGTTCGAGATGGGGGCCTACCTCATTGAAGGGCTGATCAACGGTTTACAGGGTGACGAGCTCATGCGCTTCGTGGATAAGATGGTCGCGGATATGAAAGCCGCTTTTGAAAGCGGAAATTTCGACATCCTGAAAACTATCCAGCTCATGGGCGATGGGGCCACGAAACTCTTTGAAAGGCTGGGGATTAAGCTCGGCAACCTGTCCGGCGCCTTGTTTGGCTCCGGCGGCATCCTATTCCCAACCGATAGCAAGACCATCACCTCCCATTTCGGGTACCGTGATGACACCGGCGGTGTGGGCAGCAGCTATCACCAGGGCATTGACATCGGTGCTGGCATGGGTGAGCCTATCTACGCGGCTCTTCCAGGTAAAGTCGAGCTGGCAGGCCCCAACGGCGGCTATGGAAACTGCGTCATCATCGACCATGGCGGCGGGCTTAAAACCCTTTATGGCCATATGTCTGTCATCGGAACCTCCGAAGGCGCCAGTGTGGCCCAGGGCCAGGTCATTGGCCTGGTCGGCAGCACCGGGAACTCCACCGGGCCTCACCTGCACTTCTCCGTCATCATGGGCGGCGAGCAGATTGACCCGTTAAAACTGTTTCCGGGTTTCGCAGTCGGCAGCCGGTACATTCCAAAAGATATGCTGGCTATGGTCCATGAAGGTGAGGCCGTGGTGCGGAAGAAAGACAACCCCTATGCCAACAGCGGCGGCAGCTTCTGGAGCGGACTGTTAACCTCAGCCGTGAAGCATGAGATCGCCCTGGCAAAGAACTACCCGGGTGTCAACGCCGGCAATAACCAGACCACTATCAACTACGTGACCAACAACATTGACAAGAGCGTCAGCCAGGACGTGACCTTCGCGGAAAGGGTTGAATCCCCGTCTGAAGTCACCTATGCCCTGGAACGCCTGGAAAGGGAGTTAGCCTTTGGATAAGAATTTAATCAAGCTGCAATTCAAAAGCGGCAGCGGGACCGTGGAGATGGGCAAGGGGCTGACCTATCGGCTCCTTGAAAAGCCCACCGGCATCGAGGGCAGCGAGTACACCGTGGAGACTGAGAACAACAACCAGTATGACGGGGATACCGTGCTTGACCGCCGGATTGAAAAGCGCCCCATCTCCGTTACCTTTGAATATCCCGATGCCCGGAACGCTCCGGACAAGCGGGATTTTTTAATCGGGTTTTTTAACCCGAAGCGGACTGGCAGCCTGGAGGTTGACTACTGTGGCCGGAGGCGGTATATCGAATACGAAGTGGTGAGCGTGAAAGACAACCAGACCAACCTGAACGAGCCGCTCAAAATGCTGGTGGAGCTGATCTGCCCAGAGCCAACCTTTAAGGAGATCTATGAGGATGAAACCGTCATTGAGACCTGGATTAACGGGTGGCATTGGAAGTTCAGCCTGCCCTTTAAGTTTAGGGAGCGGGGACCACAACGTATGATGGTCCATAACAGTGGGCATCTGGCAACGCCGGTGCAGATCATTTTTCCCGGCCCCGCCCTGAACCCGCAGGTGATCAACCACACCATTGGAAAGTTCATGAAGATCAACCGTTCCTTGGGGCCCTATGACGTGCTGTATGTCAACACCGACTTTGGCAAGAAAAGCGTTGAAATCGTGCGGGAAAACGGCCAGCGGGAGAATGCTTTTGACTACATTGATATTCAGAATAAGTTCTTTGAGCTGGAGGTCGGGGACAATGACATCGAGTTTAAATGTGACGACGCCGATCTGGTGCCTCAGGAAGTAAGAATTCGATATAGAAACCGCTATTTGGGCGTGTAGAAAGGAGATTAAATGGCAGAACAATATCATGGTTTTTGGGACGGCGGCGCGCTGTATGGACAGGCCGAGTTTAACCGGTATTTTGACCGGATTTATGAATCCGGCGTGGGTGTGCGTGCGGATGGCAGCATGGAATATGAGGTTAAGAAAGCGTCAGCGACGACCTTGACCGTTGCAGGCGACAGCTTCGCGATCATAAAAGGTTTTTATCGGTATACGCCAGCGGATATGACCATTACGGTCCCTGCAGGCAACCGAAAAGACCGCGTTGTGATCAAAATGGATAAGACGCGCAGGACGGTTTACGAGCCACAGCTTAAGCAGGGAACTACATCAACTCCACCAGCACTGCAACGGGACAACAACGTTTGGGAAATCTCGCTGGCACAGATTACAGTCAATGCCTCTGGAATCGTAAGCGTGACCAACGAACGCACCGACAAAAACCTTTGCGGCGCCATCCGGCCTAAAAACCTGTCGGAGTTTAACGACTGGATGGAAGGATTAAAACAGCTTGCCAACACGCTGCTGAATGACATCCAAGTACGTTTTGACACCTGGTTTGAAGGCGCACAAGGGCGCACACCCAGGGAAATCTTTGTGCAGGACGCAAACACCGAGCCGGAGAATCCTTCAGAAGGAGCATTGTGGATTGCTTTAAATCCCGATTAATGGAGGGCTTGTATGGACCAATTACAACGTGTCAGCATTCGGTTTCTTAACCCCGATTTGAAATTGATCGGCGAGATTGCCAGGTACGGCTCATTGCAGTTTACCCGCAAATGGAACACGTACAGCGTGTTTGAACTGAAGCTCGGAACATACAACCCATTGCTGCTTCAAAACGGTCATTTTATTTTGTTGGAGGACGACCTCAATTCCCTGGGTTACATTACCCAGTTCAGCATCGAGGAGCGGTATTTTGAAAAAACAATCACCGTCAAGGGTTTTTGTCCGCGGTGGGTGTATTTTAACCGGCCGACACTGCCGCCAGCAGGCAAGGACGAAGACACCTTCAACACGGAAACTGAAAACATCATGCTTGGGCTGATGGAGCATAACTGTACGAACCCAGAGAACCCAAACCGAAAGCTTCCCAACCTTCTCCTAAGGGCCAGCCAGAACCGAGGCGAAAAGCTTTCTTTTCAGACGCGCTATAAATGGCTGTACGAGGAAATGCAGAGCCTGAGCGAGCTTTCAAAGCTGGGCACCGGAACCGAACTGGATTATAACAATAAAAAAATTATTTTTGAAGTATTACAAGGCGTTGACCGAACCTATGAAAACGGCGTTCGGGCGCCTTATACTTTTTCCAAGGATTTGAACCGGATCAACTCCCGAAACTACGCCGAAAGCGAGCTGGACTATAAGAACTGCGCTTATGTAGCTGGGCAGGGCGAGGGCGCTGACCGTGAGGTCATTATCCTAGGCAATGAGAAAACAGGCTACGACCGGCGGGAAATCTTCTTCGATGCCCGTGACATTGGCGAGGATGCCAACACAACGCTTGAGGACCGTGGAAAGGTTCGCCTCACAGAGTATCTTTACCAGAAAGATTTCTCGGCCGAGGTGGACGCCCGGGATTACCGCAAAAAATGGGACCTGGGCGACTTTGTGACCATTGTCGATGAAGAGACCGGTATTATTGAAGACCACCAGATTACAGAGGTTAAGGAAACCTATGAAAAGGGAACCCGAAAAGTTGAGCCGGTGTTTGGCCAAAAGCTCTCCGGGATCACAGACCGCATTAAGAAAAACGCTGCGAGCCCCGTATCCTACCAGGGCAAACAAGGCGAGCCTGGAGAAAACGGCAAAACGCCAAACTTTCGATTGGATGAGGATGGCAATTTGTACGCGATATACGAGTGAGGTGAAGCGATGTGAGCGAGATACTGTTAGGGAATATTATGGGGCCACCAGGACCAGAAGGAAAGCAAGGCCCTCCTGGACCGCAAGGTGAACAAGGAATTCCAGGAAAAAACGGCGCTCCTGGAGCTGAAGGAAAACAGGGACCCGTTGGCCCGCAAGGAGAGCAAGGCCCGCCCGGAGAAAAAGGAGCGACCGGCGCCACTGGACCTACTGGACCAAAGGGGGACACTGGCCCTGCTGGTCCGCCCGGCGCGCAAGGACCCAAAGGGGATACCGGCGTAGCGGGAAAGGACGGTGCCGACGGTGCTGACGGAAAGAGCGCTTATGAAGTGGCGGTGGAAAACGGTTATGTTGGCACAGAGCTACAGTGGCTGATATCGCTGAAAGGGGAAACCGGGCCGCAAGGTGAACGTGGACCACAAGGCGTTGCTGGTCCCAAAGGCGAAAAAGGTGACCCGGGAGAACGTGGAGCGACCGGACCCGCAGGAGCCAAAGGCGAAACTGGAGCGACAGGGCCAAAGGGCGATACGGGTCCACAAGGCTTAAAGGGCGATAAAGGCGATCAGGGGCCCCAAGGCGCAAAAGGAGAGACCGGACCGAAAGGGGTTAGTATTCGCCTTAAAAACGCCTGGGCAAGTAGCGTTGCATATGTTAACGACAGCGCCTATATCGACATTGTAACCTACAACGGCAGCATGTATGCCTGTAAAGCCAGCCACACCTCCAGCAGTAGCATCACGCCCACAAACACAACTTATTGGATTCTTATGGCATCTAAGGGGGATAAGGGCGATAAAGGCGCAACGGGTGATCGTGGTCCGCAAGGCATCCAGGGCCTAAAGGGCGATACGGGAGCCCGTGGTGCTACCGGAGCGACGGGCCCACAGGGTCCACAAGGGGCAACCGGACCAGCCGGCGCCCCAACAAAAATGCAAACAGCCGACCCGGGCAGCAGTGCCCTGGTCTGGCTAAAAATATAGGAGGTATTTATGGCAATTCGAAAAGCTGAATATCGATTTCGAAATGGAAGTACTTGGGATACGCTTTATTTTAAAACTATTGCAGACCAAATTATAGATCTGTGCCCAAGTATCTTAATTTCCAGAACAACAGATTTAGTCAATAGGCCCAGCGACGGGGGTATGCAATGGAATAAAACAGAAGATGACACAACACTTGCGCAAATTGTATCTGGTACGCCGAGCAATATAAAGATACTTAAAACAGGGCTTTACCTTATTTGCTGTAAGCATGCATTGCTCATCTCCGGTGCACCTTCAGGCGGAGTTTTGCAGATGCGAAAAGTGGCCGCCACCGAGACAATGCTCGAAGATGCGATTATGGGTATGGGAAATGTAAATAATGAGTCGAATTTAAATTTAACAACAATGATGCGATTTACAGCCGGTGACATTGTTAAGTTTACCAGTTTTTACTCAGCGACTGTCACCACATTTATGACAGTCGGTTCGGTACTAAGACTCGTAAAGCTACATTAGAAAGTTAGAAAGGAGACAAAGATGAAAAAAACAATCGGAACCGACATCGCTTTTTCCGGAAACATCAATGGGCTCAAATTATGCCGGGAGATTGAGGCAGCATCGATTACAGAGTACACACTGGAAATGGACCCGGATACTGGAGAACTGTACTTAACTTTCAATTATGCGCTGGAGCCGCAGATAAACACGATTCTCGCGGCGCACGACCCGACGCCGGACCCGGAGCCGCTGAGCGACATCGAGCAAACACAACTGGCAGTGGCTGAAGCTATCGAAAAACAGGAAGCAGACAAAATAGAGCAGCAGCTGGCTCAAGCAGAAATGTTTGAAACCATCTTACAGATGTTAGAACCACGGGGAGGAGGTGAGTAGAATGGTCGCCATGTACGCAGATTTAGTCGAGTTAGGCTTAAGAGCCTTAACCGCAGAAGATGCAGCAGAGTTTAACTGCCCGATGGTACCCGCGTTTTTAAGAGCGCAGGTCAAGGCAGAAGTGGACAAACGCGGGAAGTTATACGCGTAAGGATTCAGGAGAAGGGCGTCGCTTGGCGTCCTTTTTCGATTTTGAAAGGACAACCGAGTGGAGCATTTTAGATTAATTGTGGAGATTGCCATCGGCATCACAGCGCTGGTGGCCTTTGGAAAGCTGGTGCTGCAGCCTGTTAGAGTTCAAGCTCAAAGAGTGGCCGTGATTGAAGAAGGGATTCAAAGCATGTTGCACGACCGGATTTACCAGGCGTGCACTTTTTATATCAAACGCAGCTGGGTAACTGTTTCGGATTTAAAGAATCTGGAGCACATGTTTGAGCCATACGAAGACATGGGCGGCAACGGCACAGCGAAAGAATTGTATGAGCGGGTCAAAGACCTGCCCATTAGGGAGGAATAGACATGGAATACATCGTACAAGACTTCTTGATTTTAGTCCCTGTGCTCTACGTGCTGGGGCTTTTTTTAAAGGGCACACCCAAAGTACCCAACTGGTTAATCCCGTGGATAATCGGCGTTTTAGGCGTTGCGCTGGGGTTTGGAATCGGCGGGTTTAATGTGACCGCGGCGATTCAGGGCATTCTGGCAGCTGCAGCGGCGGTTTATGGGAACCAGCTGTGGAAGCAGGTGGTAAATGGGATTAATGAAAAGAAGGAGGACAGATAATAATGGCAAGTATTTTTTTAGCAGTAGGACACGGTATTTCCACTAATGGAAACTGGGATTCTGGATGCGTGGATGGTAGTTATACCGAAGCAGACCTGATGTTTGATATTGTCGGCGTTGCAGTTCGAATCCTGCGTCAGCATGGCGTTATTGTTGGGACGGATTGGGATACCGGAAACGATCGGAACATGACTTATACCGTTCGGGATGCAAACAACGGCGGTTATGATTATTACATGTCAGTGCATTGTGACTACAGGGAAGCACCGAGCGGAACACTTCCGATTGTTGACCCGCGATCTGCCGGTGGTCCAGCTTTTACAGAAACCGTTAATCGCGAGTATATGGCTGTGACAGGGCTTGGAACACGCGGCATCTTATATCGGGATGATTACGAAGTCGCCCAAACAGATATGACGGCCTGTATTTTTGAAACAGGGTCCATCCGGGCAGACATTGGGGTATTGACGAATCCAGAACTGGCAGGAACCGGGATTGCGAAAGGGATTTTAAGCGCAATGGGGATTGCTTATAATGGTAGCACACCAGCACCGACGCCAGACCCGCAGCCAAGCAACGATAACCCTTATGGCTTTACGTCCATCTTCAGCGGCAGCTATTACCTCTCTTACGGTGATGGCCCAGACGAAAATATCCGCCAGTTCCAGAGAGATTGCAATTTCTGCGGCTACTGGGGCGAGACAGGTCCGCTAACCGAAGATGCGCTCTACGGTTCAGAAAGCCAATATGCCTGTGAATGCATCCAGAGGTTCCATGGCTTAACCGTTGACGGTGAGTACGGGATCAAGACCGACATCGCGCTGATGACTGAGATCGCACGAATTCAGGAGGCGTTGAAATGTCATGGTTATGATGTAGCGATTGATGGCGGTGCGGGGCCGGTCACCATTGCTGCGCTGAAAGACTTCCAGGCGAAAAATGGACTGGAATCGGACGGCATCTGTGGCGATCTGACAAGAGTTGCTTTAGGGATTTAATTTCGGATTTATCCTTAAGTAACCAAATTATTACAGATGTTTTAAAGATTCTTGTCGCGTTCTAAACGTAAAGACACACAGAATCTTTTTCATTTCTTTTCCTTTTAGGCCGTCCTTCATTGAGAGAGGCGGCCTCTTTTTAATGGAAAAATGTTATCAGCTCAAATTGAAATATTAAAAGCATTCGGAAATTTTCCTTTAAGCCTAGAATTTTCTCGTTTTTTTTTTTGATAGAATAAAAACAAAAGGCAAGGGGTTTTATGGAGAATAATCTATTAGGTTTAGCAGGAATTACCGCAATAATTGCTCTTTTAGGAGTTTTTTTCAACAAATAATTGTGATTAAAAACAAAAATATTATGAAAGAAAGAAGTAAATGGAGAGAAAGATTAAATATTTTATCTATAAAAATTGAAAACGGGAATAGTTATCAAGTCTCTCAAGCTATTACAGAGTTAAAAGTAAGATTAAATCCATGTGGTTATTTTGATAACAATAATTTTTATAAAGACGGCCATGTTTGGGCGTTATTAAAAAATAATAATACGAATATTGTTGATCAAAAGACAAAAAAACAATTAATAAAGTATATTGGACTATTCTTGAATCATGATTGGGAAAGATGTAAAAGGGAAAGTTTGCACTGGTGTTTTATACCCTATGAAATATTAGGTGGGACGCTTGCTTTTTTAAGTTTAATGTCTATACTTTACACAAAACTATTAATGTTTAATTCCTATGCCGATGAGCGGCTGTTTTTAAGGATTAATCTGTTGATATTTTTTGTTTTGGCGGTTATGATTTTAATTATAGAGGGAATATTTTTCTTCCTGAAAAAAAAGGAAAATGAAAAATATATAACATTTGTGAAAAAATACAGGGAAGAAATTAACGATATTACAAAAAATAAATAATGGCGGTTGTTTATTTTAATATTAAAAGTATATTTGAATTGCCTGGTTAGAGAAATATATATTCTTTTCTTTAATTAAGAGGTACGTATATTAACGAATGTGTAGAAGGTATTTGGTGAGATTGGGAAGTCCAATAGGGCTTCTTTTTGTTTAAAACCCACTCACCAGGGGTATAAATAATCTCGAACACACATACCTCTTACTTTTTAAAATACAAATTACTCTCCCAACTAACTTTTCCTTTTTTAGAACTCTCGGTCTTTTGGATCGGGAGTTTTTTATTGTCGTGTATATAATAATCCCTAAGAATAGATGGAATTTGTCTCGCTTGCTTTTTGAGAACGAAAGTTCTATAATTTAGACACAAACGTTCTTTAATGAGGTGGTTTTATGCAACGTAAGTACAATAACGTAAGGGTCGATCTGCTAAGGATGTGCACTAAGTATATTCCAAAAGGCTTTTACGCCGATGGGAAGCAATACGAGATTAAAGAAATTGTAGAAGTTAAGAAAGGTTTTATCCGCTGCGGCTCGCCCGGACTGCGCTATCTTGTCATTACGGATAAGAAGAATGCGGAGCTGCTTTTCGATAACCGAACAAAGCAATGGACTGCCATTATTTTCGACCCGCCAAAAGAGGAGAAAAAGGCCAGGGAAGAAATACTGGAAGACCTAAAATATTTAAATTAAAATGGGGGATAAAAATGAAAATCGCGCAAGAGTACAAAGGCTACTATTTGGATGTATTCTACAAAGATGGGGTTGTGAATGGCATTATTCAGCAAACACAGGATCAACTTCAGGGGCTGACGGTTGAGGAAGTTGTACGGGAGTTTAAGAAGAAAGTTCATGAAATATCTTAACATAATAGACCATATATAATGTAGAGATTTTTTTGATATGAAGAGTATTGTATATTCACGAAAAATGTATAAATATGTTGCCCCTAATTTTGCCCCTTATAGATTTTTATAAAGCAAAAAGTTTCAAAACACATTGCACGAAAAAACGCTAAAAAAGGTAGATTTAAAGGAAATGCAACGCCCTGATAAGCCAGTTTAATACAGACTTAGTAACATGAAACAAAAATGAAAGACCCTTTCAAACAGGCTGTTTAAGCCATTTGAAAGGGTCTTTTCTTTTTCAGGGCTCTCGGTCTTTGTTCAGGGGCTTTTTACGTAAAACAAGATAATTGTTATTATTTTGAAATGTATCCTATTTAATAATAGACATGGATTAAAATAGATGCTATAATGATGATAAAATGTATATATTGAAGAACGAAGGAGGAAGATATTATGAAGATCAATATGGATAAGGCTGTTGTTGAGTTTATTCCAGAAAATCAGATTGAAACTGCTGAGCTTGAAGCGCTTTGGATTAAAATGGGGAACTGCGTGGGAGATAATAAGAAACTGTCACCGATCGGTGTATATATCCCGACAGAAAACAATGTAGCGCGCTTTCACATTGGTGGTTTAACAGAAGCAGAAGCAAAGGCGGCACCAGAGCTTAGGGCGCCCTTCGATTGCCAGGTTTACTGCCTAACCTGTAATAAAGTTCAATCTGTAAAAGAAGGAGATTTAATCCCTTTCTGCTGCGGAAAACCTATGGAAATCATGGATTAACCATTTAGTATTTACGGCTCTTCTAATGCAGGCGATCCGCTTTGTGAAGAAGGGCTTTTTTATTTTTTGAAAAAGAGGTCAGCTTCTCAAGCCGACCCCTTTTTCAATGAGATACCAGCAAATGGCGTAAAGCACGATGATAAAAAGGACAAGGATTGTTAAGGACCACACGACCGGGACATCTGTTACGCCAAGAAACCCAAAACGGAAGCCTGAGACCATGTAGACAATGGGATTAACCTTTGAAACAGCCTGCCAGATCGGCGGCAGCATCGAAATGGAGTAAAACACACCGCCCAGATAGGTTAGTGGCTGCAGCACAAAGGTGGGCACAATGGAGACATCATCAAAGGATTTGGCAAAGATCCCGTTGAGCAGCCCAGCCAATGAAAATAAGACAGCCGTCATAAGCAGGGTAACGAGGATGATGGGCCAGGAAAAGACATGAAGGGGGACAAAAAATAACGAAATCACAGTGACGAGCGCTCCGACCATGATGCTTCGCCCCAGACCGCCGGTGACGAACCCCAGAATGATAACCTGAGTCGGCACTGGCGCGACCAGCAGCTCCTCAATGTTTTTCTGAAATTTTTGAGAAAAAAAGGAGGAGGCGACATTGCTGTAGGAGCTGGTGATGACAGACATCATAATGAGCCCGGGCACGATGAATTCCATATAGGAAAAACCGCCCATCTCTCCAATTCGTCCACCAATCAGATTTCCGAAAATAACAAAATACAATGAGGTGGTGATGACCGGCGGTACCAAAGTTTGTACCCAGATGCGCAGATAGCGGTTGGTTTCTTTTGCAGCCAGGCGTTTTAGTGCAGTAAAATAAAGTTTAAACATTTTTTTCCTCCGATTGATGTTTAACATCGGTGATTTTTAAGAATAATTCTTCTAAACGGTTGGATTTATTACGCATGGAAACGACTTTTATCCCTTGTTTTGTGAGCTGTTCGAAGATTCCGTTGACTCCCTGATCGCGCTGGACCTCGACGGTGAGGGTACGGCTGTCCTCAAAGTAGTTTTTATACCCATTGATAACAGGCCTGGTTTCAAAAGGCTCTAAATCAAAAATAAAGGTTTCATACTGTAATTTCGACAAAAGGTTTTTCATACTGGTATTCTCAATGAGCTCACCGGACTGGATGATCCCGATATTGCGGCAGAGCATTTCTGCTTCCTCCAGGTAATGGGTTGTCAGGATGATGGTCGTTCCCTGTGCATTCAGGTTTCTCAGGAAATCCCACATCTCACGTCGCAATTCAATATCGACCCCTGCTGTGGGCTCGTCTAAAATAAGCAGGCGTGGCTCATGCATCAATGCCCGGGCAATCATCAAACGCCGCTTCATCCCACCGGAGAGCATCCGCGCCCGTTCATGGCGCTTTTCAAGCAGTCCGGATTGCCTGAGGTATTTTTCACTGCGTTCCAGGGCTTCCTTGTGGGGAACACCGTAGTAACCAGCCTGATTGACGACAATCTGCTGGACGGTTTCAAATGGATTAAAGTTAAACTCCTGTGGCACTAGGCCGATCTGCTGTTTTGCCTGGACCAGATCGGTATCAAGGTCATATCCAAACACCTTTACAGTTCCAGCTGTTTTATTCACCAGGGAGGTAACGATTCCGATGGTGGTTGATTTTCCAGCGCCATTTGGTCCAAGGAGCGCGTAGAAATCGCCCTGCTCCACAACTAAATTGATGCCGCGCAGCGCCACAACCCCTGATTCATAGGTTTTCTTTAAATTTTTTAGTTCGAGTGCAATGGTCATATTATTTTCTCCTTAAATGCGTTCGGCATATAAATCAAAATTAATATGCCATTCGCCGTCCTCTTTTACGGTAACGTCCTGCCAATGGAAATTATTTTCCTCAATTTTAGCAAATACCCATTTTCTCCTTTTATTCTCAATATCCGTAAGGACGATTATGCCATTTTCTTTTTTTGCTTCAAGCCGAATAATTTTTCCTGTAAAACAATAGGCAATATCCCAGGCCTGCGTGCCGGGATTATAGACGCGAAGCGTCGTCCCGCGTTCATAATCGGGCAGGATAATAATATCCTGTATTGCCATTCCCTCAAGAACCCACGAAAAGTGCCATTCGCCTTTAATCGAGTGCGAAGTGCTGTTGTCAATATAGTCAATTTTCCAGCTCCCGACAAGCTCTCCAAAATAATTAAATTCTTCGGGCAGCTCTATATTCTTACATTCACTTGTCAACTTTTTAAGAAAGTCCTGCATGCGTTAATTCCTCCGCTAATATAAAATAATCTGATGTTCGGTTTACCCGCCAGCGGCGGTTATCCTTTCTATACTCTAAAGTAAAAGGGATGGGTCTGTCAAGAAATTCCGTGTATTTTATCTGGATATCGTGTCATCTATGTACAATATATAAAGCTTTTGACATCTTCTCATTTGTTCATTTTTTAATGTGAGGGAAGCGATTTTAAAAAAAGTGCACCCAACAGGAATATTCAAAAGCTACGGTCTACCAAGGGATAGGAGAGTATCGCGCTTATTGAAAATGTTAGATGCACCTGTTTTTAATATATCAGATATTCTGGGCTTTTGCAAGAGCTGTTAAGTTAAGCTTTAGATATGTTTTATCCTGTTTTGTTCAGATGTTTATATTGCAGATTCCCGGGTATAAATAGAATTGAACACACATACCTCTTACTTAAATCAATTAATCTCTCCCCCAATTTACTCTCCCCAAAAGAAGCCCCTGATCAAAGATCAGGGGCTTCTTTCATTATAAAGTCTTATCAAGCTGTTAAAACTAAACAGACTACGATAAGAATATTTGTTCTAAAAGCACTTGCTTTTTGAAACGAACGTTTGTATAATAGAAATGTCATCACTTTTCTTTGAGGGGATAATCGAAATAAAGGACAGGATGTCGTGGGCTTGCATGGTGAAAACAGTAGTATCCACGCATTGGTTGAAGCGCTCCACGATCCTGAGCTGTATGGATTGTCCCCCCTCTATGGTTTCTTATTTTATTATCGGATATAATGGTGTCCGAATCATCCAAAAGGAGAAGACGCTTGTATTTATTGTTTTCGATTTTATGCCAGTTATTTATTTGTCTCTGCTACAGCCTGGCGATTTTTTATCTGGCGGTCACACTGACAGGCAGTATTTTTCTGATGAATTATCATACGCTGGTTACTATGACTGTGCCTGCTGTCACGGCGGGCCAGACTGAATATCCCTGAGTCGCTGAGGGCCAAGGTGTAAGATGTCTGACCGTCTGGGCAGTGAAACGGACCGCTCGCGAAAAATATAAAAAACCTGGATACTTCTGTGTTATACTGAGTAAAGACAATTAAAAAAGGAGAAACGCGATGGAAAGAAAAGCACTCACACAGGAATATCTAATTTTAACCACCAATGATAAAGGAAAGCTGCCGATGGCGAATAGTACGGAGACGAAAGCAGGTTTGGTGGCCGCAGGAATAATGGATCTGCTCCTGGAGGGCGCCATAAAGATTGAAGGGAAAAAGGTGGAGGCCGTTGCTCCGCTGCCCGGCAGCCTGGGCCATCTGGAGGGGCTCTACGCCTACCTCAGCGATAAGAGCCGCTCTGTTACCAAGGTAATTGAGGATTACTGCATGTCCTTTTCCAGCAGCCGGATTAATCAGCTTCTGACGGACACCGGAAATTCTCTGAGTGCGGCCGGAGCCGTGGCAGAGGGTAAAGGAGGGCTTTTCGGAAACAGGGATCTTTTTGTGCCTGAAAAAGCCTATAAGGAAGCATTGATCGAGACTTTGAAAAGGGCGGCGGTTCAGGTGGAAAGTCTTTCGCTGCACGACGCGGCCCTTGCCAGCCTTTTGAAAGAAACCAGAAATCTTAAGCCGTATTTTTCAAAACACGAAAATGATCTGATGAAAGAAAAACTAAAGGCCATCAAAAACCAGCAGGACAGCAAAATAATCCGTGAGATGGTCGGATATATCGATGCTATTATGACGGTTATGATGGCTGCGGTCATTGCCACTGTCAATTAGGCGGATCAGGTTAAAAGGCCTGTGAGGCCTTTTTTCATGAGCTTTTTTGGTAAAATATCCTGAGGTTTTTTAAATGTGTGCTAAAAGTTGAACTTTTTCTGTGATTAAGTTATAATGAATTTATATTTATTACAAAGGAGTATTCGGAGAGATACAAGTCCGTTTAAGGGGGCTGTTTATGGATAACCAGACAGAAAAAAGAAAGATACTCATCGTTGACGATATGGAGCTGAACCGCGCGCTGCTGTGCGAGATGTTCCAGACAAAATATACCATATATGAAGCTGAAAACGGTGCGCAAACGCTGGAAATCCTGGAGCGGGAGAGCGAGAATATCGCGGTTGTGCTTTTGGATCTTATCATGCCAGTGCTCGACGGTTTCGGTGTCCTGACAGAAATGGAGCGTATGGGCCTGGCTGGCCGTGTCCCGGTCATCATGATTACTGCTGAGAACAGTGAGGGCGTTATGCAGCGCGGCTATGAGATGGGGGCAGCGGATATTGTCACCAAGCCCTTTAATCCCAATATCGTGATCCAGCGCGTCCACAACATCATTGAGCAGTATACCCAGAAGCTTCACCTGCGGCAGCTGGTGGCTGAACAGACAAGGGCGCTGCGGGAGCAGGCGGAAAAAATGCGTGAAAACAGCGCCCAGATGATTGACACCCTCAGCAGTATTATTGAATTTAAAAACACCGAATCGGTGTCCCATATACACAACGTGCGCGTGATTACCCGGCTGCTGCTGGCTGAATTTGCAAAAAACCATAGTGAATATGGACTTTCCGACTCCCTGATTGAGATTATCTCCGAGGCGGCGGCCATGCACGATATCGGTAAGGTGGCCATACCGGACAATATTTTAAACAAACCCGGCCGCCTGACCGATGAGGAATTTGAGATCATGAAAACGCACACCTCACGGGGAAGCGAGATTTTAATGGAGCTGTCCGGCGTCCAGAATCTGGCTTACTATGATTACTGCTACGATATCTGCCGCCACCACCATGAGCGGTGGGACGGAGGCGGATACCCCGACGGCCTGGTGGGCAACGAGATCTCTATCTGGGCCCAGGCGGTATCGCTGGCCGATGTCTACGACGCGCTGACCAGCAAGCGGGTTTATAAGGACGCTTACACTCATGAAACCGCCGTCCAGATGATTTTGGACGGGGAGTGCGGGGTCTTTAATCCACAGCTGATCGAATGCTTTATGACAGCACTGCCCGAGCTTAACCGATCCATGAAGGGGGGCGAAATGCTGACGTCGACGGTCACCGCGCCCGGTGAGGTGTCTATGCCTGAAAAGAAGAAAAAAGAAGCGCACGGCGATCTGTCAAGCCGGACCCTATATCTGTTAGAACAGGAGCGGCAGAAGTATCAGATATTGTCTGAGCTTTCGGATGAGCTTATTTTTGAATACGACCTGCGCGCGGACAAGCTGACCTTTTCTGACCGTTTTCAGATATTGACCGGAAAGGATCCGTTATTTCCGCAGATCAGCCGGTTATTGTCGGATGAGACGCTGGTCAACGCCGAGGATCAAAGGCGTCTTTTCAAAAAGCTTGAGCGCATTACGCCAGACAGGCCGACCTGCAAGGCGGAGCTGCGCATCAATCTGGACGGGGAGGGTTTCCAGTGGTATCAGGTTTATCTTTATCCTATCTGGGATATGGAGTTTGAGCCGATATGCGTGAGCTATATCGGCAAGCTCATCAATGTCGAGGAGAGCAAGCAGCGCAGCCTGATGCTTAAAAAGGAAGCAGAGAGCGACCCGCTCACAGGGCTTTTAAACCAGAGGGCAATGCGGGAGCAATCGATTCTGGTGCTCAAGGACCGGCGTATACAGAACGCCGCCCTGTGCTTTGCCGACGTTGATAATTTTAAATCGGTCAATGACGATCGCGGCCATCTTTTTGGGGATATGGTGCTCAAGGAGGTGGCAGAGATTCTGACCAGCAGTGTGCGCCATACCGATCTGGTAGGACGTGTGGGTGGCGATGAATTCCTGATCCTGTTCCACGACATTATCGACCAGAGAGACATCGAAAGGCGTGTTTCAGCCATCTGTAAAAAGCTGAACAAACGCTTTAACAGCTACGGCATTACCGGAAGCCTTGGCATTTCCCGCTATCCTCAGGATGGGGAGGATTTTGACACTCTTCTCCAAAAGGCCGACCAGGCCCTGTACCATTCCAAGGATCTGGGGAAAAACCAGTACAAGGTTTACGACGCAAGCTGTGCGAACCGGCCTTTCCGTTCATCCCTGACCCGGGTAGATAACTATAACGAAAAAATTGAGGAGATGGCCAGGGAATTAAAAAACATAACCAGCAGTTGACCAGAGGGGCTTTTGTCCCTCTGTTTTTATCTTAAAATAGAATGATCAATCACACAAAAGGAGTTGAATAGCATGAAAAAATATAACTGGGTGATTATTGGCACTGGCGTTATCGGCAACGAGATGGCAAGTGCGCTGAAACAGGAAAACGGTGAAATCTATGGCGTTTATAATCATCATGTGGAGAAGGGGCAGGCTTTTGCGCGTGAATACGGAGTCCGGAAAGTTTTCGAGAGTGAGGAGGCACTTTTGGCTGATCCGGAGGTGGATGTGGTTTACATCGGTACGCCCCACAATTACCACTATGAAACACTCATGAGGGCTGTCGGAGCCGGCAAGCACGTCTTTTGCGAAAAAGCCATTACCGTCAATGCAAGGCAGCTTGAGGAGGTGGCTGCGTTAGGCCTGGAAAGGGGCGTGGTGGTCATGGAGGGAATGACCATCTATCATATGCCGCTCTACCAGAAGCTGCGTGAGATGGTAGATTCCGGTGCCATCGGAAGGGTGAAGATGATACAGGTCAACTTTGGGAGCTGCAAGGAATACGATGTGAAAAACCGCTTCTTCGATAAGGCGCTGGCTGGAGGCGCTCTCTTAGACATCGGCATCTACGCCATGGCCTTTGCCCGGTTTTTTATGGAAACCAGACCCAATGTCATTCTGACCACGCCTCAGTACTTTGAGACAGGTGTGGATGAGCAGTCCGGTATTATCCTGAAAAATGACCGGGGGCAGATGGCCGTCACCGCCCTGACCATGCGGGCCAAGCAGCCCAAACGCGGTGTGGTGGCCGGGGAGTATGGCTATATTGAGGTGGATAACTACCCCAGGGCACAGAGAGCAGTGATCACCTACACTGCGGACGGCAGGCGGGAGGTAATAGAAGCCGGGAAAACTGGGGACGCGCTCTGCTATGAGGTGCGCCACATGCAGGAGGCCATTGAAAGCAGGGCTGGCATCGCGCCCCTTGCCCTGAGCCGCGATGTGATGGCAATCCTGACCGCTGTACGCGGGCAGTGGGGAATGCAGTATCCCTTTGAGTGATTGTTATGGGAAAAGAGCACGGCACATTTTTGCGCTGTGCTCTCTGATAAAAAACAAGGGCTTTGTCATGTCATCTTAACTTGATATTTAGTCCTAATTGTAGTAGAATAGGTGATATTAATCAAAGAAAAATTTGTTTTATATATTCTACCGCTAAAGTATGATGGCCGATTACATTTGTACCCCAGTCAAATACATTAGCCTGATTTACAGAAACCAACAATTCCGGGAATAAAGGCCTGAAAACAGAAAACAGACAGGGGAAGGCAGCGATGACAAAATTATTAAAAAAGATCCGGTTTACAACCATTGTTCTTATTTTGGGTGTGGCGCTGATTGTCAGCAGTGTATTTTCATTGCTGACAATCCAGAACTTAGAGGGGAATGCCCGTGTGATCAATTATTCCGGTATTGTCCGGGGGGCGACACAGCGGCTGGTAAAGCAGGAGCTGAACAACGAGCAGAACGATGCCCTTATCGGGAAGCTGGACGCTGTTTTGGAGGAGCTTCAGAACGGCGGAGAAAAGAACAATCTGGTTAAGCTGGCGGATCCAGAGTATCAGGGGCTCGTCAGCGGCCTGCAGAGTAAATGGGGCGAACTTAAAAACGCGATTTACGACTACCGCGCCGGAGGAGCCGCCGGGCCGCTGTATGGAATAAGCGAGGAGTATTTCGAGCTTGCCGACCAAACCGTTTTCGCCGCGGAGCGTTACACAGAGCAGGCAGTAAAAAACGCGAAATATTTTCTGTTTCTGGTTACCCTGATTTTCCTGGCCATGGTAGTGGTCTGCGCCTTTTTTGCCTCATCCCAGCAAAAGCGCCGCGAAAAGCTTCTGGCAGATGAGAAGGAAGCTCTGGAACGGCAGATCCATTTAAACCAGATGCTGAACGACATCCGGGCGCCTCTCGACGAGCTGCCAGAGCTCATGTACGTCTCTGATCTGGAAAACTACGACCTGTTGTTCATTAACAAAGCTGGCAGGGATTCCTTTAACTTTAAGGATACAGAGGGAAAGAAGTGTTATGAACTGCTTCAGGGGCTGGACGCGCCCTGCCCTTTCTGCTCAACGCCAAATCTGAAGCCGGAAGAGTACTTTAACTGGGAGCACACCAACCCCATAACCGGGCGGCATTATCTCTTAAAAGACCGGCTGATCGAGTGGGAGGGCCGTCCGGCCCGGTTCGAGATTGCCTTTGACCTGACCGAGGCCATGAGGGAAAAGCAAAACCTGAAAAATATGCTTGAAACCGAGCAGGTTATTGTGGAGTGTATCCGTGATCTCTACCAGAACCATGACCTGCCCCAGGCCATTCCTCTTTTTCTTGAACGTATTGGTAAATTTCTCAGGGCAGACCGCAGCTATATTTTTGACCTGAGAGGTGAGCTGCTGAAAAATACCTATGAGTGGTGCGCCGACGGCATCAAGCCTGAGCAGGAGGATCTGCAGAGTATTCCCAGACATTACTTCAGCCGCTGGATCGAGGCCTTTACTGAGCAGGAATATATGATCATTGACGATTGTGAAGACCTTAAGATAACCACACCCCTGGAGTATGAAGTCCTTTCATTCCAGAATATCGAGCGGCTTGTAGCGGTTCCGCTGGAACGGGATGGCGAGCTTTACGCCTGTATCGGTGTGGACAATCCGCCGCCGGAGCTAATGCAGAATGCCGTATCAATCCTGCAGACTCTGCGCTATTTCCTGATGCTGGCTATCCGGCGCACCGAGGACGAGGCAGAGCTGACCAAGCTGAGCTACTATGATAACCTGACCTCCTTTTACAACCGCAATCGCTACATACAGGATCTTGAGGCCTTTACGGATTATGAGGATTCTGTGGGGATTGTCTTTCTGGATATGAATGGGCTGAAATCGGTCAATGATTTGTATGGGCACAGCAGAGGTGACCGGCTTCTGGTGGAATGCGCGCGCTGTATCCGTGAAGGGTTTGGCGAGAGCAATTTTTACCGCGTGGGCGGGGATGAGTTTGTAATCATCGCCCTCGGAGACACCGAGGCAGGTTTTTTTGACAGGGTTGAAAAGCTCCGCGGCTACTTTGAGCATAGCTCTCATATCAGTACGGCCATCGGCGCATACTGGACGCCGCGAGGTTCAGATATTGACGCGGCCATTACCGCGGCGGACGAAAGGATGTATTCGGACAAACAGGTGTTTTACCACGGACATCACACCTCCAAACGGTACCGATACATCAATGACGATGTGGTTATCCGCTCAGAAAAGCAGACTGAAGAAAAAATAAGCCAATAAAAAGAGCACGGCACATTTCTGCGCCGTGCTTTTTTTGTATGTTTTACATTAAATGTGTGCTTTCCAGCTTCTCGGTAAAGGTGTGGTTCAGGCGGATAACCGGTTTTCTGAGCACAAGGCCGAGGAGCAGGGAAGGGATCAGGAAAATGGCCAGACAGCCCATCTCGATCCAGTAGGTGTTCTGGTACATACCCGCAATGCACTCGCGCATGGCGTTCATGCTGTGGGCGAAAGGCATGAGTGGATAGAGTCTCTGGAAGAACTCTGGGAGCACCTCGATGGGGAAGCTGCCGCCTGAGCCTGCAACCTGGATAACCATCAGGATAACGGCGATGGCCTTGCCCACGTCACCGAAGGAGACCGTGAGGGTATAGATCAGATTCACATAGACAATGCTCGTGAGCCACGCTGCCAGCAAAAAGAGTATGGGGTGCTCACACTGAATTCCCAGGAAGAAAAGATCTCCCAGCGCAATGATGGTGCTCTGGATCAGCCCCAGAATCAGGAAGGTGATGTATCGCCCGAAGTAGGCGTGGTGGGGCTTTAAAGAGAGGGCTTTTTCTGTTTTTTCCGAGACATTTACGCTGATCATGGCCACGAGCACAACGCCGCCGACCCAGATGGCAAGCGTTGTGTAGAATGGTGCCATGGCAGAGCCGTAATTTGCCACAGGGTATATCTTTTCAGTCTTGAGCTCGACCGGAGCGGCTAAAAAGCTGCTGAGCTCAGCGGGGCTGCCGGAGAGCAAGGTCTCGATTTCAGCCATGTCGCCGCTGGCGGCGGCCTTTTCAACCTCTTTTAGAACGCTGTCCAGCTTTGCCTTCACAGCGTCCAGTTGATCGGCTGAGCGGGTCAGGAGATCCCTCGCCGTACCCAGGTCCGAAGCGGTCTCACCGGAAAGGGATGCGATGTCGTGGATACTGCCGTTTAGCTGGCCGAGGATACCGGCCACCTTGCCGCTGCCAAAATCAAGGCTTGAAAACAGGGTTCCCAGCTGGGGCTTCAGGTTTGTCTGATAGTCTGTTTTTGCGTCGCCGATGACTTTACTGGCCTGTTCTGTGAGCCCTTTGAGGGTTTGATAATCTGACGCTGCCATACCAGTGGTTTCAGAGATTTTATCCACGGTTTCTGTCAGCTTGTCCCGCAGGGCCTCCTGCTGGGTGATGATTTGATTGAGCTTGCCAATCACAGGCTGGAGCGCGGGCGCCATGTCCGGAAATTCATCGCTGAGTTTTTGAAGCGTGTCACGGAGTTCGGTGTAATGGTTGATGAGCAGTTGTACCTCATCGGCCAGACTGTCTAAGCTTTTGGCGGCCTCACCGGCGTTTTGGTCCACAGAGGCGAAAGCCTTGTCGATTTCGGATGATATTTTCTGGTAGCTCTCACCGCTCACATCAAAGACGGTTTCGATGCCCTGGGAGGCAGTGTCCATCGCACCCTGGAGTCCCCGGGCTGTGCCCTCTGCCTCCTGCAGAATGCCTGAGCTTTCCGAGACGCTGTTCCCAGAGGTTTCCAGGAAGCCGGTGGTCGAGGTCAGAACCTTCTGGGTAGATTCGGTCATGGACGCAAAGGCCCGCACTGTTTTTGCGGAGGTCTCCACCTCTGCTTCTATCCGCTGAAGATTAGTTTTAAGGCTCTCGGTCAGGGACTGATTGCCCTGCTTATCCGCGGCCTGATAGACAGACTGCAGCGCCTCAAGGGAGATTTCGGACACCTTTTCCACAAAGAGGCTGTTGACCTGCTCCTGGACAGCAGTCGCACCCTTATCGGTCACTTTGGGCGCGATGGCATTCTCCTTCTCATTGGTATAATAGATGATCGCGCTCTTTTTAATATCCGGGGAAAACAGGCTCATAATATTGGCGCTGAAATCCTCAGGGATCACAATGGCGGCGTAATAGGCGCCGGATTTCACGCCCTCCAGAGCCTCGTCCCTGTCTGTAAACTGCCAGTCCATCTGGTCATTGGCCTTCAGGGCTTTTACCACCTCGTCGCCCACGTTCATGCTCACAGAGAGGATGTCGCCCTGGTAGCCGGCATCGGTGTTGGCAACCGCGATTTTTATGTCTTTTGTGTTGCTGTAGGGGTCCCAGCTCCCCGCGATATTAAACCAGGCGTACATGGCAGGCACAACGCAGACACCCATCACGACAATGAGGGCAATGGTATTATTCCGGATACGGCTGAAGTCGCCCGTAAAGATTTTCAAGATTTTTTTCATTTTTCAGTCCCTTTCCAGTCGTCCTTAAACATGGCCCGGATTTCCTCATCGGTCATACCGCAGAGCTGCTGCTCCAGCTCAAACTGCTTGCGCATTTTATCCCGGAAGTACTCGAGGCAGATGAGGTATACCGAGATACCGATCAGAGATATGATCCACAGCACCAGATAAATAATTTTTGAGTCCAGGCTGAACATGAGCACCATGAAAACAAGGGGCAAAATAAACATGAGCAGAAAGCCCGCCTTTATCTTTTTGCGGTAGCTCTCCTCAAAGGCCGCCTGCCGGGCTTCCCGTTCTTCAGTCGTCCGGCCCTCCACGGCAAGGGCTCTGGCGATGATGGAGATGGGGTCCTTTTTCTGTTTGATACCGCCCTCTGTCTCGCTGACCATCATCCCGGTTTCGGAGAGCCGCCTGTCAAAGAAGTGGTTGAGGTTTAAGAGCAGCGGCCTGAGCCCCAGGCCGATGACCAGCCCCACAGGGATAAAGATAAGCAAGTGAAGCAGGTCTGAAACGTAATGCGCCGCATAGATGCCTGCCACGGCCTCACGCATGGCGTTAATGCCATAGGTAAAGGGCAGCAGGGGATGAACCGCCTGAAAGAAGCCTGGCGTCATCTCAATCGGATAGGTACCCGCGGAGCCGGGAATCTGCAGAATAACAAGAATAACACAGATGGCTTTTCCGATGTGCTTAAAGGTAACCGAAAGGGCATAGATCAGGTTCACATAGACAAAGGAGGCCAGCAGTCCGGCGAAGATAAAAGCCGGCGGGCTTTCACACTGGATTTTCATCAGGAGCAGGTCTCCAAGGCACACCACAAAGCCCTGCAAGAGGCCAACCGAGATATACAGGAGCCACCTGCCAAAGTAGGCCTGTGTGGGTGTGAGGTTTTTAATATTTTCATCCTCGTCCACCTCCAGCTTAAAGATGGCGATAAGGACAATACCACCGACCCAGATGGCCAGATTGCTGTAAAAAGGCGCAAGGGCAGAGCCATAATTGGCGACCGGATAGATTTTTTCCGTTTCGACCTCCACAGGTGATTCCATAAACTCTGCTACCTGCTCAGGCTTTATACCTGTGGTTGAAAGAAAATTCTGGTACAGCCGGGAGTTTTTGATGGCATTCAAATCTGTTGAGACCCGGCTGAGCTGCCCAGCGAGGTCCACCAGGGCTCCCTGAGTACTGTCGAGAGCGTTCTCTGCCTCTGTCAGCGCGGTGCCCAGGTCATCGAGGATGCCCTGGAGCTGGCCCGCCGCCGGGGGCACCCCAGACAGAATCCCGGCGGTTTTCCCGGAGAGGGCGGCAAAGCTGTCAAGGGTCTGGTTAACCTGCGGCAGAAGGCTCTGCTGAAAACTGGTGTTGACACCTCCCAGAGCCTTGCCGCTGTCGGTGGCGATCGCGTTAAGGCTTTCGCGCGTTTCCGATGCCTGCGTAATCATGTTTTTAACACTGTCGTTTCCAGTATTCAGGCGGTCCAGAATTTTCTGCTGGCTCTCGATTTCCGATTCCAGCGACTGGATCAACCTGGCGAGCTCGGGTGAAGGGTGATCTTCATTGAGCTTTTTCAGCGCGTCCACAATCTCCTGGTTAAGGGACAGCATCTCTTTTGCAGAGGTAATACTGTTCTCAAAGCCTGCGTTTATCTCAAGGGCCTGCGCTTCCAGGTTTCCCAGCTGTGATGAGGCCGTCCCGCCGATCTGCCCCAGAACACTCTGACTCTGGTTCAGGATGTTTGACAGGCTTCCTGAAAATTTTCCAACGCTTTCACGGCTCTGGCTCAGACGGTCCTGTGCGCTTTCAAGTCCTTTCTGGCCCGAGGCGGCGGCGTCCTTAAGACTGTCAAGCGTGGCCTTGCCGCCGTCAATGCTGCCCTGCCCGTCAGCGATGGTTCCCCTGAAGTTTTCCAGCAGCACACGGTAGGTGTCCAGGTCGCTCCGGGTAGTGTCGATGGCAGCGGTGATGTCCGCGCTGGCCTGGTTGAGCTTTCCGGATATGCCCACTGCCGAGGCGGCCATGACCTTTGACACACTCTCAGAGGCCACAGAGGAAAAAGTGCTCTTGATCTCCTCCTCCAGCGTCTGTGCGCCGGTATCGGTGATTTTGGGCGCGATGGCGTTCTTCTTCTCATTAACATAGTAAATAATTTCGGACTTCTCGATCCGTCCGTTTAAAAAATCCGTCAGCCGGCTGCTGAAATCCTCGGGAATGATGATGGACGCGTAGTATTTGCCGGATTTTACGCCCTCAACCGCCTTCTCCGTATCGACAAAGGTCCAGCCGAGCTGGTCGTTTTCTTTGAGATTGGCAATGATCTCGTCACCGGCGTTGAGCTTGCCAGTAACCGCGTTTTGGGTTCCGGCATCTTCGTTGGCGACAGCGACCTTGATCCCCTTTGTATTGCTGTAGGGATCGTAGTTTGCCCCGATATTAAACCAGGCGTAAAGGGAGGGGATCACAATAATGCCGATGGTTACAATGAGCGCAAAGCGGTTTTTCCACAGCCGCCAGACGTCCCTTTTAAAGATATTCCATATTTGTTTCACGTTACACCTCTGGGTTATTTTTACCCCTCATTTTAATTTTTAATAATTATTTTGTCAAGGTTAAAGCAATTTGACGCTTATATTGTGTATATAGACAAATTATGTTCATCTTCCAGAAAAGCACAGCACAATTCTGCGCTGTGCTTTTTTTGTTTCCTTTTGCAGAAAGGTTCTTTGTAATTGATTTAATCGGTCACAGATGCTATAATTATATGGTAAAGGTTCCAAGAAGATATGTGATATATAAAAGGAGAACAAAATTATGGGGAGATTGAATATTAAGAAAAAAAATCGAAAAAAAATGGCTGCGGCTGTTTTGTGCGGTGTATTCCTGTGCAGTATGCTGTCCGGCTGCGGACAGAGCCCTCGGTCTGATAAGACCACAGTGACGCTGCTGTATTCAAACGATTTTAAAAATCTTGAGCAGCTGGTGGAATCGACTTACCCCGACATCGACCTCCAGTGTGAACGGACGCCTTACCCCAGTGAGCAGCTGCGCCAGCTGGAAAAGGGCGTAGGGCCCGACCTGCTGCTGACCTCACAGCCAACCTCCAGCAGCATTTTAGACTATGCGCTGGACCTCAGCGATACAAAGGCAAGCGTGGCCTACGACGGAACCGTCATGGAACTCCTGAAGCAGAACGGCAAAACCTATCTGCTGCCACTCCCAGGCCAGTACAAGGGATATATTGTCAATGAGACCCTTTTTCAGGAGGCGGGGCTGGCGCTTCCCACCACCAATCAGGAGCTGGTTTCAGTGATGGTGGCGCTCAGGGAAAAGGGTATTGGCGTCGGTGGGGACGGTGTCAATTTCAGCATTGAGAGTGACTACAACACAGACCTTGGCATGTTCTTTGTGGGGGACATGGTGCCAGATTTTCTGGGTACAGTCTCTGGCGTACAGTGGATGGCCGGGTTCAGGGAAAAGAAAACCACCTTTTCGGGACAGTGGGAAGGGGCCTTTGATCTGGCCAGCCAGATGACAGCTGCCGGCGTGATGGACGGCGCAGCCCTCGGCAAGAGCCGGAATTCGATTCGCAATCTGGAGCGTATGGCAGACGGGACTCTGGCCGTTGTTTTCGGCGGCTCTGACCTATACACAAGAATGGTTAATGAAAACCGGGAAAACGCAGAGGCCGGCACATCTCCTGAGTACCGCTACCGGATGCTGCCCCTCCTCAGCGATGCGGGCAACAGCCCCTGGCTTATCCTTGCGCCATCCGCCTATATTGGAATCAACACCCATTCAGACAGTAAAACCCAGGAGGCATGCCGCCAGGTGCTGGAGCTCATCTCAACCAAAGAAGGCCAGGAGGCCCTGACCAGGGATATCCAGATGGGTTATTCCTATCTGAAGGATTATCAGCCTGAGCATTCAGACGTGATCACCGGGCTTGAGGAATATGTAGACAGCTCCTACGTCTACAATGTGCAGTTTCCGGATAAAATCGTAGAGTATCTGGGTGAAATGTCCCGCCAGGTTTTTGTGGGCAAGCTGACCCCCGAAGATGCGTTGAAGGCTGTCGACAAATACTATTATGAGGGATCAGACCAGGTGGATTATGACTTGTCTGTGGTGGGCACCATTAAAAACGACCTGCTGCTGCAGGATTACAATACCCGCCGGAAAGAGGCTGAAATTGGAAACCTTCTGGCCGACAGCGTGGCAGAGGTCTCGGGCGCATCCATCGCGGTGGTTAACGGGGGCGGTATCCGCGGAAGCCTGTACGCCGGAGAGGTATACGGCAGTGATCTGGCCGCTGTGTGTCCCTTTGACAACCAGGTGGTCGTGCTGGAAATGAACGGCCAGGTTCTGTGGGATATGCTTGAAAACAGCCTGTCCGCCTGTACCGACGCATTTCCGGGCGGACGTTTCCTGCAGGTTTCTGGTATCCGCTACACCTTTGACAGCAGCAAAGAGCCCGGCGCCCGTCTGAAATCTGTCACGCTTGCGGATGGCACCACCCTGGACAGGCAGCAGAAGTATCAGGTCGCGGTCAATGATTATATGGCTGGAAAGCAGGGCTACGCCGAGAATAACGGCGATGGCTATACCATGCTCAATGTCTACAGCGGCGACATCCCAAAGGGCAGCGTGCGTCTCGTAAAAGAGACTGACCTGACCTACAGGGACGCGCTGGCGCAGTATTTTGAAAACCATCGAAATGCCCCTGTGAGCGCAGAACTGGAAGGGCGCATTACCGACACAGGAAAATCGGAATGAATAAAAGAGGAGAAAGCAGGATGAAGATGAAAAAAGGAGAATGGATACCGATACGCTATATGTTATGTCTGTTTTTGATCCTGCTCGTCCTGTTTTTTAGCATTCTGTGGCGTACCTACCAGAACGAGACCCAGGAAACCGTGACCAATATCAGTGAGGTGTACCTCCAGGAGATGACCACGCAGGTCAGCAACCACTTTACCACTAACATGGACAGCCAGTTTTCCCAGATCCGCACAGTTGTCAATACCCTGTCGGAAACAGAGCTCTCGGATACGGCGAACCTGACAGCCTTTTTAAGCCAGCTCCAGGAGAACAATGATTTTTCCCATGTTGCCCTGATCAGCGCCAATGGAATGGCGTACTCGCCAAATGGGGCGATGCCGGCCATTTCAAAGATTAAGGAGCTGGACCGGCTGCTGTCCGGCACCGGCCGCCTTATCTCGGTCAATGAGACAATATGGGGCGAGGATATGCTCATGCTGGGCATGTCCATCACACCCAAGGCCTTTGGAAACGAGCAGCTGGCGGCCATTGTCGTGGGGATCGACACAGCCCAGATCGGCGAGAAGCTGATCTTAAACAAAAGCGGCACCGATTCGCATTCCAGCATTGTGACAGATGAGGGTGACTTTATAATCGAGAGTGACCTGCCGGAAATGGCAGGCCAGGGCTCCAACCTGTTCTCTATTCTGAACAGGAAAGCCGCCTTCGACCAGGGCTATGACCTCGACACCATTCTGCAGGATATCGGCCAGGGGAGATCGGGAATGGTCTCGCTCAGAATTGGGGACTACCATGAATACGCATATTACACCCCCATCCCTGAGACGGGCTGGTATGTCTTTACCTCCATGGGCTATGACACTGTCAATTCCCAGGTATCAAGCCTGAGCCGGTTTATGATGCTGGCGGCCTGCGGCGTGATGCTCAGCGTTCTGATGATTCTGGCCGCGTCCTTTCTTTTGTACAACCGGAAGGAACGGCAGATCCAGCGTCTGCTCATGGCGGAAAAGGAAAAGGCCGAGCGGGCGAGCCAGGCCAAGAGCGATTTTCTGTCCCAGATGTCCCATGAGATCCGGACGCCGATGAATGGCATTGTCGGAATGACAGAGGTGGGGCGCCGGTACACCCACAACCCGGCCAGGATTGAGAACTGTCTGGACAAAATCAGCCTGTCTACCCAGCACCTGCTGTCATTGGTCAACGATATTCTGGATATGTCCAAGATCGAGAGCGGAAAAATCGAGCTGCACGAGGAGTCCTTTGATTTTGGACAGCTCTTTAAAGCGCTGACCACTGTCTTTTATACTCAGGCCAGGGAAAGGGGCATTGAGTACAATGTTTATGTAAATGGAGCGCTTGAGGACGAGCTGGTGGGCGACGCCCTGCGGCTCAACCAGATTTTGACGAATCTGCTCTCAAACGCCATGAAATTTACCCCAAAGGGCGGAAAGGTCTGCATGACAGCAGAGGAAATCCGGCGCGGGGAAGACCGGTTCTGGATCGGGTTTGAAGTGCGGGACAGCGGGTGCGGCATTGCCAAAGAGAACCTCGGACGTATCTTCGAGGTCTTTACCCAGGAGGATTCTGGTGTGGCCCGCAAATATGGCGGCACCGGGCTTGGCCTTCCCATCACCAAGCGCTTTGTGGAGATGATGGGCGGCAGCATCTCTGTGGAGAGCCAGGTGGGCAGCGGCAGCTGCTTCAGGGTAGAGATTCCCTTTAAATACGCTGCCGGATACGGCGCCGAGCACGTGCCCTGCGGCAATGGCCAGCGAGTGCTGGTTCTTAACCAGATTTCCCTTATCCTGGAAAGCGTAACCGGAATCCTGAACCGTGAGGGATTTCTGGCGGAAGGCGCTGAGACACAACAGCAGGCCGTCGAAAAGCTTAAACAGGCAGCAGAAAGCGGCAGCCCCTACACGCTGTGCTTTATCCGTTGGGATTTCACAGATGACCTCTGGTCGCTGGGAAAAGCGCTGCGGGCACCTGTGGGGGATCAGCCTCCAAAATTTGTGGTCACAGGCTATGATAAAGACGAGCTGGACGAAGCCGCTGCTGTCATTGACGCGGACGGCGTTCTCACCCGCCCGACAGACCATACCGAGCTGTTCCAGCTTTTTGACAAGCTGGAATTTGGCGCGGCTGATCTCCAGAAAGCGCCCCAGGAGGACAGCCTGAAAGATAAAAATGTGCTGATCGTGGAGGATAACCCGCTAAACATGGAAATTGCCGAGGAGCTCTTAAAAATAGCGGACGCCAGAGTACAGGGCGCGGCCAATGGACAGGAGGCAGTGGAAGCCTTCACCCGTTCGCCTGAGGGCTTTTTCGACCTTATTCTCATGGATATGCAGATGCCGGTCATGGACGGCGCTGCCGCTACCCGCGTCATCCGGGCCCTGAACCGGAGCGACGCGGACGCCGTGCCCATTGTCGCCATGACGGCCAACGCCTTTCAGGAGGATATCCGGAAATGTCTGGACAGCGGTATGGACGCCCATATCAGCAAGCCCTTTATGCTTGAAGATATCCTCCAGCGCTTTGCAGAGGTGCAGACCGTAAAGAAGATGAAATCCTGCCCAAAATGAGGTATAATAAAAGCAGGCAGGTGAAAATAAATGAAAAATGATGTGCTCATGTACGAAAATGTCTATGAGATCCTTAAAGATAAAATTGAGAGCGGCCGTCTGCCAAGGGGCTCGCGGCTGCCCTCGCGCGCCGAGCTTTGCAAGGCGTTCGGCACCTCGGAGAAATCCGTCCGCCGGGCCGTCGAGCTGCTGGCAGACGAGGGGTTTGTTAAAACAGAAAAGCGGAAAAGGCCTGTTGTAGCCTTTAACCCTGTGGCACAGCCGCGGAAAAAGGCGCCGCCGGCCAGAGGAACAGGTGCCTTTGTCACCGAGGATACCTTAAAGACCGGCGTTCTGCTGTGCTTTCCGCTCATCGCCCAGGGGCTTAAGCTCTGCCAGGGAGATGAGTGGGCTGTTCCCCAGGCCATTATCGACCAGATGGACCCCGGGCAGCCAGTTGCCTTCTGGCGGCTTTCAAAACGTTTATGGCGTTTTTTTGTTGCCCGGACCGGCAATGCCCTGGCGCTGCGCGCGGTGGACTGCCTTGGCTATACCGGGATTGACCCGTTTTCCGGCACCCGGGAGATGCGGGAGGGCTATCTTGAGAGTATTCGGGAATTGTTTGAATGCATCCGGCAGGGCGGTTCGTTTGAGTCCATCCGCTTTGGGGACTTCTCAGCCCTTTATGACTTTGTGGGAATGGCTGAAAAAAAAGCGGAAAGCCGCAGCGGCTCAGCGCTGCCCGTCAGTAAAATCGATCAGAAGCTCACAAAGGCAGAGCGGTATTCGAGCGTTTATCTGGACATCATAAGCCTGATCGCTGTGGGCTATTATAAGCCCGGCGACCGGCTGCCCACCCATGAGGCGCTGCGCAAAATTTATAACGTCAGTGTCGATACCACGGTCAGAGCAGTTCAGATTCTCCAGGAATGGGGCGTGGTGGAAGCCACGCCCGGCAAGGGCATCTTTGTGACCATGGATCTGGACGGTTTAAAAAAGCTGACCATCAGCCCCGGGATGATCGCCAGCCATGTCCGCCGCTTTTTGGACAGCCTGGAGCTTTTGTCGCTGACGGTGGAAAGCGTGGCAGTCCACGCGGCAGAGAACGCGTCAGCCAGCGAGGCGCAGGAGCTGCATGATGAGATTGACAGGCTGTGGAACAGGCTTTACCTTTATGATCTGACGCCGCGGGTGCTGCTGAATTTTATCACTGAGCATATCCAGTACGACGCCATGCGCAGTATTTACGGCGTTATCCAGAAAAACCAGCGCGTGGGCAGGAGCATCCCAAATCTGGTCAACCCGGTCAAAACAGCGGTCAACTGTGAGCTTCATGAACAGTGTATGGAGGCCGTGGGCTTTTTGATGGAAGGCCGGCCCCGGGATTTTGCCCGAAAAGCCACAGAAATGTTTGACCATACCCGTGAGCTGGTCATTGGCGAGTGCCGCAGGCTGGGCTACTGGGAGGCCGCCATGGCAGTGTATGACGGCGATCTGCTGTGGAAATAGCCTCCTAAAGCAGACTAATAAAATACCTTGAAAAGTCGGCTTAAGCCACCAGTTTGGCTGTCAAAAAAGAGGAAGCACCCGAGACTGCGCCTTTTATCCAGATAAGAAAAAAGGTCCAAGCGCTGTGTTGAACGGTTAGGAATCGTGCTATTTTACCGGAACAGCCGGACATTGGCGAGATCAGCCATTAACATTTATAAAGAAGATACAGGTGAGTGGGCAGTGCCCGCAGGACGCTTTTTTCTTTCTTAGGTAAAAGGCTTCGTCTCTCAGGTTTTTGACACACTGAAAGTCGGCTTAAGCCACCATTTTGATAAAACTGAGCAGCAGCTTCAGCCCGTAGAAGATAATGACCGCGCCGCAGACCACGTTGATGGCCCGCAGAACCCGGTCGTTAAATTTATGGCTGAACAGGGTGATGAAAACCGTCAGGCCCAGGAACCAGAGGCAGGAGGCTGAGGCAACCCCGGCCATAAAGGCGAGGCCCTGCTCTGCGGGAAGGGTGACCCGGAAGGCTCCCAGCATCATGGTGCCGTCGATGATGGCCTGGGGGTTGAGCCAGGTGACCACAAAGGCTGTGGCCGCCACCTGGCGCAGCGGCAGGTTCACATCCGCGGAGGTATCCAGTGTTCCCCTGTCCCGCAGCAGGCCAGCGCCAATAACAATGACAATGACGCTGCCCGCCAGCAGCACAAGCTTCTGAACCCAGGGAAACTGTTCCATGAGCGCGCCGATGCCAAAGAAGCAGGCCAGGGCCAGGGAGATGTCAAAGAAGATAACGATGAGCGCTGTCGCGGCAGCACGCCTGCGGCTCTGTGTGAGCGCCGTGTTGATGACGAACAGATTTTGAAGGCCGATGGGCGCCACGTAGGCCAGGCCCATGGTCAGCCCTTGAAGAAAATGCATAAAAACCTCCTGATACCAGTCAAAATAGGGATGTTATGCTTTATTATACGCTTTATCCGCGGCGGTGTACACAGCCAAAGCAATAAAAAACCCAGCCCAAAACCCGTGGCGGCGGTGGGACATGGTCCCGACCGTCTTTAAACCCGGCGGCGCAAAGCGCAGGCGGCAGAGAGGACACGCCCTCCGCGCCAAATCAGGACAGGGGCAGGGTGTTTAAAAACCAAGATGGCCTACAAAAGCAGGCGTTGTGCGCCTGTCCTCAGAGCGACACCAGCGGCCGTCCGGCCTTCACAAAATCCGGACGGCTTTTTTTACACCTCAGGACAGCCCGGCGACGCGGGACGGTTTTCTTCCTATTAGAATAAATATAAATGCGTAAATCATAAATGTATTAAGGGATGTATCCGGCACTCGGCAAAGCCGGCAAACCCGCCAAATCCAGCTGTCCATAGGCAGCGGCGGCAGCCGGTGATATACTAAAGCCATCAAAACGAAAGGAGATCCCCCCAATGGCCTATGAAAGACAGAAGCTGAAAAATGAGCTTAAGATCAATCTGAACTATGGTGAGATTGGCGGAAAAATCAAGAAAAAGCTTAAGACCTTCAGCGGTCTGAGCACCGATGAAGCCATCGCCACACCCGAGGCGGTGGTGCGCACCGCCAAAGCCCTGGGTACTCTGATGGATCCCATCATCAGCGATATTACCAATGTGATGTATTACGATAATATTGAGACCGCCTGACCCGGCGCTAAGGTTATCTAAAAAACACGAAAGGAGAAAAAATAGAAACTGTCACCACAAAAAATCTGGATCTGGAATTTCTGTTAGAAAACGGCGATACCGATACCCTGAGCCTGCCCGACTATCTGGACGGCCTTACCCAAGAGCAGATTACCGCGGCGGCTGACACCGTCATCGCGCAGAATATTTTCCACCCCGGCGGCTTTGCCTACCAGAAGCTTAAGAGCTACGAATACGTTGATAAAACCGTCCGAAAGACCGAACTGGAGATCTGACGGAAAACCCCTGGGGTACAGCACACTTTTGCGCTGTGCCCCTTTTATGATGACAGCGCCACCCCAGGTTGCGGATATGCAAGCAGCGGCTGGTAGACGGCCGGGACACTTTCGGTTAAAATAAGAGGAAAAGGGACGGAGGTGTCTGAACATGGGCTTTAGCGAAAATTTAAGGCGGATCCGGAGGGAGCGGGGTATCTCCCAGGAGGAGCTGGCAGAACAGCTGAAGGTGAGCCGCCAGGCTGTATCGAAATGGGAGCAGGGAAACGGCTACCCCGAGGTCGAGAAGCTGCTTTTGCTTTCAGAGGTGTTATCGGTCTCTCTGGACCGTCTGATGAGCTTGAATACAGAGGCCGGCGGGGAGGAACGCGTCGGCGCCAAAGGCAGCGGACAGACCGGGCGGATTTTAATCGCCTCCTTTGATGGAAAATCAATTGTGAACTGCTGCCGTGTACAGGCGTCCCCCCGGTTCAGGACAGGGAAGGATGCGCCCAAATACGCCCTGTTCGGCGTGGACGGCAGCTCTTTCTGGGGAGACAATAACACGGTGCTGGGCTGGTATCGTGAGGAGGAGGCCCTTGATCGGGAAATTTTGGAAATAAAGAATGCTCTGGCGGAAGGCTGCGTCTCTTATACCCTCAAGTATGCGGTTAAGGTAAAGCGGCGCTGGGGTAAAATAAAGATTGTGGAATAGCACCATCTATGCTATGCTTGAGGCAGTTGAAAAGAGAGGTGGTATTTCTTGAAACGCTGCATTGTAATGACTGGAATAGCCTGCAAATCATTTTAAAATAACAGGAGGATAAAATGACTATTCCAGAGAAAAAAATCTATCCCCGTACGGGTGACAGACAAACGATTTATTTAAAAAATGTGATCACCAACCCCAGCATAACGGTTGGCGATTATACCATGTATAACGACTTTACCAGCGACCCCGCATTGTTTGAGAAAAACAATGTTTTATACCAGTATCCTGTAAACCACGACCGGCTGCTGATCGGGAAATTCTGTTCCATCGCCTGCGGCGCGCGTTTTCTGTTTAACAGCGCAAACCACACCATGCGCTCGCTCTCAACCTATCCCTTCCCGCTTTTTTTTGAGGAGTGGGACCTTGACCCACGAGACGTGGCAGCGTCCTGGGACAATAAAGGAGACATCGTCATCGGCAATGATGTCTGGATCGGCTATGAGGCGGTCATACTGGCTGGCGTGACCATCGGTGACGGGGCAGTCATCGGCGCCCGGGCGGTGGTCACAAAAGATGTTCCGCCCTACACCATCGTGGGCGGGGTGCCCGCCCGGCCCATTAAAAAGCGTTTTTCCGACAGGACCATTGCCGATCTGCTTGAAATAAAGTGGTGGGACTGGCCCAGGGAAAGAATTGCCCGGAACCTCGCCGCCATACAAAAAGGCTGTACCGGACAGCTGAAATAAAATTGACCGGATGATCGAAACAGAGGCACGGCACATTTTTGTGCTGTGCCTCTCGTTTTATGTTATACTAAAGCCATAGTTACTGAACCGGAGGAAATCAGAATATGTCCACCCTGTTTCTTCACGGGCTCGGCCAGAACGAACTGAATTTGAGCTTGGACCCGCTGCTTTACTATCTATCCCTTGACGATGGAGAAATCGCATGCCCGGCACTGGTGCTCTGCGGAGAAAAGGACAGGGCCAACAAGCTATAGTAATAAACTTTTAAATTGGAGGGAAATACAATGAAATTAGGTATTATCCGATGTATGCAGACAGAAGATTTCTGTCCGGGAACCATGGATTTTAAAGTGATTAAGGAAAGAAAAGGCGCCTTTGAAAATGTAACAGAGGATATTGAGCTTATCGGCTTTACCAGCTGCGGTGGGTGCCCTGGAAAGAAAGCCGTTCTCAGGGCAAGAGAGCTTGTGAAAAGAGGGGCGGACACCATCGCCTTTGCCTCCTGTATCCAGAACGGAAACCCTATCGGTTATCCATGCCCATTTGCCAGGAAAATGAAGGATATTGTCCAGAAAGACCTGAAGGATGAAGAGATTCGGTTTATTGATTATACGCATTGAGAAATGCAAAAAAAACAGCTGGAAATTTTTTGAGAAACTCATACAAAAACGGAGGCAGTATTCAGTATGCTGACATACAGAAAAGCCGGCATTAAGGATGTTTTTTTGCTAATAAGTCTTTATAACTCAGCATTTTACGAAGATTATATTCATTATGGCAAATGTCCTGGCTATGGAAAATCTAAAGAAGAAATGGAAACATCAATTTCAACCTTTTCTAAATATATTATAATCTATAGAAGTAGGCCTGTAGGCGTTATTTCTTTTAAAAATCAAGGGGATGGTTCATATTATTTAGGTTGTCTTTGTGTTATACCGCCCTATCAGAAAAAGGGAATTGGTACAGAGGCGTTCCAGTATATGCTGTCTTTATGTCCTGATTGGAAGCGGATCACTCTGTTTACGCCTGTTGATAAAAAAGAGAATTTAAACTTCTACACCCAAAAATGTGGTTTTGCAAAAGGCAATATAAGAATGGATCAAGAGATCGAAGTCGTTGAGTTTTATATGAACCGTTAAACTTAGAGCAGATAGTCGTTTTAATGGAATAAAGCTTATGGAAAACTGGATTTTCTCTCAGATGAAAATCTGGATAGCGGCCGTGTTTTCGATAAAGTGGCTGCCCTGTATCTCAGTGCTACGGAGGATAAAGACCTGGAGCTGGCTGGATTTTTGGGTGTGCTGATCAACTATCACCGCCTGTCACAGCAGACGATTGCTAAAATGTCAGGTGTTGAAGTAATGGATGTCGAGAACCTTTTGCAGGGCCGGTATGAAATGATCTCTGAAAGCGCCAAATACCGCATGGCGGTAACGGTGATGTCCTTGCGGTTCTGTTTAAAAGAAAGTGAGCCTAAAGATTATAGAATAAGTTTAAAAAGAAGTAGAATTTAAAATCCTTGCCATAGTGTTCTTCTTTGGACATTATGTGATCGTATTGGGCGATATTTCAGTCGTATATCGTTTGGATTTGTTATATGGTTATCGTACAAGTCAAGATTGGAGGTGCGCGGCAAATGAATTTCGGCTACAGCACAGAAGCAACCGATTATCTGAAGCAAAAGGATAAAAAACTGGGTAAAGTCATTGAGAAAATTGGGATGATTGAGCGCGCCGCGGATACGGATCTGTTCGCATCGGTCGTTCACCATATTGTTGGCCAACAGATTTCAACAAAGGCCCAGGCGACGATCTGGCAGCGGATCAACGATGGCCTCGGCACCTTAAACGCGGACGTCATCCTGGACGCGGGCATCGAGCGGCTGCAGGCCTTTGGAATCAGTTTCCGCAAAGCAGCGTACATTACCGACTTTGCGGAAAAGGTTAAGACCGGCGCTTTTGATCTGGAGGGAATCTGGGATAAATCCGACGAGGAGGCCATCGCCAGCCTTGTGTCCTTAAGGGGCATTGGCGTATGGACAGCAGAAATGATTTTACTGTTCTGTATGGAGCGTCAAAATGTTTTCAGCTATGACGATCTGGCCATCAGGCGCGGCCTGCGCATGGTGTACCATCATCGGGAGATTGACAGAGAGCGTTTTGAGCGGTACCGCAGGCGCTACAGTCCCTACTGCAGTGTTGCGAGCCTGTACCTTTGGGCTGTGGCAGGCGGCGCGGTTCCTGAGATGAAGGATTACGCGCCAAAGAGAAAGCCTGTTAAAAAGAAAAAGACGTGTAAAGCCACAGAATAATTGAAAGCAGGAGGATGAAAATGTCAGATGTAAGAATTTATACCACTCACTATGCTTCGCCCCTGGGCGGAATTACCATTGCCAGCGACGGCGCAGCGCTGACAGGGCTTTGGTTTGACGGGCAGAAATACTTTGGTGATACGTTGCCAGAGCAATACGTGGCGGGGGAGCTGCCTGTCTTTGATGCGGCAAAAAATTGGCTGGATATTTATTTTCAGGGTAAGTCGCCTGATTTTACGCCGCCGCTGCTGCTTGACGCCAGTCCCTTTCGCAGGGCAGTATGGGAGATACTGCTTACCATTCCTTTTGGGCAGACCATGACTTACGGAGAAATCGCGGATAAAATCGCAGAGCAAAAGGGCACTGACAGAATGTCCGCCCAGGCGGTCGGAGGCGCTGTGGGGCATAATCCCATTTCCATTATTGTGCCCTGCCACAGGGTGGTGGGAACGAGCGGCAGCCTGACAGGCTACGCGGGCGGCATTGATAAAAAAGTAAAGCTGCTCACACTGGAAAAAACAGAGATGTCGGGCTTTTTTATTCCTAAAAAGGGAACGGCGCTGTAAAATAAGAGAGATAACAATGAAAATTAGAAGGATGATCATTGACGATTATGACAAGGTTTATGCGCTTTGGACGCTTTGTAAAGGAATGGGTTTGAATGATTTAGATGATTCAAAAGAAGGCATTGAACGTTTTTTAAACCGAAATCCTGATACATGTTTTGTTGCAGTAAATAATGGCCGTATCCAGGGTGTGATTTTGGCTGGAAACGATGGACGCAGAGGCTATATCCATCACACAGCGGTTCATCCTGATTATAGAATGCAGGGGATTGCAAGCAGACTGGTCAAAATGGCAATGGAAGCTTTAAAGAATTGCGGCATCCATAAAGCAGCGCTGGCGGTTTTAAACCCTCAAGCCCACTGCAAACAGAAGGCTTGAGGGGATATGTCTGGTAAATCAGCTGACCACACTGCTGCCTAATCTTCTGAGTTCTTTCTCAAGTTTCAGAATCAGATGGTTCAGTGAAAAGATACAGACATCTTCGGTTTTGACAGCGGTTTCCCTTTGGAGAATTTCACCACTATAGATCAACCGCCCTTCAATCAGCGTCTGAAAAATCAGCTCGAGCTCAGGTCGATCAAAGCTCGTGTTTCCAGAAGTAACTTTGATCTTAACTTTTTCGAGAAGAGCATCTTGATCGTTATACAGAGCATCTTTTTGAGTGGAATTTACAATGCAATCAAATATAATTTGTATTATTGTAATATCAGAATCGGAAAATAAAGGGAAAGATATTTGTGTCATGGTAAAACCCCCTTTCTGCATTCAGGTAAACCATTACTTTCTTTTATTATACCACGATTTCTTATATGACAAAGTTAAAAAAGTGGTAAAAATTTGCTATATTTAGAATATAGGTTTCTCTATGGTAATTAGCATTCATAAATATTCATTAAAATCTATATAACACCATGTCTATATAAGGATACAAAAGTAGAATCACTTAAAAAGGTTGTTTTAATATTAAAAACGTTTAGAAGCTTTTAAGATAATTTGAAAATAACCAATACTTCTTTGTTGAAGGTAGATAATTTTTTTAAGAAACACTAAAGAATGGCCGGCGGATTTGGAAAATTTTTTATTTGTATCAAAATAAAAGAATGCCCTATAGTCAATATAGATAATATTATTTAAAAGATAATATAGGGTGCAGCCATCTTTTGTATATGGAGCACGGCGCATTTTTGCGCCATGCCTTCTTTTTATGCTATACTTACCTTAGCTAAAAAGTCGAAAAAAGCAGGGAGGCTGCAAAAATGATGAGAAACCCAGAACAGACAGTCGGCAATATGGCGGATAAAGCCAGTATGGCCCTGATCAGCTATATTGATGGGGAGGGATATCCGGTCACAAGGGCCATGCTGAAGCCCAGAGAGCGGGAGGGAATAAAAACTTTCTGGTTTACCACCAATACCTCATCCAATAAGGTAAAGCATTTCCTTCAAAACCCTAAGGCGAGCATCTATTTCGTCGACAGGCGTTATTTCCGTGGAGCCAGCCTGAGCGGAACCGTCGAGGTTTTAGAGACGCCCGAGGCCAAGGAGCGGATCTGGCGGGACGGTGATACCATGTATTACAGTGAGGGCATTACAGACCCAGACTACTGCGTGCTGAAATTCACAGCCACGAAGGGCCGCTATTACAGCAATTTTAATTCGGAAGATTTTGAAGTGTAAAGGACATGCGGTTTACAGGCATGAGAGAGCAGGCGGGACATGATTAAAAAAGCAGAGATCGATAACGGACGCGGCTTTGACTGGGGGCGTGCCTCGCGAGATTACGCCAGATACCGGGATATCTACCCCCGGGAGTTTTACCAGAAAATCCTGGACATGGGCGCGTGCGTCAAAGGACAGCGTGTGCTGGATATGGGCACCGGCACCGGCGTGCTGCCCCGCAATTTATATCCATACGGCGCAGCCTTTACGGGCATTGATATTTCGGAAAACCAGATTCAGCAGGCCATCCTCCTGGCAGAGGAGCAGCGGGCAGAGATTGACTTTTTCTGTATGCCTGCCGAGAAAATGGATTTTCCAGACTTAAGCTTTGACGTGGTCACCGCGTGCCAGTGCTTTACCTACTTTGACCATGAAGCCCTCGCGCCCAGGCTGTCTAAAATACTTTGCCCCCAGGGGCGCTTAATTGTCCTGTACATGGCCTGGCTGCCTTTTGAAGACCCCGTTGCGGGGCAGAGCGAGGCTCTTGTTTTAAAGTATAATCCTGAATGGACCGGCTGCGGAGAAAAGAGGCACCCCATTGCCATACCCGAAATCTACAGCCAGTACTTTACCATTGAAAGCCAGGAGGTTTTTGATTTAAGGGTGCCTTTCAGCCGGGAGAGCTGGAACGGACGGATGAAAGCCTGCCGAGGGATCGAGGCGTCTCTGCCTGAGGAGGACATCGCCGCCTTTGATGCGGAGCATCGACATCTTTTGGCCGCGGCCGCGCCAGAGAAATTCAAGGTTCGGCACTACGCTGCCATAAGCGTCCTGAGGAAACGATAGAAAGGGGCAGTAAATCGAAATGAAAGAAAGATATAAAACCCCATCAGCCGTTTTTGCAATCTTTTTTAAAAACAATCAGGTATTGCTTCAGAAAAGGCAAAATACTGGTTATATGGATGGATATTATGACTTCGCAGCCAGTCCACGTCGAACTAAATGAAAGTATGACAGAGGCACTCATTCGAGAAGTTAAAGAAGAGTTAGCAGTGGATATATCGAAAGATAAGGTTAAATTTGGTACTTTTATGCACAAGTTTGAAGAAGGAATTGTTTATTACAATGCTTTTTTTGTTTGGCTGGGATCATGAAAGTCTAGATTGAATTATAATTTTAACAGGGAGCAGTTTATGGAAATAGAATTAAGATGTGAACAAACTAAAGATTACCGGGAAACTGAGACTGTGACCCGTGAGGCGTTCTGGAATCACGATGCTCCGGGATGCTTTGAACACTATCTCGTACATATTATGCGAAACAGTCCCGCATTTCTGCCAGAGCTATCTTTCGTCGCGGTATTCGACGGTAAAATTATTGGGAATGTTATGTGTATGGAATCCATCATTGAAGGTGATGATGGGAAAGTGTATAAAATTCTTACTTTAGGGCCTATTTCTGTTTTACCTGAACATCAGCAAAAGGGCATCGGCCGTAAACTGCTTGAAAAAACGAAAGCTACAGCGCATAAAATGGGCTACCGAGCGATTTTATTGTATGGCGATCCGGATTATTACACAAAACAAGGATTTGTACCTGCTGAAAAGTATAACATCAGAACTGTGGATAATATGTATGCCATAGCACTTCAAGCCTGTGAATTATATGCCGATGCTTTGAAGGGGATACAGGGACGTTTTGTTGAGGACGCTGTCTATGCGATTTCTGAAGCGGAGGCAGAAGAATTTGACAGGCACTTTTCTTTCAAGGAAAAGTGCAGCGGTACGCCATCGCAACAAAAATTTAAAAAAATTGTTAAGATGAGAAGAAAAGCAGATTAAAGTTTAATTTGACGCAATTATGAGGGATGGGCTTATCTTAAAAGGAAGGGAATCATGGAAAAAAAGAAAACAATCAAAGGTTGCCTTTGCGCCATTTTCTGTGAGATACTATTTGGGCTGAGCTACTTATTTACCAAGCATGCCACCACGTCGGTGGACTCGCTCACGCTGCTGAGCTGGCGCTTCGCTACCGCTTTTCTGGTCATCAATCTGTGTGTGGCTTTGGGAGTGGTTAAGATCAGCCTGAGAGGAAAGCGGCTGCTGCCTTTGTTTTGGATTGCCGTTTTCCAGCCGGTGATCTATTTTGTGGGTGAGACTGTGGGCATCAGCCTGACCACTGCCTCGGAAAGCGGCGCGGTTCTCTCCGTCATACCGGCAGCGACCCTGATAGCAGGGGGACTGATTCTAAAGGAAAAGCCCACGAAGCTGCAGGCTGCAGGAGTGTGCATCACCATGGCTGGGGTGATGGTCTGTGTCCTCTCCAAGGGGATGGAGGCCTCCTTTAACCCGCTGGGGTATCTTATGCTCCTGATGGCCGTGATTTCCTACAGCCTGTACTCTGTTTTTTCTGAAAAAGCCGTTTCCTTTTCCAGTGCGGAAAAAACCTATGTGATGATTGCCTTCGGCGCCGTCGTTTTTACGGCTGCTGCCCTTGTCCAGAACCTGAGAACCGGCACATTGCCGGAATTTTTATCCGCTCCTTTTACGAATCCTGCTCTTTTAACCGCGGTTTTGTACCAGGGCATTGGCTGCTCAATCCTGGCCTTTTTCCTTTACAATCTGGCGATCGCCACGATTGGCACCAACCGCTCAGCGTCCTTTGTGGGGATATCCACCGTGGTTTCCATTCTGGCGGGCGTGTTTTTCCTGAAGGAACAATTTTCCACATTTCAGGCGGCAGGGGCTTTCTTTGTCATCGGCGGCGTCTATCTGGCGAATCTGACGCGCAAAAGCAAGTCTGCCCGGCCTAACAGAAGGGACGCCAAAAATGCTGAGTAAATGACTGTATTCTAAATTAAAGGAGGAAATTATCATGAAAAAGGTAAAAATCACGGTTCTCAGAACAATGCTGAATCAGGATCTGGCAGAGGAGTACGGGGTGGACGGCCTTACCGCCTGCCCTATGCTCAGGGAGGGACAGACCTTTTATGCCGACTACGCAAAGCCTGAGGGGCTCTGTGATGAGGCCTGGAAAGCCATCTACCAGTATGCCTTTGCTCTGGCCCACGGCGCGGATAAGGAGCTGTTTTATTATGGCGACTGGATCAAAAAACCCGGCGTAGCCATCTGCAGCTGTAACGATGGGCTACGGCCAGTTATTTTCAAGCTGGAAGCCACCGACGAGGAGGGGCAGATCAACTATACGCCAGTGCGTTAGTATGAGTCTTTAGAAAAGCAGGAGCATTCTCCTGCTTTTTTATTTTGCTCAAAAATTCCGGCGTACTATTGACAAGTACACTTGGCAGTGATATGATAATAGTGCCAATAAAACTTGGCAGAAAGATGGAGGATGAGCATTATGGATAAAGAAGAAATTTTAGCTAAAAGCCGTCAGGAAAAAAAGGATGAGGGCATGACTGAGGCTGAAAACAGAGGACGCAGAATTGGGGTAATGGCATTTTCCGCTATTTTTATCTTTATTGTGCTGTTTAACCTGTTCAATGGCCAGCCAAATTATGCACCCATGGCCATGTTCTGGGCCTTCCTCTCAGCAGAGGCCTATCCTAAATACCGTTTTACAAAACAAAAGGCTTATCTTGTCACAACCATCGCGGGCGGGGTGGCGTCTCTGGCATCACTCGCAAGCTTTGTACTGTCTGTACTGGGGTAAAGGGTCTTGAACGAGGAATTAATTCTAAAAAACCGCTTAAAGGAAATCCGAAAGGAAAAGAAACTGTCCCAGTCCGCTCTGGCCGAGCTGGTTGGTGTCTCCCGCAACACCATCAGCTCCATCGAGACGGGGCAGTTTAACCCAACGGCAAAATTAGCGTTAATTTTGTGCATTGCCCTGGACAAGAAATTCGAGGAGCTGTTTTATTTTTAGATTTGCGGAAAAAGTAAAAAGGAGTACGGTGCAGAAATGTGCCGTGCTCCTTTTTTATCCCCGTGCGATTCTTGCCGGGTACCATTTTTGAAACCAGTTTGTGAAAATCCCCAGAAACGCAGGGCATACTGTGTTTACCAGTAAAATCCTATTTAACAACTTTTTTTACAGTGATTTCTTTTTAGCGGCTCTATATCTTCTCACCTTCATCAAGCTGGCACACTTATTATCACACCATTTTCGGGTATGGCTTTTACTGTCGTCATAAAAAATCCAATCACATTCTGGATTTTCACATTTTTTTAGATAAGCAAGTGGATATTCAGTAATCAATTTCGAAAAAGACCGTGCAACTTGATATATGACCCAGTTCAAATCATCAGAATAGTGTTGCGTTTGTAAGACGTAGTTTTCATCTTTTGGAATAAGTATTTCATAGACTTGGATTTTTTTAAAAATATGGTTAAGTTCGTCAATAAAAGAAGGCTCGAGCAACTGCTTTTTGCAAAGCTTTAAAAAAGCTTGAAACATTTTTTCTCGAAAAATTTTAAGCTCATTATTGCTTTGTAATGAGCACATTTCCGGCAAATGATAGTTTGTACTTATTTGCAGTAGCCAATCATAGTCATCTATTGGATCACCGTAAGGTTTATGGGTGATAAACCATCGACTATTAATAAAATCTAGACAAAGAAAGTTCATTTTTTCCTCCATATTTACTATAACGCATAATGTAACTGTTTAAATTAATATTGACAGTTACTTCATAAAAGTGTAGAATAACAATAAAAGTAACTTTCTTTTTCAGAAAAGAGAGTTACATGAGGAGAGGAGTGGTAATAAATTGAAATCTAAAATAACAGATATAATAGTTTTAGCCATCGCAACATTAATATGGGGAACCTCTTTAGTGGCTCAAAGTATTGGAACCAACTACTACGGACCATTTACTTTTAATGCTGCACGTTTTTTAATTGGGGCAATAGTATTAATACCCTTTACTCTCTTAATAAATTACCATAAAAACAAAAAAGAAACAAGGAATCTTTTTTATAAAGCCTCTAATAAAAAACTAGTGCAAGGTGGAATAATTTGTGGTGTAATTATTTTTTTTACGGCTACTTTACAACAAATTGGAATCGCATATACAACGGCTGGAAAAGCTGGATTTATCACGGCGCTGTATATTGTGATCGTCCCGCTGCTTAGAATACGTAGTGGAAAAAAATTTCCTTTACGTATATGGTTGTGTATTTTTTTTGCTATTATTGGAATGTCCCTACTCTGTCTGAATGAAAAGTTTGTTTTTGAATTTGGCGATACCTTTATTTTGTGTTGTGCGCTTTTTACTGGCATTCACATTCTTTTAATCGATTATTATTCTTCATATGTAGATTGCGTTAAACTTTCGTGTCTGCAATTTTTAGTGTGTGGGGTAGTGAGTACAGTGATTGCGTTAATTGTTGAAAGGCCTAATTTACAAGTAATGTCGGAAGGTGGAGCATCAATACTATATACTGGGATATTTTCATGCGGAGTAGCCTATACTTTACAGGCAATTGGTCAGAAAAGCGTGCCTCCTATAGCGGCATCGCTGATCCTAAGCTTAGAATCGGTTTTTCTGCTTTAACAGGGTGGTTTATTCTTGGGGAAACATTGAGTTTTAAGGAAACTGTTGGCTGTCTTTTAATGCTTGGTGCAATTATTATTTCACAAATACCAATGTCTAAAAGGAAAAAAATTAAAAAATCCTGAGTTAGAGCAATGGAATATTTTTTTTATTTGCATAAGATTGCAAAGAAAGGCAAGCCGTCATTAAATCGGTCAGATTTATTTTCTGGCACCCACGAAATACAATCGAATAAAACACTAAAGGGACACTTGCTGTCACCCAAAAAGGAACTGAAGGCTGATCGCCAGCGGTTCCTTTTTTATTGTGAAAAACTTAACATCCCACCGGGAGCAGTAGAATGCTGATCTCAAAGGGAAAACTGGAGCTGATGGAGGAGACCCTGAAGGAGGATGGAAGAACCCCACTGAACTGTTATAAATTCATTTACGATGAAATGCCCCGATGCCCGGACTGCGGCGCTCCCATGCACGAAAGAGACCGTTTAAGCGGTAAAGACAGACGGAACTTTACTGGTATGGATGGCACCCTCAGCAAGGTCGAAATACGCCGTGTCGTTTGTGATGATAAAGCCTGCTACAACCATAACCACCCTAAACGCAACCTTCCAGACATACTGGTGCCTTACGGCCGTTACGACGCCGAAGTGCACCAGGCGGTCGCCGACGGCAGCAACGAGGTGCCCTGTTCACCGAGCACAATAAAACGGATGCTTAAAAAAATAGCAGACCAGTTCATGATGCTTTTGTGGGCTCTCACTCAGATGGGAATTCATCTGTCCATTTGTAAAGAGGAGTGTAAAGCCATGGATTTATGGCCTATTCTGAGAAACGCTGTGGCTGGATTTGACCGCTGGTATCTCCGGGCACTCAAAATGACCGTTAACCGTTTTGGCGCTTTGTACTGGAAATGCAACGACACGGGCTGAGTCTGCGTGCTAAGATGTCTGTATCATCCTAAAAGCGATGAAATTTTTAAATCAAACTGGAGGTACAGTGATGAAAGACAACAGAGAACGCCCGGGAAACACCCGCGGCCTTGTTCATGGTGCAAAAAATCAGGAAATAACGGAAAATACGGCGCAGACAGACATGGAATGCGCCAATGTGGTGGTCACCCTGTGCGGCGAGCAGCCTGTGGTATCAAGCCGCCGGGTAGCCGTGGATTTTGGCAAGGAGCACAAAAGTGTGCTGCGGCGTATTGCCCAGCTTAACCGGGAGACCACAGCGCAGAATTGCGCCGGTCTTTTTATCCCCTGGTCCTACGCCGACGCGGCGGGCAGAAAGCGAAAGGCTTATCAGATCACCCGGGATGGCTTCACCCTGCTCATCATGAGCTTTACCGGCTCCCGGGCGCTGGAATGGAAGATCCGCTATATGCAGGCCTTTAACCAGATGGAGGAAAAGCTGCGAAGCCAGACGCCAGAGCTGCCCGAGGGCGACGCCCTCATGGCCATGGCGGTGCTGGAGGCAGAGGACATCATCAAAAACCTGAAGCCTGAAGCCGAGTACGCCAGAAAGGTGCTCGACAATAAAGGCCTGACACCCATTACCGGCATCGCCAAGGATTATGGTATGACCGCCGAGTTTATGAACCGCCTCCTGCACAGTCTGGGCGTACAGTACCGCATCGGCAAGCGCTGGTATCTTTACTCGGACTACCAGGCCGAGGGCTACGCAGCTACCAAGACCGGCACCATTTATAAAAAGGATGGCACTGCCAAGGTGGTGGAGAGCCTGCAGTGGACACCGAAGGGTCGGCGTTTTCTGTACGATCTGCTTGGAGAAAACAACCTGTATCCTGTACTGGAGCGTGAACAGCATGAATCTGCTGAGTGAATTTCTCGCCTTTTTTGCCTGGCTCAGCCGCCACCCCAGAAGGGGGCTGGAATACAAAGGCTTCTGGATTTATCTGCTGTACCAGAACAACCAGAGCGCTGTCAGAGACCCAGGCGGCGACTGGCGCTGGCCCGTATGGTTTGAGGTGGATAATCCCGGGCTCAAAGCCTTTTTGAACATTGAGGACCGGCGGCAGGTCGCCTACTACAGAAGCCGGCTGATCCGGGATGGGCGCATCGATTACCGGAAGGCCGGCGGCGTTTATCAGTATGCCTTAAAGCCCTTTGACCACAAAACAATCCAGACGACCATCTGTCTGGAGGACCACACCAGTCTGCGGGTATGGACCGCAGCGGGGGATAACGGCCTGGGTTCCGCCAAGGCCGGGAATCCCTGCGGGTTCTGGATTCCCCCGGCCCTCACCGAGGAGGAGCGCAGAGAACTGGCTCTGAAATACCCAAATGATATTCAGCGTTTCTGGGCAGAGCAGGACTTAAGAGAGCAGAAAGCAAGAGAGGCGGAAGCCAAATGGGCCTATTAAAGGAAACCTACGCCGATCTTTACGGTGAGCGGTTCGACACCAACCCTGCCTATACCGAGTATGACTGCATGGCCGAGGGCACCCTGCACATCAGCCTGATGGCACGCACCCTTTCCGAGGCCGAGGATGCCTTTGCCGATATCCTGGGGCATGCCGAGGACAATGTACCGGGTCTTAAGCTCAGGCTCCAGTGGGTAGACGAACAATGAGCATTGAGCTTGGCCGCTGGGTACGCGACAATCGAAACGCCAGAGGCCTTACCCAGCCTCAGCTGGCAGAGGCCGTTGGCGTGAGCGATAAAACGATCTTCAGGGCTGAGCGGGGCGATTCCCTCAGCGCCTACACCCTCGATCAGCTTGTCCGATATTTTGGTAAGCCCCTGCCGGAGAAGCCTCCCAGCTTTATCGGCCACTTCTCCCTGATCCTTTACCGTGAATATCTGTAACGCACAGCCCGGGACTGCGCCTTTTATCCAGATAAGAAAAAAGCCGAAAGCCTGAATCAAAGCTGCTTCAATGGAGAATTGAGAATGCAGAATGGAGAATTAGAGGGACAAAATGCTGCGCATTTTGATTGGATTTGCGGCCAAAGGCCGCTGTTTCAATCGCTTTTTCACCAGAAAAAGGGTCCAATCATTCTCCATTCTCAATTCTACATTCTCCATTAAACAACACTCTTTTTAAAGCATTGCTTCTTATATTAAAGTTTTTATACAGCCCTAAGCACAGCACATTTCTGCGCTGTGCTCTTTTTAAAAAAAGTTTTCTTAAATTAAATCCTCATGGCCGATTCAAACGTTATATAATACAAGGGGACGCCCGGAGGAGGAAAAACTTGACGCGTGAAGATATTTTACTGAGAAAAATTGAAAATGGAGACCGGCAGGCACTGGATAGGCTGATTAATGACTATTATCCGGATATTTTAAGGTACTGCCTCTGGCACACCCGGGACAGAACCGCCGCTGAGGACGCTGCCCAGGAAACCTTTCTTAAAGTGGTGCGTTTTTGGGACAGCTACCGGCACCAGGGGCATTTCAGGGCCTGGCTCTATAAAATCGCCGCCAATGTGTGCCGCGACGCGTGGCGCAAAGCTGACGAGGAACCTTTGCCGGAAAACCTCATCTATGATGAAGCCGGCTTTGGCCGCGCGGAATCGGACGCGGATTTTATCCGTATGGTGGAGGAGCTGCCGGAGGATGCCCGTGAGCTGGTGCTTCTGCGCTTCGCTCAGGACCTTACCCTGCGGGAGATCGCGGAGGTCACCGGGCTTCCCATGCGCACTGTTCAGTCACGCCTGAGGGCAGCCCTGAAAAAAATTAAAAAACAGCTGTTAAAAGGAGAGCTATGCCATGAATCATAAGTTAGAAAAGAAAATGAGGAGAGCCTTAAAGGCGCCGGTTCCAGTATCCGAGGACCATCTGGAAGCGACAAAGGAGGCTGCATACGGGCTTTATGCCGGCCGCAGTCAGCGGCAGAAAATATCCTTTCCAGCGTTTCTGTTGGCGCAGGTACGTTTTTGCGGCGTTTGGGTCTGGCTTCTGCAGGGCGGTGCCCTGTTTGCTCTCTTTCTGGTTTTAAACAGCGTTCTTGGCGGTGATTTAAACGCCATAAAGCCGCGTCACCTGCCAGAGCTGCTCAGCCTGTGCGCAGTGTTAATCGCAGCCACAAGCCTGCCGGGCATCAGCCGCTCTTTCAGGTACCGTATGGTTGAGATGGAGGCAGCGACACGTTTATCACTGCCGGGTCTCATTCTGTGCCGGCTGCTCATTCTGGGGCTGGCGGACTTTTTCATTCTGGCCGTCACCTTTGCCGCAGCCATCTGGCAGACCAGCCTGAGCGGGCTGGACGCTGCGGTGTATCTGCTGCTGCCCTTTTTATCCGCCTGCCTTGGCAGCCTCCTGATCATCCGGCATGCGCCCGGAGAGCGCCTGCTGTTCTTTGGCACCTTGTTCTGCGGCGTGCTTTTTCTGGCTTTGTGGCTGGCTGGAAATCTGAAACCAGGCATCTATGAGCAGACCGGGGCGCTGGCGGTGCTCGCGGTCCTCTGCGGCGCAGCTGTTTTAGTGCAGTGCCGGAAGCTCATCAGAGATTATAACATTGAATAGGAAGTGAAATGATGGAACTTAAAATCAACCGATTGACCAAACAATATAAGGATAAGCTGGCCGTGGACAATGTCAGCCTGAAGCTGACGCCGGGCATCTGGGGGCTTCTGGGTGCCAACGGCGCGGGAAAAACCACCATGATGCGCATGGTGGCAGGCATTTTAAAGCCGACCTCTGGCGGTGTGTTTTACGACGGTTTAAGCATTGACGACCTGGGGGAGAGCTATCGGGATATTTTCGGGTATCTGCCCCAGACCTTTGGCTTTTATCCTGAATTTACAGTAAAAAGTTATCTGGAATATATGAGCGCTTTGAAGGGGATTGGCAAAAAGGACGCGTCTCTGACAATTGAGCGCCTGCTCCAGATGCTTGCGCTGAGCGATGTGAAAAACAAAAAGATCCGCAGGCTGTCCGGCGGCATGCAGCGCAGAGTAGGGATTGCCCAGGCCCTGCTCAACGATCCTGAAATCCTGATTCTGGATGAACCCACCAGCGGCCTGGACCCGGGCGAGCGGGTGCGTTTCCGAAATATTCTGGCCGAGTTCGCGAAAGAGCGGATCGTGCTGATTTCCACCCATATCGTATCCGACGTGGAAAACATTGCCACCCGCAACGCTGTCATGAAGGACGGACGGATTATTGCGGCAGGCAGCACCGATGCGCTGGTGGACGTTATGAAGGGCCGCGTATGGCGTACCGAGGTGTCTGAAAGCGATCTGTTTAAATGTGAGCGCCTTGTCCGTATCGCCAATATCCGGAGCGAATCCGGAGGGCGGGCCTCACTTCGTTATCTGGCAGAAAACCCCGTACTGCCGGGTTCAGCGCCGGAAACGCCGCGTCTCGAGGACTTATACCTCTGGCTTTTCCCAGAGGATTCAGGCACAGAGGAGGTGCGGTGATGTTTAACGTACTCTGTATGGAATTTAAACGTCTTTTCCGGAGCCGTATGGTATGGATACTGTGCGCCGCGTCTCTGGTGGTCGCTCTGCTGCTCTGCGTGATGGTGGTGGACAACGTCAGCTATGGCCGCCGGGATGACCCAGAAGCCAAAATCGGCCTGGAGGCAGTCGCAGCGGTCAAGGAAGCCTACAGGCCTCTTTATGGGGCGGTTACACCTGAAAAGCTGGAGTCCGCCTTTGAAACCTATATCAACACATCAAATGCTTATGAGGAAAAAATGCCGGCCTCGGTTTATAAAGAAAAAATAGTGCCAATTCAGCCGGCCCTCAGCTGGATTTTCAGCGCCTTTGACGATTCTGAAATCACAAGCGCCGACGAGGTGGGAGGCTTTTACGCCCAGCGCCTCCGCAATATTGAAAACCAGCTGGCGGATAAATACGCCAACGCGCCGCAGGCAAAGCAAGCGGCACTGGCGCTTAACAGCAGGGTAGAAACCCCTTTTAATTATGCTTACGGTTATGGGGATACCAGTCCGGATATCATCGTTTTGCTGCTCCTGGTTCTTGGGCTGTTCTGTACCGCCATGGCCGCGCCGGTTTTTTCCGCGGACTACCACAGCCGGGCCGATGATATCCAGCGCTGTACCCGCTACGGCAGAGGCAGGCTGGGCGCCGCGCGGTCGTTGGCGGTGCTTATCCTGGTTTTGGCCATAGCAGTCGTCAGCATGGGCGTTTATCTGATTATTTTAAACAGCATTTTTGGCTGGGAAGGGCTTTCATCCTCCCTTCAGACCGCCTTTGTGGCCTGGGGGATCGCCCCCATGAACGTGGGCGATATGGTGCGTATGACTTTTTTTGCCGGTATTCTCACCCTGCTGGCCACAGCTTCCTGCAGCCTGTTTGTGTCCTCCCGGTGCAAATCGCCCACAACAGCGCTCATCATCAGCTTCTGCGTCACCCTTCTGCCTGTTTTCCTGGGCTTTGCGGGCGTTAATGTAAAATGGCTGTACGCGCTGCTGCCCTCAGGCGGAACGGCCATAGAGAACAGCTTTTACTACGCTCTGACACTCAACAGCCTCGAGTTCCTTCACCTTGGGAGCTTTACCCTGTGGCTGCCCTACGCTTATATTCTTTTTGCCGCAGTGGAGATCCCGCTGTTTATCCTGCTGACCATACTGTCCCACAAAAAAAGAGAAGCTTATTAAAAAGAGCACGGCGCAAAAATGCGCCGTGCTCTTTCTATTCGCCGATAATTTTGATGAGCGCGTGCTTATCGCGCTTGCCGTCAAACTCAAAATAAAAGATCTGTTCCCAGGTTCCAAAATCCAGACGGCCATTTGTGACCGCTACGACCACCTCGCGGCCCATGACGGTCCGCTTAAGATGCGCGTCTGCGTTATCCTCAAAACCGTTATGATGATACTGGCTGTAGGGCTTTTCCGGAGCCAGTTTTTCGAGCCATACCTCATAATCGTGGTGCAGGCCGCTCTCGTCATCATTGATGAACACACTGGCGGTGATGTTCATGGCGTTGACCAGCACCAGGCCCTCACGGATTCCGCTGTCGGCCAGTGCCGCCTCGACATCTGGTGTAATATTGACAAGACCTCTGCGGGTCGGCAGGTTAAAATGCAGTTCTTTTCGATAAGATTTCATAAGTCCTCCTATAAATAAAATTAATAACATTCAAAGAAGCGCTCAAAGACGCGTTTCTGATAAACAACGGAACCGATGACCTGAACATTGTCCTTATTAAGGTCATAAATCTCCACTTCAAAGGCAGGATTGTGGGGCTGGAGAATAACCTGATTTTTCCGGAAAGAGACCTTCCGGATCTTGAGATCCGACTCGCCCACATGCAGGGCGGTCAGATCGCCGGATTTTAAAAAGGTGTTAAGCCTGACCACCACAAAATCGTTTTTCATGAGTGTGGGTTCCATGCTGGCGTCGGTAATCTCCATGGCGAAGACCGGGCCCCATTTTGCCAGCTGGTCGCTGGGCAGTGTGAGGGTGTGGATGGTTTTCTCGTTGGAAAAAACCGGCAGCTGGTATTTGATGCTCCCGAAAACCGAAAGCGTCACCTCCGCCCCAAAGGGCTCGGTGTCATCAAGCACCTCGCGCTCATACATGGAGCCCGGCCGGCCCATCAGCCACAGAGGGCTGACGTCAAAGTACGCTGCCATCTCCCGGATGGTGGTGATTTTTGGTGCCATCTCGCCCCGGGTATAACGTGAAATACTCGGGGGAGAAAGGTTAAACTTCCGGGACATCGAATAGGTGGTTTCATTGAAATTTGTCATCAGGTATTTTAGACGCTGGCCAAAGACCTGCTTATCGACGGTATGTTTTTTATCCATCGTACACCTCCGCTTTTGTATATCATACACCAAACGAGTGCAAAACACAATATCAAGACATGTATCTTCTGTATATATTACGTAACACAACCTTATAGTGCGGTCTCTCTTAAAGCCTGCGTGTATTTTCCTGAATACAATTGATTTTTCTGAGTTCAGGGTATATAATACAAGTACAAATTCGTTTACAAAAACTAAAGAATCGAGGGTGGAAAAATAGTGTTAAAAAACCTGATTGAGTCGATATACTGGCGCCTGTTCTATGTGAAAATGCGGAATAATTATTCCCACCAGGACCAGTAGATCCGTAAACGAAACAAAAACGGCCGGAGCGATCCGGTCGTTTTTACGTTTTTACGTTTTTCAGTTTTTTTCGCCGCATGACCCCGCCATAAGGGTTTTCACCCTTTGGCGGAGTGACTTCCACAAGCGCCCCGGCGTCAGCCATGGCCTGCAGCCGCATGAGCAGCCACTGCGCGCTCACACCCGGGACGCGGATCAGGGTTCCGCCGATGGCAACAGCGGCCATAAAGTCGCCGTCCGGTATATTCGACCGGAGGACAGCGTCATAGAAGTCTTCACGCACACTCATAACGCGGCCATTTACCACCGCGCGCAAAGGGGCGTTTTCTTTGACGAGCTGTTCCCACAGCGCAGCGCAGGCTTTTACCTGGACAGGGACAAGGGGTTCCTCAAGCTGGGCGAGGCTGCCGAAGTCCTCGGGAAAAATATTGCCTGTGCTCAGGTATTGGCGGGCCTTGCCATCAAATACAGTCTGCCGGGAGACAAAGACTGCGGATAAGGGAACCGAGCTTTTTCTGAAAAGATGGCAGATAAAAAGAAGGCCGCAGACCTCAGCCGGATCGTTCTCGGACAGCCAGACACGGATGGGTTCAAGGGTTTTCCTGGCTTTTTCCAGACGGCCCAGGGTTTTGCAGTTCATTCCCGCAATTTCCTCGGCCACGCCAGGCGAATCGCCGTACAGGGTTTTCAGCACAGATAGCCGGGTACCCTCTCTTGTTTCAGCGTTGTCGAGCACCCCGATGTCCAGAGACAGCCACAGGGGTGCCACATCCTCGGGGCTGCCGTCCATGGAAAGGCCGGGCCAGTGGGTGGGGATGGTATAGCCACTGCGCCGCAGCATAGATGTGTCTTTTATCTCTTGTCCATGTTTCATAGACTTTGCATAGCTCAGGCACCCAGCCGAGCTGTCTCTAAAAATAAGCTCAATCACTTTATTTCCTCCACGCTGTACAGATCGGTTCTTCTGGCTGACAGAATGGGCAGCTCCTCCCGGACTGTGTCAACGACACGAGTGTCGATTTCGACCGAGACCATTCCGGGCTTTTCATCAAGACCGGCGATTCTATCGCCCCAGGGGCCAATTACGCAGGAATGTCCCCAGGCCGCGTACTTGGCTTTTTCATCCCGGGCAGAGGAGCAGGCTGCGATGTAGAGCTGGTTATCCACAGCCCGGGAGCGCAGCGCCAGTTCCCAGTGGGCAGGCCCAGTAGTCATGTTAAAGGCGGCGGGCAGCACTGCCAGCTTTGCCCCGTGTTCTGCCATAATGCGAAACTGCTCAGGGAACCGGATGTCAAAACAAACCGCCACGCCCACAGGGCCGAAGGGGGTTTCCACAACGGTGATGGAATCTCCAGCAGTTAAAACATGTGACTCTTTAAAGGAGATACCGTTTTTGACGGCTACATCAAAAAGATGAACCTTTCGGTGCCGTCCGAGCAGGCGGCCATCCGGACCGAATACGAAACAGGAGTTATAGATATGCCCGTTCTCCAGCTCGGGGATGGAGCCAGCGAACAGCGTGATTCCCAGTTCCCCGGCCAGTTTGGACATAAGGGTATTGGCAGGCCCGTCCGCAGGCTCGGCTGCGGTCAGGAAATCACTCCCGGCATAGGGGCATACATACATCTCAGGCAGCAGCACCATCCCGGCGCCATCCGCCGCAGCGGCACGGATCATTTTTTCAGCAGTGTTTATGTTTGTTTCCTTATCCGCTGTCAGCGGCATCTGACAGCAGGCAAACTTTGTTTTCATGGGAACCTCCGGTTTTTTCGCCATAATTTGCTCTTTCTTTTATTATAACTGAAAAGACTGAAAGAAGTTTTTAATTACCTGGGGAAAACTTTAATTAATTGTAACCCTTTCCTGATTTAAATAGTTCTAAAGAAAACTTTGATAAATTCTTGAAGATTTGTTATAATAGTGGTCGTTTAAGAAGTGCTATATAATAAATAAGAAGAAATTTGATTTTGAGGTTAAGGTTTGGAGAAGGAATTAGTTTTAACCATTGATTGTGGCACCCAGGGCATTCGGGCCATTGTGTTCGACAAAACAGGACGGGCGCTGGCAAAGACCGAGAAAAGGTTTGAGGGCTACTACTCTAAGAAGCCGCATTACGTGGAGGCGCCGCCCGCCATGTTCTGGGAGGATCTGGCTTCGGTTACCCTGGAGATGAAGCGCCGCTATCCTGAATACATCGCGGCGCTTTCGGGTATGAACATCGCGGCGCAGCGCGATATTGCCACCATTGTGGATGAGAAGGGCGAGGGGCTGCGGGATTTCATCAGCTGGATGGACCGGCGGACGCTGGAAAAACCGTTGACGATTCCGCAGCCTTACCGTTTCGCCTTCTGGATAGCGGGCAAAAAAGCCTTTACCGAGAGCTTTAACACCGGCACCCACGCGCACTGGATTAAGGTGCATGAGCCGGAGCTGTGGAGCGCTGCAGATAAATACATTTTTCTTTCGACTTACCTGATCAATAAACTGACCGGCCAGATGGTGGACGCGACCTCCAATATCGCGGGCCACTTTCCCTTTGATTTCAAGCATAAGAAATGGTGCGGTCCTTACGAAATCAAGCGCCAGATCATCCAGATCGAGCGTGAAAAGCTTTGTGACCTGGTGGATTCCTGCCAGGTCATCGGTGTCATTACACCCGAGGCCGCCCAAAAAACAGGACTGCCAGAAGGTCTGCCCCTTGTAGGTTCCGGCACCGATAAGGGCTGTGAGACCATTGGCGTCGGCTGTGTGAACGAAGGCTGCGCCAGCGTATCCCTTGGCACCCAGGCCACTGTGGAGACAACCTCCAGGCGTTATTATGAGCTGGTTCCCTTTTATCCGCCCTTCCCCGGGGTGGACCCAAAGGCCTTTAACCCTGAGATCACCGTTTACCACGGTTTCTGGATGATCAACTGGTTTATCGAAACCTTTGCCGGTAAGGAGCGGGAGGACTGTGAGAAGCGGGGCGAGAATCTGCTCGATTATCTGAACGGACAGCTGCTTACGGTGCCCCCGGGTTCCGGCGGCCTGGTGCTGCAGCCTTACTGGGGGCAGGAATCCTTTAAACCTGAGGCAAAGGGTTCAATCATCGGCTTCAGCGAGCGCCACAGTAAGTACCATATTTACAGAAGCATCATCGAGGGACTGGCCTTCGCGCTCCTGGAAGGCCTTGAAACCATTGAGAAGAAATCCGGCGTTCAGGTGGAAACCATCGGCCTGTCCGGCGGGGGCTCCCGCAGTGACAACATCGCCCAGATCATGGCCAACGTTTTTGGCCGGGAGGTCTACCGGGTTCAGACCTATGAGACAACCGGGCTCGGCGGCGCCATGGCCACCTATGTTGGCCTGGGCGTCTACCCGGACCTTGAGACAGCCGGGGCGGAGATGGTGCGAAAATCACGCCGTTTCCTGCCAGATTCCGAAGAAAACAAGCTTTACGCTGATTTATACCGCAAGGTGTACAAAAGAGCGTATAAGCGCTATAAACCGCTCTATAAACGGCTGGGAAAAATCGAGAGCGCGCAATAACAAGCAAGCATTACAAATAATGATTGATGATTAATAAAAATGAGGCATAATACATGAACAAAACTTACAAAATGGGCCTTGACGTAGGCTCAACCACCATTAAGGTGGTTGTAATGGACGAGAACGACACGATTATTTACAAAGAATACCGAAGGCATCTGTCCAATATCAAGCTGACCATGGCAGAGCTTTTAAAAGAAACCTTTGAAAAGGTGGGCGACATCACGACCAGAGTCTGTGTGACGGGCTCCGGCGGGCTGATGATTTCAAAATGGCTGGACATTCCCTTTATTCAGGAAGTGGTGGCCGGGACCGTTGCGGTTGAACGGCTGATTCCTGAAACGAACTGCGCCATTGAGCTGGGAGGCGAGGACGCCAAGATCACCTTCTTTGAGGGCAATATCGAGCAGCGGATGAACGGCACCTGCGCTGGGGGAACCGGGGCTTTTATCGACCAGATGGCAACCCTGTTAAAAACGGATGCCGCCGGCCTCAATGAGCTGGCGAAAACCCACCAGACCATTTATCCCATCGCTTCACGCTGCGGGGTATTTTCCAAAACGGATATTCAGCCTCTGCTCAATGAGGGAGCCGCCAAAGAGGACATCGCGGCTTCCATTTTTCAGGCAGTGGTTAACCAGACCATCAGCGGCCTGGCCTGCGGACACCCCATCCGTGGAAATGTCGCCTTTCTGGGCGGACCGCTTTACTTCCTGTCTGAGCTCAGACAGCGTTTTATTGAGACCCTGAAGCTGTCGCCAGAGCAGGTGATCTTCCCGGAAGGCTCTAACCTGTTTGTGGCTGTGGGCTCTGCTTACTCCTCCGATAAATACGGCACACTGCCGCTTTCCGAGCTGGTCAGACGGGTGCAGAACACTGAAGGGGCGGGTGACAGCGAGGTCAACCGCCTCGACCCTCTCTTTAAAAACCAGGATGAGCTGGACAGCTTTCTCTCACGCCACCAAAAGGACCGTGTGGAGCGGGGAAGCCTTGAAGCCTACACCGGCGCGTGCTTTCTGGGCATCGACGTCGGCTCTACCACCACCAAGGCCGTACTCATCGGCCGTGAGGGTGAGCTTCTGTATCACTACTATGGCAGCAACGAGGGAAGCCCTCTTAATCAGGCCATTAAGATTGTGGAGGATGTTTATAACAAGCTGCCCGACGGTGCGGTCATCGGTAAATCCGCTGTCACCGGCTACGGCGAGGGGCTGATCAAGACAGCCCTCAAGGTGGATATCGGCGAGATTGAAACCATCGCTCACTATAAGGGCGCCAAATATTTCATGCCAAAGGTCGATTTTATCCTGGACATCGGCGGCCAGGACATGAAGTGCATGAAGATAAGAAACGGCACCATTGACAGCATTATTCTCAATGAGGCCTGCTCATCTGGCTGCGGCTCTTTCCTTGAAACCTTTGCCAAGTCCCTGAACCTGAGCATGGACGCCTTTGTGTCTCAGGCGCTTCTGGCCGAAAAGCCAGTGGATCTGGGCACACGCTGTACGGTTTTCATGAATTCCAAGGTAAAGCAGGCTCAGAAGGAAGGCGCCGAGGTTGGGGAAATATCGGCCGGCTTATCCTATTCGGTTATCAAGAACGCCCTGCAAAAGGTTATCAAGGTGCATAATCCCAAGGATCTGGGCGAGAATATCATTGTCCAGGGCGGTACCTTCAACAATAACGCGGTGCTGCGCGCCTTCGAGAAGATTACCGATAAGGACGTAGTGCGGCCCGACATCGCCGGGCTGATGGGTGCCTTCGGGGCTGCGCTGATCGCCCGGGAAAACTATGCCGAGGGGGACAGGAGCACGCTTCTGGATCTGGACAGGCTCTACAGCTTTGAGGTGGAGGTCAGCCACCGAAGGTGCGGTGGATGCAGCAACAACTGCCTGCTCACCATCAACCGTTTTAATGACGGCAGCCGCCACATCACCGGCAACCGCTGCGAGATTGGGGCGGGCGAGGGGCGCAAAAACAAGGACCTGCCCAACCTTTACCAGTATAAGTACAAACGTGTTTTCGATTACCAGCCCCTGCCCACCAACCAGGCGTCCCGCGGTGTGATCGGCATCCCGCGTGTGCTCAACCAGTATGAGAACTATCCTTTCTGGTTTATTTTCCTGACCAGCCTCGGCTACCGGGTCGAGCTGTCTGAGGAGTCCAACCGCAAGGTTTATGAAAAGGGCATGGCCAGCATCCCATCCGAATCGGTCTGTTATCCCGCTAAGCTGGTGCACGGACATATCCAGGACCTGATCGACCGGGGAATCAAAACCATTTTTTATCCCTGCATTCCTTATGAGGAACGGGAATTTGAAAAAGTGGACAACTGGTACAACTGCCCCATTGTCATGTCCTATCCCGAAACCATCAAGCACAACATGGAATCTCTGAGGGAAAACGACGTGACCTTCCTGAATCCTTTCATCGCACTGGATGACCACAAACGCCTGGAGGAACGGCTCATCGAAATCTTTGGCGGGCTGGGTATTCCAAAGGAAGAGATCAGCGTTGCCCTCAAGCTGGCTCTGGGTGAAAAGGACCGCTTCCGCGATGACATGCGCGCAAAGGGCGAGGAAACCATTGAATGGCTGAAGGCGAACAATAAAAAAGGCATCGTGCTGGCCGGACGGCCGTACCATATCGACCCTGAGATCAACCACGGACTCGACAACATCATCACCGGCCTTGGCATGGCAGTTCTCACCGAGGATTCCATTGCCCACCTGGTCACAGACATTGACGAGGAGAAATTCCGGGTGCTGGACCAGTGGAAATACCACAGCCGCCTTTACAAGGCAGCAGAGGTGGTCGCCCGGTATGATTTTCTGGAGCTGGTACAGCTGACCTCCTTTGGATGCGGCCTGGACGCGGTCACCTCTGAGCAGACTCAGGAAATCCTGGAGAGCAAGGGCAACATTTATACCCTTATCAAAATTGACGAGGTCAACAACCTGGGCGCGGTCCGTATCCGGATGCGCTCGCTGAAGGCCGCCATGGAGGAACGTGAGAAGAACCACGTCAAGCTCCCGTGTGAAGAACTGCCTGAAAAGGTGGTGTTCACGAGGGAAATGCGCAAACGCCACACGCTGCTGGCCCCCCAGATGTCGCCAATTCATTTCGAGTTTATCGCGGACGCCATGGCCACCAGCGGCTATAATGTCGAGGTGCTGCCGAGCGTGGATGAGAAGGCTGTGGATGAAGGCCTGACCTATGTCAACAATGACGCCTGCTATCCGACCATCATCACCACCGGACAGATCATGGCGGCGCTGAAATCCGGCAAATATGATCTGGACAACGTGTCTGTGCTCATGACCCAGACCGGCGGGCCCTGCCGCGCGTCCAACTATGTGGGCTTTATCCGCAAGGCGCTGAGGGAAGCGGGCATGGAACAGGTGCCGGTTATCTCTCTAAACCTGGTGGGCCTGGAGGACAATCCGGGCTTTAAGATCACACCGGGGCTGACGAACCGCGCCGTGATCGGCATGGTTTACGGCGACCTGTTCCAGCGTGTGCTCTACGCCACCAAGCCCTACGAGCAGGTGCCCGGCTCTGCCATGGCCCTGTATAATAAGTGGAAGGAGCGGGTCAAGATTGATATCCGCAAGCCGAAATGGTCGGTCTTTAAGCGCAATGTCACTCAGATTGTCGAGGACTTTGACCGCCTGCCCAGAATTGAGAAGAAAATCCCCAAGGTCGCTATCGTCGGGGAAATTCTGGTCAAGTACCACCCGACCGCCAACAATAACCTCATTGAGGTGCTGGAGAACGAGGGGGCCGAGGTGGTAGTGCCGGATCTCATCGACTTCTTCCTGTACTGCTGCTACAACTCGATTTACAAGTATGACGAGCTGTCTGGCAGCAAATCGGGCAAAGTCGCAGGTATCGCCGGGATTAAGGTGTTGGAAATGTACCGCAAAAACATGAAGAAGGCTCTGGATAAGAGCCGCCATTTCCATGCGCCTTCTACCATTTATAAAAAAGCGGAGAAAGCCAAGGAGCTCATCGCGCTGGGGAACCAGGGCGGGGAGGGCTGGTTCCTGACCGCTGAAATGATGGAGCTTATTGAGTCGGGCGTTGAAAATATCGTCTGTGTCCAGCCCTTTGCCTGCCTGCCAAACCATGTTATGGGCAAGGGGATGATCAAGCCGATCCGCAAGCGTTATCCGAAGGCCAATATCGCTCCCATTGATTATGACCCCGGCGCTTCCGAGGTTAACCAGATCAACCGGATCAAGCTGATGATGGAAACCGCCAATAAAAATCTTGGAATCTGACAGGGGGCAAAAAAACCCTTGAAAGCTAAGAAAAACCTGACGTTCAGAGGCATTCTGTTCACAGGTTTTTCTTTTTATTTATCTCAGTTCATAAATTAAAATCTGCAAACGATATTGCAAAATTTGACCTTGCAACTTGGGATCAATAACTCTATAATAATAAATATCACATATAATCCTTTTTCCTTTAGAATTACTCCCCTTTTTCTATAGGAAACCGAGCGGAAGCCTTAACGGGTTTCCGCTTTTCTTTTTTGTTTTCCGGCAAGGCTTGGGAGTAAATTTTGCAAAAAAATAAACCCATCTTTAAAAGACAGGTTCTCTTTTGTTTAGTTATCGCCCTTTATAAAGAGTGCGTAGGCGTCGCTCATCACCTTCAGTGCTTCTTCACTGGCGCCCTGGCTTTCGATATAGCTGATAAAATCATCGGCTGAGCCGTCATCCGGAAAGCCTTTATCCTCGGCCACATCCTTTGCCAGATCACCAAAATAAGACGCGTCGTCTGAGTACCTGGCACAAAGCCATTCTTTAAATAATACTTTTTCGCCCATTTTCAAGCCCCCTTTTTTTCTTTATTATAACATATCTGTAAACGACTTTCTTGAAAAATTCTTTTTATTAAGGGTAAAAAAATGGAGAATCCACAACAGAAAGTTCTGGATTCTCCACAAAACCGGATGGCCTGCTTTAAGCCTCCGGCTCGGCAGTCACTTCTGTTTTTTCCAGTTTTCTGCTGGAGAGACGGTGAAGCACGAACAGGGTAACAGCCAGCAGGATAATGCCGGTGCCAAGTGTCAGGGCGATGTTGCCGTACGAGAATCCGGCGACAATGTAGCCGAAAAAGCAGCACGCCGCTACCAGACAGGCGTAAGGCATCTGGGTGGCCACATGCTTGATATGGTCACAACCCGCTCCGGTAGAAGACAGGATGGTGGTATCCGAGATCGGTGAGCAGTGGTCTCCGAAAACAGAGCCTGCCAGTGTTGCGGACAGGGTAACAACCATCAGCTCCGGCGCGGATGCCTGACAGATGAATACAACGATTGGGATAAAGATCCCGAAGGTTCCCCAGGCAGTACCAATCGAGAAGGACAGGCCGGCCGCTACCAGGAATACAATGGCTGGAATCAGGCCCATCGGCAGGTTGCTGGCTTCCACAAGCTGGCCAACGTAAATGCCTGTACCCAGGTAATCCTGGCATAAGGAACCGATGGTCCACGCCAGCGTCAGGATAATGTATGCTGGAACCATGCTCTTGACGCCTTCGCCGATGCCGCCCATGAATTCCTTAAAGGTCACAAGCTTTCTCGGGATAAACAGCAGGAAGGTTACAACGAGCGCCCAGAAGCCGCCCAGTACCAGGGCCGCAGAGGCGTCACAGTTCCCAAAGGCTTCACCGATGGTCAGGCCTTCGCCTGCCCAGTAGCCGCCATTCCACAGCATGGAAATGATTGAGAACACAATCAGCGCGCCGATGGGGATGATCAGATCCCAGACGGTCCCTTTATCAGAAACCTCCTGGTTGCTTTCAAGGTCATCGTTCACAGCGCCAAGGTCACCCTTTTTCTCGGCCTTGTACTCTTCTTTAGCCATCGGCCCGAATTCCAGGTTGGTTGCGGCCAGCGCCAGTACCATAATAATGGATAAAATAGCGTAAAGATTGTATGGGATGGTCGCGAAGAAAGCCTGCAATTCATTGGTGAAGGCGCCGGTTTCGTACAGGGTTGACCCGACAGCCGCCGCCCAGCTTGAGATCGGGGCGATGATACACACCGGCGCCGCGGTGGCGTCGATGATATAGGCCAGCTTTGCGCGGGATACATTGTACTTGTCTGTGACGGGCTTCATAACGGTACCGACCGTTAAGCAGTTGAAATAGTCGTCGATGAAAATCAGCATTCCCAGAAAGCTGGTAGCCAGCTGTGCGCTTCTCTTGCTTTTCAGCTTAGTTGAAGCCCAGTTACCGTAGGCTCTTGAGCCCCCGGCCATTGTGACCACATAAACCAGCGCCCCAAGCAGGGCCAAAAAGAGAATGATGTTAAACTTGCCAGGCGAACCAACGGTCTCAGCAGTAACGCCGAAGGCTACGCTGCTCATCTCAATGATGCCGCCGCCTGTGTTTAACGCGTAGATAAGTCCCCCTGAAAGTATTCCGATTAACAACGATGAAATAACTTCTTTGGTGCATAACGCCAGAGCGATCGCAATGATCGGTGGTAACAGCGATAAGAAACCAACATCGATTGTTTCCATAAATACTCCTCCTTATTTTTTTATATTTGCTTCCACAAACAAGCCAATTTTAACACAAAATTAATGCAAATTAAAGGAAATATATAGAATAAGGTATTCTGAACCTCAAAAAAATTTTTCAATCAATAAAGCCACGCCTGTCGCAAACATAAAAATGCCTTGAAAAGCATAATAAAGGATTTACTTTTACCCCCTTAACTGTGATTTTATGGTTTTTTTATGCTACAATAGATCTATATGAAAATAAAAGGCAGGGATTACCATGAAGCTGATCATAACCAAAATCAAAGAACATCTGGGATTGTTTCTGACCGCCATCTTTTTCCTGACGGTCGAGTCCCTCAGCGACCTTCTCCAGCCCACGCTCATGTCCCACATTGTCGATGACGGCGTAAAAAACCAGGACGTGGGCACAGTGCTCTTTTTTGGGGGCATTATGCTGGGGGTAGCCTTTGTGGGGGCGGCTGGCGCAGTGATCCGCAACAATCTTTCCGTCCGCACCTCCCAGCAGATTGGAAAGGAGCTCCGCTCAGAGCTATACCGGAAAATCCAGGCCTTCTCTTTTGAAAATATTGACCGGCTTCACCCCGCATCCCTGATCACCCGCATCACCAACGATGTCACCCAGATCCAGAATTTTATTAACGGGACCATGCGTATTCTGGTCAAGGCGCCCATTACCTGTATCGGCGCCATTATCCTCATTGTAACCCAGACACCCAGACAGATCCCCATGATTGTGGTCATCCTGGTCATTTCGACCCTGCTCATCGCCGGGAATATGCGCTTTGGCTACCCAAGATTTGTCCGTCTTCAGCGCAGGCTGGACCGGCTGAACAGCGTAAGCCGCGAATTTCTGACCTCCATAAGGGTCGTCAAGGCCTTTGGGCGGGAAGATTATGAGACCGGCCGTTTCGGCACTGCCGCTGAGGAGCTGGCAGCCTCTGGTATTTCAGCCACCCGGGTGACCGCGGTGTTTGGGCCGCTGATCAACCTGACGGTCAACATCGGGATTGTGGTGCTGCTGTGGCTGGGCGGCACCGGAGGACACCAGGATGTGGGAAAGCTTATGGCCTCTGTCAATTACATGACTCAGGTGCTCTTTGCCCTGTCCATGGTTTCCAATATCCTCAACACAATGGTGAGGGCCACAGCCTCGGCCGAGCGTGTGCAGGAGGTTCTTTCTGAAAAGCCCGCCATGCGCGAACCGGAAATACCCACAGCCGAAAAGCCTGATGGCCGTGTGGCTTTTGAGAATGTTTCTTTCTCCTATATCCACTCGCCTGAAAAGTCGCTGGACAATGTATCCTTCTGTCTTGAAAGCGGCCAGGTGCTGGGTATCATCGGAGCAACCGGCTCCGGCAAATCCACTCTGGTCAGCCTGATTCCAAGATTTTACGACGTCACCGGAGGCCGGGTGCTCGTGGGGGGAAGGGATGTGCGAAGCCAGAAAACTTCCCAGCTTCGCGAGGCCATCGGCATGGTTCCCCAAAAGTCATTGCTGTTTTCCGGCACCATCCGGGATAACCTGAAGTGGGGAGATCCTGAAGCGGACGATAAAGCTCTCGACGCCGCAGCACATGCGGCCTGCGCCGATGAATTTATAAATGGCTTCTCCAAGGGCTACGACACGGTTTTGGGGCAGGGCGGGGTAAACCTGTCCGGCGGGCAGAAGCAGCGGCTCTCCATCGCCAGAGCGCTGATCCGCCATCCCGCCATACTGGTGATGGACGACAGCACCAGCGCCCTTGACGCCACCACCGAGGCGGCTGTTATGACCCGTATCCGGGAATACGCCAGAGGAACCACGGTGATCCTCATCAGCCAGCGCATCGCCTCGGTCATGCGGGCGGATAAAATCCTCTGCATGGATGAGGGGCGCGTCTCCGGTTTCGGCACCCATGAAGCGCTTATGGCAGAAAGCCCGGTCTACCGTGAAATCTATAAATCCCAGATAGGAGATGATAAACATGCCAGCCGCTGATCCCGCAGGACTGCCTCCAGTCAAACGCTCACCCGGAAAACACAGGATCGCTGAGGTGGTAAAGCCTAAAAACATGAAAGGGACACTGTCCAGGCTCTGGAGCCTGACAAAAGGCCGACGGCAGGGCCTGTGGCTGGTTTTTGTCCTGTCAGGGCTGGCTTCCCTGTCTGCCATGCTGACACCTCTGCTCATTGGTAAGATCATTGACAGCATTAACAACGGCCATCTGTCCGTCACGCTCCTCGTGTTTCTGCTCTTGGCCTACATCGGTGACTGGGCTGTCCGTTTTGCCCAGAACTACATCATGGCCTCAGTATCTCAGCGCATGATCTGCTATATCCGCAAAGCGTTGTTTGACGTGATGAAGGATCTGCCGCTGGCCTTCTTTGACCGGAGCCCTCACGGCGATCTCATGAGCCGCCTGACCAACGACATCGACAATATCAGCTCCACCATCTCAGATTCACTGGCGCAGCTCATGATGCTTGTCTTTACCTTTGCGGGAGTCCTCGGTATTATGCTCGCCCTCAATGTGTGGCTGACACTGGCCGCCCTGGCGGTAGTGCCGCTGGTCTTTTTACTGACCCGCACCGTTACCCGCGTTACCCGCAGGCTGTTTAAAAAGCAGCAGGCAGCCCTCGGCCGTCTGGATGGAGAAATTGAGGAGACCATCTCAGGGCTCACTCTGGTTAAGGCCTACGGCAGAGAGGAAGCGGTTATTGAGGAATTTGAAAAAAATAACGCGGCGCTCTGCGATGTTGGCACCAGGGCACAGGTATGGTCCGGCTATCTTATGCCGCTCATGAACGTGATTAAAAATCTCAGCTTTATATCGGTCTCCATTGCCAGCGGCGTCATGGCTGCCAGGGGAATGGTGAGTATTGGGACCATCTCGAGTTTTCTGCTCTACTCAAGACAGTTTACACGCCCCCTCAACGATATTGCGAGCATCTATAACGTCTTTCAAACCGCTGTGGCCGGCGCCGAACGGATTTTTGAAATTTTTGACGAGATTCCAGAACCTCCTGATATTCCAGACGCACTGCCCATTGTCAATCCAAAAGGCGACGTGGCTTTTGAGCATGTGTATTTCGGCTATGATCCAGACATACCGATCCTTAAGGATGTAAGCTTTAAAGCCAGCGCCGGAGCCCGCATGGCGGTCGTCGGCGCGACCGGGGCCGGGAAAACCACAATCATCAGTCTCCTGACACGTTTCTATGATGTCACGGACGGACAGATTCTTCTGGACGGCCATGACATCAGGGATTACCGACTGGCAGACCTGAGGCGCTGCTTTGGTGTTGTGCTCCAGGATACCGCACTGTTTCATATGAGTATTCTTGAGAATATCCGATATGGCAGGGAGGACGCCGAGGACAGCGCGGTCGTTGAAGCCGCCAGAGCCGCAGGCGCCCACGGTTTTATCAGCCGTCTGCCTGAGGGCTATCAGACCCTCATCACCGACGGCGGCGGAAGCCTGAGCCAGGGTGAGCGCCAGCTCATCACCATTGCCCGCGCGATTCTGGCCGACGCGCCCATTCTCATCCTCGATGAGGCCACCAGCTCTGTCGACACCCGGACTGAAAGCCGGATACAGGAAGCCATGCTGCGGCTTACCGAGGGCCGGACCTCCTTCATCATTGCGCACCGCCTGTCCACGATCCGGGACGCTGACCAGATTCTTCTGCTGAAAAATGGCCGTGTCGCCGAGATGGGGCGCCATCAGGAGCTCATGGCTCTGGGCGGCATTTACAGCCGCATGTATAAAACCCAGCTTGGCATTGATGACTGAAAAAGCACAGCGCAAAAATGCGCTGTGCTTTTTTACTTTTATTTTATGATACCCAGCTCCCGTGCTTTCAACACTGCATCCAGGGCGTTATTTACCTCCAGCTTTTTGTAGGCCAGGGAAGTGTGGCTTTTGATGGTTGGGAGCGCCAGACCTGTGATTCGGGCGATATCGGCGTTTCTATAGCCCTGGGACAACAGATCGAGCATATACTTCTGCTGTCTGGAAAGTTTAATATTTTTGGGAGAGGTGGTTGGCCTGGAAAGCAATCCTCTGTGCGTCTTGGACTGGCTGTAAGCAGCCAGAATATGCTCCTGGACAAAATCGCGCGTCAGGCGGCCTCCATAGCTGTCTTTTTCTACCCTGGCCATCAGTCGTTTAAGAACAGGGAGGACTGCGGCGCCTTCGTCAGCAACCACCCGGATAAATCGGTAGGGCTGAAGAACGGACAGCGCCTTTTCCAGCAAATCTGCAGCCTCTTCATGGCTCCCCTGCTGCCATTTTAGAACTGCCAGCAGAGCACCCGCTTCGGCAGCATCCAGAGGTCTGTTCAAATTTTCACCGTAATCCAGCAGGAGGATTAACAGTCTGTGGGCTTCCTCGGCATTTTCCAAAATAATATGAGCGCGCGCTGTTGTGAAGTGCTGGTAGACCCGAAACAACTCAATGTGACTGGTCTCAACGACAAAATAGTGATCAAGCCATTCCCGTGCCGATGGTGCATCGCCATCCATAAGCATCAGACGCGTCTGGTAGGCCGCCAGGTTTGGCAGAAAAAATTGTGCCTCCCGATCCACCAGCAGCGTCAGCTCACGCAGTGCAGTTTCGGCCTCCTGAAACCTTCCAAGCTGCCATAGGATACGGTGCCAGAGAAGCGTCACGCAGATACGCCCCTCAATTTTACTTTCCTCAGACATATACGCTGTGGTCACCTTAAGCTGCTCCAGTGCCTCACTCAGCTGACTGCGCTCATACATGAAACAGGCCTCAATACCGGGGCGAATATACAGCCACTCATCCCCCAGAAGAGGAGCGAAGGTTTTATCGATTTTATCCATGATGCTCGGATCAGCGGACAGCTCGGAATAGTCAAGATTGCTTCGGTGCATGTAAGGCAGATTGTGAGTAAAGGATGCGATGGAGGTGGCCAGCCCCCCAGGCGTATATTTTTTGACAAAACGGCTGAAAAGGCTGAAACGTCGCACCTTGGTCCGCATACTCACCCGATGGTCTACGCTGTAGGCCAGAATCGCGTATTCCACAAATTTGGTATCTGCCTTTGCGATGGCCGGCAGCTTTCTTATAATGGCATCCATATGACGGCCATATTCCTCATAACGGCTGGTCAGGTAGTAGTACCATGCGCTCAGGACATGGAGTGCCGGGAATTCACGGTAAGCCCTTTCAGGGATCGGTTTTATAAAAAAAGCTCGCAGAAAATCTGCATACTCGGCCACCACGCCGCGGTTATTTTCAAAGAGAAATAGATACAGATAGCTGTCAATGCCTTTATAATCACCGCTGTCCATCCAGAATCGCAGCGCCCGGGAATAATCGTGGCGGTCTCTGTAATACATTGCCGCTGTTTTATACAGGGAAGCAACGTTAATACCGCTTTTAATCAGCCGTTCCCTGAGAAAATCCTGAAAAAGATGGTGGAAACGGTAAGTATTTCCATGAAGCAGGCTTAAAAAAGAGTTGGTGCGGCTCAGATAAGACATGACTTCCGCAGCGTCCGCGCGGCCGGTCATTATCTCGGCAAGCTCAGGATCAAATTCATTGACGACGGCTGTTTTCAGGCAGAATTCCCGCAGCTCCGGTGACCACTTATCCCAGAGCTGAGTTTCAAAGTACCAGGCAAAATCCTGTCCGCCCTTTCCCGGACGGACTTCACCCGATTTTGCCATGGCGTTGACACCGATAGCCCATCCATCTGTCGCGTCGAGCACAAAGGAAGACTGCTCCTGTGTGATGGGAAAGCCCAGACGTTCAAAATAGCTCTGTATTTCATCTCTGGAAAATCGAAGCTGTTCAGGAGTGATAATGCCGGTGTCCTCATTCGAAACCAGTGAGGTAAAGTCTTCCGGCAGATTGTGGCGGGAGAGCAGAAGGACGACAAAACCTTTAGGCAGCCGTCTGAGCAGAAAAGGAAGGGATTTTAAGACTTCCGCGTTGGTAATCAGGTGCATATCGTCCAGAACGAGCGCATACTGGCCATTATCCGGCAGCATTTCGGATATGAGACGCACCGTGTGCTCCACTGGCGAGGCTGAGAAAGCAGGGCTTACCAATACATTGTACATGGCCTCGTTTTCAGGCTGCAATGAAAAAAGCCCTGTGGCCAGCTGTTTATAAAATATCGGCGGTGTGTTATCATAGGGATCGAGACCAATCCAGACGGGTTTCCTCTTTGAAGCGTTGAGCCATAAAAGCGCGGAGACGGTTTTTCCACTTCCAGCCGGAGCCCCGATGTAAATAAATCGCCCCGCTTCCGCCCTGCGCAGGGCGGTCAGCAGTCTGCCTCGTGGTGCGCATACCTCGGGGAGCAGATTGGGTTCAAACTTATCATTTAGAAAATTCAATGTCATATTATTCATGGGTATTTCCTTTTAAGGTCATTTTATCAAATTTTACCATAATCGTTTAAAATTATCTATGTTTAATTGTAAGAGCTTCCGATTTTAATAAAAAAGAAAAATTTTCCAAAACCTCATACCGTATGATTTAATAAAGCTTTGCAATCCGATATAATGAATTATCAGTTTATTACAAGGAGATGAGAACATGCGGCATGGTAAAGCTTTAAAAATTTTCACACTGGTGTTCGCTGCAATGTGGACCCTATCGGCAATGTCTCCGGTTTTTGCAGAGCCGGAAAACAACGAGCTCACAGGCGGCCCGGTCACTGATTATATCGTCACCAAAATTGCAGATGAGAGCATTGAAATTATCGATGGCTGGGTTGTTTCCGGACTCTATTACGCTGCGGATAAAACCGGCGTCAATTTCTTTTCGACCATGGGCGATCTTTTGACCTTCCCATCTGGAAAGGACACCTCTCAGATTCTGAAGCTGTGCCAGGAAATGAAGGATGAGCTGGACGCCCTACAGCAGGAGATGGACGCCATCAGCGATAAGCTGGATAGACTAGTCATCAGCCTGGAAAATCAGATCAATGAGAATATCTGGTACAACAACCGGCGGGAATACTCGTCGCTTCTGAACAAATACGAAAGCGCCTACACCGATTACACCAATTATCTGGACGCTTCCAAAAAATACACAAAGGCACTAGAGGATGGAGACGCCGAGACCATGGAGTCTGAAAAGCACGCGTTGAATGGGTATCTCATCAATTTCAAAGAAAATTTTGATCCTGCCAAAACCGGTGATCCCATCAGCTTTAAAAGCGACCTGAGAAAGATGGCCATGTACGCCTGCCGCCATTACCCCTCCTATGACCGCAGCAAACCTGATCCGGTACTGGAGCCCACCAGTAGCATTACCCTGCTGGACAATGCCAAAAGGGTTACCGACCAGACTGTGGCCTTTGAGCATCAGCAGTGCGATGTCCTCTTCCAGCAGATGAACGACTGTATCCGACCTTTCATCTACATGTCTATGGTCAACCGTATTTGGGTCGACTACAACATCTCCGTCGATGTGGACACCGACACCAAAGATAAACTGATGACTGAGCGGGAGACCGTCATCAATGAGACGGTTCAGGCTATCAATGATATTTCCTCCCAGGGCAAAGCCTATACCGACCGGCTGATGCGCTCTTATGACGCGGAGATTGACCTGCCGCTGGGTTATGAAAGCAGCAGTGTCGAGCACATGAAGGGTAAGGGCCTCTGGCCGAGCATTTACCACAGGCCTCACGACATTGTAAGAAGCGCCTACTGGACAAAGCCGGAAATGCCCGCCTATCAGATGAAGGCCCTGGGTGGATATTCCCCCTTTGTGCTCCTGAAAGAGGGGAATGAGTTTGGTTATCTGACCCACGACGGCCTGTTTAAGCTGGATCAGGAGTATGTCCACCACGCCAGCGGCGGAAAGGTTGACCATTTTGAGTACAGCACCGTGAGCCAGGACTTTCTTAACTTAGAACACTCTGCCGATTACAATTATACAGGCATCAGCCAGGCCAGCTCCCTGAAATATCTTTTGAATACGCCGGCTTACCGGTTGTCAGGACAGACCAGTATCGTGGACTATCTGGTAAACTATGGCGGCATCAAGGCTGAGCATCTGCCCCAGGGTGTCGATTACGCGGTGATCAACAAATGGGATTCTGCAGCGAACCACACCTCCATTGAAGGCGGCGTGAGGGTGACGGGCAGCTGGTGCTGCACCTACTACTACATCGATGGCCTCACTGGCTACCGGCTGGATGACAGCGATTCAAAAATCAACAAACGGGTCAAGAGCATGGTGGCAAGCGAGGAGCATTTTAAAGAAAATTTGAGGGGGATCTCGCTTCTCTCCTTTATGATAGGAAATCCATCGCCGCGTTTTTCGGCCAGAACGAAATCCTCTAAGGGCATCTCAGTCCAGCTCAGTGATAAAAATGGCAATTCCCTCAACGGTTACTCGATAGCCTCACAGCCTGTCACTCTGACGGTTGACTGCTCAGGCATAGGTGAAAACGAGCGTGTGGAGAGTGTGGAGCTGATCAATTCCAAGGGAAAAGTTCTCGACACACTGCTGACAGCTGACGCCTTTGAATATTTTAAAAAGAAGGACAATACCGTCAGTTTCACTTTCACAGCACCCTACCAGAACTATAGCGTGCGGGCCACCACCGGAAAAAAACCCGAGGAGACTGCTCCCGTGATGAACGGGCGGGGCAGCATTGTGAAAATGGATGTCCAAAGCGGGCCAAAAGAAATCGTACCCACGGACATCTATACCTTTGAGGACCTGAAACGCGTGGCCAGAGCCGTGGCTGAGGAGCCCGAGACCTATGCCCACGCTAACTTCACCGTTATGAATGACATTGACGCGGACGGCGAGGAATGGGTGCTGCCCATCGGTACCGCAGTCAACGCCTACAATGGCACCTTTAACGGAAAAGGCCACAGCATCAGCGGTATGAAAGCCGATGGCAACGGGCTTCAGGGACTTTTCGGACGCGTCGGGCCTCAGGGAGTAGTAAAGAACCTGAGAATTTTTGATACGGATATCCGATCAGGCACCGCTTACGCGGGCGCTGTTGCCGCCATCAACGAGGGCCGCATTGAGTACTGCCAGGCCGGTGCGGGCCATCTTCTGACCGATAACGCTGACGCGCCAGACCTGGATGATATGAATATCCACATTGAATCAGGCACTGCTGCCGGCGGTGTTGCCGGGAAAAATAGCGGTGTAATCATCAACACATCGTCGGCTGGCCGTGTATCAGCTCAGACTGCCGGCGGGCTGGCAGGAGAAAACAGCGGAGAAATACGCAACAGTTTTGGCACAGTCATAGCAAACATTGAGGGAAGACTCTATACTGGCGGCATTGCCGGAAACAATGAGGGGACAATGCGCAATGTCTACTTTGGCGGCCATGCCAGTGGTGGCGCCGATGGGGCCATCGCCGGAAGAAATATTTCTGAAACCTTGGACGCCTGCTACTATGACAACAGCATGGATGACGCGAGCGGTGAAGGAAATGCCACAGCTCAGTCCGTTCCGGTAAGCGAGATGAAGACGGATACCTTTAAAGACCAGCTCAACAGCCGGGTAACAGAGGGCGCTTATTACTGGCATCGTGATGACAAGATCAACCTTGGGCTGCCATATATCAGTCAGAACACTTACAGCTCCCGTATTTTGGAGGATCCGGCCACTGGTATCAGCCTGACCGGAGAACAGATTCACGCTGCGGCTGTGCTGACCATCACACCGATTGAATCCTCCTCGCCGGACTATATGAGTCTGTTAGAAAAAAACAGCGGACTGCTCGGCCTGTACGATATCTCTCTGACCACGCCGACAGGTGATGTGCCCTTTGAGGGAACACTGGACCTGGCATTCCCATTTACAGACAAAGAGACTGATAAAATCGGTATTCTTCACCAGTCCAGTGAAAATTCCGAGATATACACTGCAAAAATGGGCTCAGACGGCCGGTATCATATTGTGACAAATCACCTTTCACTCTTTGGCATTGTCAGTATGCCCTCTGGCTTATGCGCTCTACTGCCGGCTGCTTTGCTGACAGCTCTGGCTGCGGCGTTTACGGTGGTTTATCTGATACGACGGAAAAAGCTCGACAAACAGAGAAAAAGCCTTTAGAATATTAAAAAGGAGGTAACAAAATGAAAAGATCAAAGCTATTCATATTTGTGGGACTTACGGCTGCACTGTTTACATTTTCATCCTGCACGGGTGGAAAAACAGGGACACCGCTTGATGCCTCAGCCAAGGATGCCACCAAGACGACTCAGGATAAAAACAGGGAAGTTCACGCCCTGCTGGACTTTTCCGACGAGCAGGAACGGGAATTTGCGGAAAAAGGGCTCATCGCGGCGCCAGAGTCTCTTGAGCTTAAAGATGAAAAGGGCAAAGTGGTCTGGAGCCAGAAGGCCTACAGCTTTGTGGAGAACGCGGACGCACCTGCCACAGTCAACCCCAGTCTGTGGCGGAATACCCAGCTTAACCATTTATACGGCCTCTTTGAGGTGGCTGACGGCATCTACCAGGTGCGGGGCTATGATATGACCAATATTACCTTTATCAAGGGGGATACAGGCTGGATTGTCTTTGACCCGCTCATGAGCATTGAGTGCTCCGCGGCGGCCATGCAGCTGGTCAACGAAAACCTGGGAGAGCGGCCAGTCACGGCTGTGGTCATGAGCCACCCCCATGTCGACCATTACGGCGGCATCAAGGGTATTATCAGTGAGGAGGAGGCCGCTTCCAGAGGCATCCCCATCATCGTGCCCGAGGGCTTTGAGGAACACGCAGTCAGCGAGAACGTCTATGCTGGCAACGCCATGGGGCGGCGCGCGGGCTACCAGTACGGCACTATTCTGGACGACAGCGCCACTGGTTCCATGTCCATCGGGATCGGAATGGGGCAGTCCACTGGGACCATTTCATACATTTCACCCAACGACACCATTAAACAGACCGGTGAAACCCGGACAGTGGACGGCGTGACCATGGAATTCCAGCTGACGCCGGGCACCGAAGCCCCTGTGGAAATGAACACCTGGTTTGCGGATAAAAAGGCGCTCTGGATCGCTGAAAACTGTACGGGAACCCTGCATAATCTCTACACCCTGCGCGGCGCCCAGATACGCGACGGCAACGCCTGGGCCGAGTATATCATGGAGGCGATGACCCGTTACGGAAAAGACGCGGAGGTGGTGTTCCAGTCGCACAACTGGCCGCACTGGGGAAATGACGTGATCAACCGTTATCTGGAGAACACCGCAGCCATGTATAAGTTCATCAATGATCAAACCCTGATGTATATCAATCAGGGCTATACCTCCGATGAAATTTCCAATATGATCACACTGCCGGAGTCTCTGGAAAAAAACTGGTATACCCGCCAGTATTACGGCACAGTTGCCCATAACGCCAAAGCCGTCTACCAGAAATACATGGGCTGGTACGACGCCAATCCGGTAAACCTGAACCCGCTCACACCCAGCGACAGCGCTAAAAAATATGTCGAGTACATGGGCGATACCGGCGAGGTGCTCAAAAAGGCAAGGGCCGATTTTGACAAGGGCGAATACCAGTGGGTAGCTGAGATCACCAATGTACTGGTTTTTGCCGATCCAGGCAATCAGGAAGCCCGCTATCTGTGCGCCGACGCTCTGGAGCAGCTTGGCTATCAGGCGGAATCGGGCACCTGGCGCAACGCTTATCTCTCCGGCGCTAAAGAGCTGAGGGAGGGAACCACAACCGATACAGCCCTCAAAGCCAACAGCAGCGCAGACCTTAAAAAATCCATGACGCCTGAGATGATGATGGATTATATGGGAATCCTGACCGATTCCAACGCGGCACAGGACGTCAACCTGAAAATCAACCTCAATTTTACCGATACCGATCCCTACCTGCTGCGAGTGGATTCTGGCGTCCTTCTATACCAGAAGGGCATGCAGGCAGACGACGCAGATGCCACCCTGACACTGCCGAGGGTTGCCATGTTTACCATTCTGAATAAGGATGAAGCCAAACAGCAGGAAACCATCAAAATCGAGGGAGACCAGGATATCCTAAAAAAACTGACGGAGCACATGGTGACCTTTGAGTATTTTTTCAATATTGTCGAACCATAAACCGGACAAGGGCACAGCACATTTTTGCGCTGTGCTTTTTTTGAATCCTTTTTGACTTTTATCCGTACTTATTGTAAGATAGGAGGGCTAACGAAATAAAAAACAAAGAGGAACCAATGCATTACGATAAAGAGTTGATCAATAAAAAAGTGCTGCCCCTGGTGACAAAGCCCATCACCTACCAGGGCAATGAGGTGGGAGCAGTCCATAAGGATCTCAAGGATACCACGATCCGGTACGCCTTTGCCTTTCCTGATACCTACGAGGTGGGAATGTCCCACCTGGGCATGAAAATACTGTACAGCCTGCTAAACGACCAGAAGGATATCTGGTGCGAACGGGTCTTTGCGCCCTGGGTGGATATGGAGGCGCAGATGCGCAGCCGGGAGATCCCGCTTTACGCGCTGGAATCCATGGATCCCATTTCAGCGTTTGATTTTGTGGGCTTTACCCTCCAGTACGAGATGAGCTACACCAATCTCATCAATATGCTGGAGCTTGGCGGCATCCCACTGCTCTCAAAGGACCGTGGCGAGGATATGCCTTTTATTATGGCGGGCGGCCCCTGCGCCTACAATCCCGAGCCACTGGCCGACTTTGTGGATATTTTTGTCATCGGTGAGGCCGAGGAAGCCATCCTTGAGCTCATGGACGCATACCGGCGCTTTAAGGCAGAGGGCGGTACAAGGGAAGACTATCTGAAAAAAGCCGCGTCCATCGAGGGCGTCTATGTCCCGGCCTTTTACGAAGCGGCTTATCATGAGGACGGCACCTTAAAGGCCTTCACACCACTTATCGAAGAAGCGCCCCGCAAAATTCGCAAGCGTTTTATAAAAGACCTTGACGACGCCTACTATCCCGAAACATATGTTGTGCCTTACACCGAAACTGTCCACGACCGGGTGAGCTATGAAATTTTCAGAGGCTGCGGCCGAGGCTGCCGTTTCTGCCAGGCGGGAATGATCTACCGCCCGATCCGCGAAAAAAGTCTGAACACCATCGAGGAGGGGATTAAAACCCTGCTTAAAACAACCGGTTATGAGGAGATTTCACTGGCGTCACTGAGCTCCGGCGATTATTCAAAAATTGAGACCCTGATCGAGGATCTGGTTTTTGATTACGAGGACCAGTGTATTGGCGTATCGCTGCCGTCGCTGCGCATCGATTCTCTGAGCATTGATATGCTGGAGCAGATTCAAAAAATAAGGAAAACCGGCATTACCCTTGCGCCGGAGGCCGGTACCCAGCGCATGCGGGATGTCATCAATAAAGGGGTGACCGAGGAGAACCTTTTAACCACAGTACGCACCGCCTTTGAACGCGGCTGGGGCCATATCAAGCTTTATTTTATGATTGGACTGCCCACAGAGACAGAAGCCGATATTGCCGGAATCGCTGACCTGGGGCAAAAGGTTCTGGATGAATATTACGCTGTACCGAGAGAAGAACGCAATAAAGCCGTGAAAATTGTGCTGAGCACGTCCTGTTTTGTGCCCAAGCCCTTTACACCCTTCCAGTGGTTTGGACAAAATACCGGTGACCAGTTTATCGAAAAACAGAAAATGCTGAAATCCCTGATTAAAGACCGCAAAATCTCCTACAACTGGCACGACGGCTCCCTGAGCTATCTGGAAGCTGTATTTGCAAGGGGCGACCGCCGTTTGGGCAGGGTGCTCCTGAAAGCCCACGAGGCAGGCTGTAAATTTGACGGCTGGCAGGAGCATTACAACCATCAAAAATGGCTCTCTGTTTTTGAGGAGGCCGGGGTCGATCCGGATTTCTATGCCCTGCGAAGCCGCAGCTTTGATGAGCTGCTGCCCTGGGATTTTATTGACATCGGTGTGACAAAAGAATTCCTGCAAAAGGAATGGGAAAAATCAACAGAAGAGACTCTGACGCCTTATTGCCGTGAGGGCTGCAGCAGCTGCGGCGTCATGCAATTCAGTAAAGGATGGAAATGCCATGAGCACTATACGGTTTAAATTTACACGCGGCGAGGAGCTGCGCTTTATCTCACATTTAGATCAGCAGCGTCTGTTCCAGCGGGCCTTTCGCCGGGCCGGGCTCGATATTGCCCACTCAAACGGCTTTAACCCACATCCTAAACTGTCCTTTGCCCTGGCTATGTCTGTCGGGCTCATGAGCGACAGCGAGTACGGTGATGTGGTGCTGACCCGCGATATTGATCTGATGGAATTTACCAAAAGGCTGAACGCCGCACTGCCTGAGGGCCTAAAAGTGGTGGAGGCCAGAAAAATTCCCCAGGGAAAAACTTCTTTGAGCGCGTCTTTAACAGACAGCCGCTACCGGATTGAGGTCGCGTTGGAAGACGGAATAGACGAGACATCCCTATCGGATATTTTAAATACCTACAAGTCCCTCGATGAGGTGATACTTGAAAAAAGAAATAAAAAGGGGAAGCTGGTTCCCAAAAATATCCGGCCTTTTATAAAGGATATCCGGGTTCTTTCCGTACAGGAGGGAAATGCCGTGCTTGAGCTCAGACTTAAATACCTTGAACAGCAGAGCGTAAAGCCCGAGCTGGTTCTGCAGACTGTTAACCAGTCCGTGAACCCCTGCTTTGTCATAGACCCGACCATTGTCATGACCCGTGAAGCGCTGAACCTCAAATCCTGATCATATTTACAGAAACGTTTAAGCCATATAATAAGCTGCGGAACCCTTTAAAACAGCGGGTTCCGCTATAATTTACCACTTTAATGTGTACGTTTACAAAAACGTTACGTTTTGTTTACGAAAAAACCGTTTACAAAGGTTGAAATCGTGGTATAATATAGACAAATCAAAGATCAAAGAAACATCAGTAATCTTTGAAAGGTCTTTAACAAGTGAATAGAAGCTCAGCTTTGGTAATGAAAATCAAAAAGGTGATTATTGAAAGTAGGCTGTATCAACACCTAAAAGAAGTAAACCCCAAAAGATTTTTATTAGAAGTATGAAAAAAAGGAAAACCAAAAATATCCGTAATAAGATGTTGATGCAATAAGTCAATAATCGTAGTAAGATGTTAATGGTCGAATGGAATTTCAGAATTTAATAAACCCTAAGATAACAACAATCTAATGGTATCACTTGCTGGCTTGAAAAGTACATAAGTAGAAAATCAGATAGGGGCATAGCCTAAAGCTGGAGGAGTACACGACTTATAGCATATAGAGACTTAAGCGTCGAAGAATCCATGGAGTAGGTGATATTACATAAACGTGTTCCATATCAAAAAGGATTTTGAACGTGTAACCCAGTAAAGGACTGTAAGGATCGCAAGTTGAGGAACTATTCAAAAAGATATAAAGATACTGAATGAAAAATTTGATATTTGGTTTAAAGATTCGAAAGGAGTGAGTCCAAAAGACATGCTAACTGAATCTGAACGCTGAGACCAGTTTTACAGAAACGCCGAAACGAAGTAAAACTGGTCTTAGTCATTTTTTGAGGCCAGGCCTGATTTCTATGTGAAGTTGGCGGGCTTTTTTTATTTTCATTATTTTTTAAAAAATATTCCAAATAATTTTAAAAAATGCTTGACAAATCAATATGTAACAAATATAATTACAGTATAAACAGTAACAAAAAAAGTTACGAATAAATCGGAAAAGCAATTACCGAAAAATTCAAAAAAGTTGAAGGAGTAAGAGAAATGAGAACACAGGAAGAAAAATTGTATGCAAACCCGTTATTGAACGAAAACGCAGTGGACAAGGCACCGGGCGCCGGCTACCACAATCCGCTTCAGGAATCAAGAGAGTCCAGAAATGAAGAAGCTGTTCTGGCAAGCTGCAAATGCAAAAAGAACGACCCGAACGATATGGCACCAGAAACGCCGGCCGAAGAAAACGCCGGAAGTGAAGTGAAGGCTGAAATGTACGCTAACCCGTTATTGGACGAAGACGCAGTGGACAAGGCGCCGGGCGCTGGCTACCACAATCCGCTTCAGGAATCCAGAGAGTCCAGAAACGAAGAAGCTGTTCTGGCAAGCTGCAAGTGTAAGAAGAATTAATCAGAACGATCGAAAACGCCCAAGACTATTTTTCCAAATAGCTTTGGGCGTTTTCGACTTTTTTGAAATTTTTTGGCACTTTAGGATTTTTTAATAACTTTCCGTCTATACTAAAGGCATCACTTGAGAGAGAGGTGTCAATTTGTTTTTCAAAATTTTCAAAAATGACCTGAGAAAAAAGAAAACCACTAATATCGTGCTGTTAGTTTTTATTGCTCTGGCCTCCATGCTGGCTGCAGGGAGCATGAACCTCATGTTCACAACCACCACAGCACTGGACTATTTCTTTGAGGCGGCCAAAATATCGGATGCTGGCTTCACCATAAGCTATCCAAAAGAAACAGAAGCGGCAATGACCGATAAGATACAGCGATGGGCCGAAGACAGCCCAATCATTACAGATTATCAAAATGCCCGGGTGATCAGTTTAAAGCCCGAGGAGCTTATTTTTACCGGCGATGCCTCTGAAAAAGAGGTTTCCTCCTCCACGATGCTTTATCTCCAGACCATTCCGGAGGACATGAACCTTGTTTTTGACGAGCAGGACGCACGCTTTACGCTCAGCCCTGGCGAGATCGCCATTCCGGTATACCTGAAAAGCCAGTGTGAACTGGAGCTGGGCGACACCGTAAAGGTAAGGATTGGGAAAACGGAAAAAGATTTCCGTATCACAGCCTTTACAAAGGACGCCGCCTGGGGAGCTTCTATGGTCGGTGTAAAAAGGCTCATGGTATCCGACAGCGATTTTGAGCTTCTGAGGCAATACACAGAGGACAGCGGCCAAATGCAGGGAAGTTTGCTTTCTGTACAGACCACCCCGGGGACCAGAGACACCGATCTTTTTACCAGCTACAGCGATGCTGGACTGCCGGATGTGGGCAACCTGACCAAAGAGCTGGTGCGTGTCGCCTATATGGCTGTGGATGGCGTTGTGGCGGCTTTTCTGTTTCTGGTCTGTATTTTTCTGACAGCCATTAGTTTTCTGATTTTACGTTTCACCATTGTCTCAGCAGTGGAGGACGATTATCGCGAAATCGGCGTCATGAAGGCCCTTGGCTTTAAAAACCGTCAGATCAGGCGGCTGTACCTTTCTAAATACATTATTCTGTCTGCCACGGCGGGGCTGACCGGTTTTCTGCTCAGTATTCCTTTTGCCCGCTATATGTCCAGGAGCATCTCTGAATCTCTGATCATACCTCAAAATGGTTCGGGCATAATCATGGCAGCGCTCGGGGCTGCGCTGGTCATCGGCATAACCCTTCTGTTCTGTCTGCTCTGTCTGAGGCGGATTGCCAGAATCTCGCCCATTGACGCTATCCGTCAGGGCAGCACAGGAGAACGCTTTAAACCTGTTGGGCGGAGTGTCCTGTACCGCAGAAAGAAAATGCCGCCAGTGGTGTTTATGGCCGTAAACGACCTTCTGTCTCGTTTCAAGAGCTATACGGTACTGGCCATCACCTTTATGCTCTGCATCGCAGTGATGATTATTCCGCTCAATCTCCGGCATTTTATTACAGGCACAGAGATGATGACTTACCTCGGTATGAGCGGCGGTGACTTTTATGTGGCCGGCAGCAATACCTATATGGATACAGAGGATATTGAGTCCATGCGCCAATCCATGGAAACGGAGCTTAGAAAGGATATCCCCGGGCTTGAGCTGCAGAGCGAGTACATCTCTTCAGTTAAAATCAGTACAGACGATGAAAAAACAAAGGAAACCGTCAGCGAAACCATGATGGCCTGGCCCCTGGATCAGTATTCCTATACAAAGGGGACAGCGCCGAAACTGGACAATGAGGTCGCCCTTACCGAAAGTATTGCAGAACGCTACGGTAAAACGGTTGGAAACACCATACGGATCACAACCGATGGACAGGCGGAAAAGGATTTTATCATTACAGGCCTGTACAACAGCGGCATGAATCTTGGGAATGTGCTGCGTCTGGGGACGGGTAACACCCTCAGACAGGGTTACAATGTGAACTTTGTGGGAAAGCTGCCCGCAGGAGACCACGAAACCATGGTCAATACCTTAAAGGAAAACCATAAGGAACTGAAGGTTATGACCCCGGCGGACTACTCAGCCCAGTACAGCGGCGGCTTTGCAGACCAGCTCAATACCATTGTCCTGATCGTTCTGATGATCATCGCCCTCATTGTATTCCTGATCACCGCTCTGTTTATCCGCCTGAGGATTCTGGAACAGAAGCAGAGCATTGCCATTATGCGCAGCAGCGGCTTTCGCGTCTCGCAGATCAAAGCCGGACTGGCGCTTCAGATATTTCTGGTGCTTACGGCCTCAGCCATTGTAGGGAGTATTCTTTCCGGCGTCTTTGGGGAACCGATGATGAACGGACTGTTCAGCCTCTTTGGCGTCGGGGGGCATATCAGCTTTAACGGAAACTTTTTTGAAATCTATATTCTTTGCCCGCTGTCGCTTTTAGTGGTGGTAATGACCGCTGTATTCACCGGCTGCGGCAAAATCAAACAGATCCATATCTGGGATATTACAGGAGAATAGCATGAAAACATTACTTAAGGTAAAGGACCTCTGTAAAACTTATATTGTCAATAAGCAGCAGAACAATGTGCTGCGCAACGTAAACATGAGCATTGGGGAAGGAGAGTACACCGCGGTGATGGGACCTTCCGGATCAGGGAAATCCACGTTGCTTTACACTGTAAGCGGCATGGACAGGCTCACAGCCGGAGAAATATTTTTTGACGGCAGAAGCCTGTCCGAAATGAAGGAGGAGGCCATGGCCTCTCTCAGGTTGACGGAGATGGGCTTTATCTTCCAGCAGATGTACCTTTTGAAAAATCTCTCTATCTATGATAACATCATCTTATCTGCCTATATGGCCAACAAACGCAGCCGGTCCGAGATAAACGCCGATGCCGACGCACTTATGAACCAGCTCGGTATCATGGAGCTGGCCGACAATGATATTTCTGAAACCTCAGGCGGCCAGCTCCAGCGAGCCTGTATCTGCCGCGCGCTCATCAACCGTCCAAAGCTTCTCTTTGCCGATGAACCCACAGGGGCGTTGAATTCAAGCGCCGCTCAGGAGGTGATGAATGTGCTGGATCAGGTCAATGCCCAGGGAACCGCCCTCATGGTGGTCACCCACGATCCAGCTGTGGCTGCCCGGGCCGACCGGGTGCTTTACATAAAGGATGGGAACATCAATGGTGAATACAAGCCGGCAAAGACAGCCAACGATTCCAGAGAGCGGGAACGCGGCCTGAACCAGTGGCTTATGGACATGGGGTGGTGAAAATACGAAAAACAAAGGAGGGCGTATGGCAACGGATATTCTGCTCATTGAGGACGACAGGTCTCTGGGAGCTGTGATAAAAGACTTTTTGGAAAGAGAGGGCTACCTGGTACAGTGGTGCACCACCGGGGAGGATGGTTTAACTTTTCTTGAACGCACAGCCGTAAAGCTGGTGCTGCTGGACATTATGCTGCCAGACATTGACGGCTTTACTGTGTGTGCGAAAATCCGGAGCGCCCAGAGCCTGCCGATAATCATCATCAGCGCCCGCAGCGGTGACGATGACCAGATTACAGGCCTTAACCTGGGCGCGGACGATTATATGGGCAAGCCCTTTTCCATCGGGCTGCTCCTGGCTAAAATAAAATCACAGCTCCGCCGCAGCTATGGGAATCAGGCGGAAAATCCTCTTTTGCGGGATAAAGACCTGGTGGTTGACACCGCATCCCGCAGCGTATACTTAAATGAAACGCCCATCAATCTGACGGTTAAGGAATATGAGCTTCTGGTACTGCTCTTGGAAAACGCCGGCAAAACATTGCAGAAGGACTGGCTTTTTGACAGGGTATGGGGTGTGGACTGCTTCAGCGAGCCCTCCACCTTAACCGTCCATATCGGCAAGCTCCGCGAAAAGATTGAGGCTGATCCCAAAAAGCCCAGGCGTATTAAAACAGTCTGGGGAGTAGGCTACCGATATGAGACGCTATAGGCTTCTGATCCTCACGCTGATTCTGGGCGGTATTGCCGCGGTTTTATTTTTAATCTCACAGACACAGCTTCATTTCGAGCAGAGCAGCCGCGAATATCTTGTTGAAATCAACCGCCTGACAAACGCTCTTTCCCTGGGCGATGACAGCGCCAGCGCGCTGCTCCCCCAGATGAAGCGGGTAAAAAACTATGACTGGCTGCCCGCTGCGGCTGATGCGCAGGAAACATCAGCATTCTTCTCCGGTGCGGGCATGGCTGAGGACTACAAGGTCATGCCCATTTACCGCGACGGCACTTTATCTGGCTATGCCCGGTTCGCCTACACACCGGAGCAGGACACCCTTTACCTCCTTGTAAAGACTGCCGCCCTCTCTGTGGCGCTGATCACGCTGGCCGCTGTGGGTATACTTATCTATGTGGAGCAAAAAATACTAAAGCCCTTTAACCGGGCTTCAAGGCTTCCGGAGGAGCTGGCAAAGGGAAGGCTGAGCGAAGGCCTGGAGGAGGAAAAAAGCCGGTATTTTGGCCGTTTTATCTGGGGACTTGACATGCTGCGTGAGGCTCTCAGCGATGAAAGGCAGAAGCGTCTGAGCCTTGAGCGTGACCGTAAAACCCTGGTGGCCTCCCTGTCCCACAATATCCGGACACCACTGGCCGCTATCCGCCTTTATGCAGGCGCCCTTTACACGCATCTGTACCAGACACCCGAAAAACAGGAGGCATGCGCTCACTTAATCGAGGACAAGGCTGTGCAGATCGAGGGATTAGTCGATGAGATTATTAAAAGCTCCTCGGAAGCCATCAGTGAAATCCAGATCAATAACCGGGATTTCTATATTGCCGATTTCATGCGAGAAACCAGGGAAAGCCTGGCCTCCCAGCTGGAGCAGCGTCATATTCTTTTTACGATGAGCTGTGATGAGAACCGGCTGGTATATGGAGACCCTGACCGTCTGACAGAGGTCATCGGAAACATTGTGGAAAACGCTGTAAAATACGGGGACGGCGGCGCGATACAAATCCAGTGCGCACTCGAAGAAGGGCACGAGCTTATCCGTATCCAAAACACCGGAAGGCCTGTAGGGGAAAGCGAGATGGCCAGCCTTTTTAACAGCTTCTGGAGAGGCGCCAATGCAGAGGGCCAGCCTGGGAATGGGCTGGGCCTTTATATCAGCAGATTGTATCTCAGGCAGATGGAGGGCGAGCTGTCAGCCGAGCTTCTGGAAAACGGCATGGCCTTTATACTGGTTCTCAGGATTTCGTAGAAATTAAACATTTCTTAAATTTTACAAATTAGTTACAAGAAAAACCTTTACATTTCTATGTAATCGTATTATAATATAGATAAATCAAAGATCAAGATCAACAGAAGTTGAAAATGACAGATTTGGAAGGTCATTGAAAAGTAAATAAATCCCAACGACCAAAGATTAAACTATAAAGAGCAACAGTGACTTACTCGGAAACAATAATTTATTATAAAACAGTAAGGCACGTTAATCATATATTTTGATCATAATTATTTAACACAAATTATCGTTAATGTTTCGGTTGAGTGAAGAATTGAAACGGATAATCGAAAGTCATTTAGTAGGGAACCTTAAAGAGTGTGAAGACAAATCTGAAGGACAATGAGTATTACATTTACAGCGTATAGAGTCTTAAATGTGAAAGTTGTTGAGTAAGGCGTCTCACAAAGATAAATAATAAAAGATAGACACAGGATACACTGAAAAATACGAGTAGAGGATTACAATTGAATAGGGAATAAGGTTGGGATGGTGTTTACTTAACAACAGAAGAAGATTTTGAAATTTGAAAATCAATTGAAGGGAGTGAGTCCGAAAGACATGCTAACCGAGATTGAACGCTAGAGCCGATTTGCCAGAAGTTATAAAAAGCAGATCGGTTCTAGTTATTTTTTGTGCTTTCTTTTGGACTTAAGCGCTTGTCAAAAAAATTAATTTATGGTAAGGTTATCTCTGGAATTTTTTAAATACAAAGGAGATTATCATGCGATACGAATATACAACACAGGGCGTCTGCTCACGCTCCATCAGCTTTGATGTGGAGGACGGTATCATCAGGAACCTTGAGTTTTTGGGCGGCTGCAATGGCAATGCCAAGGGCATCTCTGCTCTGGTCGAAGGCCAGAGGGTGGAGGATGTCATTTCAAAACTCAGCGGTATCACCTGCGGGTATAAAACCACATCCTGTCCGGACCAGCTGTCTAAGGCTCTAAAGGCGCTGGAACAGGCATAAACATCCGTTAAAAACAAGTAAAACTATTGTATACAATCGTATAATCAGTGCACTTTTATTCATTTGAATCCGCCATCTGCTTAAATGCTTGAATTATTATGCATAATGCTGTATAATAGGACTTGAGTTTAAAATCATTAGGAGGAGAGAAATGAAAATGAAGAAAAAACTAGTCGGCGTTTCTGTTGCGCTGATGCTCGTAGCTTCCCTGACACTGGCTGGCTGCGGCGGTAAAACAGCAGAAGATCCGCTGGCAGACGGTGTACTAAAAATCGGCACCAATGCAACCTATGTTCCCTTTGAATATCGTGATGAAAACAATGAAATGGTTGGTTTTGATATTGATATGGGAAATGCGATTGCAGAGGAACTTGGTGTTAAAGCGGAATGGGTCGATACCGGCTTCGATGGTATTTTCAATGGCTTAACCTCAAACCAGTATGAAATGATCATCGCAGGGACCAGTATCACAGAAGAACGTCAGAAAACTTTCAATATGTCTTCACCTTATACGGCCAATGGTATTGTCATTGTATCCAGAAATGACGGTACACCGGCAAAAACGGCTGATGATTTAAAAGGGAAAAAAGTAGGGGTTCAGATTGAAACCACCTCTGATTATGCCGCTGAAAAAATGATAGAAAACGGCACTGACATGAACCTCAGCAAATTTGACGCAATGCTGGATGCTTTCACTGCGCTGGAAGGAAAGACCATTGATTATATCTTAACTGATAAACCGGTTGGACAGTTTTACACCAGCAAAAAACCAGATGTTTACAGCATTACTTCTGAAACGCTGTCCAATGAGCCAATCGGTATTACCATGCGTAAGAATGACACCGAATTCTCCCAGAAAATCGAAGAAACACTTCAGAAGCTGAGAGATAACGGTAAATTAGCTGAGCTGTCTCAAAAATGGTTTGGTGAAGACATTACCGAAAACATCAATACAGAATTAAAAGATTATTAAAAAAGAGCCTTCGGGCTCTTTTTTATTTTTCAGACGTATTTCTAAAGAATTCTGAAGAAATCTGAAATTCTAAGCTTTTTCAAGAGAATTCTGGTAGAATAGAGGCAAATGATAAGGAGGAGTATATGATATGAAAGCAAAAAGAATTTTAACCCTTGCCCTTGCGGCGCTCATGGTTTTCTCATTGACAGCCTGTGTAAAAAAGAATAATACGACCCAGCCAGGCGATACAGCCGGTATGGAAGTAACAGCAGACCCATCAACCCCGGAGGGAACTGTAAAAATCGTATTTGACGCTTTTAAGGACAAAGACGCAAAAACCCTCAATGAAAATGTCGAGATAAGCCTTGGCAGCGAATTCGGCGCGCTGAGCGGCCTGACTTCGAATGACAATCAGCTGCTCACTGACGCACAGGATCCTGAATCCCAGGAACTTCTCACAAATCTAACGGAAGACTTTTCCTATAAGATTCTTGACAGCCAGACAAATGGCGGTGAAGCAACTGTTAAGGTGCAGGTTACCAACCGCGACCTTTCCCAGATTATCAATAAACTGATTGGCGAAGAACCCTCTGAAGACCGTTTTTTAAACCTGGTAAAGGAGGCCAAGGGAAAAACAACTACCACTGAGCTGGAGCTTCCAGTCGTGAATAAAAACGGAAAATGGACCGTGAATCTTGATACGAACGCAGTTTTCGGCAATATCATGAGCGCAGATATCCTCAATGCCATCAAGGACAGCCTGAAAAATCAGCAGAACTAAAAAAAGCCGGTACCCCAAAACAACAATGTGTTGATGGGGTACCGGCTTTTTTGTACCGGTCTGCCTATTGCCGCACTGGCCGGACATACTTACAAAACTGCTCTGGATTAAAATATAAATAAATAATCCGGTCCGGGGAAGTGTCAAAGCGGTAGCCAGTATCCGTAAAATCAAAATCCGCCATTGCCTTTTCAATTTTTTCCTCTACCGTACGGTTTTCCTGCTCATAGTCAAAGGGGCCGTGCTCAAAAACAAGATACTCTGCCTCAGGGACATCCATCATGAGCATTTGCGGCGGAACCTCACCTTGATAATCAATGGGAAGCCGTACACCATAGCACTCCGTGCGGGGAAACCCCCAATCGCAGAGTCTGCCTTCCGGGTCATTGATGTACGCCATAATCTGGCCGCTGCCGCTGTTGGTCTCGCTCCCGCCAACATCATCCAATTTCCCCTTGATACTGTCGAGCAGACCGCAGATTGTTTCGCAATCCTGTCCTGGAATTAGGCTCTGCTTCTGCCAGAAATCCCAATAGCCGTTGCTCTCATAGTTTTTAATGTGCAGAAATTTATGCGCGGGGATCGTTACGAAATAGATTTTAATATCTTCTGTGGATTTTATCATGCCAATCTCTCCAAATCCTAAAAAGTAGCGGTCAAAGGGGTTTATTTTTGTACGGAGAATGACGGGCCTGGGATTTTTCCGGTATTCGCTTGGCGTTACACCGTAGGTTTTCTTAAAAGCCCTGGTAAAAGCCTCATGGGACGAAAAACCATAATCGAAAGCAATATCCAAAAGGCTTTTTTCACTGTCCCGAACCTCCTTAAGCGCAAAAGCCAGCTTTCTGTGCCTCAGATAATCCCTGAAAGACATACCGGATATTTCTTTGAATTTCCTTGTTGTATAAAACTCAGAGTAACCCAGATGGCGGGAAAGAACCCGCAGTGTCAGGGCTTCGCCGTTATATTTTTTTATGCATTTGTCAATTTCATCAACAATGGTCTGAATCTGCTTCCGCCATTCATACATGTATCTGTCCACCTCGTTTCATCCGCTCTTTCTTTATTATAAAGAAAGCGTACATTTGCCGCTTGATTTTACTTGCGGTCATTTTGTGATTCTGGTTTTCAGCGCTCCAGAAGGGCCGGAAGCTCCTCAAGGGTGTATATTTCATAATCAGGGTGGATATCAAGAAGATTCTTCTCCCTGCCAGGGTTGTACCAGCAGGTATCAATGCCGGCATTGATACCGCCCTGAATGTCAGAGGTTAAGGAGTCACCGACCACCAGCGCCTCGCTGGGATCATAGCCTGGAATACGGGCCGCGATATAGTCAAAAAAGTCCTTCTGGGGCTTTTGAGCGCCAGCGTCCTCAGAGACAAAGATGTCCTCCATGAGCGCATCAAGCCCTGTGGCTGAAAGACGGCTGTACTGAGTGCTTGAAACGCCGTTAGTGACAATATAAAGCCTGAAATCCTTCTTTAAAACCCTGCAGAGGTCATAGGCGCCATCAATGAGAAAAGCGCCCCGTCCCAGGGCTGGCTGATAATCCGCCTCAAAAGCCATTCCGTCAATATCCAGTCCAAGCTCCAGAAACAAAAGCTGGAAACGGCTGGTGACCAGTGTGTCCTTGTCGATGAGCCCGTTCTCAAAATCTTTCCAGAGGCCGTGGTTAATGTCTGCGTAAAGATCCAGAATCTCCCTTGTCGGGTGAATACCGTATTTTCTGAAGGTCTGGTCCAGGGCCTGGGCCTCGGACTTTTTAAAATCCATCAGAGTGCCGTCGGCGTCAAAGAGAAGCGTCGTGTATTTTTTCATGTTCAGCGTGAATGTCCTTTCATAATCTGCCGCAGACGAAAATAATAAAAGAGGATCGTCCCGGCAAATAAAACTGCAAAGCCAATGATAATATAGAGTGTCACTCTGTGCTGTACCAGAACGCTGTCCGAATAAATCATGGACAGAAAGACCGCGTTAAACAGATTGACAAAGAGCAGGTCCGTAATGAGGATAATGGTGCGTGTCAGCAGGCGTATATGCTCCAGGGCGGATTGATTATAAATGTTCAGATCATCCTGTATATGCTTTGTGGCATTTATATTGGTCACCGCTGCCGGAAAAAAGCTGATAATGGTGATAATCACAAACAGGATGCCCTCAATCATGATCATGGGAACCAGCGTAAAGGCTTTTTTGCTGTAGCGGATCACCTCGCCGCCGGCATTGAATTTTGAGACCAGCCGTTCCGGAATCTGGTCCCAGCACAGAACCAGATAAATGATAAAGCCGAAAAAGCTGATCAGCGTGAGGACCAGCAGAATTTTCTGGCAGACAGTCCAGCGAACCTTATCGTCCATAGCTTCACCACTCCAGCGTCAGACCGACACCAACCTCCCGCTTAAGGGGAACTGCCTGATGGATAGCCGCTCTCACCCGGAAAGAGGTGCAGTGGCAGGGGAGGAGGTTTTCGATATGGTTGTCTTTAAAATACTGGATCGTCCGGTCAACCTGTTCACCCAGCTTAAACAAATGAAAGCCGCCGATAATACCGAGCACCCGGCTGTCGCCTGTAACCCTTTTGGCGTGCTCCACAATATTACAGATCCCGGAGTGTGAGCATCCTGTCACAATGTATATCCCTTCAGGCGTGGTATAGACTAGGGCGGAATCATCGAACAGGAAATCGGATTCGCCTTCGCTGTTTTCTGCCATTGTCGTCCCAATGGCCTTTCGCGGCTCAAAGTCTGTAAGCTGCGGAATTTCGCCTAAAAAAGTAAAATTTTGGCTGACTTTATAGGGTGCCTTCGTCAAAATCAGCTGGCTGTTTTCAAGCAGGGTCATCTCCGACAGGGTTATCCCGATGTTTTCGCCGTCAAACTGTTTTTCAGACAGTGCCTCTGGGTGAGCGATGATCTTAAGCCCCGGGTTATCAAAGTGTTCAAAATAGGCGGGAAGACCACCAGTATGGTCGTTGTGGCCGTGAGAGAGGACGATGGTGTCAATATCGGATAAATCAATACCGAGACGCCGGGCGTTTTCGATGTAAATATCTGAATAACCCGTATCCAGAAGAAAGCGTGAGTCCTCATCCTCAATATAGTAGCACAGGCCTGGCTCTCCCAGGTAATAGTGGTCAATGCTGGTATGATTATCAACAAGTACGGTCAGTTTCATATAAAAGACTCCTTTCAGGATTCATTTAATCTTATTATAAAGAAAAGGCATTGACTTAGCAATGCCTTTAACTTAGAATACAGGAACTGAGGTTAAAAGATGTCATCCTCGGTATGGCGCGAAAAAAAATCGTTGCTGCTGTCAAAGATATCCACCTGTTTCGCAGAACTCACGCGGCTGGCGGCTGTACGAGGTCTGCGGTAATCATCTCTTCTGGTTTGTCTGGGGTAACGGGCGCCCGGCATCGATGTGCTGCGGGAAGCAGCAGATCGGCCATAGCCGCGTGTTTCTCTGGCAGAATACACCAGCAGCACCAGCGCAATAATCCCCATGACCATACTGACTGTAACGGCAAGGCCCAGAAAATAATTGGTGAACTCACCGATGGCAATACTGCCAAAGCCTTTCCCATAATTAAAGAGAAACGGCGAATTTACCGCCACAAAAGCTGGTGTGGCACTCGAAAAATCTAAAGCGGCGGCTTTAAAAAAGGCCGGCAGGTTTAAAACAACGGCCAGCAGCACAAACAGACAGGCAATGTACAGAATCTGTCCGGGAACGGCTGAGCCGCTTGTCTTTTTCAGCGCTAAAAAAGACAGGATCAGGGTGATAACCGCAAAGGCTGCGTACAGGGCAAAACTCACAAGCGCAAAGGCCTGGAATCCTGTAAAATCAATGGACAGCGAAGTGTCAACGACCAGGGTGGAAAGGCGGATCACAAGCGCCGCAATCCCGGTGACCAAAAGAAATACCCTGAAAGTCCGGTTTAGTTTATTCATGGCATTGCCTGTCTAAATCCTTTATAAACGAATCCACCATGTCGTCGGTCATGGCCCAGGAGGTCACAAACCGTACGGCTGTATGCCCCTCGTCAATGGTTTCCTGATCTCTGAAGGATGTTTTTCGCCTCAGCTCAGCGATCAGCTCATTGGGAAGAATCGGGAAAATCTGGTTGCTGGGAGAATCTACCAGAAAGGAAAAGCCCTTATCCTCAAAGGCAGTCTTCAGCCGGGCTGCCAGCCCGTTGGCGTGAGCGCCAAGCTCCAGATAAAGATTATCTTTAAAAAGCTCCTCGAACTGGATACCGAGAATACGTCCCTTGGCAAAGAGGCCGCCGCGCTGCTTCAGAGTAAAATTAAAGTCCTCTGCCAATGCCGGGTTAACCAGCACTAACGCCTCGCCAAACAGAGCCCCGCATTTTGTGCCTCCGATATAAAACGCGTCGCAGAGCTTTGGGAAATCTGTGAGCGCCAGATCATTGCCTGGTGCAGTGAGGGCAGACGCAAGGCGAGCGCCGTCCATATAAAGGTACAGGCTGTTCCTGTCGCAGGCCTTCCGTATGGCCGATAATTCGGCCTTTGTATAAATTGTACCGATCTCGGTTGAATCCGAGAGATAGACCATTTTAGGCGCAACCATATGGTGGTCGGTATGGGCATCTACCGCGGCCTGGATGAGCTGCGGGGTCAGTTTTCCGTCTTTTGATGGCACAGCGATAATTTTATGGCCAGATGCCTCGATGGCGCCGGTCTCATGTGTACAGATATGGCCGGTTTCAGCCGCAATCACAGCCTGCCACGGCTTTAACGCGTGGGCGATAAATGCCATGTTGGTCTGGGTACCGCCAGATAAAAAATAAATATCACAATCCGGACAGCCGACCGCCCTTTTGATTAAGACCCGCGCGTTGTCACAGTGGGGATCTTCCTCATAACCCTCGGTCTGTTCAAAATTGGTGCGGGCCAGGGCATCCATAATTCTCGGATGCGCCCCTTCACAGTAGTCACTGCTGAATAGAATCATACGCGCTCCTTTCGATTGGCCTTGCCAGTAAATTCATGGACTGTCAGTTTTAAAACGGTGGTGTGGTTCAGTACCTTCTCATCATAATCCCAGTCGTCACGACCACTGTAGTGGCGCATCAAATGACTAAGAGCAGCCTTTTTAGCCTCAGGCTCAGTCAGCCTTTCCAAAAGCCCCCATCCCACAATACTCATAAACTGAGTGGAATAATGGCAGGCTTTCGGCCCGGTCACCAGCTTTTGTCCGCAGTCCAGTTCAAATCCGGCGCGGTTATCAGCTGCCATGAGCTCAAGCTTGCGCCCCTCATCCGCGCAGTGAAAATAGAGGGTTAAGCGATTGTCCTCCAGGGTATAACCATAACTGAGCGGAACGATATAGGGCGCGCCGCCAGTATTCAACGCCAGACGGCATGTATCCGCTGTCTCCAGCGTCTGGCGCATGAGCTGTTCATCTTTAATCTCTCGGTTTGCTTTACGCATTTTGTATTTACCTTTCCTTTACAGATTCAGCAATGCAATGCTGTTGCCATTGCTTTCGATGCATTTAACGAGATCCTCATAGCTGAGGACAACTGTAGCCGTATTGTCACAGGGATGCACGCCAAGGTTCGGACAGCCCTCCAGGTCCTTATCGAGAACAACCTCCACATTGGCTTCTGGGTTTCCGAATACGCCCAGCGGGGTGACAGCCCCCTTGGTCAGCTGAAGGTGCTTCATCAGCCGCTCTTCCGAAGCAAAGCTGAGCTTTGAACAGCCCAGCTGTTCACGGATTCCTGCCAGATCAGCCTTTTTATCCTTGTCGAGCACCACAAGAAAATGGCGCTTCCCCTTGGCGTCGCGCAGGAACAGGTTTTTAACTACATTACACTTAGAGGTAATGTCCAGATTATCCATCTCCCCGATGGTATAAACCGCGGGATGGTCTAATTTTTCGTAGGTAATGCCCAGGGCATCCAGCCTGCTTAAGGTTTCTTCACAATTCATTTGCTGGTCTCCTTATGTCATGGTATGATAGTCTTACTATACCATACTAAAGAACCGCCGTAAAGAATACAAAATTGCATCAGCGAAAGGAGTCGGGTAAAAATGATGGATATTGACCAGTTTGAGGCAGTGCTTGACACCATTGCCAATACGCTGCCGCCGGCTTTTTATGAAGAGCTCAACGGCGGCATTTTGCTTCTGCCAGAAGCCAAACGCCACCCAAAAGCCAGAGGGGACGATCTCTACATCATGGGCGAGTATCACCGGGACCAGATCATGGGGCGTTATATCGTCATTTATTACGGCTCTTTTGAGCGTGTGTACGGCTATCTGAGCGATGAGGCGTTAAAAAAACAGATGGAAAAAACACTCCGGCACGAATTTCGGCATCACATGGAATCCCGGGCCGGCCTGCGTGATCTTGAAATTGCGGACCGTATGCAGATGGAGGACTATGAAAACCAGAAAAAATGAGCACGGCGCAAAAGTGTGCCGTGCTCATTTTTCAGTTGCAAGGTCTCTGAAAAGGTGCTATGATGAAAAAAGAAAATCTTTTGAAAGTGAGGAATCAGAAGTGAAAAGGTTAACAGCAACAGCACTCATTTTGGCAGTCTGTCTTTGTTTTTCAGGCTGCGTCAATATTTACACCGATGGTGGAAAAGGAAAGGAGAAAGGGGAGACGCCAGCACCCGCCGCTACAGCCGAACCCACTGCCAACACCTCAAAAATTGACACCGGCTCGGCCAAGGCGTACGAGGATTATGGAACCCTGCGGGCCGCCTCAGGCGGAGAAAACATTCCGAGAACACAGGACTACCAGATCAGCGCATCTTCGACCAAGGCACCCATGGCCGGGATTTCCTACGGCGCCGAAAATTTGAAGGACAACAGCCTGGACACCGCCTGGGTAGAGGGCACGTCCGGCTCCGGCGTGGGTGAGCGGCTTCTCATCACACCTGTCCACAGCATGGAGCTGAAGGGCTTTCTCGTCCGAAACGGCTACTGTAAAAGTGACAAATCCTTTGCCGAAAACGGGCGGGTACGCCTTTTGAAGGTGCACCTGTATGACGGTTCGCCCCTCTGTACCCTCCAGCTGGAAAATGACCGCGGCGCACAGTACTTTGCACTGCCCGAGGTGGTGACCCTCCACGGTGGCGATACCCTGAGCTTTACCATTGAGGATACATACTCGGGTCCTGAGGACGGCGAATACGATACGGCCCTGTCCGAAATCGCACTCCTTGGTTTTTAATGACAATGAGATGCACATTATTTTGTTTTTGTTGACAAAAGCAAATTAAAAAGCTATAATTTAAAAAACATACATACGTATGTACAGGAGGTGTTTATATGCCACGTCATGATCCAGACCAAAAAACAAAACAGAATATATTGGAAACTGCTATGCGTCTTTTTGCTGAAAAGGGACTTGAAAATGTGAATATCGAAGATGTTGTAAAGGAAGTTGGTGTAACACGGGGAGCATTTTACCATTATTTTAAATCCCGGGAAGAATTGATTGGAAGTGTTATGTACAAATCTTTCGAAGATAATAATCCATACTTGCTCGCTGATAAACAAGAGGGGCTCAGTGCCTTAGAAAAGCTTCGTTTTGTAGCCAAATTTAGTCTGCGTGCCCATATGGATATAAGCGACAGTATGAGGGCACAGATGGAGAAGTTAGCAAATAATCCTGTTGTTTTTAAGAATGAGATGATTTTCCAAATAAATGTCATGGCTCCATATATGGAAAAACTGTTGAATGAGGGAAACAAAGACGGTTCCATGAATGTGGTTTTTCCCAAACAGGCATCACAAATTATTGCGTGGCTTACTGCCTCATGGCTTACCCCTTATGCATTTGAGGTGTCTTACGAGGAATATGTCGATAAAATTTTGTTCTTTGAACAACTCTCAACATCGCTTGGTGTTCCTGTAATGGATGAGGAAATGAAAGAGATTTATTTGACAATCGGTAGAAATGAATTTAAAAAAGAATAAATCAGTTTTTTACTGCCTTTCTATAGGCAGTAAAATTTACAGCAATAACATACATGCGCATGTATTCAAAGAGGAGGATAACCATGTCAGAAATAATAATTAAAGTATCTGGGCTGCAAAAATCCTATAAGGAAAATCATGTATTGAAAGATGTCAGTTTCACTATTGAAAAAGGTAGTATCTTTGCCCTGCTCGGCTCAAATGGCGCAGGAAAAACGACAGTTATCAAAATTCTCTCCACACTATTGAAAGCAGACAGTGGCAGTGCCGTTATTAATGGGTTTGATGTTGCAACAAACAGTGGCAATGTCCGTGAGTGTATCAGCCTGACAGGGCAATTTGTAGCGGTAGATGAAGTTTTGACAGGCAGAGAAAACCTGATGCTTATTGGACAACTGAAACGTCTGCCAAACCTCAAAAACACTATAAACGAGTGGCTGTCTTTTTCGAGATTAGAGGATGCGGCCAACAAAAAAGTGTCTACCTATTCGGGAGGTATGCGACGCAGGCTTGATATAACAATGAGCCTTATGGGAAACCCTGAGGTTCTTTTTCTTGACGAGCCTACAACAGGACTTGACCCGCAAAACCGTATTGCCATGTGGGACTTGGTAAAAGATCTGGCAAAGGCAGGGACAACTGTGTTTCTCACAACACAATATTTAGAAGAAGCTGAATATCTCGCTGATACTATTGCCATTTTGCATGAAGGCAAAATCATTGCAGAGGGTACGACAAAGTATCTGAAAGAAATAATGCCTGAAAGAGGGATACGGCTTATTTTTGACAGTGAGATAAAAGCCAATACAGCGATAAAACTTTTAACCGAAAATGGAATTTCTGCGGACAGTATAGAACAAAACTTCCCCTCATTAGAAGATGTATTTTTAACACTGATTGATGAAAAAAAGGAGAGAAATCAATATGAAAAAATCCAATAAAAATATGCTTCTCGATACATGGGTGATGTTTAAACGCTGTTTGATTATATCTTTACGAAATCCTGAAACACTCCTGACAGCAACACTAATACCATTTTGCTTAATTCTTTTATTTGGTACGGTATTTGGCGGCATATCTAATGTAGGGGATTATAATTACATTGATTTTATTGTTCCGGGAATTATTTTTCAAAGTATCGCTCAGGCATCTCAATATTCGGCTATGAATGTTACAGCGGACATGACAAAAGGTATCATAAACCGTTTTCGCTGTATGTCTATTTCAAAATCTGCTGTGTTGATTGGTCATACAGGTGCCGGAGTGATACGAGGTATCATTTCAAACGCCGTCATTGTCGTAACGGCTCCCATTCTTGGCTTTAGACCACAAGCAGGGCTTGTAGATTGGATTTGGGTGATAGCACTTCTTTTGCTAATAAATATTACATTTACACTAATCGCTGTACTCTGCGGGACGATTTCAAAGTCAGTAGAGGGAGCAACTGGACTATTGTTTCCTCTCTTTATTCTGCCTTTTTTGAGTTCAGGATTTGCTCCCGTTGACACTATGCCAAACGGTATTGGTTGGTTTTCTTCAATACAACCCATGACACCGATGATTGATAGTTTGAGAGCCTTGACACTTGATTTGCCTTTGGGGAATAGTTTATGGTTGGCACTCGCATGGTGCATAGTTTTAAGTATTGCGAGCTTTGCTGTGTCAATGCGGACATACAATCGCAAATAAGCATAAAAGCGCTTTTTTTGAAAACAACCAATTGCTGTGGAAAAAGACGGCTCATTAAGCAGACAATTTTATTAAATTTGTCTGCACTCTGGGCACGGCACATTTTTGCGCCGTGCCCATTTTACATTTCACCCCTGTATAAAGCCTCAGCCTCTGGAAACTTTTCTGTCAGCAGCCGGTCGGCTTCTTTCAGCCGGGCAAGATAAGCCCGATACTCAGGGCTGAGCCGCTCCATATTATGGATAAAAACCTCAGTATAGCCGCTTTCATTCTGAAACTCACGCAGTCTGCGCTCAAGCCGGGCAGCCGGTGTTTTTTGAAAGGCGTCGGATTTTTTGTATTTAAGGTAAGCAGTGATGGCCTCACCATTTTCCACCATATAAGTGTCGATGTCCTGACAGACGGTATCCAGAGCCTAGCGGGTTTCTTCTGCCATTGATTCAGGATCCATGTCACTTGTTATCTCCTCCAGAAGGCTGGATAGCTCAGAGTCCAGATAGAGCTCGACGCTGTCCAGATACTCCAGTATAGCTCTGTAGGCTGCTTTCTTTTCGTCAGACGGCAGCATCGGCAGGCCTCTTTAATTTGCATATACATTCCTCCTGTTACTGGATCAGGTCTTTTCTCTATTGTAAGGCCACCCCCTGGGGGACTATCATAGTGGCTTTAACATCAAAAACCCCAGGCACACAGTATTTAAACTGTGTGCCTGGGGTTTATTTTATGCCTTTTGGAATAAGCTTCGGTTAACGGCGATGGCGCGGCGGACTGTGCTCTCTGCCGGGCCTCCGACAATGTCGCGCTGGTTAACACAGGTCTGCAGGTCGATGGCTTCGTAAATGCTCTCGTCAAAAACCGGGTCGACAGCATTGTATTCTTCCAATGTCAGCTCATCCAGGCTTTTGCCCTTTTCCAGTGCGTAGAAAACCAGCTTTCCGATAATGGCGTGGGCATCGCGGAAGGCTACGCCGTGCTTGACAAGCCAGTCGGCAGCGTCAGTCGCGTTGGAGAAGCCGCCTGCGGCCGACTTGCGCATCACCTCACCGTTGACCGTCATGGTGCCGATCATCTTCTCAAAGGTAATGGCGCATATTTTAGCTGTGTCATAGGCGTCAAAGACAGGTTCCTTATCCTCCTGCATATCCTTATTGTATGCAAGGGGAATCCCTTTCATCGTCGTTAAAAAGCCCAGCAGGTCGCCGTAGGTTCGGCCGGCCTTCCCACGGACAAGCTCTGCAATATCCGGGTTTTTCTTCTGGGGCATGATGCTGGAGCCGGTGGAGAAGGCATCATCGAGTGTGATGAAGTTAAATTCTGAGGAGCACCACAGAATAATTTCTTCAGAAAAACGGCTCAGATGCATCATGAAAACAGACACAGCCTCCAGAAAGTCGATACAGAAATCCCGGTCAGACACACCGTCAAGGCTGTTCATGGACACATTTTTAAAGCCCAGCTCGCTGGCGACATAGTAGCGGTCCAGCGGGTAGGTGGTGGTGGCCAGAGCGCCGGAGCCGAGGGGAAGCGTATCCGCCATGTCGTAGACCTGATCGAGCCGCTTCATATCCCGTCTGAACATTTCAACATAAGCCATCAGGTGGTGGGCGAAGGTGATGGGCTGGGCCCGCTGCAGATGCGTGTAGCCCGGCATAATGGTTTTGGTATGTTTGCTGGCCATATCCAGCAGTGTAAGGCCAAGAGCTCTTATCAAATCCTTGAGCTCCATAGAAATGTCCTTAACGTAAAGACGCATATCGGTGGCAACCTGATCGTTGCGGCTGCGGCCGGTATGCAGTTTCTTTCCGGTTTCACCGATGCGCTCGGTGAGGATGGATTCAATATTCATATGGATATCTTCCATATCAATGGAAAACTCAATTTTTCCGGCCTCAATATCCTCTAAAATTTCATCCAGGGTTTTGACAATTAATTCAGACTCGGAAACAGAGATAATTCCCTGTTTCCCGAGCATTTTTGCGTGGGCAATGCTGCCCTTGATATCTTGTTTGTATAAACGCTGGTCGAAGGAAATAGAGGAATTGAAATCGTCTGTTAACGCATCCGTTCCTTTATTAAATCGACCGCCCCACATTTTACTCATTATTTGTTTTCCTTTTCTGCTTCTTTTTCCTTTTCTTCATGGCTCATGCGCATAAGAGCACGGACCTTAAGCGGCAGACCAAACAGGTGGATAAAACCCTCGGCATCCTTGTGGTCGTATAAATCCCCGGTGGTAAAGCTTGCGATCTCTGCGTTGTATAGGGAGTAGGGGGAGGAGACAGAGGTCAAAATGCAGTTGCCCTTATACAGCTTCAATTTTACAACACCAGTGACCGTTTTCTGTGTTTCATCCACAAAAGCGGATAATGCTTCACGCAGCGGGTTAAACCACTGGCCATTGTAGGTGATTTCCGCAAATTTTACAGCAGCCTGCTGCTTAAAGGCAAAGGTTTCACGGTCCAGACACATGTGCTCCAGCTCTTCGTGGGCACGGTACAGGATGGTGCCGCCAGGTGTTTCATAGATACCGCGGGATTTCATACCAACCACACGGTTCTCGATAAGGTCGACCACGCCGATGGCGTTGCGGCCGCCGATTTCATTGCAGGTTTCAAGAATTTTGCGCGGGCTCATGGCTTCACCGTTGATCTTGATAGGTTCGCCATTTAAAAATTCGATTTCGATTTCTTCCGGAGTGTCCGGCGCTTCTTCCAGTGTTTTGGTTAATTTTAACAGATGGTCATATTTCGGTTCCAGTGAAGGATCTTCAAGTTCCAGGCCTTCGTGGCTGATGTGAAGCAGATTGCGGTCACGGCTGTAGCTCTGGTCATGGCTCATGCTGACTTTGATGTCATGTTCAATGCAGAAATCCATGCAGTCCTCGCGGGACTGTAAATCCCAGATACGCCACGGTGCGATAATTTTAAGCTGCGGGTCTAAAGCGCCGATCCCGAGTTCAAAACGAACCTGGTCGTTCCCTTTACCGGTAGCGCCGTGGCAGATGGCTTCCGCGCCTTCCTTGTGGGCGATATCCACTAATACCTTGGCGATCAGCGGACGGGCGAGGGAAGTCCCCAGCAGGTATTTCTTCTCATAGACGGCGTCAGCCTTGAGTGCCGGCCAGCAGTACTCTTCAACAAATTCATCGGTAACATCTTCTATATATAATTTGCTGGCGCCGGAGGATAAAGCCCGTTCTTCCAGACCTTCGGTTTCCTTACCCTGTCCAACATCGACGCATACGCAGATAACTTCATAATCATAGGTTTCCTTTAACCACGGAATGATGGTTGTGGTATCCAACCCGCCTGAATAGGCTAAAATAACTTTTTTTGCACTCATAACACTGTGCCTCCTCTTAATTGTTTTCATTTGATTTATTCTCGTGTTGCACTTACAATCTGTGAATGATTATACAATACCAAAACCGAAATTGCAAGGAATATTTGAAAAAATATGCGTAAATTATTTATAAATATTCATAAAAAGTGCTTGAATATTCAAATGATTAGGGGTATAATTACAAAATAGTTTTCATAAAAGCTATTTTATAAATGAATCATTAACAATTAATAATTAAGTATTCCGGCTTAAAATGAAACGGTCAGCATTAATTGTTCATTATTAATGATTTATCGAAAATTTATTGTACCATTTGTACAATAAAAAATAAACCTAAAATTGGAGAGATTTTATGATTAAAGCATCAGTTATCGGCGGAACCGGCTATGCCGGACAGGAATTACTCAGAATACTTTACAGACACCCGGAGGTGGAAGTCGTATCCGTTGGCTCAAGGAGCTTTGCGGGGCAGCCTTTAAAAGATATCTATCGAAACTATGAAAATGTAACAGATGCCCTGTGCGAAACAGCGGATATGGACGAATTGGTCGAAAAATCGGACGTGATTTTTATGGCGCTGCCTCACGGTATTGCCTCAAAGCAGGTGACCGAAGATGTCCTCAAAAAAACAAAGATCATTGATCTCGGCGCAGACTTCCGTCTCAAAGACGTGGATATTTATGAAGAATGGTATAAAGTCAACCATTATAATAAAGCGCTGCTGAAGGAAGCCGTCTATGGCCTGTGTGAGCTGCACCGCGAGGACATCCGGGGCGCGCGTCTGTTATCCAATCCGGGCTGCTACACCACCTGCAGCATTCTGAGCCTGGCACCGCTGCTTAAAAACCATCTGGTTGATCCGCAGAGTATTATCATCGATGCAAAGTCTGGTGTCACCGGAGCGGGGAGAAGCAGTGACACTGCATTCTCCTATTGTGAAGTCAATGAATCCATCAAGGCCTACAAGGTGGGATCACACCGCCACACGCCGGAAATTGAGCAGGAGCTGGGATTGCTTTCAGGCACGAACCTGAAGCTGCTTTTCACACCGCACCTCACACCCATGAACCGCGGGATTCTGGCGCTCTGCTACGCGAACCTGGTTACCGATATGGATGAGGAAGGCCTGCGACAGGTTTACCGTGACTTTTACAAAGATGAATATTTTGTACGTCTGACAGAAGATAAGCTCCCGGAAACCAAATGGGTAAAAGGCTCAAATTACTGTGATATCGGCCTGAAGGTTGACAGGCGCACAGGCCGCGTGATCATCGTCGGCGCCATTGATAATCTGGTAAAAGGCGCGGCAGGACAGGCTGTTCAAAATATGAACCTTATGTTTGGTTTTGATGAAAAAACAGGAATTGACTTTATTACAGATTTTCCAGTTTAATTGTGAAAGGAACACGATATGAAAATAATTGATGGCGGCGTTTTAGCCGCAAAAGGCTTTAAAGCCGCTGGTATTGCCGCCGGTATAAAGGATAACGGAAATAAGGATATGGCGCTTCTGTTTGCGGATAAGCCCGCGGCAACAGCCATCATGACCACTTCCAACATGGTTCAGGCAGCGCCCGTTCAATGGGATAAGGCAGTGATGATCGAGTCCCCCTATAAGCGCGCGGTCGTGGTCAACAGCGGAAACGCAAATGCCTGCACTGGGGAAACCGGTATGCGCCATGTGGAGCAGACCGCCGGTGCTGCGGCCGAGCTTCTCGGCGTAAGCACACAGGAGGTACTGGTATCCTCCACTGGCGTCATCGGCGTGGTGATGCCCATTGACAAAATTTTAAAGGGTGTACAGACCCTGGTAGATGAGCTCGGGGATGATGCGCAGCATGCGGATGACGCGGCCCACGGCATTATCACCACAGACCTGACCACCAAATCCATTGCGGTGGAGATCGAGCTGGATGGAAAAACGGTTCATATCGGCGGGATGGCCAAAGGCTCAGGGATGATCTGCCCAAACATGGCCACCATGCTTTCCTACGTCACAACCGACGCCGCCATTGAACCGGAATGTCTGCAGAAGCTGCTCGCTAAAATCACCCAGGATACTTACAATATGATGTCTGTAGATGGCGATATGAGCACAAACGACACGGTTGTAGTGATGGCAAGCGGTGAGGCAGGAAACAAAGAAATCACACTTAATGACGTGACCTCACAGGATTTCGCCGTATTCAGTGAGGCTCTTTATTATGTCAATGAGCACCTCGCAAAATCCATCATCCGCGACGGGGAAGGGGCAACCAAATTTGTCGAGGTAACTGTCTCTGGAGCAGCGACAGATAAAGATGCCCGCATTCTGGCGAAAGCCGTTATTAAATCCAGTCTGGTAAAGACCGCTCTCTTTGGAGAGGACGCTAACTGGGGCCGCGTTCTTTCGTCACTCGGAGCGTCCGGGGTCGTTTTCGACCCGCTTAAGGTCACCCTGGTATTTTTCAGCAGCGCTGGGATGATCACACTCCTGAACGAAGGGGTACCCATCGCTTTTGATGAGGATATGGCTAAAAAAGTGCTGTCTGAAAAAGAAATCTCCATCATGGTAACCCTCAAAGCGGGCGAAGACAAAGCAACGGCCTGGGGCTGCGATTTATCCTACGATTATGTTAAAATCAACGGCGATTACCGCTCTTAATTCACATACAAAACAATCAATCAGAGAAGGAAGTAAAAATGTCAGATAATACACAGAACATGGCGCAGTACATCGAAAAGGCCAATATCCTGGTCGAAGCGCTGCCTTATATCAAACAATTCAGAAAGAAAACAGTTGTCATCAAATACGGCGGCAGCTTTATGTATGACAATGATATTAAAAAATCCGTCATGGACGACATCGCCCTCATGAAGCTGGTAGGCCTGCGCCCTATTGTGGTCCACGGCGGCGGTAAGGACATCTCCGCATTTTTAAACAACCTGGATATCCAGACCGAGTTCATTGACGGTCTGCGCGTTACCAACGACGATGTCATCGAAGTGGCTGAGATGGTGCTCTCCGGTAAAATCAACAAGGAAATTGTCCAGCTTCTGGAAGACCGTGATATTACTGCGGTCGGCATCTCCGGTAAGGACGGCGGCATGCTTAAGGTGAGAAAGAAATTTGTCAATGGTCTGGACATCGGCTTTGTCGGCGATATTGTCAGGGTAAAGAGCGATCTCCTTCAGACATTGCTCAAAAGCGACTATATTCCAGTCATTGCCCCGATCGGGAGTGACAAATACGGGCAGAGCTACAACATAAACGCAGACCATGTGGCTTATGCCATCGCCAAAGAGCTGAAGGCTGAAAAGCTGGTTTACCTCACAGATACTGACGGGGTCTACATGGATGCCAACGATCCGGACTCCATTATCCGCAGGTTAGATGTCGATGAGGTTGAACGTCTTATTGAAGAGGGAATTATATCCGGCGGCATGATCCCGAAGGTGGAAAATTCTGTGGACGCGATTCGCTCCGGGGTCAATTCTGTCCATATACTGGACGGGAAGGTTGAGCACTCTCTGCTGCTCGAACTCTTTACCGCGGCAGGCTGCGGGACAATGATCCGCCAATCGCTGACACAAGCATAAATATGAACATTTAGGAGATAAAGACATGAACAAAAGTGAAGTGCTGATTAACCGGGCAGAGAAAGTAATCATGCCCACCTACGCACGGTTTCCCATTGCTTTCGAAAGTGGCAATGGCTGTGTTTTAAAAGATGTGAACGGAAAAGAATATCTGGATTGTGTAGCCGGCATCGCGGTAGACTGTCTGGGCCATAACCACCCGGGCCTCAATGCTGCCATCGCGGACCAATGCCAGAAAATCATGCATGTTTCCAATCTTTACTGGACCGAGCCTCAGATTGACGCAGCGGAAATGCTGGTAAAGGCCAGCGGGCTGGACAAGGTTTTTTTCTGTAACAGCGGCGCCGAAGCCAATGAAGCGGCCTTAAAGCTTGTGCGGATTTACGCCAAGCAGTTTAAAAGTGAATACGCGGTTGAGATCATCGCCATGGATCATTCCTTCCACGGCCGTACATACGGCTCCATTACCGCCACAGGCCAGGAAAAATACCATAAGGGACTAGATCCCCTGCTGCCTGGAATTTCGCATGTTCCATTCAATGACTTTGATGCCTTGAAAGCAGCGGTGACTGATAAAACCTGCGCAGTGCTGCTTGAACCCATCCAGGGCGAGGGCGGTATTTATCCGGCTGATCATGAATATTTACAGGCAGTCCGCAAGCTCTGTGACGACGAAAACCTCGTCTTGATTTTTGATGAAGTTCAGTGTGGTATGGGCCGTTCCGGAAAATTCTTTGCTTACCAGCACTACAATCTGAAGCCAGATGTCGTGTGTATGGCCAAGGGCATCGCAGGCGGTTTCCCCATGGGCGGCATCATCGCCTGTGATAAGGTGGCTCAGGTCTTTACACCAGGCACCCACGCCTCCACCTTTGGCGGTAATCCACTGGCCTCGGCTGCCTCCCGCTATGTATTGAGCGTGATCACCGGCGATGGTTTTCTGGACGAAGTAGCAGAAAAGGGAAGCTATCTGATGGAAAAGCTGCGTGTACTTAAAGAAGAACATAAATGCATTACGGATGTGCGTGGTATGGGGTTAATGATCGGAGTCGCTGTTTCAGTCCCTACTGGCGAAATCATAAACAAAGCGATGGAAAAAGGTCTTCTTTTAGTAGGAGCAGGTAGTGACGCCATAAGATTTGTTCCTCCATTAACTATTAATAAAGAGGAAATTGACCGGGCCGTCGAAATTTTTGAAGAATGTCTATAAATTTTTGTTGAAAACCCCTTTAACCCATGATAATATATTATCATGGGTTTTCTTTTAAATTTTTTTTTGAAACGAACGGGTGCAAAAGACAGTGTCTGTCTTTTGTTTTAAAAACAAACCTGTAAACGTCAACAAAAAAGATTGCTTTTAAGTCCAATTATTTCTTTTGCTGCTGAAAGAATCTGGGTATAAAGACAGAAGCGGTCATAAAGAATAAAGAAAATCTGAATTTGTGTGAATTTGAGAGTAAAGGTGGTGATTAAATGTCGATTCTGGATTCAATCAACAAGGCTGAAGAGCGTGCAGCAGAAATGCGTTCGGAGGCAAAAGCAAAAGCGCGTGAAACCCTGCGTCAGGCCGAGGCCGAAGCCAGGGAAAAGGGCGACGCATTGATTCTTGAGGCCAAGGAAGCTTCTGAAGCAGTTCTTCTGCAGGAGGAGGCATTGGCCGAAAAAGAAATGGAACGCGTCCTTCACGATGCGGGTCTCGCAGATGAGAAGATGGCTGAAAATGCCAGGACTCGTGTCCCGAAGGCGGTTGAATTTATTTTGGAAAGGGTAGAAACGCAATGATTATTCCAATGAAAAAAGCAAAGCTCATTGCCCTGAAGGAAGATAAGGAAGCTCTTCTGCTTTCACTTCAGAGGTGCGGTGAGTTCATGGCTATTCCACCCGACGAAGAGACAGAACAAACCGCAAAAAATGAACAGATTGATTTAGACGTACAGCAGGCAGATGCCATGCTGCGGTTTATGCAGCGTTATCAGAAAAAGAAAAGCTTTTTCAGCGACCGCCCGGTATATGGTTACGATGAGTTTATTAAGCGTAACGAAAAGGGCGAAGCTCTGGTTCAGGAAACCTCAGCGATCTCGGATAAGCTTTCAGCAGCACATTCTGAAATTATGACGTTGAAATCCGAGTGCTCCCAGCTGGAGCCATGGCTTTCGATGGATGTTCCCATCGAAGAGCTGAGACCAACGCAGTACACCAATTTTCATATTGGGTATCTGCCACCTCTCGTACATGAAGAAATCGTTGCCGCTGTGGCGGAACACAATGCTGAAATTCAGCTTTTTGGAAAAACAGCTGAAGGCCAGGCAGCTCTGATTGTCTCCTTCATGGAGGACGATGCCGCTCTTTCAGACAATATCAAGGTTCTTGGTTTTGTAGAGGCATCCCTCCCGAGAGTAACAGGAACCGCGTCTGAAATCAGCAAGAGCAATCAGGAAAAAATTGAGCTTCTGGAAAAGGATATTGAATCCTATGAAAAACAGATGGCTGAGCTGGCCGGGTCACAGCAGGAGCTTGAACTTCTGAGTGAACAGTATAAAGCCGAGCAGGAACGCCAGTCTGTAAAGTTCATGGAAACGGTTGAAACAGTTTGTGTGGAAGGCTGGGTAAGAAATGACCGGATGGAATCGGTTGAAAATGCCGTCAGCCAGGTAACAGACGTATATGATCTGGAATACAGCGACCCAGAGGAAGGCGAACAGCCCCCGACAGCACTGAAAAATAAAAAGTTCTGGAAGCCCTTTGAGTCAATTACAGATATGTACTCCCCGCCAAAGCCGGGAACCATCGATCCTACACCAGTGTCCGCACCGTGGTTTTGGGTAATTTTCGGGATGATGATGGGGGACTTTGGCTACGGAGCGCTCATGGCCATTATCTTTGGACTCATGAAAAAGATCATGAAACCAAAGGGACAGTTTGGTATGCTGGTTACACTTTTGTTTTATTCCAGCATCACAACCATGATTTTTGGGATACTTTTCGGCAGCTATTTTGGTGAAACCTTTCATCCCATTCTCTTCTCGCCGCTGGATAACCCGGTAGCGATGCTGATCTTTTCTCTGGTGATCGGGGTGCTCCATATCTTCTCGGGTATGGCCATCAAAATCGTAGAGCAGGTCCGCGCCGGCCATGTGCTGGACGCGATCTTTGATCAGGTCAGCTGGATGCTGCTGATTGCCGGCGCAGGTTTGATCTTTTTAGAACAGACCAGAACCGTGGGAATGGTCCTCGCCATTGTGGGCGCGGTCATTATCCTCTTTACAGCAGGCCGTGAAAAGAAAAATATTGTGGGCAAGGCATTCGGCGGTATTATGGGACTTTATGATGTCACCAGCTACCTGAGTGATATTCTGTCCTATGCCCGTATTCTTGCTTTAGGACTGGCCACCGGCGTTATCGCCATGGTTATGAATATTCTGGCCGGAATGGTGCAGATCAATGTGCTCGGGTTTATCTTATCCCTTGTGATCTACTTTATCGGCCATGCTTTCAATATCACAATGAGCCTCCTGTCCGCTTATGTGCACGACAGCCGTCTCCAGTATATTGAATTTTTTAATAAGTTTTACGATGGCGGTGGTTATAACTTCGAACCACTGGCAATTCAGACAAAATCAATAGATGTCATTGACAATTCTAAAGAAGTTTAGGAGGAATGAAATCATGTCTTTAGGTTTAGCATTAGCTATTTTTGGTGCAGCAATCGCTGCCGGTTTAGCAGGTATTGGTTCTGCCAAGGGTGTTCAGATTAGTGGTGAAGCCGCAGCAGGCGTTGTTGCGGAACGTCCGGAAATGTTCGGTAAAATGCTTGTACTCCAGGCACTGCCAGGCACACAGGGGATCTATGGCTTCCTGACAGCGGTTCTTATCATGGTTCAGATCGGTATTTTAGGGGGCACCCCTCTTGATTTAAGTTTATATCAGGGAATGTCTTTCCTGGCAGCCGGTTTCCCAATCGGCATCGTTGGCTTACTCTCCGGGATTGCCCAGGGGAAAGCCGCTGCAGCGTCTATTCATATGACCGCCAAGGATGAATCTGCTTTCGCAAAAGGGATCACCATTACCGCGATCGTAGAAACTTACGCGATCTTAGCCTTACTCGTATCCATCCTGTTAATCTACAGCATCCAGTTATAAAAACTGCAAAACACGTGAAAGTGAGGTGACAGCGTGTGAGTGCCGATAAAATTATTGAAAAAATCCTGGAAAAGGCCAATGAAGATGTGGCTTTGATCGAACAGGAAACGGCAGAAAAGGTTCAGTCCTCTGTGGCCGCCATTGAGCGCCGTACAGAGCTGACATTGAACGCGCTAAAAAATAAAGAAAAGGCCGATGTGGAGGAAGTCCACCGCAGAAGCCAGCTGATGACCCGTTTAGATTCCAGAAAAAACATTCTGGCCGTCAAACGTAAGGTTATCGATGAAGTTTTTGACAAAGCAAGAACAGCTCTCGACACTCTTGACGAAAGCCGCTACGAAGCGCTCGTGACAAAGATTGTCGTGAATGGCTCTGAAACCGGAACCGAAAAACTGCAAGTCCCTGAAAAGGATATGAAGCGGTACAGTGACGGTCTGCTGAACAAGCTGAACGCCGCCCTTAAGGAAGCCGGAAAAATTGGAGAGCTGACCCTTGACGAAACACCGGCATCTTTTAATTCCGGCGTTATGCTCATCGGTGAAATGAGCGATGTCAATGGCTCCTTCGATGTTCTCATCGATGACGCCCGCGAAAAATATGAGCGAGAGGTTGCAGAAATGCTTTTTGAAGTGGAGGTGTAGGCCATGTCTGAAACCAGTTATCCCTATGCAATAGGGCGTATCAAGGTGCAGGAAGCAGGCCTTATCGACCGGACACGCTGGAACCGCCTCTGGGAGGCCGATGAAACCGAAGCGCTCAAGCTCCTGGATGAAATCGGCTATGGCGCAGAAGCCAAGGACCACAGCCAGCTCGATAACCTGATTGACGCAGAGCTGACCAAAACCCGGAACCTCATCAATGAGATCACCCCGGATAAGACGGTAACTGATCTTCTGCTTATCCCAACAGATGTCCATAACATCAAAGCCATATTAAAAGGACAGCTGCAGCGGGTCGAAGTCGAAAACCTTCTGCTTGAAGGCGGCGGCATTCCGCTGGATATTCTTCAGAAAGCCCTGGAGCACGGTGATTACAGTCTTTTGCCGGAATGCTTCAGAGAGCCATTGAAGCGTCTTGAGGATGTCACCGACCCCAGAGTCATCAGTGTGACCATTGATAACGCGGCTTATGCACAGATTTTAGAAACCTTATCACAGCAGAAGCATTCAAGCGAGCTGCTGAAAAAATATTACAAAGCAAAAATTGATTTTACCAATATTCTGACAGTACTCAGAGCCAATATTCTGGACTGGGGGACCTTCAAGGTAAAACCTCTGTTGATACCAGGCGGTGAAATCGAAGAAAAGGCACTGCTTGACGCAACGGATATTCCGAATGAACAGCTGGCAAAACAGCTGGGACACGGAGAACACAGCATTCTGATCAAGTCTGTTCTTGAACGCTATGCACAGGACGGAAATTTGTCAGAAGTCGAACAGAAGTTTGAAGATGCGGCTTTCAACATGATTCACGAACGAAGGAGTGATTCCTTCAGCATCGGCCCCATCGCAAACTACCTGTTCCAACGTCAGGTTGAAGGAAAGGCCCTTCGGGTCATGTTTGCGGGTAAACGCTCCGGTATTAAAATACCGCTCGCGGAACTCGGCGTTATTTAGGAGGAAATCATGAGTGAGCAAGCTAAATTAGCCGTTATCGGCGATCAGGATTCCATCATGGTTTTCCAGGCGCTCGGAGTTCGCACCGTTTATGCCAATGCAGCGAAGGATATCGAAAAAGCCATCCACGCGCTGGCCAAAGAAGAAACAGCTGTCATTTACATTACCGAACAGGCCGCCGCCCTGGTGCCGGAAGCCATTGAAAAGTATAAAACAGAGCCCTTTCCAGCCATCATCCCAATTCCAAACCGTTTTGGAACCAACGGATTAGGCATGAAGGGGATTCAGGATAACATTGAAAAAGCCATTGGCGCAGATATTTTATAAACTATAGAAAGGGGTGGATAGAACGATGATTCAGCCCAATGAACAATCAACCATGAAGCAAGTAGGGACAATTGTCAAGGTTGCCGGTCCGCTGATTGTAGCAACCGGCCTGGCCGATGTTCAGATGTTTGACGTTGTCCGAGTCAGTGAAAAACGACTCATTGGTGAAGTAATTGAATTAAGAGGTGACAGAGCCTCTATCCAGGTATATGAAGAAACCGCCGGCCTAGGCCCAGGCGAACCCGTATATGTGACAGGTGAACCCCTGTCCGTTGATTTGGCCCCTGGCCTGATTGAAAGTATTTTTGACGGTATCCAGAGACCGCTGACCACCATTTACAACGAATCCGGAGACCGTATCAGCAGAGGGATTGATGTTCCCAAGCTTGACCGCGAAAAGAAATGGCCCTTTGTACCGGCCTGCCAGAAAGGCGATGTGCTAAAACCCGGCGATGTGATCGGTACTGTACAGGAAACACCGGCAGTGCTTCAGAAAATCATGATGCCGCCAAAACTGGAAGGAACCGTTGATTGGGTTTTCGACGGTGAAGCCAATATTGTCGAACCCATTGCCAGAATTAAGAAAAAGGACGGAGAGATCGTGGAAGTGCCCATGCTCAGAAGCTGGCCAGTGCGACGCGGCCGTCCCTATACAGAAAAAATCGCACCCGATGAACCCATGGTCACCGGCCAACGCGTCATTGACACGCTGTTCCCGATCGCCAAGGGCGGTATCGCCGCTATTCCAGGACCGTTCGGTTCCGGTAAAACCGTTGTACAGCATCAGCTGGCAAAATGGGCCGATGCCGACATCATTGTCTACATTGGCTGTGGCGAACGTGGTAATGAAATGACCGATGTTCTGATGGAATTCCCGGAACTGCATGACCCGCGTACCGGCCTGTCCCTGATGAAGCGTACCGTTCTTATCGCAAATACCTCAGATATGCCCGTAGCCGCCCGTGAAGCATCCATCTATACCGGTATCACAATCGCGGAATACTTCCGTGATATGGGCTATAAAGTGGCAATTATGGCCGACTCCACATCACGCTGGGCCGAGGCGCTGCGTGAAATGTCCGGCCGTCTTGAAGAAATGCCTGGTGAAGAAGGCTACCCAGCCTATCTTTCCTCCAGATTGGCAGAATTCTACGAACGTGCAGGCTTTGTCAAATGCCTTGGCTCAGAAGATCGTTATGGCGCTATTTCCGCCATAGGGGCCGTATCACCTCCGGGTGGTGACATCTCCGAACCCGTATCCCAGGCAACCCTGCGTATCGTTAAGGTATTCTGGAGCCTGAACGCCAACCTGGCGTACAAACGTCACTTCCCAGCCATTGACTGGCTGCAGAGCTACTCGCTGTACAGTGACAAAATGAATGTTTATTTTGACAAATCAGTTGAGACCGACTGGTCTGTTCATGTTCGCCAGACCATGCAGATCCTCCAGGAAGAAGCTGAGCTGGATGAAATTGTCCGTCTCGTCGGGGTAGACGCCCTGGGCTTTAAGGACCGCCTGACACTGGAGTGCGCTCAGTCGATCCGTGAGGATTACCTGCACCAGTCTGCTTTTGACGATATTGATACCTATTCTTCTCTTGAAAAACAATACGCCATGCTGAGCATGATTCTGGCCTGGTACGAAAAAGGCGTTGCCGCCCTTGAATTGAACGTGCCCTTTGCTAAAATCATCACCATGGATATCCGGGAAAAAATTGCCCGTATGAAATACGTACCGGAAGACCAGAAAGAAGAACGCTTCCCGGCCATTGCCGCCGAAATGGAAGCTGAGTTCTTAGCACTGATGGAAGGAAGTGGTGACGATGAATAAAGAGTACAAAACCATTAGTGAAGTCGTCGGCCCATTGATGCTGGTCGACCATGTAGAAGGTGTAAAATACGACGAGCTGGTCGAAATCGAGCAGGCCGACGGTGAAAAACGTCTTGGTAAAGTTCTCGAGGTCAATGGCGATAAAGCCATGGTACAGCTCTATGAAAGCTCCCAGGGCCTGCGAATCTCAAACTCCAAAGTACGTTTCCAGGGCCACGGCATCGAGCTCGGCGTGAGCAAGGATATGCTCGGCCGTGTATTTGACGGTATGGGACGCCCAACCGACGGCGGCCCGGAAATTATTCCGGAAAAGAAACTGGACATCAACGGTTCACCGATGAACCCAGTTGCCCGCGATTACCCTGCTGAATTTATTCAGACAGGCGTTTCTGCCATCGATGGTCTGAACACTCTGGTTCGTGGACAAAAACTGCCGGTATTCTCCGGCTCTGGTCTGCCGCACGCGCAGCTGGCGGCACAGATTGCCCGCCAGGCCCGCGTTCTCGACAACGACGAAGGTTTTGCCGTTGTCTTTGCCGCCATCGGGATCACCTTTGAAGAAGCAGACTTCTTCGTCAAGGATTTCCGCCGTACAGGCGCTATCGAACGTGCAGTGCTGTTTATGAACTACGCCAACGACCCGGCTGTCGAACGTATTTCCACACCACGTATGGCAATCACCTGTGCCGAGTATCTGGCCTATGAGCTGGATATGCAGGTGCTGGTCATCCTGACCGATATCACCAACTACGCCGAGGCACTGCGTGAAGTCTCCGCAGCCCGAAAGGAAGTCCCAGGCCGCCGTGGCTATCCTGGCTACCTGTATACCGACCTCGCGACCCTGTATGAACGTGCCGGCCGTATGCGAGGTAAAAAAGGCTCCATCACCCAGATTCCAATCCTCTCCATGCCTGAAGATGATAAAACTCACCCAATTCCCGACTTAACCGGGTATATCACCGAAGGCCAGATTATCTTATCCAGAGATCTGTACAGAAGAGGGATTGAGCCTCCGATCGATGTATTGCCATCGCTCAGCCGTCTTAAAGATAAGGGAATCGGGGAAGGCAAGACCCGTAAAGATCACGCTGATACCATGAACCAGCTGTTCTCAGCCTATGCCCGTGGGAAGGACGCCAAGGAACTGGCTGTTATCCTGGGGGACGCAGCGCTGTCTGATGTCGATAAAATCTACGCGCGCTTTGCAACAGAATTTGAGGAACGCTATGTATCCCAGGGCTTTGAGACCAACCGGACCATCGAAGAAACCCTGACCATTGGCTGGGAGCTTTTATCCATCCTGCCGCGTACAGAGCTCAAACGTATTAAGGACGAATATATTGATGAATACATTCCCTCTCCGCTAAGTGAAGACGATGATATCATAGACGAGGAGGAATAAGCCATGGCTATTCGTGTAAATCCTACCCGGATGGAGCTGACCCGTCTCAAGAAAAGGCTTAAGACAGCCACAAGAGGCCATAAGCTCTTAAAGGATAAACGGGACGAAATGGTAAGGCGTTTTATGGGATATATCCGCAGAAATAAAGAACTCCGGGAAGAAATTGAAGAGCAGCTGGGTGCTGCCATGGGACGTTTTGCCATTGCCGGCGCCAGAATGGGCGAGGCAGCGGTAACCGAGGCGCTTTTGTGTCCGGCCCGTGAAGCGACCATAGAGCTTGGAAAACAAAACATCATGAATGTCGATGTGCCGACCATCAAGTACACAGCCATTGAAGGCGGTACAGATCTGCCGTACGGCTTTGCCTTTACATCAGGCGAGCTGGACGGCGCGGTACTGGACATGGCAGCTCTTTTACCGCTGCTCATCGAGCTGGCAGAGGTTGAAAAAACCTGTAACATGCTGGCTGATGAAATTGAAAAGACAAGACGCCGTGTCAACGCACTGGAACACGTCATGATTCCGGAAATGCTGGAAACCATCAAGTACATTACCATGAAGCTGGAAGATAACGAGCGTGGAAACATTACCCGTTTGATGAAGGTTAAGGAAATGATGGTATCGGAAAATCAAAATTAATACGTTTCGTAATTAATTTTAGAAAATATAAAAATAGTCATTGCGCAACGATACGCAATGACTATTTTTTTTATTTTACAGATTTGGTAAGCACAGCACAATTTTGCGCTGTGCCCTTTAAAAAACAAAAACATAAAATGCAAAATTAACACAATTCTGGTAGAAATCGCTTTACAAACAACAAATAATTAGTGTATAATAAACCCATAGTATAGTAATGATTACATTGATTTCAAATGGTTACCATGTCCTGAAACATCTACTCCATTTAAAAACTGAATCAGACCCTGTACAAGAAATTTTAAATGGAGGTAACTAGACACAATGGAAGATAAAACTTTAGTTTGTCAGGATTGTGGTGCTGAATTTGTATTCACTGTTGGTGAACAGGAATTTTACAAAGAAAAAGGCTTCGATAACGAACCTAAAAGATGTAAAGAATGCAGATCTAAAAGAAAACAGTCTACCAGAAGACCAAGAAACGAGTTCTAGGACTGTCCCAAATGGAATTTAAAGATCCCTCCGGGGATCTTTTTTAATGAAAAATATCATTAAGGATGACATACTGTTTATGGACAAACACTACGTGTATATATTAAAATGTAAAGATAGCAGCCTGTATACAGGTTGGACAACCGACATCGAAAAGCGCCTGAAAGCCCACAACAGCGGCAAAGGTGCCAAGTATACTAAAAGCCGCAAACCGGTTGAGCTGGTATACAAAGAGGAATTTGACAATAAAAGCGACGCGCTGCGGCGTGAAGCCGCGATCAAAAGCCTCACCCGTAAGCAAAAGCTGGCGCTCATTAATAAACATTAGAGAGGTACGTAGAATGGATAATGTAGTAAATGATCTGACCGTGCATCAGACTCTGGCAAACGGCAACGCCATTCTGATTTTTTATGATATTTTTGTCCTCTGTCTTTTTCTGTTTGAGGTGTTTTTATATATCAACAGAGAGCACTACAAAGCTCTTCTGCGCAAGAATATGGAAGCCGGGACACGGATCCGTCCAGTGCGCCGCTATCTCCTAAAATTAACCCGCTATTACGACCGTCACGGGCTTCTGACCGTAAACGCCCTGCTTTTAGTCATCTCGGTTATTGCTATCTCCATGAGCCATATGGTCACTGTGCGCGAGATTCTGGGTTTGGTGGCTACTTTCATCATCTTCATTGTTATCATGTATTTTGTGCAAAAGCTTTTTGTAGGGCTTGATCAATTTGAGGATGACATGGTTAGCCGTTATGTCGATGTTATTTTTTATCTGCTGCTGGGCCATTCCTTTGTCTATTTTGCCAGCTTTGTATCCCGGCCAAGCCTTCTTCTGACCTTTATCGGACTCCTTTTCGCCCTGTTTTTGTGCTTTTCTGTCATGATCCGCGCCATTATCAATCCCAATATTTTGATGAAGCCCACCAATGAACGGCGCAGAAACCGCGAGGCTTTTGGTATCATAAAGGGTATGGGCGCCTTGATGGGATGTGAGCTGGGAATCCTGTATTTAATGATCTACAGCTGCTGGAAAACCAACCCCTTTTTCTTTCAGCACGCCACAGAACGGCCTCTAGACTATCTGGACCTGCTCTATTATCTGTTTGTATCCTTTTCTACCATCGGATATGGCGATATTTATCCGGTTCGCGTGGAAGGCATGTTTTACAGCCAGTTTACTGCCATTGTTATTTCAGTTACCAGCATTTTCAGCACAGCCTGCTTTGTCGGCGCTATTATCTCCGGCGCTTACAGCATCGGCCAGCAAAACCGGGAAAAGCAGGCGAGGGAAGAAGATACAAAGGAAAAATTAATTGACCAAACCATTAAAAAAGAGGAAGAATCGTGACAAAACATAAATTTTTAGGCCTACTGCTGACTGCAGTCTTTCTTGTATTCTCGGTGTTCGGATGCTCCGCGCTTAAGGATGACCCCGGGCTTTCCGTCGATGCGGAGGGAACGCTGCGGGTTCACTATATTGATGTAGGGCAGGGCGACTGTACCCTGATCCAGACGCCAGACAATAAAAATATTCTGATTGATACGGGCAATCCAGAGAATTATGATACCATCAACATTTACCTGAAGGCTCAAAAAGTCGAAAAGCTTGACGTTATGCTCATCACCCATCCACACAGTGACCACATGGGGGCTGCTGAAAAAATTCTAAAAAACTACACTGTCGGAAGCGTCTATCTACCAAAGGTTGCACACAATACGATGCTGTTTGAAAACTTTATGAAAGCTATGAATGAAAAAGGCTTAAAAGCCACTGCCGCCTATGCCGGCGTCAGTATCCCGGCAGGCGATACTGTTTCTATTGATCTTTTTTCTCCGATTGAAGGGAAAAGCTATGCAGAGCTCAATGATTATTCGCCCATCGCCAGAGTAGCCTATGGCGAGACATCGTTTTTATTTACCGGTGACGGGGAAAATGAAGATGAGCAGGATGCCATCGCTCAGGCAGGGTTAAAGCTTAAAAGCGATGTTCTCAAGGTCGGCCATCATGGAAGCGATACCTCTACAGGGGAACTTTTTCTTTCCCTTGTTAATCCGCAGTACGCGGTGATCAGTGTTGGACGGGATAACACCTACGGCCACCCGAGCGAAAACACTTTAAACAAACTGAAGGGAAAAACCATTTTCCAAACGGATAGAGAGGGCAATGTGGTGGCCATCAGCGACGGCCATGGGATCAGCTTCATCACACAAAACAGCGGCAAAATGGAAAACCCGGCACCTGCTGATGAATCCTCGGCCATCTCGGCAAAACCTATCGTCTATATTGGAAACACAAAAACAAAGAAATTTCATCTTACAAGCTGCAGCGGGCTGCCAAAAGCAGATAATCAGACCACTTTTGAAACCCGTGATGATGCTGTGGGGCAGGGCTATACGCCCTGTGGAATCTGCAAGCCATGAGGCATTGAATACGAAGAAAGGAATCGATCATATGGGAATTTTTAAAAAACTATTTGGCGGCAAGGCCTCTTACAAGCCTGGAAAACTGGATTTAAGCCGTCCTGTGCCGCTCGGCGAAATTTTTCCGGATGTCAATCTCGCACACAGCGTGTTAAATGAGCTTAATAAACGTGCAGGAAAAAAGTTATCAAACATTAACGAGACTGTGACCATTGATGATTTAAAGGAAGTCCGCAGTCTGAAGGCGTCAGGCATGGAGATTCGTTCATTGGAGGGCATGGAATATTTATTCAAGCTACAGGAAGCAGATCTGAGCCATAACCTTATTCAGGAAATTCCCTTTAACCTTGAGGATATCACTCGTCTGAATAACAGATATAAAGGCGGCTTCATCCTAAGCCTCTACTCCTTTGTACTTGATCTGAGCGATAACCGCTTCGCCGCAGTGCCTGACCTGGTTCTCCAGTACCGGGCCAAGGAAAGAAACCTGTTCATTGACCTGAGCGATAACCCGGTAATTGATCCTGAGGTCAAAAATCCTTCCGCCGAAGGCTGTGCCGAAGTCATTAAAAAGCATCACTCAGAATTGTCTGTTAAAGATTTTTCATGGCTGCTGTACTATATTAATGCCTACTATCTTGTAAAAACCCAGAAAGGACTCTCGGGTTATGTCGAAACGACTCCTGGAGATTTCACTACAGAGCCTCTTGCTTTTATCAAGAAATCGGAACAGATGCTGGAAAACACCATTTATCCGGAAGGCTTTAATGACCAGCACAATTTTGCGCTGGTCAATGACCGCGGAAGAGCCGCTGTCTCAGTAAAAAAGGCCGAACAGGATGCCATCAAAAAAATGATTGATTTTAAGCTAAAGGACGGACTTCTGCCGACAGGAGCTGACGAACCCTTTAACGCAGCTGCTGACGGCGAAGCCGTCAATGAAACGGCTGTTTTAAATTACTATAACGAAAACACCGATAAACTCTGTCCTGAACTGTTTTCTGATGAGATTTTATCTGACAGCCTCTCCGCAGATAAAAAACGTGTTCTTGAACAGAAAAAGCTTTTAAAGGAAGCAACCGATTGTCTGGATACAGCCATTCATAACACGAAGAACCCCGAGGTTTCAGAAAAGCTTAAAACCATCAAAAACCTTACCGAAAAAATCATGGGCCATATGGAGGAAAATCCAAAGGAGTATCATTTTTCTTTTGAGATCAACTATCTTCCTATGACACTGGACATTATAAGGTCTTATAATAATCTCAACCAGACTGAGGCAGAGACAGCTGAAAACAGACAGGCAAGGGAAAAGATTGAGGCCAGCCTTGACACGATCATCGAGGCTTTCAACAACTATATCAGCCAGTTTGAACAAAACGCCACCATTGATCTCCATTCTGATATTGATTCGCTTTTATCCCTGTTCGAAAGCCATGGCTTAACCGATAAAAAGTAAAAAAAGAGAAGCCCCTGCAGCTTGAAAGGCCTGCAAGTGCTTCTCTTTTTTTATCCGTTTTTACTGTAAATTGTCTTTGAGCCGGTATCCGGCGTCCTTAAGGGCGTTTTCAATTTGGTGGATATGGTCATAATTTCGTGTTTCAAGCTCGATCCTGAGGTAGCAGCCGTTCACATCTGCGTTCTCGCTGGCACGTTCATGGTGGATGGATACCACGTTGCCGCCCATGTCGGCGATGATAGCAGATACGCCCTTCAGCTGTCCGGGCTTATCGACCAGCTCAATATTTAATGAACAGGTACGGCCTGATTTCAGGAGACCGCGTTTGATAACCCGTGAAAGGATCGTGACATCAATATTGCCGCCTGACAACAAACAGACCACCTTTTTGCCCTTGATGGGAAACTTGTTGAACAGAGCGGCCGCGACAGATACAGCCCCGGCGCCTTCAGTAATCAGCTTCTGCTGTTCAATGAGGGTAAGAATTGCAGTTGATATCTCATCGTCTGTGACCGTTGCTATTTCATCCACATATTGCCCGCAGATCTCAAAGGTATGCTTGCCCGGTTCCTTTACCGCTATGCCATCGGCAATGGTCGATACCTCATCCAGGCGCTCGATCTGTTTATCGACGATGGAGTTGAGCATGCTTGGAGCGCCGCTGGCCTGCACGCCATAGACCTTTATATTCGGATTTAAAGATTTGATAGCAAAGGCAATGCCCGAGATCAACCCGCCGCCGCCAATGGGAACAATCACCGCATCCATATCCGGAAGCTGATCCAGTAACTCAAGGCCAATGGTTCCCTGACCGGCGATGACATTCTCATCGTCAAAGGGATGAATAAAAGTATAGCCCATTTCCTGCTGGAGCTCCAGAGCTTTCTGATACGCATCGTCGTAGACACCCTCAACAAGACAGACATCGGCGCCATAATGCTTCGTGGCCTCAACTTTTGAAATCGGGGCGCCGTCTGGCAGGCATATCAGGGCTTTAATACCATTTTTAGTCGCGGCCAGGGCCACACCCTGGGCATGGTTTCCGGCCGAGCAGGCAATAACGCCTTTTTCCTTTTCCGCATCGGTCAGCTGGGAAATTTTATAGTAAGCGCCCCGCACCTTAAAAGAGCCGGTCACTTGGAGATTTTCGGTTTTTAAATAAATTTTTCCATCCGATTTGATCCCCGGGGCGTATATCAAATCTGTTGGTCGAATCACTTTTTTTAACGTATAGCAAGCATGATAGATTTTATCGAGTGTCAGCATGGTTTTCCTTTCTTTCAATCATTCTTTTTTAAGCTGCTAACTGCTAATATACCTCTTGTAAATTTTTTTGTCAAGAAGTTTGGAAATATGATTGGACTTATCCGCTGCCTTATATTATAATTTTATAGTTGAAGCCAAACTGGATACCTGTGGTTCAGAAGGCTGAAACAATACTTCTGTCTTAGGACAGGGGTTAAAAACAGGAGGAATCATCATGACTGGGATTGTGGACCGGATTGAAGGTACAGTAGCCGTGATTGAGCGGGAGGACGGTGTTTTTATAAGCGAACCGGTCTCAAGCTATGGAGCGCCCATTAAAGAAGGATATAAAGTCGACTTGGAGTGTCATGAAGTTTTAGTATCTGATTTTAACAAAGATGATTTGTCTGACATTAACCAATATTTTAACGATTAGTTTAACGGAGGAACAAGTATGAAGTTTTATTTGGCGTTATGGTACGCTAAAGCCATTAACGGCCTCATCAATCTTGTCAGCAAGGGGAGAGGTTCTAACCTTTCTGGAGAGAAGGCCTTAAAGGTAGACCCGAGAATGGTCGAGCATTTCAAGGGGATCGACTATTCCAAGGTTGTTTTTATTACAGGAACCAATGGTAAATCAAGCACCACCAACCTGGTGACTCATATTTTACGGGAAAACGGAAAAACCGTTGTATCAAACCTCGAGGGCGCAAACCTGCTGCCCGGCATCGCCACCATTCTGGCAAAAGAATCGACAATGACCGGAAAACTCAAGGCGGACTATTTTGTCTTTGAAACAGACGAGCGTTATTTACCCCTTATTTATGACCAGCTGCCGGCTGAAAACATGTTAATCACCAATCTGCAGAAGGATCAGGTTCAGCGCAACGGCGACCCGGATTTTATCTATCGCAAGCTCACCTCTTTTATGAATCCAAAAATGCATTTATATTTAAATAATGAAGAGCCTCGAACAAAATCCTTTGAACGCTTTACCGACCATGTCACTTATTATGGCGTGGAAAAGCATTCTGAATCCTTTGAAAAAGACGAAACCTATCCGACCTGCGCCTGTCCAAAATGCTACCATAAGGTTGATTTTGACTATTATACCATCGACAGCGTCGGTCCGTTTACCTGTACAAACTGCGGGTATTCCAGTGAAGCGGCACCCCATTATGCCGTGAAGGATGTTGATTTTGAAAATAAGACTTTCACCGTTGAGGATGAAAGCTTTAATATGCCCTATGACCTGCCGTTTATGCTGTATAACTACAGCGGTGCTCTGGCGCTTTGCGAACGCTTTGCCGGCGTCTCTGTCAAGGACGCGGTCCCTGCCTTTAATTCTTTTAAAAACATTGGCGGCCGTTTTGAGGTGCTTCACTACAAGGATAAAACCATTAAATATATGCGAATCAAGCAGGAAAACCCGGATACACTCCAGAGCGCTTTAAACATCATGGCTTCAGACCAGGAAGAAAAAATGGTCTGTTTTGGCTTCTATGCGGTTTCGGATTTTATCCCATTCTATACCAACACCTTTTACAGCTTTGACTGTGACTTCAAGCCACTTGCGGAATCGAATGTTGAAAAATATTTTTGTTTCTCTCAAAATGTCTGCTATGATACCGCCAACCGGTTGATTTACGAAGGCGTTGAATCGTCAAAAATCGCCATCAAGGATACCGATGATATCAAAACGATTTTTGAAGAAATTGAAAAAGCAGATACTTCAAATATTTATCTGATCACATGGCTTGAAACCTTTAATAAAATGAAAAAATACATCGAGGAGGGCAATTAAATGAATGAAAAAACATTAAAGATCGGGTGGATGTTTCCCGATTCCCTGTACCTCCACGGTGACCGCGGAAATGTTCTGGCTTTAAAGCGTATGGGCGAAGCCGCAGGGTTTGAGGTGGAAATCGAAAAAATTGATTTTGACACTGAAGATTTCACACCAATGGATTATGATTTCTTATTCTGTTCACCGGGAGAGATCGCTTCTTTTTCTTCCATCATTGATTATCTGGAGCCTTATGACCTTTCACTCCGCGGCTTCATTCAGGCTGGCCGTCCCATGCTTGTCACTGGAACCAGCATTGCTCTCTGGGGCAATGAAATCAGGAGAGATGACGGCAGTGTCGCCAAAGGCCTGGGCATTATTGATGTGGAAACCACTGAAAACAAAGCCGTCTACGGTGATGATCTTTATTTCAGCTGTAACCTGAATGGCTCACAAATGGAAATCATCGGGAACCAGATCCAGATGGCTGATTTCAGACTGACCGGCAACGACGAGCCCTTTGGAAAGCTGAACTATGGATACGGTAATAACGGCAAAGACACCAATGAGGGCGTCCAGATCAAAAACGCGGTCTTTACAAATACCCTTGGTCCGGTGCTTGTCTGTAATCCCTGGATGACCGAAGCCTTTGTCCGCATCATTGCAGATAATCAGGAAACAGACCTGGAAAACTTCTCTGTCAGTATGACGCTTGAAGAAAAATCCTTTGCGACTAAAAAACAGTTTATTTTGAAAAAAACAACACATTTGACAAATTGTAAAAGATAAATGAAAAATAAAAAAGTAATTGTGGGATTCAGCGGCGGTGCAGACAGTGCTGCCGCTGTTCTGATTTTAAAAAACAAAGGTTATGAGGTACTGGGCGTAACCTTTGATTTTTTTGGAAATGAACCCCTTCTCGAAAAAGCCAGTGTCCTTGCAAAACAAATCGGCATCCAGCATGAATGCATCAACAGGCAGCGTGAGTTCAGGGAAAAGGTCATAAAACCATTTATAAGCGAATATCTCAGAGGTTATACGCCCAATCCCTGCGTCCGCTGTGACGCAGGGATGAAATTCAGAGGACTGATGGCGTACGCCAATGAAAAAGAGGCTGAATTTATCGCGACTGGCCACTACTTAAGGCTTGAAAAACGTCATGGACAGGTTCAGATTAAGACCAGTGAGGATAGCAGAAAAGACCAGAGCTATTATCTCTATACCCTTGATCAGGAATATCTGAGCCGTCTTATTTTTCCTCTGAGTGCTTTTCAATCAAAAGATGCGGTGCGGGCTTTTTTGGAGAAGGAGGGGATAGCGCTTCCAAAATCCGAAGAAAGTCAGGGAATCTGCTTTATCCCGGATGGAAATTATGCCCGTTTCATAAAAAAAGAAACACCATTAATGCCCGAAGGACGTTTTCGGGATCGTTTTGGTAAAATTCTCGGCAGCCATAACGGTTTTTATTATTATACGGTTGGGCAAAAGCGCGGCGTTCCGGTGATTTCCGGAAAAAAATATGTTGTTACTGCTCTGCGTCCAGAATTTAATGAGGTTATTCTCGGTGAGGAATCCGATCTTTATCAGAAGAAAATCTTTTTAAAAGAACTTCACTTTATTGACGGCAGCTTATATTCAGGAGAAATACAATTTAAAGTATGCCGCTGGGGTTACCTTTATCCGGGAAGGCTCCACCTGTCCGGTGACCGCAGAGGCTATCTGGAGTGTGAAAAAGCTGTTCGAGCGCCTATGCCTGGGCAGTCTGCAGTCTTTTATGACGGGGACAGGCTTTTAGGCGGTGGAATCATCGAATATAAGTAAAACATGATAAAATCCTTTAAATGAATTGATTTATTTCTGTTTTAAAGCTATAATAGAATTTGATTTATGGAATAGAGGTTAAAAAATGGGAAAATTTTTTGGTACTGATGGTGTTCGTGGTGTCTTTGGTGAGGAGTTAACCACAGAATTAGCCTATCAGCTTGGACGTTATGGCGCTTATATATTATCAGAGGGCAGCCATAATCCTAAAATTGTTATTGGGAAGGATACCCGTATTTCGGGCGATCCTCTTGAAAAAGCTCTGACAGACGGTATTATCTCGGTAGGGGGTAAAGTTGTACTGGCAGGCGTTATACCAACACCCGCTGTCGCGGTCATTGCCCGCGAGATCAAGGCAGATGCCGGGATTGTCATCTCCGCATCGCACAACCCTTATCAGTTTAATGGGATTAAATTTTTTAATGGCGCAGGTTACAAGCTCTCTGATGACGTAGAAAATCAGATTGAAAAATGTATCATTGACCAGCTTACAATCAATGACCGGACCGATGGTTCAGTCGAAACCCTTGAGCAGCCTGAAAAAATCTATGTGGAGCACATCACAAAAGGATTCGCCTGCGATTTTTCCGGTATCCGTATGGTGCTGGACTGTGCCAATGGCGCTTCCTACCGCATTGCGCCAAAGTTTTTCAGGGAAGCTGGAGCCGATGTGGTTGTGATCGGTCATGAACCAGACGGCAAAAACATCAATGACGGATACGGTTCTACCTGTCTTGACAAGCTGAGCGATCATGTCCTCTCAGAAAAAGCCGACATCGGGATTGCCTTTGACGGTGACGCAGACCGCTGTCTGGCAGTTGACAATGAAGGCCGCATCATCGACGGCGATAAGATCCTTCATCTGGTCGGCGCAAAGCTGAAACAGGAGGGCCGGCTGAAAAAGGATACCGTCGTGGTGACCGTTATGAGTAATATCGGCCTCGATATCGCTTTGAAAGACTGCGGCTGCAAAAGTGTTAAGACAAATGTCGGCGACCGCTATGTTCTGGAAGAAATGCTGAAAGAAGGGTATAATCTCGGCGGGGAACAATCTGGCCATGTTATCTTGCTGGATCATAATACCACCGGCGACGGTCTTTTAACCGCAGTATCTCTTTTGACGATCTTAAAGGAAGAAACCCGCACCTCAGCTGAGCTTTCGTCCTTAATGACCTCCTATCCACAAGTGCTTGTGAATGCAAAAGTGACCAATCAGACTAAAAATGACTACCTGACAGATGAAATTATCCAGAAGCGAATCACAGAGGTTGAAAAGCATTTTGACGGCCAGGGGCGTGTATTAATCCGCCCATCAGGCACGGAACCTCTGGTGCGTGTCATGATTGAGGGCAAAGACCAGTCTGAACTTAACCGCATTGCCACAGATCTGGCTAAACTCATTGAGGAGCGCCTGGCTTAAGAAGGTTGTAAAATTTTTTAAAATATGCTATAGTATCCATAGAAAATGATGGCTTACGCTGTCTGTAAAGCAAGCTGTTTTGCACATATTAACCGTTTTTAAAACGGAGAGGTTCGTAACCATCCCTCTATAAAAAACTAAGGAAAGAGCGTTATAAAGGGCGTACGGTTACACGTGCGCCCTTTTTGCGTTTATCCGCTGGTTGAACTTAACCGAGGAGAAAAATATCATGACAAGAAGAAAAGTAATTATTGACTGCGATCCGGGAATTGACGATGCTCTGGCCATTATGCTGGCATGCCGTTCTCCGGAATTGGAAATTTTAGGCCTTACTATTGTATCCGGTAATATCAACGGTTATCAATGCGCTGAAAATGCGCTCCATATTTTAAAGGTGATGGACCGTCTGGATATTCCAGTTTATCTTGGTGCGACGCGCCCTCTTCTGAGAGATATGGTTGTTGCAGAGGAAACACACGGCGAGGATGGCCTTGGCGGTGTTAAATTTGAAAGAATTGAAGATGTCCGTTATCGTGAGGGCGCTGTCGATTTTATTTTGAATACTCTAAAGATGGAAGATAATGTCTCTGTTCTGGCCATTGGCCCTTTAACCAATATCGCGCTGGCCTTACAGACCGATAAATCTGCATTAAGTCGGATGGATGAGCTTGTTTTAATGGGCGGAGCTTTTAAAAGCCATGGAAACTGCTCACCGGTGGCTGAGTTTAATTTCTGGGCAGACCCTGATGCTGCTGAAATGGTCCTGAACCAACTGGACCGGCCCATTACGATGGTTGGGCTGGATGTCACCCGGGAAGTCGTTCTGACACCAAATTATATTGAGCTGCTGCGCCAATTTAATGATCCGGCAGCGGATTTTATCGTTGATATCACCCGGTTCTATCTGGATTTTCACTGGGAGCAGGAGCGCACCCTTGGCTGCGTCATCAATGACCCTCTGGCCATTGCTTACTTTATTGATCCCTCCATCTGTTCAGGAAAAACCTACTACGTGGATGTCGTTACCGAAGGCAAGGCGATCGGGATGAGCATGGTAGACGTGGGTGGTATTTACAAAAAAGAACCGAACTGCCTTGTCCTTACCCAGGTACATGCCAGAGCCTTTATGGAAATGTTTATGACACGCCTTTTTCCTGAGCATCAATCGGATATTACATTGGTTTTATCCAATGAGAAATACGGCTGCGAGTAGGCGGGTGGCTATTGTGAAGAAGCTTACAACCAATATGCTTGTTTTTATGGCCATGGCTGTTGGATTAAATTTTGTAGGATGCTTTGTTGCGCTCGTACTTAAGCTTCCGGTCTATTTGGATTCTATGGGTACACTGCTTTCCGCAGTGCTCATGGGACCGGCAGCAGGCGCGGCCGTCGGCGGACTGACCGCACTCATTAACGGTGCAACCATTGATCCAGTTTCCCTTTACTTTTTACCAGTACAGGTAGTGGCCGGTGTATCGACAGGGCTGCTGTTTAAAAGCGGCCGTTTTGAGGGTTTAAAATCCGTTCTGGCAATTGTGCTGGTAACCCTGTTTGTCTCAGTCATGTCCTCTGTTATTGTCGCCTTTGTCTTTAATGGCGTTACCTCATCAGGCTCCAGCCTGATTGTAGCCGTCCTGAAAAACTCCGGCATCAACATAGTTGCCTCCGTTTTCTCAACTCAGATTATTACGGATCTGCTGGACAAGGCGATTTGTTTTTCAGTGGTCTTTGGCATTATTAAAGTTATGCCAGTGCCTTTAAAAAATAAATTAGTAAAGCATTATTAAGAAAAAGAAGGCTCCGGCCTTTCTTTTTTTGTCAATTTTTTCCCTGTACTCCTGTTTTTGCTTCATTGACAATACAGCTGGTCAGCGGTAGACTTTAAGTTACATGGTAAAATGCTTATAAAGGAGGACGTGCATAAAAATGAAAGACATCTTGAATAATTTAATAAGCGAAATGATTGAATATGAAAAAGGAAATCCCCGCCGTGTTCAACACTTTTTAAAGGTTCATGCCTTTGCCAAAATCATTGCGGAACAGGAGGGCTTAGATGAAAGAACGCAAGATACCCTTGAAATCGCAGCTGTTTTGCATGATATCGGTATAAAGCCAAGTGTGAAAAAATATGGCTCCAGTGCCGGAAATTACCAGGAAATCGAGGGACCTCCTGTGGCCCGTCTTTTTTTAAAAAAATATAACGTATCCGATGAAATCATGGAACGCGTCAGCTTTTTGATCGCTAACCATCATACTTACGGCAGTATTCAGGCCGTTGATTACCAGGTGCTCATCGAAGCGGACTTTCTGGTCAATATTTATGAGGACAGCATGAAGCCTTCTCAAATCGAAAGCATACGTGACCGTCTGTTTAAAACAAAAACAGGAGTCCACCTTTTGGAAACCATGTTTCTCTCACAGGAGGATTAAATCGGCAGATAAATAAAACAGGGAACCGATAAGCACGGCGCAAAATTGTGCCGTGCTTCTTTTAAAATAACCCAAAAGCCGTTTTTAAAGGGAATGGATGATAAAAACTAAAAAATCTTGATATTTGATATCTTTTTTGCTATAATTGCGTATAACGTAGGTTATACGCAATTATAGCGATTGAAAGGAATACAAAAATGGACCTCAAACACAATACCCTTCTCGATGAGCTTGACGATTATCTGCTTTCCATTCGAGGCTTTTCACCAAACACATTAATTTCATACCGAAATGATCTGATGCAGTTTTTCCGCTTTTTAAAGGTACGGTTTCAACTGGCTGATCCAGATGCCGAATTCGACACCATTTCCATAGATGACGTGGACTTGAAAGTCATTAAACAGGTAACACTCCCGGATATTTACGCTTTTCTGAGCTATGCTACCTCCAAGCGCAGCAACATCGATTCAACCCGAAAAAGAAAAACGGCTGCCATCAAAAACTTATACCACTATCTGACAACAGTCATCGATACTAAAATGGATGATCCAACACAGCGTCTTGAAATACCAAAGGTTAAGTCGCGCGACCCTGTCTATCTTACGCTTGACGAAGCCTTAAGCCTTTTAAATGCTGTTGACGGTGAGTTTTACGAGCGGGACCTTGCGATCATCACCTTATTTTTAAACTGCGGAATTCGCCTTTCCGAACTGACCAATCTTAAAATTGAGGATATCCAGGAGGAAACCATCCATATTGTTGGTAAAGGCAATAAAGAGCGAAATATAAGGCTCAACGATGCCTGTGTCGAGACGCTGGAGGCTTATATGGCGGTGCGGCCAGAGGATACAGATGTACCCTATGTGTTTTTAAGCAAACGAAAGACCCCTCTTTCCAACCGCACAGTGCAGTCGATGGTAAAAAAATATGTTTTAAAGGCTGGCCTGAATGCCGATAAGATTTCTGTTCACAAACTCCGTCACACTGCCGCCACGCTGATGCATAAATACGGGCAGGTAGACATTCGTACGCTCCAGAAAGTCCTGGGCCATGAGAGTATTTCCACTACAGAAATCTACACACACATCGAGGTAGATGATGTTCGTGAGGCGATCTATCAGAATCCACTCGCGGGGCGAAATCCCGGACATAAAAAATAAACAAACATGGCTTCATTTTTCAAGAACAAATGTTTACTTTTGTTTTCTTTTATGTTATAATAAACCCAACAAACCTGGGGGTATCAAAAATGTACGAAGATTTAACTGAAAAACAAAAACAAATATTAGAATTTATAAAAAAACAGACAAGAGAATGTGGGTATCCGCCTTCTGTCCGTGAAATATGCGAGGCTGTGGGCTTTAAATCCACGTCGTCGGTGCACTCTCACCTTAAAACACTTGAGCAGCGTTCATATATTCGACGAACATCACTCAAAACACGTGCCATTGATGTTATCAACAAAGATGATGATGACGGTCTTGAAAATTTCCAGACTGACCGGGAGATGGTCACACTCCCGCTGCTTGGTAAAATCACTGCCGGTGATCCTATCCTGGCAGCTGAAGATATCATGGATCAAGTTCCCCTTCCCCTTAGTTTCGTCGGAACCGGGGAACACTTTCTGTTAAGAGTTAAAGGCACCAGTATGATTAACGCGGGGATCTTAGACGGAGATGACATTATCGTCAAAAAGCAGAACACTGCCAACGACGGTGATATTGTTGTAGCCTTTTTGCTCGAAAATGAAGAGGCAACTGTTAAGACTTTTTACCGTGATCAGGATATCGTTATCCTGAAGCCTCAAAATCCAAATTTTGAACCGAGAGAACTCAAGGATACCGAGGTTCAGATTTTGGGACGTGTAACCGGGCTTCTCCGCAAGATGTAAAACCATAAAAAGAAACCTCCAGCTCAAAAACTGGAGGTTTTAATTTTATTATTCCGGGCGATCCGAAGAGCCTTCTGGTTCCATATCCATCTGAAGTGTATCCTGATCAATCGCTTCAGGATTTTTTTTGTTTGCCTTCACCAGTTCAATCTGACTTTCAAACAGCTGGTTTTGGAGATCAAGAATCGCCTTACGGTTAGATTCACTTTCGATTTTAGCCTGTTTCAGATGTTCACGGTATTGATTGAGCAGCTCATTCTTTTCTTCGATTTCTTTCTGGAGCTGTTCCTTCTCCTCGACAAGCTGAAGCTTACTTTCTTTAAGCTCATTGATTTCTTCGCCTGCAGTCTTTAACTCTTCCTTTACCAGATTAATATTATTGGCTTCTTCCTCCTGCTTACGCTCAGCAATAAGCACATCTTTTTTAGCTTCAAATAAAAGCTCCGTAATGTTCATACAGCCAAGAATTGCAATGCGGATATGGTTGGTGAAAGGATTGCGTTCCTTAACCCTTGTCAGTTCATCGTTAACAAAGGTTGCGATCTCGCGAATATAATCCTCACTTTCCCCAGCTTTTACAGAAAAATCATTCTCTAAGATGCGAAGTTCGACAACTTTTTTTTCTTCAGGCAATTAACTTACCTCCTGTATATAAAAATTAATTAGTTCTCTTTCTATCATTATAAGTAATCTTGTAAGAAATTTCAAATAAAATATTAAAATATTACAATTATTGTCGATTTTTAAGGATAAATTGCTTAATTTCTTCCATATTGCCAACTTGATACGCAATTCCCTCCTCAGTCATGGCATCATAACCATCGACATCGGAATTGACAATAGCATCATCGGCATAAATCGGCTTTTCGTAGGTATGGGCAAAATGCAGCGTATGAAGCGTCCCGCTGTTTCGGGCGAATTCAGATACCAGCACAAAATTAGAAGCTGCTGCCTGAAGCCGGTCTCTCTCAATAAACATGTAGGCGTTCGAAGTGGACAGAGGAGAAAATTCACTGATAATACAGCCTCCCCCTGCTATGATACGTTCTGCAAGCTCCATATTTTCGCGAGGTGTAATGGTCATTAAATTTGACGGTAAAAAGGCAACGGTTTTTCCCCCTGCCTTCAGACAGCCGAGATGTGCTGCAGTGTCACAGCCAAGAGCCAGTCCACTGACAACGGTATAGCCCTGTTCTGCCAGGCTTTTACCACAATTATAGGCAAAATGATAACCGATATCTGACGGTACACGGGTGCCGATAACGGCCGCTCTGTTCACATTGGCAAGAGGCGACAGATCGCCTTTATAATAGATAAGATCTGGACCATCCTCAAAAAGCAATGCTTTTGGAAAATCCTCAGAATAAGAATTGATCATCTTGATATCATTTTCTTCACAGCATTTTAAAATCTCATCCGCACGCTTTCGTGCATCCAAAAAGGTACCGATCGTACTGTTGCGTGAAAAAACATTCAAGGATATACCGATTTCAACCAGCTCTAAAAGATGGTAGTCCGCTGGATTGTCAACGGATTTTAAAATGGCTTTCACTTTCTTGCGGCCAATGCCTTTTAGCTGGCAAAGCGCTATAATACTGCGATTTAAATCGTTCTTATTCATAATTCTCTTCCCTTCTATTGCTAAGGCAGACGAAGGTGCTGCCTGGTATTTAAATTTCATGCATTAAGACCGGGGCTTCTCAGCCCCGGTAAATTCCTGTAAATAGATCTTTATATAATCTTAACGCGATTCGCAAAATCTTTATACGATCTTAACACACTACTATTATACCATATTAATCCCTTAATTGGGCATTAAATCCATTTTTGAGGTCAGATAAAATTTCGTCCATTACTGGATTAATGTCATCGTCCGTCAATGTTCTTTCAGGATGACGGAATAAAATTGAATAAGCCAGGCTCTTCTTTCCCTTTTCGATCTGTTCGCCCTGGTATACATCAAAAAGCTCGACATTTTCCATAATACCCGTATCGTGGGATTTGATCGTCGCCTCAATTTTTGAAGCCGGCACATCCTCATCCAGGACAAGAGCGATGTCTCTTGAGGAACCAGGATACTTGGGCATTTCGACAAATTTAATGGCGTCCTGCTGTAATCCGGCCATTACGTCAAAGTCCAGCTCACAGGCGTATGTGCGTTTCGGCAGATCATAGTTTTTAACAACTACTGGGTGTATCTCCCCTATCTGTCCAACGAGGGTATCCCCCACTCTTATCTCCGCCTTTCTTCCTGGGTGATAGAGGTCTGGTCCCGCCAGAACAAAGTCGTAATCAGCAATACCTGAACGGTCGAGCAGCAGCTCAACAACGCCCTTAATATCAAAATAGTCGGTATTTCCATAGGAAGAAATGACCAGGTGCTTGCGCTCAATGGGCAGTTCACCCTTATTTGGATTTTTATGGTAGGTCTGGGCAAATTCAAAGAAACGGCCCTGTGGATTTTTACGGTTATGGTTTAAGCTCACCACTTCCAGCTGGTGACCGACCAGTGTGTTGCGCATAATGCTGTTTTCCTCGCCGAGTGGGTTGATAAGCGGAACCAGATCGTCACCGCAGTCCATATTTAAAGCGTTGATACGGTTGACACTGGTGAAAGAAGTGGTAAGGGTCTGATAGTATCCAGCGCCTACCAGCAGACTCTGAAGCATATCCTGGTATTTCTGTTTAACAGTCTTTCCGCCAACGAGAGTGGTTCCACCCATAATGGTGCTTGGAATCCTGTTGTAACCGTAAATTCGCGCGACCTCTTCTGCCAGGTCTTCACGAATTTCAAGATCCTGTCGGTAGTCGGGTACCTTGACAACCAGATTACCTTTTCCCTTATTTTCAACGGTCAGGAACAGTCTTTCAAAAATACGGATGATTTCATCTTCAGAGAGATCAATACCGATGAAACGGTTGATCCAGTCCACGTTCACAGCGACCTCATGTGGCTCTTCTGGTTTGAGGTAGACATCAATTATCCCCTCCAGAACATCGCAGGCACCGATCAGATCAAACAGATAGGTTGCACGCAGAGCTGCGGTTTCAGCAAGACCTGGATAGATGCCCTTTTCATAGCGTCCAGAAGCCTCTGTACGCATGCCAAGCTTCTTAGATGTCAAACGGATGCTGGTTTTGTCAAAACAGGCGGATTCAAGAACAACATACTCCGTATTTTCTGTAATTTCTGAGTTAGCCCCCCCCATAATCCCAGCGACAGCCACAGGGTATTTTCCGTTGGTGATCATCATCATGGATTCATCAATATCACGTTCTTTGTCATCCAGTGTGACAACAGTCTTTTCCTTATTGCCGGTTTTAACCACAATCTCGTCAGAATTAAGGCTCTTGTAATCAAAGGCGTGAAGCGGCTGTCCAAGCTCTAACATAACGTAATTTGTCACGTCGACAATATTGTTAATCGGGCGGACGCCACTGTTTAAAAGCTTAAGCTGCATCCACAGCGGAGAGGGCTCAATTTTTTTAACCTTGAACATTTTAGCCACATAGCGCGGGCACAGCTCTGTTTCGACTTTAACACTCAGATAATCGGCAATTTGGTTTTGAGTTTCTTTTTTATCATAGAGTTTAACGGGAGCCACCGCCTCGTCAAGCGCTGCCGCAGCTTCACGCGCAATGCCATAAATGGACTGGCAGTCTCCGCGGTTGGCCGTTAATTCCACCTCGATGATGCTGTCATCAATCCAGAGCAGATCACGCACCTCAACACCCAGCTCCGTATTTTCAGGCAGAATATAGATACCATTTTTAATTTCAGGGGTAAACAGATCCGTATTCATCCCCAGCTCTTCAACAGAGCACATCATGCCATAGGACATAATGCCGCGAAAATCGGTACGGCTCATTTTATGACCACCGGCTACCACTGAGTTTTCTACCGCAACCGGGACAACCGCTCCTTCAAAAACATTGGTTGCACTGGTGACAATGGTCAAGGGTGACGCAGCTGCCACATCAATCTGGCAGACAACCAGTTTATCAGCATCAGGGTGCTTTTCAATTTTAACAATCTTACCAGTGATAACGCCGGAAACTTCATCCGAAATGGGATCGATTGTTTCCACCTTTGTGCCGGACATTGTCAGGATATCCCCGAAAGTTTTGGGGTCCTGTTCAATTTTTACATATTCTTTTAACCAGTTGAGTGATACTAACATATGGGGCTCCTCCTATTTGAATTGTGTCAGAAAACGCATATCGTTTTCGAAAAGCAGACGTAAATCGTTGATTCCGTATTTGGTCATGGCCACACGTTCGAGGCCCATGCCGAAAGCGAATCCGCTGTAAACCTCTGGATCAATGCCGCAGTGGCGCAGTACATTAGGATGTACCATCCCACATCCTAAAAGCTCAATCCATCCACTGTTACCGCACACTTTGCAGCCAGTGCCGCCACATTTAAAGCAGGTCACGTCCATTTCAGCACTTGGCTCGGTGAAATAGAACTGGTGCGGGCGGAATTTAGTCTGGACAGTTTCTCCGAAAAGTTTTTTTGCGAACATATCCAGGGTTCCTTTTAAATCGGCCATTGTAATGCCCTTATCAATTACGAGCCCTTCCATCTGATGGAACACCGGTGAATGGGTCGCGTCAATTTCATCGGCGCGGTAAACGCGTCCCGGAGAGATAACACGCAGCGGCGGCTTTTCATCCATCATGACACGAACCTGAACGGGGGAAGTCTGCGTTCTTAAGACAACCTCGTCATTGTAATAAAATGTTTCCTGTAAATCTCTGGCTGAATGCTCCTGTGGCATGTTAAGATAATCAAAATTATATTTTGACCATTCGATCTCTGGCCCTTCAGCAATGGAAAAGCCCATTCCCAGGAAGATTTCTTCCAGATCATTAATGATGATATTTAAGGGGTGCAAATTGCCTTCAGATGGTTTTTTACCCGGCAAAGAGACGTCCAGCTTTTCTTTTTCAATGGCTGCCATCATTTCCGCTGTCTCCAGCGCTTCCTTTTTTCCGGCCAGTCCGGTTTCAATTTCTTCCCGAACCTCATTGGCCAACTTGCCAATAACAGGGCGCTCATCCTTGGAAAGCTTGCCCATTCCTTTTAAGGCCGCGGTTAAAACACCTTTTTTACCAAGATATTTTACGCGGATGTCATCCAGCGATTTCATATCGCTGACAGTTTTCAGATCTTCCAAACAATTTTCTCTGATGCGATTTAATTCCTCTTGCATTTTTATCTCCTTTTTCATAATAACATTTTTATCGGATCGCGGCTGCAAACTAAAAAAGCCCTTCATGCAAAACTGCATAAAGGACGAATAAATTCCGCGGTACCACCTTTGTTGCCGCAACCCATTTGGCGCGGCCCCTCACGTATAACGTCACGTTGACGTTGACCACTACAAGCACCATGTGCCTTGGCAGTCAAAACTCAGGAGGGAACTTCAGTAGCACTGTTCACCAAAACCCTCTCAGCCGCCGGGGTTTTCTCTCTGTAAGTGCGCGGCGTGCCGCCTACTTTCTCCATCATCGTCTTTATCTTATTCTTTTTTTATTCGTGCATCGCCCGTGCGATATCATACATCAAAATACCTGCAGCTACCGAAACGTTTAAAGATTCAGCATGTCCGTACATGGGCAGCTTGTATAAGTCATCACACAGGTCCGCCATACTCTTTGACATTCCCTTTGACTCATTGCCAAGAATAATACCCACAGCTTTCTGTGCAGCCAGAGAAGCAGACAGACTGGTTTTTCCCTGAAGGGAGGTTCCGATCATACGTGTACCCTGCTCCTTTAGAAAAAGCACTGTCTTCTCAAGTGCGCCGGTTTGCAGCACTGGCAGGTGAAATACCGATCCCATGGCTCCGCGCAGGACTTTTTCATTGTATATGTCTGCGGTCTTTGATGAGCAGATAATACCATCAAAGCCAGCAGCATCCGCTGTTCGTATAATGGTTCCAACATTTCCCGGATCCTGCACATCATCTAATATAACATAACTCAGACATTTTTTCCCGTTTTTTTTGCATTTTTTTTCAAAAAATTTTTCAGAGGCATCAATTTTATGTGCCGTACATAAAACACCTTCCGGCATTTTCAAAGCCGACATGGCTTCAAAGACGCTGGTATCCACAGTGAAAACCGGGATACCTGTGTCTTTCAGGCGTTTAAAAGCTGACTTTACAGTCTCTTCAGCTCCCTCAATCCACTGCGGTGTTACAAAAACCGCGGTAAACTCCACCTTCCAGGCTTCAGCCTCCATGAAAAGCTTGGTCCCTTCCAGAACAAACTGCTTTTCGCGGTCTCTGTTTTTTTTCTGTTTTAGCTTGATAACATTCTTAACCGCTGCATTTTGGCGTGACGTAATTAATTCTTGGGCCATGATTTTAATTTCCAGCCTGATAGAGCCGGGTGACATCATTAATATCAGTATTATCTCCGATTACGACCAGCTTGTCACCGGCCCGGATAACATCCGTCGCCACCGGAGAAACATTCAAATGATCCTGAGACCGGATCGCAATGATATTAAGCCCGTACTTGGTACGCATATCCAGTGATTCCAGAGCCTGGTTTTCCCATTTGTGCAAAGCGTCAACCTCAACAATCGAATGGTCTGTATCCAGCTCCAGTGCATCGATAAAATCGCCGGAATAAAGGCTGTGGCCAACACGTTCCCCCATATCACGCTCTGGTGAAAAGACCTTTTTTACCCCCAATTTGAGCAGAACCTTTTCGTGCTGTGCATTGTTGGCTTTTCCATAAATTTCCTGAATTCCAAGCTCCTGCGCATTGACAACCCCCATGATACTACTGTTGATATCAGAAGTAATAGAAATAATGACCGCGTCCACATTTTTTAAGCCAATGGACTTCAGAGCATTAATATCTGAGACGTCAGCCTGCACAGCATAAGTGACATAGTTGGCAATATTCTGCACCTTTTCCTCATTCTTATCAACAACGATCACGTTTGATCCCAACTCACTCAAAGTGATGGCGAGCGCTTCGCCGAAACGGCCAAGCCCCAGAATAGCAAACTGTTTTTCTTTCAATTTATGCTCCTTTTAACCAATCAAGACATTGCCTTCAGGCAGCTTGAACTGGCCTTTATTCTCAAGTTCTTTTCTTTCTTTTCTTGTAATAACATAAGCGATCGTGAGCGGCCCGACACGTCCGATAAACATTGTGATAATCAACGCAACCTTGCTGAGTGCATGTAGGTGCGGTGTTAAATCACAGGTAAGCCCAACAGTGGAGTAGGCCGAAAACACCTCAAAGGTAATGGCCATTGGGTCAGCTCCAGGTTCGCAGACCATCAAAACCATAATAATGACAATAATAATGGAAATACCGATAGTCAGCACACATGCCGCCCGCTTAATGGTAATCTCCGGGATACGACGTTTAAAACAGGTAACATCCTTCCGGCCCATCAGTTCAGTAAACAATGTGATAGCCATCATGGCCACGGCTGTTGTTTTTACCCCGCCTGCCGTCGATCCGGGTGATCCGCCGATAAACATCAGCACAATCGTCAGCACCTTGGAAACCGGGTTGAGCCCTGTCTGGCTGATGGTATTGGAACCGGCTGTACGCGGCGTTACAGACTGATAAAAGGCAGCGTAAATTTTCCCATACCATGGCAGATTCCCCATGGTTTCAGGGTTCGCATGCTCAAAAATATAAAAAAGCACAGCACCGCCCACTACCAAAATAGCGGTGATGCTTAAAACAATTTTAGAGTGCATGCTCAGCCGTCTGGTTGTCCGATAGCTCACGATTTCACTGGTAACCGCAAAACCCAGACCGCCGACAACAATAAGTGCACAAACAGTAAAGTTCAGCAAAAAGTTATTGGCATATCCTGTAAAGCTCTGGAAGCCGCCGATCAAATCAAAACCACCGTTACAAAACGAGGAAATCGAATGCCAGATACCAAAATAAATACCTTTCCCTAATCCGTAATCCGGAACAAAAACAAAGGACAGCAGCAGCGCGCCGATCCCTTCAATCACCAGGCAGGAAAAAACAATGTATTTGGTGAATTTCACAACCCCCTGTACCCTGTCTGAATTGACAGAGGATTGGATGAGCAGACGGTTTTTAATTGTAATACGCTTACCCGCCAGTACGAAAAAAATAGTCATCAAAGACATAAATCCGAGACCGCCAATTTGAATTAAAAGAATAATGACAATCTGTCCAAACAACGACCAGTAGGTCCCTGTATCCACAACTACTAATCCTGTAACACATACGCTGGAGGTCGCTGTAAATAAACAGTTCAGAAATCCCGGACTTTGACCGGAGGCACTGGAGACTGGCAGGTTCAGAATCACTGCCCCCAGAAATATCACTGCTGCAAAGCCGAACATCAGAATTTCGGCTGGAGAACGGTGCCGCATAAAGGTAGTCATACGGCCACCTTTTTTAACAATGTTTATCATTTGTCTGCTCCAAGTAAGTATTTTATTTGCTTTCACCTATTGTACCATTCTGTCAAAAAAAAGCAAGATCATTTACTGCAACTAATGCCTTTCTAAAGGAGATTATTACCCAACAAGGTGAAAATATCACATAAAAAAAACTTCCCAAGGACTGAGAAGTTTTTTGTCTTGGTTCTTAAAGCTTAAGCCTGATGTGCTTTTGCAACATCAACTAATTTTGCGAATGCATTAATGTCATTCATTGCTAAATCAGCTAAAATTTTACGGTCCATTTCAACGCCAGCCTGTTTCAGGCCAAACATGAATTTGCTGTAGCTTAAACCATACATACGGGCACCTGCATTAATACGGGTAATCCATAATCTTCTGAAATTTCTTTTCTTTTCTTTACGACCTCTGTAAGAAGAACGAAGTGCACGCATAACTGCTTCGTTCGCTGGTCTGTATAACTTGCTTTTAGCACCATAATAGCCTTTTGCAAGTTTTAATACTTTTTTATGCTTCTTTTTGGCATTAACGCCTTTTTTAATTCTAGCCATTAAAATTTTCCTCCTTGCTCACTATTATTTCATTAACATTTTTTTGACAACTTTTGCGTCACTTGGTACTAAATAACCAGCTTTTCTAAGATTTCTCTTTCTCTTCTGGCTTTTCTTATTTAAGATGTGGCTTTTATAAGCCTTAGCGCGTTTGATCACACCTGATTTTTTCACTTTGAAGCGCTTTGCAGCACCACGATGGGATTTCATTTTTGGCATAGTCGATTCCTCCTCCCTATCTTCGTCAACTTATTTTTTTATTTTATTTATATAATGAAGTATAAAAAGTTATACCATTATAGGCTTAGCTTACTTATCCTTTTTAGGGGATAAGAACATGACCATGCTGCGGCCTTCCATTTTTGGTGGCTTGTCAACCGTACCATAATCAGTTACACGTTCAGCGAAGTCAAGTAAAACACCCCTACCCTGATCCGTATAAGCCATCTCACGGCCTCTGAAACGGATGGATACTTTGACACGATTGCCCTGTTCTAAGAACTTGATACAATTTTTGATTTTAACCATGATGTCGTGTTCCTCAACCCGTACAGACATACGGATTTCTTTGATAACAACCGCTTTCTGGTTTTTCTTTGCTTCTTTAACACGTCGCATTTCTTCGTAACGGAATTTACCGTAGTCCAGAATTTTGCAGACCGGTGGTTTCGCGTTAGGAGAAACCTTAACGAGATCCAGACTCTTTTCATCTGCCAGTTTTTGTGCTTCTTTTGTCGGCATAACGCCCAGCATTTCTCCGTTTGCATCAATTACGCGGACTTCACGATCGCGGATTTCCTCGTTAATCTCGTGTTGAACTTCTCTTGCTATAGTAATACACCTCCATTTATAGGAATTTATTAAACAAAAATGCAGGTAGACATAGTCCACCTGCATTAAACAATCAATTACTTAAATTGCTATGAACCCGCCTTGTTAAAAGACCAGGTGAGAAGTGGACACCTCTGCTTTGTTTGCTTTATTTAGTATATAGCAGTCATAAATAATTGTCAAGCACTTTTTAAAATTAATCTAAAACCAGCGATTTTTGGGCAATATTCTGAGCCAGACGATATTTAAATTCATCAATTTTCAGTGTTTCCTGCTCGCCGGTATCGCGGTTACGGATACTCAGACGTCCTGATTCAACTTCCTTATCGCCAATAACCAGCATATATGGAATCTTCTGCATCTGTGCTTCACGAATACGATAACCAATTTTTTCATCCCTGAAATCTATTTCTACACGAATACCTGCTTCTTCCAGTTTTGCAGCTATTTCTTTTGTAAAAGCGTCATGGGCATCAGATACCGGAATCAACTGTACCTGTACCGGAGCCAGCCAAAGCGGAAATTTTCCTGCAAAGTGTTCGATTAATATACCGAGGAAACGCTCAATGCTGCCGAAAATCGTACGGTGCAGGATAACCGGACGATGTTTCTCTCCATCACTGCCAACATAGGTTAAATCAAAACGTTCCGGCATCTGCATATCTAACTGGATTGTACCACACTGCCAGGTACGACCAATGCTGTCTTCCAGATGGAAGTCAATCTTAGGACCATAAAAAGCACCGTCTCCCGGGTTCAGCTGATAATCCATCCCTTTGGCCTCAAGCGCTTCGCGCAGCGCATCTGTCGCGACTTCCCAGTCTTCATCTTTACCAATGGCCTTCTCAGGCTTGGTAGAGAGCTCAACCTTATATTTAAAGCCAAAAATATCATAGATTTCATTGGCCAGATCGATGATTCCAATGACTTCATCCTTTACCTGATCCATGGTCAGGAAAATATGCGCATCATCCTGCGTAAAGGTACGAACACGCATAAGTCCATGAAGTGCACCGTGAAGCTCATGGCGGTGTACCTGGCCCAGCTCGCCCATACGCAGTGGCAGTTCACGGTAGCTGTGCTGTCTTGTTTTGTAGACAAGCATACCGCCTGGGCAGTTCATTGGCTTGACAGCAAACTCCTGTCCATCTATTTCAGTAAAATACATATTTTCTTTATAGTTGTCCCAGTGGCCAGAGCGTCTCCACAGATCTGCGTTCAGCATAATCGGCGTCTTAATTTCTTTATAGCCCTTTTTCATATGCTCGCTGCGCCAGAAATTTTCAAGCTCATTACGCAGAACCATTCCCTTAGGATGGAAAAACGGGAAACCTGGTCCTTCTTCATGCATTGAGAAAAGATCTAGTTCTTTACCAAGTTTACGGTGATCACGTTTTTTTGCTTCTTCTAATCGCTGCAAATATTCATCAAGTTCTGATTTTTTCGGGAAAGCAATCCCGTAGACACGCTGAAGCATTTTGTTATTCGCGTCGCCATGCCAATAGGCACCCGCAAGACTCAAAAGCTTAAAAGCCTTGATCTGAGATGCATTTCGGATATGCGGTCCCGCACACAGATCCGCCCATTCCCCCTGTCCATAGAATGAAATAACTGCATCCTCCGGCAAATTGTTGATTAATTCGGTTTTATAGGTTTCCCCTTCTGCTTCTGCCCATTTCAGCGCATCCTCTCTGGATTTGGTATAATACTCAATTTCCGGCGCTTCCTTAACAATTTTTTTCATTTCCTTTTCAATCTTTTCAAGATCTTCAGGGGTTAAGGTATGCTCTAAATCAATGTCATAGTAAAAACCATTGTCAATAGCCGGACCGATGGTTAACTGCGCTTCAGGCCAGAGCCGCTTGATTGCCTGAGCCATAAGATGGGATGCAGAATGCCAGAAAGCATGCTTGCCGCCTTCAGAGTCAAAGGTCAATAAATTCAGTGTGCTGTCTTCCGTAATAGGTTTGCGGATATCCACCAGCTCGCCATTTAATTCACCGGCCATTGTGTTGCGCGCCAGACCTTCGCTGATATCCTTCGCTACATCATAAACAGTGATTCCAGGTTCATACTGTTTAACAGAACCGTCTTTTAAAGTTATGTTCATAAGATTACCTCCATAAAATTGTTACGTTAATATTGATTAAAAAAATATTTTTTCTGAATGGGACAAAATATCAAAAACGTCCCATTGTCATAGACAATGGGACGTTTATTACGCGGTTCCACCCAAATTGGTATACATGGTATACCCACTCTGATACTGATAACGGACAGTGCTCCGGTACTGCATTTGACAGCCAACTCGTGGGATGGTCTTCAGTTAAGGACCGGCTGCGGCAATTCCAGCACCATGCCTGCTCTCTGTAACCTTCATTTAACTTACTCTTCCCAGTCATCATCTTTAAATGTTTAATTCATACACACAGTATACCCCTAAACACCAAAAGATTCAACACCTTTTTGAAAATATTGATGTAAATTTAAATGATTTTAAGTTAAACTTGAGGATGGACATTTATAAGCGTCATCGTTATAATACTATAATAACCAATCATTCTATAAAGGAGCGATCATAATTGGATCTACACTTTTTAATCGGCCCTTTGGTCGGTGCTGTTATCGGTCTTATCACCAACGGGATTGCCATACGCATGTTATTCCGGCCACTGAAGCCTGTCAAAATTTTAGGATGGACACTTCCCTTCACGCCGGGGATCATTCCAAAAGAAAAACCGCGAATCGCAAAATCTGTGGGAGCTGTCATTGGATCTACATTAGTAAATGAAGAAGTTCTGAGCCGCGGACTCCTGTCGCAGGAAATGGATGATAAAATCAACAGCTATATCGATCATAAAATTGAGGCTTACAAAGACAGTCCCATGACCATTCGTGAAGTTATTATCCACTATACCGATGAGGAAAAAACAGAAGCACTGGCGAATACAACCACTGAAAAGGCAACCGCACTGCTGTATCGTAAGGTATGCCAGATGGATGTCGGTGATATGGTTGCCGATGCTGCGATGGATGAAATCAAGAATAATTCATTGTTTTCAGCTTTTTCTTTTATGGTCAGTGATAACACCATGATCGGTATCCGTGAAAAGCTCAAGGATACTGTCAACAACATGGTCTTTGAACGCGGTGAGGAAATGATCGGTAATCTTGTAGACCGCGAGAGCCATGAAATACTGGATTACAGCATGGCTGAGCTCTACGATCGTTTCGGCTCAAGTGTACCAAAGGTAAAAGAGAGTCTGCTTAAAGCCTATCACAATCTGGTCGAAAATAATTTATCCAAGGCACTCATCGCTTTGGATATTCCTCAACTGGTAGAAGACCAAATCAATGGTTTTGATGTGTTGGAGATGGAAAAAATCATTTTGAGTATCATGAAAAAAGAATTGAATGCCATCATATGGCTCGGCGGTCTGCTGGGTATGATTATGGGATTTATAATGAATTTTTTCTAAATTAAAAAACGGTTCTGGAAAAATACCAGAATCGTTTTCTATTGCTTTATTTTTTTCTAAAAGGGTATTTTAAAAGAAAACCGTTAAGGAGTGATCTCAATTTTAAAAGCCATTAAAAATTTCTTTAAGGCATTGCCCAGAGCATTGCCAGCCATTGTCTTCGGTTTGTTTCTTATGGGAACGGTTATTCTGCTTTTTGGCAGAAATAATGCGGTTATTGCTCTTGTTTTTCTTTTATACACGCAGACCATGGTTAAAACCCGACTGTCCGTTGTCAACATGCTGCTCGATTCTCTTTGGTTGGTTGGCTACGCCATTTTAGGGACTCTGGTCTCCATGCATTTTGCAGCACTGGTTATTATAGGATTTCTGCTGATTTTCTTTCTAATCTATGCCGATGCCAACGAATTTTTGAAAACAAACTATTACATCCCCGGGATGGCTTTTATTCTTGTACAGATCAGCCCCGGGACACTGAACGACCTTTTACCCCGTATCTTATCGCTTCTTTATTGTCTGGCCATCTGTATTGGAATAAGTCTGCTGCTGCAAAAGCGTCAAAAGGCAGGTCCCTTCAATCCCCTTGTAAAGAAAGCACTCAGCTGCACAGGCGCCGGATTTATAGCGCTGGGTCAAGAAAGAAACTTCAAAGACGAGGCGGTTGGTAAAAAACTTGATGCTCTGTCGCTGAAGCTGAGCAGTAATATTTATCCCGCTGTTTTCAGACAAATGGGACTGATGAATGGAAGCCAGAAGTATTCCTATGGCTTAATGCTCTGCCTTGAACAACTCGGACAGGTGCTGCAGTCCTTAAGTGTTTCTGTAAAAAAGTTTTCAGAAGTTGATCGGGCTCAATTCTCTGTTTTAGGTGAACGGATGGAGGCAGCAGCGGACCCCAAAGCACTGGCAGCAGATTTACAGGTATTCTTGAAAAACTCCTCTCTGACATCCAACCAGCTGAATCAGGAATTGCTGCTGGTGCTGGAATCTCTTCGGGAACGCCTGCTGAACGACCGTCATTGCAGGGATCTCAATACTTCCATTAAGCAGGGGCTGCAGTATAAAGCTTTTACACTGCGGCATCGGTTCAGCCTTGATTTTTTCCAGATGCGTTTCGCACTCCAGACCGCCGTCATTGTCACAGTCTGTACCATCATCGCACACTTTATCCCTCATTGGTTTAATATCCCTCTTAATGAATGGCACGGTTACTGGATACCACTTATGGGGTATTTATCTTCCAGCATTTACATCCGTGACACACTAAAAAAAGCGGCTTATAAAGTGAGCGGCACAATTCTCGGAATGTTATTTTTTGTTCTTATCACACAATATATTCCCGCCTCAATACGACTGCCACTCACCATTGCCGTCGGACTGGTTTTTATGCTGACCATAAAAAGTTCAATTGTCAGTACCATGATCAGTACACAGATGACCTCCGTTATGTTTTTACCCCAGCTGGGCGTCATGGATCTGGTGCTATTTCGAGTATTTTGTGTTATCGGCGGTGTCTCTATCGCTGTACTTGGCGGGATTTTCATCTTTAGAACACGCAAACAGGATGTCTTCCGTTATGAGCTCACGAGTCTTTTTAAATCAGATTTATTTATTCTTTATAATCTGTGGAGTCTGGCTGAAAAGCAGAAGGCCGGTCCCTTGCTTTACGAAAATCTGTTAAATCTCCATCTGGTCAGTAATCAGCTGGAGAGCCTGTCAGGGGCACAAAAGCTCATGCCAAAAGAGTCCTTTAAAAAAATAATGGATAAAAGCCGGCATTTTTTAGCGGTAGCTGTTCATTTGAGTATGTACTTAAGCTTAAAAGGCGTTTCTCCAGAAAAATGGCAACACATTAAAACTGAAATTCACATAGCTGGCGAGACACTTAAAAGGGCTTTTGAAACCACAAAGATTCCTTCAGAAAAAACTGGACAGGCTTGAATCTCATTTCAAGAAAAGCTATAATAAAACAGAATCATACAGGGGGAGCTCGCCGCAGCGGGCTGAGAGGAGGCTTTGTCGCTTCGACCCACAACCTGATTTGGATAATGCCAACGTAGGGACAGCATCGTATTTTATGGGGTACGCCACGTAGGCGTATCCCATTTTTTTGTCTGGAGGCTTCTATTATGGAAAAAAATCGTACGCAAAAATTGACAGTGGCCGGCATTCTTATTGCTGTAGGGGTTGTCTGCTCACCCTTCAGTATTCCTTTGGGGGCGGCGCGCTGTTTTCCGGTTCAGCATATGGTCAATATTCTCTCAGCAGTATTCCTCGGTCCTTTTTATGGCGTTTCAATGGCTTTTATCACCAGTCTTATACGGGTAATGCTTGGAACCGGCAGCCTTCTGGCCTTCCCCGGAAGTATGTGCGGCGCGCTTCTCTGCGGTTTGGTGTTTCGCTATACTGAAAAGCTGGCTTTCACCTATCTTGGTGAACTTTTTGGCACCAGCATCCTCGGGGCACTTGCAGCTTATCCGATTGCGACTGTCGTCATGGGAAAGGAAGCAGCTCTGTTTGCCTATGTAATACCCTTTTTCATCAGCTGTATCGGCGGTGTTGTTCTTGGGGCCGTTCTGGTTGCGGCCGTTCAGAAAACCGGTGTTATGGACCATATTTTAAATGATAAATCCAGATCATAGCAATAACGCTTCAAATTGGCTGCTACCTGTAATTAATACTTGCACAGATGCATGAAATCGATTATAATATAATAAATATCACATTGTAGTGAAGCTTACCATTTCACTACACCTGCTTTATACAGCAGAGCTTCATACCTTTTGCCGGGACCCGTAAAGGTCCCATTTTTTATGCTGTCATTTTTAAAGTTTCTTTAAGTCCCCTCTGTGTTTAGCAAACACTATTGATCTCCACGCTGACCAGGCTATTCTCTTCCAAAATTCAGTAGCATAAAACTCGTCGATGTTGTGACATGATAGACCTCTAGTAGTACCAGTGAATGAATTCATTATTTCCGACTTTGTCGGCTTTGTCAAGATTTTTAAAAAGAGACTGCTTATCTATAATGACAGAACCGAATAAATAAATATTGCTTTTTTCGCCTTTGTGATATAATGCTATCATTAGATTACATAAAAGGAGCACTTCGTGAAAAAGGATAAGACATCAAAAGAAAAATCTGTTAAAAATATTCAGGAAAACAAGGGGAAATTTCTGCTGTACTTGCTGTTGAGAGCCCTGGTTCTTGTTGTAATGATCGCTCAGATTATAAATAAAAATTGGGATAATGTGTTCCTATGTGTATTTACACTGGTTTTATTTATGATACCTTCTTTTGTAGATAAAGAGCTGCACATCAAGATGCCTACTACGTTAGAGGTTATTATTCTTCTTTTTATCTTTTCGGCTGAAATCCTTGGTGAAATTCAGGAATATTACCTCATTTTCGACCATTGGGATGCAATGCTGCATACTATTAACGGCTTTCTGATGGCCGCAATTGGCTTTTCACTTATCGATATTCTTAACGAGAATGAAAATTTCAGCCTCAGCCTGTCCCCCATCTTTGTGGCAGTTTTTGCGTTTTGCTTTTCGATGACGATCGGTGTTTTATGGGAATTTTTTGAATTTGCAGCGGATTGGTTTTTTCATACGGATATGCAGAAAGATACCATTATCCACAGTATCAGCTCGGTGATTTTTAATCCTGAAGGTAAAAATGTCGCGGTCACCATTCCAATCGAGAGTGTAGTTGTTAATGGACAAACATGGAATTATGGCGGTTACATTGACATTGGCTTGATTGATACCATGTCCGATCTCTTTGTTAACTTTATCGGAGCAGTCGTCTTTTCAATCTTTGGTCTGTTTTACATTAAAGGACGTGGTAAGGGAACCTTTGTAAAACGCTTTATGCCAAAACTGAAAAAGTATAACAAAAAAAGTCCTGAATAGGACTTTTTTTATCGCAATAAATCTATATTTTTTCTTAATCATTAAATTCAGCTTTACGAAGATACATTTCTTGTCCTCCGGTTTTTTAATTTCAGGATTATCTTATCTTTTCCGCTTTCTTTTTATTCAATTTCAACGATATTCCTTTTTCTTCCGCCATGGTCTGAAACAGCCTGACAACCTGTTTAGCGCTCTCTTTTATTGGTGTCTCGCCGGTAATTTTTTCTTTTATCTGTGCCATCACACTTTTTAAATCTTCAAGTTCTAAAAGGTTCACAGCTGTACAGTAAAAGGTTTTCCGTCTGCCGTCATTATAATGCTCTAAAAGATAACGCAGAATTTCAATCTTTTCATTCAGCATTATCTTATAGTTTTCCAGGCCGTCATGCTCAGCCTTTTGAAAATCCTTTAGCACGTGGCGGTATGTAATAAAGCTGTCGTATGGACTGACAGCCTTATAGCGTTCACAGGGATAATCTCTGCATTGAAAGCAGAATTCGACATTGTCATGTTCCTGGCCGCATCTCTTAATCGCACAGGAATGATGTCCTTTTCCTCCGCAGCCGGGACAACCGGATTCTCTCACATGGTACATAGGACACAGGCCACAGTTAAGACCACACATAGAAAATTGTGGATATGCTCGTTCATTTTTTACCATTTAGCTTTGCTCCTTTAGATTTTCCATTATTTTCACCTATATTCCGGCGCCGTTTATATTTTCAGCCTTTTCAGTGCTGGCCCGATAAATTCTGGAGGATTCTCCCCAGGGATGGTAGCCAGTGCCAATATACTCATAACCATAATGCTCATAAAATCCAACAAGGTCTGTACAGACATAGAGATAAGAATACCCAGCCTTCCCGGCGTCTTTGCGCGCTCTTTCGAGCAGGCGCCATGCATAGGCATGCCCTCTGTATTTCTCTTCAATATAAACAGAACATACCCAGGGCCATAGATCCATACGGCTAACAAAATCATTGGTAATCATTCCAGCTCCGCCGATAATCTTATCATTCTCAAGCAAAAGATACCAACGCGGCAGCGGCGATTCTGTTGTAAGTCCATGAACAATACAGTCCTCATAAATCATTTTACTGCGCTCTGTTGCCCACCGGCCTTGAAAAAAATTGATGGCGGCTTGTGTATATACAGGCTCTTCCCTCAATGATATGACTCTCATGCTTCTACCTCCTGTTTATCGATTACCCTTATCTTAACACAGAAAGAGACGCGGGACAAATACCCGCGCCTCTTATACTGAGATTTCAAATTCTTATTTAGATTCCTGTGGCCCTGCATGTTTGTGCTGTGATAAGGGCATGACATGTATGTTGCTTCTCTGTTCATTTTCTGCCCAGTAAATATCGTCTGCAACCTTTGCCTCAGGATTAAAGGTAACCCCTTCAAAAATGTGTTTGATAAATTCTTTATACCCAACGCGATCAATAAGATGCCCGCCATGGAGATACTCTGGCTTATAATCCAGCGCCCAGGCTGAAAATTTCTGCCAGTTTGCAAACATTCCCAGTACGACTTCCTCTGTTACCCAGTTCATAAACAGCTTTCCCGAGCGCGGGCTCTGTTTGCCGGTACGGCCTCCAAGAGTCACGCGGTATAATTTCTTAGGATCTCTTGTCCACGCTCCAGTAGGACAAATCAAAGTGCATTCACCACAGCCTACGCAGCAGCAGACATCCTTATCAATTTTCCCATCTTTATTGAGCGTAAGCACCCCCGTAGCATGGCTCTGACAGGCATCAACACAGGATCCACAGCCAATACAGCGATCGTAGTCATAAACCTGTTTGTTAACACCCATAATACCAAAATCATTAAAGTTAGCCTTTGCGCAGTCATTTGGACATCCAGCGACAGATACTTTAATATGATAATGAGAAGGAAAAACTAACTTTTCAATTTTCTTTGCAAGTTCGTAGGTGTTTACATTTCCTTTAATACAGTGTGTATTTCCAATACACGCCATAACATTTCGGGCTCCGATGGTTGGGTATCCGTAATCGTCTGCCTCCATCTCGCAATCGCAGATTTTTACATCAACCTCTTCAATATAAGATTTGATATAACGATTTACTTCAGGAATATTTTCATATTTGACACCTGGAATATCCAGGGTTTGTCGGGTCCCCATATGAAAGGAGCCATTGCCCCAGCGTTCACAGATTTCAGCCACAGCCTTCAGATGCTTTGCCTCAATAACTGCGCCTGGCACACGCATCTGAAGCATAAATTCGCCGGGTACTTTAGACTGTCTGAAGCAGTTTGTCCGTACTTTTTTAACGTCAATATCATGATTCATTTTTTGCAGCTCCTTCCACTAATCTACCAGGTACTTAGCCTGAGTATAATTGAATACAGGACCATCCAGACAGACATAAACCTCATCAATTCGGCAGTGTCCGCATTTTCCTACCGCGCAGGACATACGGCGTTCAAAAGAAAGCCAGATTTTTTCATCCGGCACGCCGTTTTTGCCGCATTCAATACCTGTAAACTTCATCATCGGTGGCGGACCTACAAGTACAACCTCATAATTATCGCCAAACTCTGAAAAAGGAACCTGTGAAACAAATTCTGTCACAAAACCTTTATGCCATCCTTCTATTTTTTCATTATCAAGGGTATAGAGGGTTGAAAAAGATTGACGCCAGCTTTCCAATTCCTGGCGGAAAACAATTCCGGCTTCATTTTTAAAACCACAAATCAGGTTAACACTTTCAACATAATCTGGATTTTCGGTAAAAAAACGAAGCATACTGCGAACTGGCGCTAGACCAGTGCCACCGGTAATAATGACCATATGCTTTCCTTTAAACTGGTCAATCGGCCAGCCATTGCCATAGGCGCCGCGCAGGAACAACTCATCACCAGGCTGCTTTTCAAAAATCTCGTCTGTCACCTTTCCAACAGAGCGAATCGTAAAATCCAACCAACCATCTCCAAAGGAGCTTACCGAAATGGGTGCTTCACCAATCTTTGGGAGTGAAAGCTGAAAAAACTGGCCGTGTTTTGGACGTATGTCTGTTTTTACTTTAAATGTATACTCGTGCTGGCTCTCTTTTTTGATATCCATAATTTTACAGGCCTGTGGCTGCATAATGTTTGCCATTTTAACGTACCTCCTGTGCTTTTGTTTCAGCTTGTATTTCATCAATGGCCCGGGCCATCTTACTGACTGTGGCCGTGATCGAAATAAATTCAGGACAGCGGCTGATACAGCGCCCACAGCCTACACACATATGGTAGTCTTTGAACCGTGCCTTATAATCATGAAATTTATGAAGTACCTTATAGCGCATTCTGTCGCCAGCGGTTGGTCTGAAAGACATACCACCAGCCATATCGGTAAATCCGCTGATCTGACACGACGCAGAAGTACGCTTTCTTTCCCCGACATTTGTGTTTTCATTGTAAATGACATCAGTTGTTGTAAAACAGGTACAGGTGCTGCATGCAAGCGTGCAGGCACCACAGGAGACACAGCGCTTATCAAATTCTTTCCACATGGGATGAACCTTCAGTTTATCCAAAACCTCCCGGTCATTAATTTCTGGAATCTCCAGTGTCAGATCGTTTTTTTCAATAAATTCAGGTTTAAAATCGCAGGACGCAGAGCCCTCAAAATAAGGAATCAGCTCAGAATCCTTGATTTCAAGGCTTAACATATCCTGCCCCGCGCGAACAGCCGCAGCGTAATCATCTGTTTTGTTAGTCCCCATACTTACACAGAAACAGGTATCCCATCCTTCTTTGCATTCCATCAAAACAATTTTTACTCTTTCATTCATGCGCTTGTAATAGCTGTCCTCAAATCCGCCATTTTGCAGATAAATTTTCTCCTGATGGTACTTTGCATGAACATCGCAGGGCCGCATGAAAATCAATAGCTTTTTCGTGGTTCCTCTGCTTTCCATAAACGCGTCCTCTGTAAAATAAAATAGCGATTCGGAGATAGGTGTCAATACCTCCTTGGCAGGAAAATCGGATTTTTCATTAAATTCAATTTCCTCAACACAGCTTACCTTATCGTAACGGATAATATCTGTATCAGAATATCGTCCTTTTCCGATAAAGCGTTTAGGCGCCCAGATTTCATACTCTTTTTGCAGTGCATCAAAAATACTGTTTGCCTCAGAAAAACTTAATGCATAACTCACTTTGAAAACCTCCTTGATTCAAAGAAACTTAACCTTAATTTATTACCATATTCCAAGAAAATGCTGCATTATTAAACTAACAAAAGTAATGCCTATCCAACAGCAAAGCCCCAGAAAAATTGGTTTTGCACCTGTTTTCACCAACTTAATGATATTGGTGTTCAAGCCAATGGCTGCCATGGCAAAAACAATAAAAAACTTACTCAGCTCTTTAAGCGGCGTAAAGAATTCTATGGGAACATGGAAGAAGGAGGTCATTACGGTTGTAATGACCGAGGCCAGAATGAAGAACAGAATAAAAAACGGAAAGACTTGTTTAAAGCTTACCTTACCGCCCTCGGCTTCCTCCTCCTTCCGTGTTCTCCAGAAAGCCAGTACCAGTGTAATGGGAATAATGGCCAGAGTTCTTGTCAGCTTGACCGTAACGGCTTTATCCAGCGTCGCAGCGCCCAAATGATACATACTGTCCCATGTCGCTGCTGCGGCCGTGACAGACGAAGTGTCATTAATGGCTGTACCGGCGAACACACCAAAGGCTCCGCCATCAGTAGTTGAAAAGCCAAGCATGGTGCCAAATGCCGGAAACAAAACCGCTGCCAGTACATTAAACAGAAAAATAAACGAGATGGCCTGCGCCACTTCCTCATCACTGGCCTCAATAACCGGGGCAGTCGCAGCAATGGCTGACCCGCCGCAGATTGAGGAACCAACCCCTACCAGCGTCGAGATATTCCCCGGAATCTTCAATACTTTGTGGAGAACAAAAGCAAGAATCAAAGACGTCGAGATCGTCGCAATGATAATCGGAAGGGACTGCCGTCCAGTTTCAAGAACAACTGAGAGATTTAAACCAAAGCCAAGCAGGATAACCGCGTACTGCAAAATCTTTTTTGAGACAAAAGTGATCCCCTCCTGCAGGGGCTCTTTATTCTTTAGTAAGAGCGTGATCACCATTCCTGCCAGAATAGCAATAACAGGTCCGCCGATAACAGGAACCGCCTGCCCCGCAAACCATGCTGGTATTGCGATAACAAGGCAGAGCAGAATGCCTTTCCAGCTTTTTGTGATAAAATTCATGTGTCTTTTCCTCTTTCGTAAATATGTTTTATGCTATGATAAAAGGATATCACCTTTTATCAATAATGAAAAATTATTTATCTTTATGTCATCATAAAAATATGTTATAGTTAAACAAAAATATAAGAAAGAGGACAAAATGCTAGACTTTAGAATCAATACCTTTTTAACGGTTTGTCAATACATGAATTATACCCGCGCTGCAGAGGCACTTAGCATAACGCAGCCTGCTGTTTCACAGCATATTCATTTCATCGAGGAGGATTATGGCATTCGTCTTTTTGAATTTCATGGAAAAAAAATGGAACTGACACCTGAGGGTGTCCTACTGCTTCACACCGCTTCCGCCATGAAGCATGATGATCTGATTTTGAGAGAACATCTGAAAAACAGCCGTCTGCATATCCGTTCATTAAATTTTGGAGCAACCCTTACCATTGGTGAATTTGTGGTAAGCGGTATTCTATCAAGGTGTCTGGCGCAATATCCCAACGCCAAAATCCGTGTTTCAGTTGATAATACCCAGTCACTGCTCAAGCAGCTGGACAACAACGACCTTGACTTTGCTCTCATCGAAGGCTATTTTCCCAAAGAAAATTATGATTATGCGGTCTACTCGACTGAACGTTTTATTGCCGTCCAAAGCGCTGAAGCTGAGGCACTGCCAGCCCCATGCCCCATTGAAGCCTTATTTTCAAAACCGCTGCTGGTGCGGGAATCTGGTTCTGGCAGCCGCAATATCCTTGAACAGTACCTGAAACTAAATAATTATGCTCTTACAGATTTTTCAAAAATTATTGAGGTTAACAGCATCAATGCCTTAAAGGCAATGGCTGAAAAAAATTGCGGTATTACTTTTCTATATGAAGTTGCTGCCGGTCGAGAATTGGCAGGGGGCACACTGAAGGAAATTCCTATCCAAAGATTCGATATCACCCATGATTTTGCGTTCATCTGGAAAAAGGGCAGCATTTTCTCTAAAAATTACCGCGCATTGTCTGCTTTTATGTCTGGAAAAAACGAACGGGTCGTTTTGGATCCAGGGCTTTAAGCCTGTTGTTTTCTCTGTTTAAAGGGTAAATATAGAGATGTAAGCTTACCTAACCCTATAGAATAAATGGAGGATTTCTATGAAAATTATTATTCAATGCAGTGTCTGCGGAAACAAAGTAGAAATTGATGAAAAGCCAAACAGTGTGGTAGATTTCAAAAAAATACTTGATGAACACAAATTTTCCATTGATGAGGTAGCCATCGAAAATAATGCCCTTAAGTCTGTGACCATCCAGTGTAAAAACTGCAATAAAGATCATATCGAATTAACCTTTTAACAAAAATACGGCAGTAAGCTGAAAAAGAGCTTACTGCCGTATTTTTATTTATTCTTAGGAATTGTAACAACTGCTTTAGTTCCCCCTCCTGGATGACTTTCAATCTTCAGCGTTCCAGCACACTGGGCTGCAAGACGAAAACGCACATTTTCAATGCCGACATGCTGCCGTTCATCCGGAAAAAAAGCTGCAGTATCAAATCCCATCCCATCGTCTGATACTCTAATAATATAGTTTTCGGCCGTTTCCATTGTTTCAAGACAAATGGTGCCGCCACCTTCTTTTTTGCAGATTCCGTGTTTAACCGCATTTTCAATTATTGGCTGTATCGTCAGAGAGGGCAGCATAAAATCTGTCGCACCAATTGAATAAATGATCTGTATATTTTCTTCAAACCGCATTTTTTCTAACGAAAGATAGGTTTTAATATGCCGCAGTTCTCTATCAAAATGCACCATGCCCTTCTGGGTAAGGGAGTCCAGGTTCCCTCGCAGGTAATTTGCAAAGGCAATAGTCGCTTCGCCAGCCTTATCAGGTGACTTCTTACACATTTGGGCGATGGCAGTAAGTGAGTTATACAGAAAGTGAGGCTGTATCTGGCTCAACATCATCGCAATACGATTTTGGGTAAGCTCCAGTTCCTTTTCACGAAGCCTCTTGCTCTGCTCCACCTGAATATTGACATAAATAATTAAAAGAGAAACCGTGGCTGCTGGATAAACCAGTGCAAGTCCGTTTATAAAAATCTGGACAGCCATGGCTCCTGCTGGTAAAATGCCATAGGATAAAAGCGCAAAGGTATCTTTTACGCCAAGCTTTCCACTGTGTTTGAGGATAATTCCCATGTCCAGCAAAATAATGATAATAGGGTATGCCTGACTGATCCAATGCAGCGGGCTCCGCATAAAATAACCTTTTTCGCTAAAATAAAAAAACATATTATTAAACATTGAAATGATTACCAGAAGAACAGCCACAGCACAAAAGGCAGTGATTACTGGAACAATCTTATCCGATACAGCACTTCCCTTTCCGCGTATGTAGGTAACCATATATGCAGTAAACAGCGCTACGAGAAGATAGCCCAAATTAAACACAAAAAAATTTGCTGCTTTCATCGCACCTACAAGCTGTGGATGACCGCCGCCAATCCAAATAAAAATATCACAGCCCAGAATAAAAGCATTGATTGCCAGCATCCATAAAAAAAGGCGGTTAAGCTTTGTATGTTCCTTGCTGGCGATAATACAGATTATCAGTAAAATTGAAATAACAATACTGAAGCTTTCAAGCGGAATATTTGTCGCCATCAACAGTCTTCTTCGTTCCATTTAATATTCCTTTCTATATTATACTTCCAAAATAGAATTAAAGATCTTTTTTATGATAAAAAGTTTTTTCCATCATTTTCACGACTGCGTCGCTGTCGTTATTGCTGATGGTCTGGGTCGCAGCCTCTTTTAACGCGCGCGCCGCATTTTCTACCGCATAGGCGCGGTTGGCAAGTTTAAAAATCGGTACGTTCAGACTCGAGCTGCCAAAGGCTACAATTTGATCCACAGACAGATCTCTTTTCATTTTAAGGATCGCGTTCTCCCTTGTAGCCTCAGCACTGTAAATATCCATAACCGTGTAACCCTCTGCGTCATGACTGGGCGTACATATAATTTCGATACGATTTCCAATATCCAAGGCTTCAATCTCTTTCCGAATTCGATTGTTTACAGATTCCTCATTGACTGATGTAATGTTAACCGCCTGCTGCTCCTCTGGCAAGCCGCCAAAAACATAATTTTTATGGCTTGTACGGCGCAACCGGTGGTAAAAACGTTCTTCAGCTGTATTTTTAAAATCGCTGTAATAAATGTGCATGGTCTCGTTAATGATAGCGTGCACAAAACAGTTACGGCCCTCCTCCTCAAAGACGCCCTCGATCGCATCGCTCACCTCGCGATCCATGGGCAGTGAAAAAGAGTAAGAGCGATCCTGAACATCATAGAGCACAGCGCCGTTCATTGCGATCACTGGCAAATTCAGGTTTAGGTTTTCAAGAATTGGCACAAGTGTGGCCGGTGTACGGTCTGTAACAAGTGTAAACCACTCTCCGTCATCGATCATACGGTTAATGTGAAATTCTGCGTAAGAGCTTATTTTTCCATCAGAATGCAGCAGGGTATTGTCAAGCTCTGAAACAAAAAGGACACTCCGATTGCGGTGTACCGGCAGATGAAAGGCATTAACCACCAAGGCAACCAGGATACCGATCAGTGTGTCAATCATGCGATAAGAAGCAATGATATAAGGCGCGGTACCCGGTGTTGCGGCAATGGTTGTCCCAAGAAAAACGATGCAGGTAAAGGCAGAAGCTGACGAATGATTGATAACCAGCGTCACATAGATCAGCGGAATCATACACAGTGAAACAATGATAAACTGTACCATGGGCCACGGTACATAGTTTCGCATAAACATAAGCACAAGCATACCCGCAAGACCGCCGATCAATGTCCCCACGATTCGGTTAATGGCGATCTCTTTTGTATTTGACAAATAGGGCTGCATGCAAAGTACTGCGGTAATGGTAGAATATATCGGCACACTCTCAGGCCTTATAAAGGTAATGAGCAGACAGATAAAAACCGCTACCGCTGTTTTTACCATTCGCATTCCTACCTTTGGAAATTTATATTTCATTTTTGGTCTCCCTTAACAATGATGAGAACAGCATACGGCATTTTGAAGATCCTGTCAAGTCTGCTGTAAAACTAAAAAAGTACCGGCAGACAAACCCGGTACTTTTATGCATTTTACTTTTTATAAAGCTCTTTTTTCTTCAATCCATTTTTTTTGGCTTCAGTGATCCAGTGATGGTTTGCAGCAGCCATATATATTTTTCTCGGAATCTTTGGGGTGATCAGCAGATCCTTTTCCAGAGCCTGTCCGTTTTTAATGACATCCGAAAGCTGAACCAGTCCTTCATAGACCGGCCGTTTGGCAGAAAATTTCCATGAGACATTCGCCATACCATGGAGAAAGGGGCCTCCTCCAATACCCAGGCCGCCACCCCAGGTCAGATTTGCCCTGTGGCAAAAATGCGATAAAATCTCAAGCGCATAACGGTTCTGATGTCCTTCAAGAAATCCAGCATTCACGATCCCGTATACACAGATATCTGCCGGAGAATTCTTAAGCCTTTCCTCAAAGTGCATTAAAAAACGCAAAAAGCTTGCTGGCAGGCTGTCCACATACAACGGAAGCGCAAAGACCAGTGCGTCACTGCTGCAGAGATCATTGAAAAAATCATCATCCCACAGAGACATGGACAAAATTTCCGGATCAGTCTCTGTTTTGACAAGCGGCATCAGCTCATTCAGAATGTAATTCGAAAAGCTTCCTCGCTTTTTAGGACTGGCATTAATCAGCGTTATTTTCATTACAAAGCCTCCAGTACATTTTTTACTTCCTCAGGACTCTTTACCATAATAACACGATATCCCTGTGTATTAAGGTTTAAAGCATTGGCAGCCACCAGATTCTTAAAGGTTTCGGTTTCTTCCTCTGTAATGTCTTCCCCATAACCGATCACTGTCATTTTAAGGCGATTGGGATAGCGGTCAGCATGGTGCATCTCACTTTTGCGAACCGTAAAAAAGGGTAGTAGATATCCAATATTCCGATCCATTACATTCTTGACAAAAGCGCTGTACCCTCCGTATTGCACTTTTGAAATAACGATCAGCTCGTCACATTCAGCATATAGTTTCCCAAGATCACCGTATCCATCCTTAATAACACAGATGCCTGGTGTCTTTACCCAGCAGCCAAAACAGCCAATGCAATGTTTGATCCGATCACTTTCGTTTGTGATTACGTGAATATTCTCAAGAGACGGCGGACAGATCGTACTGAAGGCTTCCGCTGGCAAATCCTGTATAATGACTTTCATAGTGTTTCCTCTCATAAGTTGGATTATGGAAGCATTATAACATATTTATAATGATACTGTCCCTTAAATTCTGTTTTTAATCTGATAGCTGCTTAACATATTCAAGAACAGGGATGAGTAATCTTTTATCTTTAAAATCAGTTCTTTTCCCGTAGCTGGCAAAAAACTCTTCATTTTCCTGAATAGACTCAGGTTTTGATTTTAGCATTTTCATCATCATCGCCATCATGGCACGGTGTGGCAGTGAAAGCTCTTTATAATCGATAGCTCCCCGTAAATGAAAAAACTTAAAGTTTTCCCTCTCATCCTCTGTAAAACTATTTTTTAATATTTCACTATAATCGGTTTTCTGCGGATCGGCCAGCCCAACTGTAAAAATAACAACCTTTTTATTCTGAAATGCTCCGCATTTCTTCTTAAACTCTTTGAGCCCTTTAATACCGCTGGCGTAAAGACCGCCACCATAAATTAAAATATTACTTTCGCTTAACAATTCCGGCTTCGTCTTTTTTATGGAAAGCGCCTGTACGTCAAGCTCCTGCGCCAGCCATTCTGCATATGTCTCTGCGCTTCCATATTTAGACGCATAAACCACTGCTATTTTACTCATTTTATCATCTGTTCCTTTCTAATATCCTCTGCCATCTCCATTAATTTGACCAGAGCGCGATCAAATATTTCAAGCTCTTCACTGGACAAAGCGCTTAGAAATTTATCGACAAAGGCGTTGTTCTCACCGCCCATTTCTGCTTCATAGGCTTCAATTTTTGTTTTGTCTGGTATGACCCGCAAGGTCCTCTTATCTTTTTTATCTTTCACAAGCTCAAGGTAACCTTTTTCCTGAAGCTTTAAGGCAATGGCCTTGGCATTCTGATGTGAGGTATCCATCTCAGCGGCCAGTGCGGACAAAGTCGGCGGCTCTCTAAAAAAAGTAATGAGATGAATAAGCAGATACCACTGCTTTGTTGTCAGTTCTCCCAGGAAATCCTGACTGTTCCCCATGACCTCCAGCCTTGTTACCAACGAAAAAAGACTTCCAAAAACTCGAAAACGAGGATCCATCGTTTCTAACTCTCTGCGATACATTTTTTCTCCTTATTTTATGTAATGTATTATCTAATATACGTAGTGTATTACCTTTTTGTGACTGTGTCAAGCTTTGTATGAAAAAATTAAAATTAAACTGTTTTAAGATTAAGCTTTTTTCATCTTTCAAGTGCTATGATGGGAAAAATAATTTATAACTGGAGAATGCTATGAACCGATATGCTTTACTGACACCTGTCTCTAAAAAAAATGGTGGAAATTTCCTGATCGTTCTCGCTTTTTTAACCACGCTTCTTCCAATTTTCTCTATCTCGATTTATGATCAGCCTTCTGCAGACGATTATGTCTATGGGCTGCTGACACGGCAAACCTGGGAGAGCACCGGCTCTGTTTTTCAGACTCTGCTCACTGCCTGGAATCAAATGGTGCACTCTTATATGACTTGGGATGGCAATTTCTTCGCAACCTTTCTGGGCGCGCTTCAGCCATCTGTTTTCGGATTGTACCACTGGGTCCCGGTCATTATGGTATTATCTGTTATCTTCGGTACTTTTTTCTTTTTAAAAGTCTTGCTGGAAAATTATCTAAACGCAGATCGAAATACAACGATCTTCATCGGCTGTGCACTCTTAATATTAGAGCTTCAATTTCTGCCTTCTGCTGTTCAGGGATTATACTGGTTTGACGGCGCTATTTCCTATACCTTTGTTTACGCTATGTCATTGATCCTTTTTGCGCTGCTGCTTATCTACTATCAAAAAAGACCTGTGCGACACAAATATCTTGCCCTTGCCAGCGCATGTATCCTCGGTTTTCTTATTTCCGGAGGTAACTTTATATCCTCACTGGTGAACCTTATACTTCTGGCCGCAATGGCCACCATACTATGGTACCGTAAAAACACACACTGTTTTGGCACTGTTTTGGTTACGGCAGGTATTTTTATCCTCTCTGTCCTTCTGGTCAAACTGGCGTACAAAAGTCATTTTTCTTTCCGGTATCCCTTTGCAGTATTAATTCTCGCATTCTGTGTCTTTGCAGCCGGATTTACACCGCCTATTTATGCACTGGGAGCAGGCAGCCTAATCTGGGAAACGCGGATTATGAATATTTTGTATTTTAACTTTTTATGGCTCTGGTGCTTTATGCTTTTCTATATTTCAGGATGGATATTCCACCGAAGACCAAAAAATAAAAAAGCTCAAAACGGGATAAATCGCGCCCGATTAAAAAAATTAGCGCTGCGACCAGTGTACTATAGCAGTGCTGCTATAATACTTTTCGTTTTGACTCTTCCCATGGCTAAAACACCGGTAACAAGTCTCAGTGCTCTGCAGTCACTCGTTGACGGCTCTGCATCACAGTATGCCTTAGAAGCCAATGAACGAAAGGAAATCTACCAAAATCAGTCCATTAATCATGCCGATGTACTTGCCTATACAGTAAAACCTTATGTTCTGTATTACGATGATATCAAGACAGATAAAAATGATTGGCGAAATATCAGTGTCGCCAGGTATTACAACAAAGATTCTGTTGCGATCCGCAATTAAAAAAAGCATCAGGTTACAATCCTGATGCTTTTTTGCATTCTCAACGTTCATTAATTGGAATATACTCTCTGCGCTCATGCACATTTCTATAAGCTGGGCGGATAATTTTTCCGGCATTGAGAAGTTCTTCAATTCGGTGAGCGCTCCATCCCGAAATACGCGCGATTGCAAAAATCGGTGTATAGAGTTCAGTCGGCAGCTCAAGCATATGATAAACAAAACCGCTGTAAAAGTCAACGTTAGCGCTGACCCCTTTGTACATTTTTCTTTCGTCAGAAATAATAAGCGGCGCGAGACGCTCTACATTGGAATACAGCGCAAACTCATCCATACGCCCCTTTTCCTCTGCAAGGTTGCGTACAAATTTTTTAAAGACTTCGGCTCTCGGGTCAGATTTAGAATAAATCGCATGGCCCATACCATAGATCAGCCCGGCTTTATCAAAGGCTTCCTTATGCAGGAGCTTTCTCAGGTAAATGCTGATTTCCTCTTCATCGTTCCAGTCATTGACATTTTTCTTCATGTCCTCAAACATTTCACAGACCTTAATGTTGGCTCCACCATGCTTTGGACCTTTAAGTGATCCCAAAGCTGCAGCGATGGCAGAATAAGTATCAGTACCTGAGGATGTAACGACATGACAGGTAAAGGTTGAGTTGTTCCCACCACCATGCTCTGCGTGAAGTACCAGGGCAATATCAAGAATTCTGGCTTCAAGCTCAGTATACTTGCTGTCTGGCCTTAAAAGATACAGAATATTTTCAGCTGTCGAGAGCTCTGGCTGTGGTGAATGAATGTAAAGGCTCTGGCCCAGTTCATAATGGCAGTAAGCCTGATAACCATATACTGCGAGCAATGGAAATAATGCGATCAGCTCCAGACTTTGACGCAATACATTGGGGATTGACGTATCACTGGCACGGTCATCATAGGAGTAAAGTGTGAGAACGCTTCTAGCCAAAGTATTCATCATATCACGGCTGGGTGCTTTCATGATGATATCGCGGACAAAGCTTGTTGGCAGTGTTCGGTAATGCGACAATACCTTCACAAAAATATCCAGATCCTGTTTATTAGGCAGCTCGCCAAATAAAAGCAGATAGGTCGCTTCTTCAAAGCCAAAACGTTTTTCCTTTACAAAACCTTTTACAAGATCCTGAACATTGATTCCCCTGTAGTAAAGCTGTCCGTCGCAGTTGATTCTCTGGTCTCCATCCATAATAAAGGACATAATCTCAGAAATTTCTGTTAATCCCGTGAGAACACCGTTTCCGTTCAAGTCACGTAAACCCCTGTTTACCTTGTATTTATCGAACAATTCCGGATCAATATGATTGTTTTTCTCTAATTTTTCAATATAGTCGAGCACTTCGGGTTTTTCTTCTGAAAATACATTTGTCATTTTTTCACTCTCCCTCGTCTATTTATCAGATTATAATATATCTATTATAACCTCAAAACCTTAAAATAAGATAAAAAATAAAACAACAGATGAATCTTTATCTGTTGTTTTTGCATATTTCTTAAATTTTTATGAATTTTTGAAATCTTTAAACCTAAATTTGAAAGACTATTTTTTAAATCCTTCAAACGCAAAAGTTTATTTTGGCACTTTAAATCGTTAAAACTTTTCTCGTTTTAAAGCAAAATATTTTATTTTCTGTCCTATTCGTTCTCTCGTTCCTCGAGCGTTACATGGACGGTATCGCCAGGCTGTTTCCCGATTTTTTCACGGATATCCTTTCGAATACCAAGGATATGACAAGGTGTTTTCATGCGTACCAGACTTCCATCATAAGTTTCGCCATCAAAAGTAGCGTGCACTTTCACCCTCCCACGGCCAAAAGTTTCTTTAACATCGAATGGTATTTCAATATAAGCACCATTGATATCGGGTACTTTCTTAATCTCTGCCTCAAACTCGTACAATTCTTTCACTATTACCCTCTTTAAAATAATTTTCTGTTGATATACCCGGGAGCAAATTCCTTAAACACAATAATGATCAGACCTCCCAGTTTTGTGTACGCAACAGAATCCCTAATTCTTTGAGGACACTTTGCTGCATTTTATAATCTGGCATAAACGCAGCGACAATGTTCCAAAAAGCTGCCGAATGATTATGCTCAAAGGTATGGGCGAGCTCGTGGATCACCACATAGTCGATGGCCCTTTCGGGAGCCATTATAAGCTTCCATGAAAAATTCAGACTGTTTGTTCCAGAGCATGAGCCCCATCGCGTACGGGCGCTATTAATTTTTACATTGGTTGGTCTCGCGTGCATCTGCTCAGCAAAATAATGGACCTTCTCATTTAAAACCCTTTTGGCCTCGGAGCGATATAATTTCACAACCGCCTCTTTAATCTTTTCCTCTGCGAATCCCTCGGGTACGTAAAAGCACTCCTTATCAAAGAGAGGTTTTTCGATTTCACAGCATACCAGTGGCAGTTTGGCTCCCATATAAAGCAGTAAACAGCCATCTTTTAATATAAATGCCTGCCGTTTTTCATGCCTTTTTCGGGCTTCGGTACTGGCTTTTTCAATCCACTCTGCTTTTTCCTGCACAAAACGGTCCAGAAATTTTGGGGGCGTCCTTAATGGCGCACGGACCTCCACTTGTCCATCGGGCAAAATATGAATCGCGATTGTTTTACGACGGCTTCTTCGTACTCTATAAGACGTCATTCTCGATATCCTTCAGATAAAAAAGACTGCGTTTAAACTGAAGGATTCCTTCATCTCTCAGCCTGCCAAGCTCTCTCGACATCGCGCTTCGGTCAACGCACAGATAATCTGCCAGCTGTACCCGGTTCATAGGGATTGTGAAAGGGTTAGTCCCGGCTCGGCGCTGCTGGTCATTTAAATATTCTAAAAGCTTTTCACGCGTAGTTCTCAAACTCAGATAATCCAGTTTTCGATTCAGATTCAGATTTTTTCTGGCAATAATCTTAAGCAGGTTGTTGATAATCTGCTTATGAAAACTGCATTCATTGCTACAGACATCAATGATTTTATTGACCTGAATAAAAAGAACCACACAGCTTTCAAGGGCCACGACGGTTACAGGGCTTTCTTTTATACCCGCACAGACAAAGGATTCTGCGAAAAGCTCACCCCCTTCTATCTCGCCGATAATATTGCGGTTCCCCATGGCATCCTCTTTGATAAGCTGGGCACGCCCCTTAGCCAAAATTCCCACACCAATGACTTCATCTCCGCTGTTCAGGATACGCTCATTTTTATCATACTGCTTTAAAACAGCACCCAGACACTTGAGCACAGCTGAAAGATTATCTCTCTGAATGGATTTAAAAAGCGCACTTTTTTCCAGGTTTTCCATGTATTCTTTCATATGAACTTCCTTTCTAAGCTATTCGAAAAGTCCAATAATCTCGTCTTTAGACATGCTGGCAATGGCTCCTTCACCCTCGCGGATAATCGAATCTGCCAGCTCAGCTTTAGCCTGCTGCATCTTTTGTATTTTTTCTTCAATACTGTCTTTTGCGATAAGGTTATAGACCTGGACACTATTTGTCTGGCCTATACGGTGAGCGCGGTCAGTCGCCTGATTTTGTGCGCTGAGATTCCACCACGGGTCATAATGAATAACCACATCAGCGCCAGTCAGGTTGAGGCCTGTCCCCCCAGCTTTAAGGGAGATTAAAAATACTGGCGTATCATCTTCGTTAAAGGCATTAACCTGACGCAGTCTCTCCTGAGCTTTTGTCCGTCCTGTGATCTTGTAAAAATCAATTTCCCGTTTAATAAGCTCCTTTTCAATGATCTCCAGCATCGAGGTAAACTGTGAAAACAAAAGCACCTTATGTCCAGAAGCTAAAGAGGTATCTAGTATTTCCAGACAGAGCTCAAGCTTGGCACTTACATCAGTGTAATCTTCATAGACAAGTGACGGATCACAGCAGATCTGGCGAAGCCGAGTCAGCATTGCCAAAATGATAAGCTTCCGGCGTTCAAAATCGCCTCCGTCCAGCTCGTATGCCAGGTCCTCTCTGCTTTTTAAAAGATTGGCCAGATAGAGCTTTTTCTGTTCACCATCCATAAATGCGTACATGGTCGTCTCAGTCTTTTCAGGGAGCTCTTTGAGAACATCGCTTTTTAAACGGCGTAAAATAAAGGGCGATACAAGCTTGTTAAGCCGTTCCAGTATCTTTTTATCCTGTTCGCGGACAATGGGTATTTCAAACTTTTCACGGAACTTCCGATAGGTATAAAGATATCCCGGCATTAAAAAATCATAGATGGACCAGAGCTCTGCTAGGCTGTTTTCTACCGGCGTACCCGTCAAAGCAAAACGAACCGCACTGTTAATCACCTTAACGGATTTAGCATTTTGCGTATTATGATTTTTAATGTACTGGGCCTCATCGATGATTTCATAATGAAAATGCAAATCTTCATAATACAAAATATCTCTTTTGAGCAGATCGTATGAGGTAATGAGCACATCTGCCTCGGCCGCTCCGGCGATTTTATCCAGGCGCTCCGCAGCAGTTCCCATGACGGCAATTGCTTTAAGTTCAGGCGCAAAACGTGCAATTTCACTTTCCCAGTTTAATACCAGCGAGGATGGGCAAATAACCAGAGACGTCGTCTGAACTTCGCTTTCTTTCTGAGACAGCAGCAGAGAAATTACTTCCAGCGTTTTTCCAAGCCCCATATCGTCCGCTAAGATACCTCCAAATCCATAGGCAGCAATGGTTTTAAGCCATCTGAAACCTGTTTTCTGGTAATTTCGCAAAATGGGCTTCAGCGTGGTGGGTACTTCAAAGTCAGAATCAGAAACATCCTTGATATCTCTGACAATCTGCTTAAAAACAGTATCCCGATTATATTTAATCCCCTCGCTCTGTTTGAACAGAGCATCCAGGTACAGTGCTCGGAACTTCGGAACCGACACGGTCCCTCTCTCAATTTCCTTTGCGCTCAAGCTTAATACATCTGCTAACTCTGAAAACTCGCCTAAAGCATTATCCTGAATATTAATAAAACTGCCATCCCTTAGCCGGTGGTACTTTTTAGCCCGGCGATACGAGTTCAGCACCTCGGTCAGCTCATGTATGTCCAACCCGTCCAGATCAAATTTCAGATCAAGCAGATCGCCGCTTACCTTTATGCCTACACGAACAGAAGCAGGCGGCTTGATTTTAAAGCCTTTAAACTGATCCGTCGCAAAGATTTCAGCATTTGAAGATATCGCCTCCAGACCCTCACTGAAAAGATCGAAAATTTTATCCTCATCACCGTCAATATATGCAAAATTACCGATGGCATCATAGCTGTCCAAATATCTTTTGATAAGCTGCTCTACCTGATATTCACCGCGCAGATCCTGACTTTTAATCAGGTCCTTGGGTTTAAACGCTTCATGCTCCTCATCACCATAGCTGAAAAATACTTTTCCCATGACAAAGTCCTCCTGTGGCGCGTCAAAATAAACCTTAGCCACCAGAGGTTTAGGCTCATAGGTACTCAAGTCGCAGTCTGAAATAAAAGAGAAATACGGTTCAAAACTGGATAAAACTGTATTATAGAAGCCCTTCATATCCTTTTTCATCACAGTCATTGTCAGCTTATTGCGGATAATGGTCTTCAGGAAATCTCTCGTATTGCGGCTGTAGGAAGGATCACAATAATAAAGCTTTCCCTTTTCAAAGATATAAAGCCGTTCCTGCCCATCTAATACCAATGCCTCGTCATTTAAAAGTTCGATGGTGTAGGACTTTCCCATATCAGAAATCCGAATGCTGATATGGGCGTTAGAATGAACAATCGTGGCGGACATGGCCGAGCCTTCAATATCAACAGGAATCTCTGTATCTTCGTCCCAGATTGCCATATATGCGTCAAGCGTTGGGCCGTTAAGGTACATGTATTTTACATTATCATTAAGGCTCTTTTTATAAACCGCCAAAGCCCGATTGTTGCTCTCATTGTAAAAGCTTTTGAGAAAATGAAGATACTTTCTGCTGCGCTCATCAAAATTCTCTTCAAAATGGTGTAAAATCAAGGCTTTACCATACCGGATTTCCTCTCCATTTTCAAAAGCCGCCATAAAAGCACTCAGGTCTTTTATAACGTAAAGGCGGTCTTCACCAATCTTAAAAGCCAGCTTGGCAGACGAACCGTACCAATAGCTGTCCGTAATCATAAGTGTCGGCTCAAGGCGAACATTCTGGCCGGAGCCGCTTTCCAAAGCGGCATTCTTCGATTTTTCCGCATAGCGGTCCATCAGCCTGAGTACGGCTGAGTCCGTCATCTGCTGAACCCGGGGCTTTTCCTTTTCACTGCCCGACTTCCATCTGAATGTTTCTTTTACTTGTTTTTTGTTTTTTTCATGATTACCTTCCTGAGGATATAACAACTCATCCATATCCTCAGGTGTAATTTCACCGGAAAAGATTTTATTTTCTTCCGTTTTTTTCAATATCTCATCATCCATGGAGAGAACCTCCTTATTTATGGTTGAAATAAAAAATGGCAAGCTGGGTTCTGTCACGCAGCTCCAGTTTATCTAAAATATTGCTGATGTAGTTGCGCACTGTCCCCTCACTCAGAAAAAGGGTTTCTGAAATTTCCCGGTTGCTCAGCCCCTGAGCCACTCCCTCAATAATTTCCAGATCTCGTTCGCTGATGCTGTAGGCGGAAAAATCCACAGCGGCTTCGCCGCCAAGAAGCATCGGGATCTTAGTCACAATTTCATCGCCAAACACACTCTGTCCGCTGTAAACTGCCTTTAACGCTGGCACAATACTCTCAAAGGCCTGTTTGAGCAAATAGCCCTTTGCGCCTATTTTGAGCGCTTTGATAATATATTCATCGTCTAAAAAAGTGGTGAGATATAGAATACGGGCATCCCTGTCCTCTGCAAGAATAAGCTCACCAGCCTCAAGACCGGTCATACCGTCCATCCGTATATCCATGAGCAGGATATCCGGTTTATACTCGTTGTACAAAACGACAGCCTCTCCGCCGCTGTTTCCCAGCGCTACAACCTCAATTTCAGGGTCTGCCTCCAAAATAGTTTTAAGGGATACTGAGACCAGACGGTCATCATCAATGACGATTACTTTCATGGTGTTCCTCCTTTGGAATGGAAATAAAAATGTGAAAACCGCGCTCTCTTCGAATGTTCAGATTGCCGTTCAAGGCCTCTACCCGGTCCGCAATATTCTGCAGGCCAATTCCGCTGTGGCCTGAGGCCGTTGTAGTGCCGTTGTCCTCGATAATGAGCTGGTACAATGCCGGGTGCTCTCTCAGAGAGACTTTTACTCTGCTGGCGTCCGAATGGCGCATAACATTTGAAAGCGCCTCCTTTACGATTGTAATAAAGGCATAACGCTGTTCCTTCGAGGGATTCCCTTCAATTCCGTAATCAAGGGAAACCTCACAAAAATCAAAATCATCGATCAGTGAGCATATCTGTGTCTGGCAGTCAATGGATTCATCATGAAGATTGTGCACTGAATCCCGGATACTGTCCATAGCCTGAGAAAGCGTATCCTTGATTTCAACCAGATTTTCCTGAAGCGGTGCCTCTGGATGAATTGCCATGAGCGCACCCACCTGTAAAATGGAACGGGACAGCAAATGTCCAACATTATCATGTATCTCACGGGCGATGCGGTTTCGTTCATTTAAAGTCGCCAGATTAATCTCATAATCCTGTTTTTCCATCAGGTCTTTGTTCTTACTTTCTAAGAGCATTGCATTTTCACGCGTCGTGTCCCGAAGTGTACGGTAATCACGGTTCAGCCGGTTGACCAGCTCCTCGTTTCTGCGAAGCAGGCCTGAAAGACCAAAAAGAATAACCAGGATCAGTCCGATATTAAAAGGCAAGCTTTTCAGATTAACCACAAGGGCTGTACCAGCCAGAAAAAATAATCCAATGCCACTCTTGCTGAAAGCATCATAATATACAAGCGGATAGTAAAAGAAAAAATCCGTAAAGTAAAAGGAAGCAATGGTAAATACGCCGATAGCTGCAATTTTAAAGTAGTGGTTTGAAAAATAATAGTTCAGTGCTGAAACTGTCACTGCAGCCAAAAAAGCAACAACTGAAAAAATACTAATCCTGCCAAGGGCGACCAGCGCACAGGAACAAACCAACAGCGTAACACGGTTAAACAGGCTGTTCATAAACTTCCCCCTCAATAAAACTCTTAATACTTTACTATACCACTCTTTTAGTTTTTACACAAATTTATTTTCTTAATTACATTTGTCATACATTTTATTGATGTAAGACACTACCGAAAGCTAAGACATCAGCGTAAAATAAAAGCATCACATACAGGAGGCACCATCATGGTCATTAATGTTCAAAATTTAGTTAAGCGCTACGGTGAACTCGTCGCCGTTGATCATTTTAATCTTCAGGTAAGAGAAGGCGAAATTTTTGGTCTGCTCGGGCCAAACGGGTCGGGAAAGTCCACCACCATCAATTGTATTTTATCTTTACTTAAATATGACAAAGGCAGCATTGAGGTTTTTGGAAAACCCATGACTCCAACCTCCTACGCTATCAAGCGGGACATTGGAATTGTCATGCAAAACGTCGCAGTGTTTAATGAGCTGACCGTTTATGAAAACATCAACTACTTTTGCGGTCTCTACATTAAAGATAAAGAAGAGCGCCGCGCGCTGGTTGAGGAGGCGATTCATTTTGTCGGTCTTGAAGATTTCAAACGCTTTCTGCCTAAAAAACTCAGCGGAGGCCTGCTCAGACGTTTAAATATTGCCTGTGGCATTGCGCACAAGCCAAAGCTTATTATTCTAGACGAACCGACAGTTGCTGTCGACCCCCAGAGCCGGAATGCTATTCTGGAGGGTATTCAAAAGCTCAACCGGGAGGGTGCAACCATCGTCTATACCTCACACTATATGGAAGAGGTCGAGCAGATCTGTACCCGCATTGCCATTATGGATAAAGGGAAAACCCTGGCAATGGGCACAAAGGAAGAGCTGAAAGCCATGATTCGATCAGCAGAAACCGTACATGTTGAAATCTTTGACCTTTCTGACGTTCACCTTCGCATCATTGAGGCACAGGACTCTGTTTCAAAGGTCCGCTATCAGAACAACTTTCTGGAAATCCATTATTCCGGTGGGAAAAATAATCTGATGCAGTTGCTTAACTATCTGCAAAATAACGGAATCAGCTTTGGCCGTGTCACTTCTGAGGAACCAACACTCAATGATGTATTCCTCGAAATCACGGGTAAAGAGCTGAGAGATTAGGAGGCCTTGCATGTTTTCCTTTTTATATACCAACCGTATAAAATGCCTTTTGCGGGATAAGGCACTGGTATTCTGGACCCTGCTCTTCCCACTGTTACTGGCTACTCTGTTTCATTTTGCCTTCAGCAACATTTTCTCAAGTCATAATTTTAAGGCAATTCCTGTTGCTGTGATCGATAATGAAGATTATCAAAACAGCGAAAGTTTCAAGGAAACCCTGAAAGCGGTCTCCAGTGAACCGGACTCGATTTTAAAGATCTCACTCACCTCAGATACCAGCAAAGCACTGGAATGGCTCTCTGATGGCACAGTATCCGGCATCATTGCCATGACCGGTGATAAACCTGAGCTCACAGTGAGTGAATCGGGAGTCAATCAGACGATTATCAAAAATGTGCTGGATCAGTACATTCGGGTTTACCACACGGCCGCCGATGTTGCTCAGTCGAATCCACAGGCTTTTGCTCAGGGATTTATGGATGATATCAGTAGTTCTAAAGACTACACAATCGCTGGATCTCTGACAGACAAAAGCCTGAACACACTCCTCATCAGCTATTATGCGCTCCTGGCAATGGCCTGCTTTTACGGCGCATTTCTGGGACTTCAGGATATGGTTGATATTCAGGCCAATTTATCGGACAAGGCTTCTCGTCTGGCTGTCGCACCTACACACAAACTTAAGTTACTGGGCATCAACTTCTGCGCGACATTAACCATTCATTTTATTGAGATTCTTATCCTAATTGCCTACATGGTTTTTATTCTGAATGTTGAGATGGGAAATCATATTCCTGAAATTCTTCTGATCAGCTTGGTCGGGTCGGTCTGCGGCATTACCTTCGGAACAATGATCGGCGTTCTGGTAAAAGGAAGCGAGGGCCTTAAGACGGGTATTCTCGTGGCAATCACCATGCTCATGTCGTTTCTGGCTGGTATGATGTCGCCAGACATCAAGTACAGCATTCGTCTGAGCGCTCCCTGGGCTGAGGCGGTCAACCCTGTCAGTCAGATTACTGACGCTTTTTACAGTCTTTATTACTATGACGGCGGACCAAAGTTTTATACCTGCATCGCTATTCTGTGCATATTTGCACTGATTTTTTCTACCCTTACCTACTTTATTACCCGGAGGCAGCAATATGCAAGTCTTTAAAACCTATTTTAAAATCATTAAAAGCAACCTCATGCAGATGATGATTTATATCGTTATTTTCATCGGCCTGGCTGTTTTATTTTCAATGATGTCACAGACAAATAACAATACGAATTTTATACCCCAAAAACCATCGGTGGCCGTTATCAATCATGATGAAAACAGCGAGCTGCTCCGTGGCTTTACCGATTATCTTGGCCAGAATGCTGACATTGTCCCACTGAAGGATGATCCGTCAACATTCAAGGATGCACTTTTTTTCAGAGAGGTCGTCTATATCGCAACCATTCCTGAAGGGTTTACCAAAGCTTTTATGGCAGGAGAAAAACCCGAAATCATTGAAAACACCGTTCCGGACAGTGATTTTGAATATCAGGCGGGCCAGCTTGTCAACCAGTATTTTAATACGGCACAGCTTTATCTAAAGGGAATTCCAGATATCAGCCAGGCAGAGCTATCAAAAAAGACAGCCGCCAGTATGGATGATCAGACAACTGTCACTCTGGATCAAATTTCCATCGAGGAGGGAATTCCAAGCTATTCCTATTACTTTAATTATCTGGCCTATGCCCTGCTGGCTGTTTTGATTCTCGGTATCTCCTCGATTATGATGGTCTTTAATAATCAAGATATCAAACGCCGGAACAGCTGTGCTCCTATGCGCCTTAAAAATTTTAATGCCCAGCTGGCAATCGCCAGCACGATTTTCGGTATCATTGTCTGGAGCTTTATGCTTCTGGTTGCTTTTGTGCTTTATGACATTACGCCAGAAAACCTGCCTCTAGTTTTACTCTGTAGTGTCAATGCTCTGCTTATGACCTTTACTGCACTCGGTATTGCCTTTCTGACAGGTCAGTTCATAAAAAGCTATAATATTCAAAGCGCCGTTGCTAATGTGGTCTCACTGGGGCTTTGCTTTCTAAGCGGCGTTTTTGTTCCTCAATATCTGTTGGGGGACTCGGTTAAGGCCATCGCCAGTTTTACCCCAACCTACTGGTACATTAAAGCAAATAATGCCATTATCGGACTAAAGAGTTTCAGTAAGGAAGCCCTGTCCCCTGTTTTTGCCGACATGCTGGTTCTGACAGGCTTCATTATCGCTATCTTCGCAGTCGGTTTGATGATCAGCCGATACCGCCAGTTAAGCCGAAATTAACAAGAAGGCGCCGGAATTTTTATTCCGGCGCCTTCTTGTTTTTTACCAGCCTCTGTTATAGGGTTTGAAGCAATCTTCACAGACAATTTTTCCTTCCTGTAAATGCATTTTATGCTCTGGAGCGCCTTCGCCGCAAAGCTCACAAAAGACCGTGGTAAAAATCCGGGCTTTTTCGGGAAGCTCAAATTTTGGTGTTGAATAGTCAAACAGCTCATCGAGGGGGGCGTTTAACAGGTACTCCTGATATTCAGGCTTACTCATTGACCCTTTTTTGCGGGCTTTCAGATAAATGCGCACCTTCTCATCCGTAGCACGGTTAAAAAACGAAAAAGCCTGTTTTCCGGTATTTCGGTATAAAAGGTTCCCCTTTCCAAAAGTACAGCCAAGCAGAGCCTGCACCGCATCCACACTGCAAGAGTCATTTTCCGCAACGCACACAATCTCTTCATCCTCCGATGAACCAATGCGCAGCATTTCTTTTGCCGCGTCGCTGACACGCACGCCAATGGCCAGCCCGGGACACTCGTGTCCGTGGAATTCAACAGCCTTTATCCATAATGAATCCTTCATAACAATCACATCCCTTTTAGTTTTGTAATGATTATACCATATTATTAAAAAAACCGCATTCCTGAGAAATGCGGTGAATTTTTATTTTTTAACACCATATTTTAACAACGCTTTGCAGATAGCTAACGTCAATACTCCGGCAACAATCGCCTCTGGAACACCATTAATACCGATAACGGCCAAAATGGCCCCATAAAGGGCTGATATGTCCATTTCCTTTGCAGATGCGTAGCTCTGTCCAAAAAAGAAATAAATCATGTTCATAACGAGCAGTGTATTGGTGAGCGAGCCGCCAACGCCGGCGCAGGTTAAAGCCAGCGCATCGCTGTCTTTTACTTTCTTCAATCCCTTGTAAATATAATAAGGAACAATCCCCACTAAAATTCTGGGTATAAAACAAATCACAAGACTCCAGAAATTACCATCATAGGTTCCAAGTGAATAGAATGGGGTGAATACAAAAGAGGTTACCGTTGGGTTAAAAGTATTGTTCACGAGACTGGTGAGACCAAAAATAAATCCTAAAAATGCTCCGTATTTTGGGCCGAGTATGATACTTCCAATGATTACGGGTATATGGATAATGGTCGCACGGGTGAAACCCAGCGGAATGTATCCCAAAAACGGGACAACTGCCATCAGGACAATAATTGCCACAAAAAGTGACAATTGGACCAATTCCTTGGTCGTTCGTGTTTTCATATTCGATTTTCCTCCTGCTATCGTTCCAGTCAAGCCGGATACAATGCTTAATCGTGACTATTTTAACATGAAAAAAGATCAGCTTTCAAGTCTTTTTTACCCAAACTGCATTTACGGAAGGTTCTATTTTTGATATAATCTCCTAGTAAATTTGAACGAAGGAAGTACATAAAAGATGAACTTAAAAAATAAAACAGTTATCCTTGGTGTCAGTGGCAGTATTGCAGCCTACAAAATGGCAAATGTCGCCAGTACTCTGGCAAAATGGGGATGTGACGTCCATGTTATCATGACACCCAACGCAACAGAAATTATTGCGCCAATGACCTTCTCCACCCTGACAGGCAACAACTGTATCGTCGATACCTTTGATAAAAACATCAACTACAATGTTGCACACGTCTCGCTGGCCAAACGTGCTGATCTGCTCATGATCGCTCCAGCCACAGCCAATGTGCTTGCAAAGCTGGCACACGGACTGGCTGACGATATGCTGACCACAACCGCTTTGGCCTGCACCTGCAAAAAAATCGTCTCACCAGCTATGAACACAAACATGTTTCACAATCCGGTCGTCCAGGACAATCTGGATATTTTAAGAAAATATAACTTTGAAATCGTTCAGCCAGACAGCGGTGTTCTCGCCTGTAAGGATATCGGCGATGGCAAGCTCCCTAAGGAAGAAGTCCTGATCGATCATATTCTAAAGGAAATCGCTTTTGAAAAAGATCTTGCTGGAAAAAAAGTACTGATAACCGCCGGGCCTACCTGTGAAGCCATTGATCCGGTCCGCTACATTACCAACCATTCAAGTGGTAAAATGGGCTATGCTTTGGCGCGCAATGCCATGCTTCGTGGGGCTGAGGTCACCCTTGTCAGCGGCCCAACCGCGCTGCCTCCAGTCCCTTTTGTAAATATGGTCGATATCGTTTCCGCAAAAGATATGTTTGAGGCGGTCACCAGCCGGTCGGAACAACAGGATATTATCATCAAAGCTGCGGCTGTAGCAGATTATACCCCTTCCGACTATTCTGATGAAAAGGTAAAGAAAAAAGAAGGTGCCATGAACATTGCTCTCAACCGCACCCAGGACATTCTGGCCTGGCTGGGCGCAAACAGACGACCGGGGCAGTTTCTCTGCGGCTTTTCCATGGAAACGCAAAATCTCCTGGAAAACTCTCAAGCCAAACTGATACGCAAAAATGTTGACATGATGATCGCAAACAATCTAAAGGTAGAAGGCGCTGGATTCAGTGGGGATACAAATGTCGTAACTGTTATCACAAAAGACCGTGCTACAGAACTTCCAAAGCAGACAAAGGAGAATGTTGCGGGACAGATTCTTGACACAATTTTGGAATGCCTGCCATGACACCTACACATCTCATCACAGTGGCCATGGAAATCGGCGATATGCTTTTGGAAAGCGGTGCGGAAATCTATCGTGTCGAGGACTCTATGCGCCGTATCTGCCAGGCTTACGGCGTGGATAACGCCGAGATTTTCGCGGTTCCCACCACCATTATCATCACGATCCGCGTCGGCAACGATCCCCCTTTGACACTGACCAAGCGGATCTTCAGCCGTGGAACCGATCTTTACAAGGTCGAGCGCCTGAACTCCCTCTCCCGCGAAATGTGCGCGACGATACCACCTTATGAGGAGGTTCAGAGGCGCATTGAGGCAATCCGTCGTTTTCCTCCTTACTCTCTTATTAAGCAGGTGCTGGCTTTCTCCTTTGTAGCCTTCTTTTTCACTCTGCTTTTTAAAGGAACTCTGTCAGACGCCTTTGCCTCACTTTTTATCAGCGCTCTGACAAAGGTGATTTTTAACGCTTTGGAGAAAATTAAAACCAACGCATTCTTTGAAAATGTGATCTGCGGCGCAGTAATTGCTCTGTGCGCTCTGGGATTCGTCCGCTCCGGCTTTGCCGCTAACATGGACAAAATCATCATTGGCACCATCATGACACTGGTACCCGGACTGGCGATCACGAACTCTATGCGGGATATTATCGCTGGCGATCTGCTGGCCGGCGTGACAAAAACGACTGAGGCGCTCCTGATCGGAGCCGGGATTGCTGTAGGTGCTGCTATTCCGCTGACCTTTCTGCGTCCTTTTCTGGGGGTATAGCCTATGGAAAGCAGTCTTTTACTCCAATGCTTCTATGCTTTTGCCGCCACGGTAGCCTTTGGTGTTGTCTTTAATATCCGCGGTCAGGCACTTGTCATCGCTGGAATTGGCGGTGCCTTAGGCTGGTTTTTGTATATGGGACTGCAGGGCTTTTTTATCAACGACATCCCTCAGTATTTTATTGCGACATTGGCTGTGTCGCTTTACGCTGAGATCATGGCAAGGCGTTTCAAAGCCCCAGCCACCATTTATCTGGCCGCTGCCCTTATCCCTCTTGTTCCTGGAGGCGGCATCTACTATACGATGGAGCATTTCATCAACGGCCGCGTGGACGATGCCATCAACACTGGCCTGCATACCCTTGGCATTGCCGGCGCGCTCGCCATGGGGATCATTATCGTTTCTTCAAGTATCCGTATCTGGCTGAATATACGAAAAGAAATAAAAAAGCGTAGAAAAAAAGACTCTGTTCATTAAAGAAAAACAGAGTCTTTTTATTTTATGCTGTTTTAGAGAGTTTTCTTTTAATAAGCTTAAAGGTTTCAGAAACAACAATAACCGATAAACCTAAGGTAACAATCTTAATCCACATACTTAAGGATAACGGCACGGTATTATAAAGAATTCCACCAAACTGAGTGATGACCACCTGCAGCATAAAAGTCAGACCAAAGACCAGCAGCATCAGACGATTGCTGAAAAAGTTGGAAAAGACACTGGTATCGGTAAGTTCACGGCTGTTAAATGCATTGAAAAGATGCATGACCACAAAGAGTGTGAAAAGAATGGTATACTGTTCTCCTTCAGCGCCGCCCAGAATATTGAACAGGGCCTGCATCATAAAAATGATGGAAACAAAAATACCATTGCAGGCAATGCGTGAAAGCATACCTTTACTCACAATATTGGAATCCCGGGAAATTGGCTGGCGGTTCATAAGGTCGTCTCGGATCGGTTCAAGGCCCAGCGTAAGGGCCGGCGGCCCATCCATAATAATGTTAATCCATAAAAGCTGAAGTGCGGTAAAAGGCGATTTTAATCCAAGCAAAATACAGGACAGGACCACGATAACCGAAGAGAGGTTAACGGTAAGCTGAAACTGGATGAAGCGCTGGAAATTCTCGTAGATCCCACGCCCCCACTGAACAGCCTTAACAATAGTGGAAAAAGAATCATCAAGCAGTACAATATCACTGGCTTCTTTGGAAACCTCTGTTCCGGTAATCCCCATAGCGATGCCCACATCAGCGTTTTTAATGGCTGGCGCGTCATTGATACCGTCACCGGTTACAGCGACCACATTCCCCATTTTCTTTAAGGCATTTACCACACGCATTTTAACGACAGGGGTGCTTCTGGCAATAACTTTGATCCTTGGCAGCAGCTCAATGAGGCGTTCTTCGCTCAGATCCTCGAGCTTATAGGCCTCGGCCGCTGCATCTCCAGGTTTCAGAAGGCCCAGCTCATCGGCGATGGCGCGGGCTGTTACAATATTGTCCCCTGTCAGGATCTTTAATTCAATCCCAGCCTTGCGGCAGCGGTTAACTGCTTCATAGACGTCCTCGCGCAGCGGGTCTGTAATGGCAACAAAACCATCAAAAATCATATCGGACTCGATATGTGTACGGCTTTCCTCATACTCAGTTGTTGTCCGAATACCTGAAAGCAATTTGTGTGAAAAGGCGAGCACACGGCGGGCTTTTTTCTCAAAACCAGTCATTTCTTTTTCAATCTGCTGGATATGCTCTTCCGAAAAAGGAACAGCCTGTCCATCAATCATAATATAACGACACTGGCTGATGATTTTTTCAGGACTTCCCTTGGAGTAGGCCACACTTCCCCCATCCCTTTCTACAATGGTCGTCATATTTTTTGTCTCAGAGGAAAACGGAAAAACAAAGGTAATCTTTGCATTTTTACGCAGATCACTGTAGGGCACATGGTGTGCATCTGATTTTTCATAGGCCATGATCAATGCACATTCTGTCGGGTTTCCAATAAATTTTGGCTGGTCACCCTGCTCGATATCTGCAGTGCTGTTGATGGTAAAATTCTGGATTAAGGCATCATTGTCCAGAATCTTTGGTGTAATCAGATGTCCATCTGAGTAAATATCTGTAACCGTCATGCGATTCTCAGTCAGCGTGCCGGTTTTATCTGAGCAGATCACATTGATACATCCAATGGTTTCACAGGCGATCAGCTTTTTAACCAGAGCGTTTTGCTTGGCCATTTTAATAATATTAATGGACAGTGAGACTGCCACAATGGTCGGAAGCCCCTCAGGTACCGCTGCAACGATCAGAACGATACTGGTAATAAAAGCTTCAGATACTGTATCCAGATTAAAGGTACCTGTTGAAGCAAAAATGATCAGCTGAATGACAAAAACAATAGCTGCAGCAGTCGCACCCAGAATTGTAATAAGCTTCCCCAATCGATCCATCTTTTCCTGAAGCGGTGTAGAGCCCTTTTCCGTTTTAGAAAGCTCGCGTGCAATACTTCCAAACTCAGTACCATCTCCAACCTCAGTCACAACCATGGTGCCGCCGCCTCCGGTTATAAAGCATCCAGAGTAGAGCATGTTGGCGCGTTCGGCTACCGGAGTCTTAGGATTATCATAAACCAATTCGGCTTCTTTTTTAACCGGAAGGCTCTCTCCCGTCAAAGAGGATTCATCAACTCTCAATCCCAGCGACTCGATCACACGGCCGTCAGCAGGGATCATGTCGCCAGTGGCTACCTCCATAATATCCCCGACCACCAGATCTTTTTGGGATATCAGGGTGACGCTGCCCCCCCGCTTGACCTTGACCTGCACATCCTCATTAATCTGGTTTAAGGCCTCGAACGCTTTTTCGCTCCGCCCTTCCATAATAACGGTAACGCCGACTGCTAGAAAAATAGCAGCAAAAATACCGATACATTCAATGAATTCGGTTTGTCCTCCGGTAAAATAGCGGACAAAATTAACACCCAGGGTGATGGCAGCTGCCACTAACAGCATAACAATCATGGGTTCTGTTGCCGCATCCCATATCTTTTTGAAAACAGATTTTGGCTTTCCTTTGGTGAACGCATTAACCCCATGCTTTAAACGGCTTTCCTCGATCTGGTTTTTACTTAGCCCCAATTCAGGATCGACATTTAATCGTTCAAGCGTCTGACTTGTCGTTTCTTGAAATGCTTTCATCAACGATACTCCTTTTAAAATTTTTACCCCGTTAAAAGAGCATATAGAGATCACAAATTTCTTGGAAATCTGCACTTGTTTCACTACCATTCCTATTTGCTGCCATTTTCCCAAAAAATAAGCTCAACATCAAAAAAGAGACCTCCAGCGTATTCTAAAAATACGCTAAAAGTCTCATTACCTTTGAATAAATAAAGGCGGTAAAACCAGGTGCTCTGCACCAGTATGTTGACTTTACCGTTTCAACTACTCCCTTTTAACAATATTAATTATATCGGAGGTCTCAAATGCTGTCAAGTAAATTTGCAAGTAAAATTTTTTTAATTAATAAAATATCCAGATCTCCCTGAACACCGCAGACCAGTACTTCCAAGCCTGTCATTGCCTCAATAACCTTTTTATTATCACAGTGTATGGCAGAACTTTCATCAAATCGATTCAGTACAATACATCGTGTGTCTATTTTCATGCTTCTGGCATATTCCAGAGTAAGGAGTGTGCTGTTAATGGTCCCAAGACCAGCATCTGCGACAATCACAATCTCCAACGCCAAAGCTTTTATTACATCCACCAGCATAAGCGTTGTTCCCTCTAAGTTTAATGGGCAGATAATGCCGCCGCTGCCTTCCATCACTACATAATCGTAAATCGAGGCGGCTCTGTCAAAATCCTGTATAATGGGCGCCAGCGTAATACGCTTATTTTCCATCTGTGCCGCCAGATGTGGCGAAGCTGGGTAATCAAGCATCGTAGTCACTGCCTGGTTGGGCTCACCCTTAATCCCCGCAAAACGGAATACATAGGCCGCGTCACCTGCAATCTTTTTTCCAGCTTCAACTTCTGTGCCGCTGAGCGCAGCTTTATAATATCCGGCGTTTATCCCCTGCGCTATGAGTCCCTTAATAATTCTGGCTGTGATATAGGTTTTTCCTACATCAGTACCAGTAGCGGTGATGAAAATTCCTTTACACATTAGCCTTCACCTCAAACCCGAGGGTCGTAATCATGGCGATATCTTCATGCGTGGCAATTCCGGCTGTGGTAAGCATATCTCCTGAAATCGCTGCATTCACACCGCTTTCCATCAGGCGCTTTCCCTTATCTGGAAACAGTGCACGCCCTCCGGCCAGACGGAGTTGTGCTTTTGGTAAAATAAAGCGGAAAATGGCGGCTGTGCGGACTATTTCATCATAGGCAAGAGGAATTCTGCCCTCAAGAGGCGTTCCTGGAATCGGGCTTAGCACGTTGAGCGGCACCGAACCCACACCGAGCTGCTTCAGAGTAAAGGCCATATCAATACGATCCTCCATTGATTCACCAAGGCCAATGATTCCCCCGCTGCATACTTCAAGCCCTGCTCTCTGGGCGTCTTTGATGACAGTCTTTTTCTCCGAATAGGTATGTGTTGTGCAGATTTTCGCAAAAAATCTCTCTGAGGTTTCAAGATTATTATGATAACGCGTTACACCAGCCTTTCTGAGCTTTAAAAGTGCTTCATAGCTCAGAAGCCCATGAGATGCGCAGAGCCCCATTGGGGTGGTCTTTGCAAGCTTTACATATATACAGCAGACTGCGTCCACCTCCTCATCCTCAAGCCGTTTTCCAGAGGTCACAATCGAAAAACGATGTACACCCTGGCGGTAATTTGACAGGGCGCTTTCCACCACGGTTTCTTCTGGTAGCAGTGGATATTCCTCCACACAGGTGTTAAACCATGCAGACTGGGCACAATAAGTACAGTTTTCGCTGCATCGACCGCTTTTTCCATTAATGATGGTACACAGATTAAAATCTCTGCCACAGAGTTGTTCTCTAAGCTCGCCTGCGTATGTGCTCAATGCTTCTGTATTGGAACTGTACGCCAGTTCCAGTGCTTCCTCCCTGTTAATCTCATAACCGTATTTTATTTTCTCTGCTAAATTACCAATATTCATCATATCCTCCTCAATAATGGTTTTATCCTGTGCGCCAGCCCGGCGCCAATAAAACAGAGCAGGATATCTCCGGGAAGATCAAGGGGAAAACAGGATAAAAGAACAATGCTCCACGGTGTCGGCTCTGCCATATAGAAATTAAGAATCATATACTTGTAGACTAAACCGATAGCGTAGGTGATCAAAAGTCCAGTAAAGGCAGCCAAAAGACAGCGGCCATAGTTCTGTTTTTGCCCTCTCTGGATAATAAAGCCTGCAACCCATGCCGCAAGGATAAAACCGAGCAGATAGCCAAAGCTCGGTCTGAAAATATATTGGATGCCGCCGCCTGCCGCAAACACCGGAAACCCCACAAGGCCTACCAATACATAAACGCTCACTGATAAAGCGCCGCGGGCAGAACCCAAAAGCATACCTGCAAGCAGAACAAACAGAAACTGCAGTGTAAAATAATCCATATAGGGCACCGGAATCTGTATAAAGGCACCGATCGCCACTAACGCGGCAAATAATGCGCACTGCACCATAGACCGTGTTTTTGTCATCGTTGTTTCCATCTTTTTCTCCTAAACTTTAATTAAAAAAAGTATAAAAGAAAAAGTCTCCATTGTCAACCTTATTTTAAATTATAGTTGACATTGAAGACTTCCTACTATTTTTTTACATTCCTTTTTCGGATTTTTTTCTTTTTCTTCCGAACGGTGTAGCCAAAGCTGCCCAGCTTTTTCCCAAGTTCAAAATATTCACCGTGAGCATAGCTGATGAGTTGTGCCTTATCCAAATGAAGCTTGCCTCTTTCATCCAGATATTGTTCATCCACATTGACTGCCAGAATATCTGCTAAAAACATATCATGAGAACCTAGAGGAATTATCTCTCTCACACGGCACTCCAGATTTACAGGGCTTTCCTCAATCATAGGGCAGTTCAGATGCGCAGCAGACTCCTTTGTCAGCGCCATTTTTTCAAACTTATCGAAATCCCGGCCTGAGCGTACTCCGCAAAAATCCGTAGCTCTTACAAGTGATACAGTGGTCAGATTGATAACAAATTCCCCTGTTTCTTTTATGACCTCATAAGAATGGCGCTCTGGCCTTATGGAAATATAGGTTTTGGGTGGATTTGAATTGATAATACCTGTCCAGGCTATGGTTAAAATGTTAGATTCCGCCATGGTACCGCAGGATACCATTACGGCCGGTACCGGCGCCAGCAGGGTGGCACCCCGCCATTGTGCTTTACTCATCTTTAAAAATGTCCTTTCACTCTGTTGTATTTTTAAGTATAACCATCCTGTCACTGAAAAGTCAATCCATGTTCACAAAAATTCAAGAATTAACGCGCCAGCATTTCGAAGGCCGCCTTAACCTTGGGGACAACATAATGACTGCCGCCGCGATCCTTAACATCCTCAACCATGCTGACAACCATAAGCTGCTGTGGGCTTGAAGGGTCTGCTGTAAAGGCATTAAACCAGCCAAGCTCTGTCCCAGAGGTATCCTCCTGAGACGCTTTAATCTCCGCAGTTCCCGTTTTACCGGCAATGCTCAAGCCCTCAATCTGAGCTTCATGGCCTGTTCCTGCTGGATTTTCCACTACCTGTACCAGATCATCGCGGATGGTATCGCTCACTTCCTTTGACAAAACCTGCGTTTTCCAATACTCAGCCTGCGCATTGTCCCTGTATTCGATGTAAGGCTTAACCATACTGCCGTCATTAACAAAAGCCGAATAGATTGAAGCCATATGCAGTGGGTTCACCAGAATCTGTCCCTGTCCAAAGCCGCTGGCAGCCAGCTGTGCTTCACTGTCAAAGGTGCCGCTTTCAGAAATCTGGGAGGCGGTCATATCAAGCTCAAAGGGAATATCCTCACCAAAGCCCATTTTTTTCAGTTCTTCAGTAAAACGGTCCCCTCCGATTTTTAAAGCTGCTTTAGCAAAATAAATATTATCTGAATAGACAAGAGCATTTTCCAGATTTGCTGGTCCGCTGTATTCTTCCAGCGTTGTAATGTTAAAATCTCCCCAGCTGCTATCCTTCTGCCATACAAGGCCGCTTGGGCCAAAGTCCTCATCTGCTGTAAAGGCACCAGTTTGCAGACCAGTGGCACCAGTCACCGGCTTAAAGGAGGAACCTGGCGCGTAGGTGGCTTCAAAACGGTTGAGCAATGGATTAGCCGGATCGGCATTCATGCTCTGCCACTGCTCATCGCTAAGTCCAAGAATAAAAGCGTTTGCGTCATAACTCGGTGTGCTGATAAGGGCCAGCACTTCGCCTGTTTTGGGATTAATAGCCGCAGATGCGCTCTTATCCGCAGTAAACTGGTCATAAAGTGTACTCTGTAAGTTTGCATCGATGGTAGTTTTAACGTTCTCTCCACTGACTGCTGCTTTTTCCTGCAAAACGATATTTTTTACTTCACCGTTATTTTCAGTATGATTAATGGAGATGGTAGCCCCGTCTTGACCTCTCAGCCGCTTATCATACAGCCTTTCAAGTCCACTTTTCCCTATAACACTGGCCTCAGTATAGCCCTGGTCTTTTTTCTCCTCCAGCTCTTCGGCGCTGATCCCCTGTATATAACCTGTGAGTTGTGATGTCTTCTCGCCATAGGGATAGACCCGAAGGGTTTTATCATTGATCATAACGCCCGGTATCTGCAGCAGTGCAGCTTCAAGCTCTGCATTGTCAGCAGTTATGGTTTTTATGGGGACAAAGGTCTCATCGGTCACCCATCCCGCAGACAGAGCTGCCTGAACATTTTCAATTGTTACATCGAGAAGCTCTGCGAACTTTGCCATATCCGCGTCCCTCGTCTCTGCGTTTATTTTCCCCGGAACCAGCCCTACAGAGGATGCTACACCGGTTGTTGCCAGAAGATTTCCGTTACGGTCCTCAATATTACCCCTGTCTGCAGCATTGGTGTCCACACTGACCTTATCACCATCCTGTAGTGCCGGCAGAATAACCGAAGAATCCCAGACAATCTGATAAGGTTTAAACATGCCGTTCTTTTTAAAATTCACAAAATTAAGATCCTTGAGTGTCCCTGCTACTGTATCCATTGAAGAATCGTAAGTGACTCTTGTATATTCAGAATCAATTTTTTCGGTGTTTTGTATCTTTGTAACGGCCAAATTCTCTGCTTCAATACCTTCGTATATATTTTTGTTTCGCTCAATAAACGTTTCTTTAGAATAGCTATGTTGGCTCTCATCACTGATCAGACTGTACATTTTTTCATAATCTCGTTGATTGACTGCCTCGATGTATGTGTTCAAAGCTTTTTCTGGCGTATTGTTCACATTAAAAATAATCACTGCTGCAATGCATAGTACCAGCACCGCAGCGATAAGACCTGCCAGCATCCAAAGTTTCTTTTTGTCCATTGTCTTCCCATGTTCCGCATTCATTGTTTTTTCCCTTCTTTGAAAAATACAATACATATGTTTCCATATGAAGCCGATTACCTCTTTCTGAAATGATTATATCATATTATATGGTTAAGCTTAAGTATTTTCGGTATAATAATAAGTATAATGCCTTACGGCATTAATAAACCATCCAAGGAGGTCTTTGCAATGACGTATAAACTGGAAGAAAATCGCATTCTGGCAACTGATGAATATGGCACCGAATTGGGTGAATTGAATTTTACTCAAAATGGTGATGAATGGATTATTACACATGTAGGTGTATCCATTGCCGCACGCAGAAGAGGACTCGGCGGCACTTTGGTCGAAAAGGCTGTTCAGTACGCCAGGGACAGACATAAAAAAATCACACCGCTCTGTTCCTTTGCCGTATCCGAATTTGCAAACAACCCTTCCTATAAAAGTGTTTTGGCCGAATGATACATAAAAAGCCTGCCACTGTAAGCTTCTACAGTGGCAGGCTTTTATATTTACAGTTATGGTTTTAATGATTTATGATAAACGGTATCCATTAAAACACTCTTACAGTACTCAAACTGTTCCTCGTCAATTGGATCCGGGTAGGTCATAACATAGAGCGGCAGCTCTGGCATTCCAGGTCTTAACGGCGGCTGATAATACTCATACTGATTAAGATGAAAACCCAGATTTTTATAAAACTTGATCCTGCGTTTTGCATCCTCCTCATTGGGATGCTCTACCTCTAAAAAAATCATCCGGTCATTTTCCTTAAAATATTCCTTGAATATTCGGCTTCCGATGCCGCCGCCTCTTGCCTTCTCGGACACTGCAGCATGCTCGATAAAATCAAAGTCATCAAAAACCCAGACGCCCAACAGCGCAATGGTTCTGCCCATATCGGTCCGTTTGATCAAAAGCTTATAGTCCGGCTGCTCTAAAAGTGCTTTCTGCCCCTCATAGGAGCGTTTTTCAGTATCTGGAAACGAAGCGTCTAATATCTCAAATGCCTCGTCAAAAGATGTCTCATCGGCTGTTTCAAAAAAGCTTTCTTCAGTCATCATTTTCCCCTTATGTATCTGCAAATTTTTAACATTTATTACAGTATAACGAGGGATTATTAAAAACCCCTTAAATCCAACAGGATATACAGCATTCAAATTTTAGGATGACTATGATATAATTGATTCAAACTTTAAAGAAAGGAAATCATTAATGCTAAAGCGTTTATTTAGAGCACTCCTGCCCCTGTTGATGGTCGCACTCCTGATAACAGGCTGCAGCAGCACATCACCAACAGGTACAGACACTGACAGCGGCAGCGCCCCGCAAATTACAGAAAACGGCACCTACACCTCCAAGGAGGACGTAGCGCTTTATATACACACATACCAGAAGCTGCCCACCAACTTTATTACTAAAAAAGAAGCTCAAAAGCTGGGCTGGGACAGCCAGAAAGGAAATCTGGATAAGGTGGCAAAGGGAAAAAGCATCGGTGGTGACCGGTTTGGAAACTATGATAAAAAACTTCCTGAGGCTAAAGGCCGCACCTGGAAAGAGTGCGATATCAACTATGAAGGCGGCTACCGAGGCTCGGAAAGAATCATCTACTCAAGTGATGGTCTGATTTATTATACCAATGATCACTACAACAGCTTTAAAGAAATTACGTTTTAAAGGAGTGACTGAGTCATGAGAACTATTACCCTTGACGGTCAGCGTATGGTTAGTATCCAGGAAACCCACGCGTATATTGAAAAAAAGCTTGAAATCCATGATTATTACGGCAAAAACCTCGATGCCCTCTGGGATTCTCTCACAAGCATCGGCACCAGTACCAGGCTTGAAATAATCCATTTCAATGCCGCCGAAGCTCACCTTGGCCCTTACGGCGAAAAGCTGCGGCAGGTATTGATGGACGCCGCTGCGGAAAACACATTTTTACAGGTTGTTTTTTTATAAAGAAAGGTCGTTAAATAAATATGAACTGGAATGACAATGTAGAACTCTTTATCCCTTCCAACATCACTTCATCCATCGTCAATATTGACGGCACTATTGAAACGCCAGAACCTCCGGAATACACTGCGGAAACCCTCCCCAGTAAAAGCCGAAACGGCCGCGATTATATCATGGTCACTCTGCGTGACCACAGCATGTTTGACCGTTACTACAAAGACGATATTCTAAACGTCCGCCTTCAGGAAACCTGCTGCGATGGCCAGGACGCACTGATTCTTCTCGAAAATGGAAGTGTGCGGTTGCGCCGGGTCTGTATCACAGAGGATACGATCATCCTAAAGCCTCTCAATACCGAGTTTTATGAGGAAGAGACCTATCCCAAAGATACTATACAAATTTTAGGCGTTGTGGAGGGCGCCGTCCGTATCAATTAAAAAAGGCCGTTTAAAACGGCCCTGCGGGAGATGTACAATTGTACATCTCTTTTTTATTCATCTAGTCTAAGGCTTTTTTTATTTCTTTAATCATCGTCATGGGCAATTCTGTAATATTGTTGACCTCCAGTTCATTATGTGCGTTTTTAAACAGATATCGGGCAATGCAGATCTTATCATCCTCAGACGCCCTCTGGATACGCTCAATCACCGGTGTTGTTGTAAAGGCGGCATATGCGGGATACGGAATGACTTCACCGGATCTTATAATAGCCATCATTTCGCCATAATAACGTTCAGGATCAATGCAAGCTTTCTTCATAGGCTTGTCAACAAGTTCATAATCTTTTTTATCCATTACCCTTCCTCCATACTTCATAATGATTATAAATTATATCATAAATTCGCTTATTCGGCAAGGTCACTGCGACACATCCTTTTAAACCCAGCTATTATTTATTTTAAAACCTTAATAAATTCTTAATCAGCCATTAGACCTTTCCTTTATGGGTAAATCTTTTCTTACATGATGTATTCATTACGGAATACAAGTAATTTTAAACCACGAAAGCAGGTGTTTTTATGTCAGAACGTAAAATAACCAAAACAGTAAAAGGGCAGTACGCCATTGACGGCGCAGGTGTTCATCTGGTAAGAGTATTGGGTAATAATGACGTCCAGGATTTTGATCCTTTTTTGATGTTGGATTCCTTTGATTCAAAAAATCCGGACGATTATATAAAAGGCTTTCCTTTCCATCCCCACAGAGGGATTGAAACGGTCACTTATCTTATCGAAGGAGATATTGAGCATCAGGACAGCCTTGGCAATAAAGGCTCAATCAAATCTGGTCAAAGCCAGTGGATGACTGCGGGAAGTGGTATTCTCCATCAGGAAATGCCACAGCCTTCAGATCACATGCTTGGGCTTCAACTCTGGATCAACCTTCCGAAAGATGAAAAAATGGCCGATCCCGCTTATTTTGATATCACAGGCGACATGATCAGGATAAAGGAAAGTGATACAGCAGTGGTCCGTGTGATTTCCGGTGAATATGAAGGTGTCAAAGGCGTAGAACCCCGTCACATTCAGGCAACTCTTTACGATGTTACAGTAAAGGCCGGAAAATCACTTACCCTTCCCACTAAAACGGAAGACAATGTCTTTATTTTCCTGATTCAAGGTGAGGCAGTGATCGAAGGGAAAAATATTGATGAAAAGACGGCCGTACTGTTTGGCTCTGGTGACGCCATCACAGTTAAAGCTCCAGATGGACAGGATTCCCGGTTTGTCTTTTTCTCCGGCAAACGTCTTGATGAGCCAGTGGCCTGGGGCGGCCCCATTGTTATGAATACCCGAGATGAGCTCATGCATGCTTTTGAGGAGCTGGAAGAAGGTACCTTTATTAAGCATAAAGCTATCCGTTAATCTGAAATCTGAAAAGGTGCCGGCAATGCTTAAATGCCGGCACCTTTTTGGGTTTAAAAGTCCTTTTTCCGCTTCCCTGTCCTGCGTACCATGATCACAGTGAAGAGCAAAACAAGACTCAGAACCATCGTGGAAACGATAGGATTATAATAATTATATTTTGCCCCAGAGCTCTGATAATCAATGAGACTTAGGCCTGCGGTCAACGGCCACAAATTTACAAAGGTGGGGCTGTTTGCTGCCATAATTCCCAGAAAGCCCATAAAAAAAGCCAAGATGGTGCTGCCCAGATACCCTTTTCTAAAATAAGCTGTGACAACAAAAAGGGGCAGCACTGCGATGAAAGTAGTAAGCCCGATGAGCATAAATTTAGAAAAATAGCTGAGCAGCAGTATGCCTGTGATACTCCCGCCAACGCCCAGCATAAAAGCCGCGCCAATGGTCATGATGTACTCAAAAAGCACTAAAAACTCAGTGACAATAGCGGTAATAATAAGCTTAGCTGCCAGCAGCTTTGATTCTGAAACCGGCACCATCAATACAGCGGGCAGAGTGTGGTCTGTGAGTTCTCGCTTCAAAATAAAGCCACCGATGAGCGCAATTGTAAAGGGCATTAATAGGGTCAGCCCATCCCAGAGAACAAAATCGGCTATCCCAGAAAAATCCATACCATAAAAACGCATACTCCATGCTTGATATACTGCGATCATCACAGTTCCGAAGGTGGTACATACTCCCAAAATTAAAATATTATAGCGCTTAAGCTTGAGAATTTCTACCTTTATTAAAGTACTCATATAATCCCTCCTAAACTTCCTGTTGTTTATAAATAAAGACGGCCAGCCCGATCGAGGCCAGAGCTACTGCAATCAAACAGGTAAGCGATACCCCGGTTGGATACATGAGATAATGGTAAAATTCAATACTCTCCTGTGGCAGTCTTTCGATATTCAAATTATGCTGCATGATAGCAAGCTGAAAAACCGCCATCATGGGAAACATAACCTTTACACCGATTAAAAGAAGGGAAAAGCTGACGATAGCGTAAATAAAGGATATGATTATCGCAAAGATATATCCTTTTTTAAACAGCAGCATGATTGTAATCATAGGGGTGATGGCCAAAAATACAAATACAGCCAGCATCAGCGTATCCTGCACCGCTGTTATTCTGAACTCTGACAGTCCGCTGTTCAGCAGAAAAAAACTCAGAAGAATGCAGACCAACAGCCCTAAAAAACAGTAGACCGCAGATAAGACAAGCAGTACTGTCATCTTGGATAGAACAAGAGAGGTTTTACTCACTGGCACCATTAAAATATTTTTGAGGGTGTCATAATCTTCCTCTCTGTAAAACAAAGTGGCCGCCGCAATACAAAGCACGCATGGCAGAAACAGCAAACCTCCGTAAACCAGCATACCCTGAAAAAGATTTTGAAAGCCCAGGTTGTCACGAATACACACTATGCACCACGGAAACGGCACCAAAAGCGATGCCAGCAGGGTCAAAATAATAAATTTCTGCCGTTTGATTTTCATAAATTCGACCTGTATCAGTCTAAGCAATCCCCTCACCTCCGGTAATTTTTTTAAAATAATCCTCGAGAGTTTCCTCACACAGATCCGATCGGCTCACTGCGATTTCATTCATTATAAAGGCTTTATTAATCTCTGCGATATCCATGCTCGTATCCAGCACCCTCATATTGTGGTCGTTCTCGATAACATAGCATGTGATTCCGAAAAACTCCTCCAGCACTCTGGCGGCTTTGGCAGTCGAGGAGACTCTAAAGGCAATATAGCATTCATTCTTTTTCTGCAAAGTAGCCAGACTGCTTTCCTCCAGAAGCACACCATTATGGAGTATGCCAATATCATCGGCCAGAAGCGCGATTTCTGACAAAATATGGCTTGATATCAAAATGGTTTTTCCACGTTCCTCACTTAGAAAACGGATAAACTTCCGGATTTCAGCAATGCCGATGGGGTCCAGTCCATTAGTTGGCTCATCGAGAATCAGCAGCTCGGGATCGTGTATGATGGCATTTGCGATTCCGAGGCGCTGCTTCATGCCCAGTGAGTATTTTGAAAAAAGCTTCTTATCATTATAGGGAAGCCCCACAAGCTCCAGCGCTTCATTAACTGCATCCAGACTTACTGTTCCTCTAAGCCTGGCAAACACATTAAGGTTTTCTGCTCCTGTAAGATTTGGATAAAAGCCTGGGGCTTCAATGATCGCACCAATACGGGGATAAATGTCTTTCTGATGCGTCTCAACTCTTTGGCCGAAAATTTCAATTTCTCCCTTCGTTATACGGGTAAGGCCCATCATCATTTTCATAATCGTAGTTTTGCCCGCACCATTTCGGCCTAAAAGGCCATAAATCTTTCCCTGTCTTATATGAATGTTGACACGATCTACTACGGTTTGTTCCCCGTAGATTTTGGTTAAATCTTTTGTTTGAATGATCAGTTCTTGCATCTGCTTTCCTCCTCGTTCTTTTCTACTTATCAGTATAGGAAAAACAGCTTGTATAACCATTGCCAAAACCTTGCTTTTTTCTAGCTTTTAACACAAGGGCAGAGTAACAGTAAAAATGGTTCCCTGGCATAAAGCGCTGTCTGCCAGAATGGTTCCCCCATTTTCCTGAACCAGTTCTTTTGTGATGGCCAGTCCAAGGCCGCTGCCCGCACCACTCCTCGATGCGTCACATTTGTACAGTCTTTCAAAAATGTAGGGCAGCTGGTCGGGGACAATGCCGCTTCCATCATCTTTTACCCATAGCTTCATGCTTTTTTGAGTTCGCTCAACGCCAATTTCCAGCGCGGAACAGCCACTGTGCTTTACAGCATTTTGGATAAGATTATTCAGAATACGATTCCAGGAGCGTGCATCAATCCAAACCTTGTATTCTTCATCTGGAATATGAAACGTGTAATTAAGGCCGTTTTCCTCAAACAACGGAATCCAGCCAATGATCCCATCTCGGGTGAGCTCGCATATGTCGCGCTCTTCAAAATAAAAATGATATTCCTTTGATTCCAGCTTGAACCAGTCAAAGAGAATGTCCACATAGTCCTTGAGATCATAAGCCTTTGACCAGGCAATACCCAGATATCTTTTTCGCTCCTCTGCTTCTACCTTTCCGCTGTTCAGTACGTCTAAATAACCGATAAGGGAAGTGAGAGGGGTACGGACATCGTGGGACAAACTGGTCATCAGCTGCCTGTTTGCCCTTTCATTTTTCTTCAGCGAAGCAATCTCACATTCACTGTTTTTGACAATTTTATTGATTTTATAGCACAGCTCTGCGGTCATATCCCCTTTTCTCGCTAAAATTCGTCGGTTAAAGTTGCCCGCCTCGACCTCCTCAAGAATGGCACAGGCTTTTATCAAGCGCTTTTTAACTTTAAGTAGCAGGATACACAGAATCAAAACAACCGCGGCAAGTACCAGACACAGGATAGTTAAAGCTGTGACGCTCATAAAACAGCCCCTTTGTTAAAACGGTAACCCACCCCCCAGATAGTTTGAATATAAGCTGTCTCCTTCTCTTTTTTCTCAATTTTTCTTCGCAGCTTGCTGATATAAGCCATCATATTTCCATCATCAAAGGCATAATCCTCCTGCCATATCTGTGTGTATAGCTGTTTCTTCGTAAAAACCTGTCCAGGGTTTTTTGCCAGAAAATAAAGCAAGTCAAATTCTTTGTTCGTCAGCTCGATTTCTTTTTCCTGTACGCTGACGCTTCTCTCCACCGGATTGATCAACAAACCGCCTTTAAAGATAAGGCTCTTTTCTTTGCAGGGATTTTCACGATTTAAGACAGTAAACCGCCGGATAAGGGATTCTACGCGGGCCATGAATTCATTGATAGAAAAGGGTTTTGTCAGATAATCATCTGCGCCGGTTTTTAGACCCTGCACCTTATCCTTCTCACTATCCCTGGCCGTCAGCATTAATACCGGAATACTTTTTGTTTTTCGGAGCTCGGAGAGAACAGCAAACCCGCTCATCTCGGGCAACATCACATCCAGAATAACCAATACGGCCTCTTTCTCATCCAGACGGTTTAGTCCCGCAGCCCCGGTATGGGCAGCACACACCTCGTAGCCCTCGCGCTCAAGGCATCTTAAAAGCAGGGAACAAAGCTCCACATCGTCATCAATTATCAGTATTCTCTCACGCATTTTTTCTTCCTCATTCATTAAGTTTAATTTCAGTATAATCCTGTCTCTCGCGACAGACAACTTAAAAATTCTTAAATTTAACCAACAGATTTATTAAGATTTTAACGCTGTTTGACTAGAAATTTCTGTTAATTTTAAACTAAATTGGTTATACTAAAATCAAACGTTAAAAGGAGGTCCCCATGAAGGATCAAGAAATGGAAAAAGCCCAACAGGAAAAAGAGCCTGAAAAGAAAAATAACTTTAAAACAAAGATTATTTTATACGTTGTAGGAATTGCCATTATTTTTGTCATCGGCATGGTTGTCGGCATTCGCTTCAGTTTTGCTGTTCAGTCCTCTGTTTTTTATCTGCAGCGGGCATTTACCTGGCTTATCTTTATTTTAATCATTCTGGCCATTATCGCCATCCCCATTGGATGGAAGGTCTATAAGTACCAGAAGCAAAAAGAGAAAAATCAATAATATCAGACTTGTCTGCTTTGTTTTCACCTGTTTTGGGTATGATTTATTCATACTTGAAAAAAGGAGTGTTTGAACATGGACAAAACTACATTTTTAAAAGAATATCTCTCCGACCTGATGGCAAAAAACACCTTTAACGAAAATGGACAGATAGAAGTAAATATTTTTGAGATTTTCTCGCAAGAGGATGTCCAGCAGGCAGCCGAAGCCCTTGGCTGTCAGGTTGATAACAACAATACGCCCATCGGCAGCTTTTGGATTTATGATCCTCAGCCAAAGAAGTCCTGACAGACTTCTTTTTTTGTATCAAAAAAGCTGCGCAGCCGCGCAGCTTGTATCTCTTAAGAATTATTCCTTTTCGTCTTCTTCTAAGGCTCTCGCGCCAAAGAATTTTTTATCCTTGTCATTGCCTTCCATACCCTTACCATCATTGGTCGGGCGTTCCTTTTCACCGGCACGCTGTTCAATTACGCCTTCGCCGTCATTGGTTGGTTCAATTCTTTTATCATCTTTCATAATAGGTTCCTCCATTAATAATTGTTAACAATTGTTTACCCGAAGTTTATGTCCTTTTATCATTTCTTACAAATGCTCAAGCTTTTATTCAGAAACTGAAAAGCTTTAGTGAATCTAAAATCAAAAAGCTTATTGTCGCTTTAAAAGGTGAATCGGGTATCCAATTAATATAAACATCTCAAAAGAAAGGCATACTATTATGAAAAAAGAAAATGAAAATCATGTAAACATACAAACTCAGGAACCCCAAAAAGGCTATTATATCGACGATTCTACAAAAAATGTTTCCCCTGAGCCTGTAATGGAAAGCCCGGAATATAAGGGCAGTGGAAGGCTAAAAAACAAAGTCGCTGTCATTACTGGCGGAGACAGTGGAATCGGCGGCGCTGTAGCCATCGCTTTTGCCAAGGAAGGCGCCAATCTCGCCATTCTATATCTGGACTCTGATGATGACGCAGCAGCCATTGTCAGGCGGGTGAAGGAGCTGGGAGCAGCGTGTTTTTCAATAAAGGGCGATGTCGGTGATGATACCTTTGCACAGAAAGCCGTCCAGCAGATCGTTGACCAGTATGGCCGTATTGATGTCCTGGTAAACAACGCAGGTGAACAGCACGTGGCAGAAAGTATTACTGACATTACGCCCGCCCAGCTTGACCGAACCTTCCGAACAAACATTTTCAGCATGTTTTACATGGTTAAGGCTGCACTTCCCCATCTTAGTAAAGGGGCCGCCATTGTCAACACAACCTCTGTGACTGCTTATCGCGGGAGTTCTACCCTTCTGGATTATTCTTCCACAAAGGGGGCTATCGTCTCCTTTACCCGTGCGCTGTCAGGTAATCAGGAGATTCTGGATAAATCGATCCGCGTAAATGGTGTTGCTCCTGGACCCATTTGGACGCCGCTTATCCCCGCTACTTTCAGCCAAGAGCACGTTGAACGGTTCGGCAAAGATGTTCCTCTTGAACGGCCTGGACAGCCTTACGAGCTGGCGCCGGCTTATGTCTACCTTGCCAGCAGTGACTCAAGCTATGTAACTGGGCAGGTGATTCATGTAAACGGCGGCGAAGTCGTTAATGGATAGACTTTTCCGATTATAGAAGCCAGCCTAAGCTGGCTTTTTTCACGAAAAAATACCCCTCAGTCACACTGAAGGGTATCCCAGAGATCTCTTCGATCCCGCCGCGTTTTAAACGGCCGCTTTTATTTTACCCCTATGAAGGCTTTTTTAATCATATGATGTTTCTATTTTAAGTATTTGCTCATAAAGAAAATCATTGACTGGCGTCTCAAAGCCATATTTTTTCCCAAGACTGCAAATTGTTCCTGAAAATAAATCCACCTCAGTTTTACGGTGTGCCTTGGTATCCTGCCGCATAGAGGGCATTCCCTCAGGATTCAGGGTGTCCAAAACCCGCATCCACTCTGCAATATCCGATTCTGTCAGGTGGACTCCCTCGTACGCTGCCGCTGTTTTTACCTCTTCCATGGCTTTCAGCATCATATCTCTGGCCTTGCCTTCTTTTTGCAGCCCTCCATAATTTGTAGCAAAAACCGCCGCTGTCTGGTTGACACCAGTATTCAGCATGAGCTTATTCCATAGGCAATAGTGAATATCCTGAGGAATTTTATAAGGAATACCTGCTTCTTCCAATATCTCTGCGACAGCCTCCAAATGCGCTGTTTTAGTATTATCCTGGCTCCCAAGCAATAAAATACCGCCGTTATCGTAGTGTACGTGCGGCCCTTCCTTCACCGCATCCATCCCCTGGGCTACACAGTAAAGCAAATGCTCCTGCCCAAAGGATCTGGCGATTACCTTCTCGCTGGCAATACCGTTGAGCAGTGAAATAATCACGGTTTCCTTACCAACAAAATTACGGATACTTTCTACGGCATTGTCAATACTGGTATATTTTACCGCGACAATTATAAGATCCGCAGTTTCTGTCTTTATGGTGTCCTCAACATAGCGAAAGTCGCATATCTTTGCATTGCAGGTAAAAGGATTTTTCTGATAACGCGCAGCACGCTCATGATCAGCGATAAAATAAACACGTTCATTACTAAAAGCTTCGGTCAAACGGTTTCCATACAGGACACCAAGCGCACCAGCGCCGATTAATGCGATTTTATTTATTCTCATTTCTGCCTCGTGGTGTTTTTATTTATTATCCCATATTTCTGGGGCTAAGTCCAATTTTGTGAAAAAAAAACAGAAGCAGTTCATCTGCTTCTGTTTTCTATATAGTATAAATTAAAACCGGTTGCGATTACTTTGTCCTGAGACGACCATTAAAGATGTAATTACAATGCCGGCAAAAACGCCAGCTAAAAAAATACCTGATCCGATCAATATATACATGCTCTGTCACTCGCTTTCTATTTACTTTCTTTACTATATATACCTTTTGCGCTCAGGATAACTCATGCTTTAGTAAAACTTCAGATTATTAGTACGTTTAGTTTTAGTGGAAAGACTCGGGGTAAATTATTTATAAACATTATCGAAAGGATTGATTATCATGTCTGAATTACTAAAAAAAACAAACACAAAACGCCTAGCTGCCTGTTTAGCTGTCCCTCTGGCCGTTGGTTCTGTAGTTGGCAAAGCCATATCTAAAGATGTCAAAGAGTACTCTGAGTTGGATAAACCTAATTTCGCACCGCCCAAATGGGCATTTCCAGTTGCCTGGACAACGCTTTATACACTGATGGGACTTGCCAAATACAAAGCTCTCGAAGCCGCTGATGAAGAACAGAAAACAACTGTTCGAAAATCCGACGGACTTCAGCTCAGTCTTAATTTCATCTGGTCTTTTCTGTTTTTCAAATTTCATTTAAGGGGCACAGCCTTGATTGAAATGACCATTCTCCTCCTGACAATTCTCTATACTGCTAAAGAGTACGCCAAGGTAAGTAAAACAGCCGCAAAGCTCATGATTCCCTACATTCTCTGGGTCTCTTTTGCTCTCTGCCTGAATGCGTCTGTCTGGTACAAAAACAAGTAACTCTCGTAACAAAGAAAAAAACAAGGTACTTGATTTTATCCAGTACCTTGTTTTTTTATTGTTATCTTATTACCAGTGCATATAGTTTAATGGATCGACATAGTTCCCATTGACCAGGAAACTTAAATGAAGGTGATTGCCGGTTGAAGTTCCTGTTGTGCCAACAGCGCCCACATGCTGTCCCTGACGTACTGACTGTCCTTTAGAAACATCAATGGAGCTTAAATGTCCAAAGAGTACAGTTCCTCCATCAACAGCAATCATGATACAATTTCCATAACCACCGTTCCAACCAGCAAATGTTACAACCCCATCACCAGGTGACCAAACTGATGTACCACCCGGGGCAGCCATGTCACAGCCGCTATGCCATGTCCATGTACCATACACAGGGTGGATACGATCACCAAACATATCGTCCCATGCTATAGGGTGGTATTCTGATGAAATAGGCCAAATTAGACCTACAGAAGGTGCTGGTCCCGGGTCAGGAGCAGGCGCTTCACTACCTCCACCATTATCCCCTGTGCCTTCATTTCCTTCGCCGTTGTCACCAGTGTTACCTGGCACATTCCCCTGTCCAACTTCATTTTCACCTTGAACAGCCAATCTGGCCAATTCGTCATCTGCTGCATCGTAAACTGCCTGTTCTGCTTCTACTTTAGCCTGCAGTTCGTTGATGACATGCTGATTGTCAGCTAAAAGCTTCTTCTCCTGTTCCTTAATATCATTCTGGCTGGCTAAAGCAATTTCCTGCTCCTGTTTCAAGGATTCCAACTTCTGCTTATCAGCTTTTATCTCTTCCTGCTGGGTCTTGACCTGTTTTACTGTGGTCTCCAAAGCGTTAACGGCGTTTCGGTCAGCCTGGGCAATCAGGCGAACCATATCCGCCTTGGCGATAAAATCGGTAAAGCTGGTTGAAGAGAAGAGAACGCTTGCATATCCCTCATTGCCAAACATATACATGACTCTCAGGCGTTCCTCCAGGTCTTTTTCTTGTTCGGCCTGCTTTGCCTGGGTGCCTGCAAGCTGCTGGTTCTTGGCTTCCAAATTTGTATTGATCTCGCTGATCTGGCCGTCAAAGCTGTTGACCTTTTCTGTGATGGTCTTAATCTTTTCCTCGGCCTTATTGATCTCATTTTCAATTCCTTCGGCAGTATTCTGCTTCATATCAATTTGATACTCGTATGCTGCCTTCTTCTGACTGGCTTCTGCCTTTTTTTTCTGAAGCTCTTCCTCGGATTCAGCATAAACCGGCGAAAGAACGGTCGATACAAAAAATAATAATACCAATGTCAAAGAGAAAATTGACTTCTTTTTCATGTTTTCCTCCTGGCTTTCAAATAGTATTTCCATTATAACACAAAATGACAGATTAATAGATTGAGCCGTGCTTATAAAAACAAAAAAGATCTATCTGAATTCAGCTTCTTGTTTTATAGATTCTTACCCTTAACACTTAAAAATACCCTTAATATGTAGCAAATGCATAAATTCAACTATGAATTCACGCACTTGTTACTCGGTAACTTCATTCTATCGTTTTTTTTCTGTAAAAATCAAGTATGGTTTTGTTCACTTGATACACAGCCAGTCTGATTCCTCGACAAAACCATATTTTTTGTAGACGGGCATCCCAAATTTTGACGCTCGAAGGCGTATTATGGTAACACCGCTGCTTTTCACTTCCTTTACCAACATATCTAATATTTTCGTGGCAATTCCCTGACCCCGGTATGCGGGTTCTGTAAACATGTTCGTAATATAGGCAGACATTCCTGTCTTATTTGAATAGCTCGGCGGATAAACATAAAAAATAACCGCGCCTGTAGCGATAATTTTTCCATCCTCCACTGCCAGTATCTCGATCAGTGTATTGTTCTCAAAGCTCTTTCTGAAAAAAACCTGAAGTTCGTCATCAATGCTGAATACAGGGTTCAGTCCCTCATGAATTAACTGTGTTTTTCGGATTTCACATAAGAGGTCAATATCCTCAATTGTCGCTTTTCGGTAATGCAAAATTCTTTCCTCCCAAAGGCTTTCATTTTTAAACTTATTATAGCATACTTTTCCTTTTTATCACCCCAAAAAGAAAGCATTGACAGCATTGATTCCTCATTATACAATATTTTCAGAATAACGGTTAAAGGGGACCGACCATGCCAAAACTTCCGCTTCACTATAACGATGACCCTGTTTTAAAACAAAAATGCCAGAGCGTTCAGGTGGTCGATGACTCGATCCGCAGTCTGCTGAACGCCATGATGAACACTCTGCAGCTTACACCTGGCGCTGCCGCCTTAGCCGCTAACCAGGTTGGTATCCTTCTCCAGCTTGTCGTAATTGATTATGCAGGCTACCACCTGAAGCTCGTGAACCCTGAAATTCTGGACACGGAGGGATCACGAGAATGCATGGAATCTTGCCTGAGTTTCCCTGGCCGACACATAATGACACTGCGGCCCAGGGCTGTTAGGGTACGGGCGCTGGATGAAAATGGCGTCGTAATTTATTTAGATGTCAGCGGTGAAATGGCAAAATGTCTTTGCCATGAGATCGACCATTTGCGGGGAATTGTGTTTATCGAGCGGGCTCTCCCCTATTAAGCAACATCTATAAAAAAGAGCACCGTGAAGGCCTCTTGGCCTGCCGATGCTCAGATAATTGCTTATTCAAATTCTTCAGCCAGCTGTTTTCTGAACAGCATTCTAAAAACGAAACGCACACAGGGCCCCGCAAAAAAGATTTGCCAGAACAGTGCCATTGGAAAATTCATGACTGTTGTCTGAAACCATGCAGCAATGATTTCACTTCCGGGATTCTTGAACAAAACAGTTGCAATTAGGCTCATCATTGGGCACATCAGGCAAACAGTCATTGACGATATGGCGAGAATCACGAAGATCGGTTCAGCGGATTCAGGGGATATAATCCGAAAGGCCAGTTTCTGCGCCAGTTTTTCAACCACAAACAACTCAAGAATCACCGCAACGGGCCACATGATGACCAGCTCGTGAAAAGCGAGCAGAAATACCTCGTTGCTCAGTCCGCCCTTATCCAGGGCAATATTGTAACAGATCATGGCATAGACCATGACCAGGGCCATTAAAAGTGTGAAAATAATGTTCTGTAATTTTGTTTTTGGCATTTAAATTTCTCCTTTTCTGACAAAACGAAAAAAGAGTTTAAAAACGACATCTGTGTTGTTCGTTGTCATCTGTCAATTTTACAGATGTGTCGTTTCCAATTAAATACCAAAAAGTTTTAACTCTTATTCAATTGTTTTACAAGATCATACTAACACAAAAAACAATGTGATGTAATAAGTTTTTTTATGTAATGGATATCTTTATGTAAATTTTCAGCCCTGCATCAGCTAATCATGTTTACTTTCTTTTTAAACTCACTTATGACCTCTTCAATGGTAAGCCCCTGGAGTTCTTCTTCAGTCTGCTGGATAATTCCGTTAACTAATCCATCGGTGTAAAAAATATCCAAATAATAACCTTTATACTCTTGTGCATTTCTCATAAATAACATTCCTTCTTTCTTAGATTTTTATTATAACAGATTCCCGGTTGAAAATGCACATCAATTTGAATATCTTAATTTTCAGGTTAAATCCAAAGGCTTATTATCTTTTTTATGATTGTATAAAGAGCCATAGAGCCATTTACAAATCTTCTCCGAAATGCTGGGGCATAGATCTGAATACTGTCATGCAGAGTGCCATCATAATCAAAGATAAGCAGTGGGGCTTCAGTTTTCAATTTCGTGAATCAAATTGACCATCTCGATGGCGCCAATGGCACAGTCAAAGCCCTTATTTCCAGCCTTTGTACCGGCCCGTTCAATGGCCTGCTCAATATTTTCAGTGGTGAGCACGCCAAACATTACAGGAATCTCACTGTTTAAAGATACATGGGCGATTCCCTTGGATACCCCATTACAGACATAGTCATAGTGGGAGGTACTGCCTCTGATAACAGAGCCCACACAGATTACCGCATCGTACTTACCGCACTTCGCCATTTTAGAGGCAATGAGCGGGATTTCAAAAGCTCCCGGTACCCATGCAACATCAATGTCCTCATCCTGAACCTCATGCCGCTTTAGCCCGTCCAGTGTGCCTGACAGAAGCTTCGATGTTATAAACTCATTAAAACGTGATGCTACAATGCCCACCTTAATTTCTTTTGATACTAATTTTCCTTCAAATACATTCATTGTTTTTCTCCTTTTTGTTTAATAATTTAATAAATGTCCCATTTTCGTCTGCTTAGTTTTTAAGTAACGCAAATCATAATTTGTCGCGGCGATCTGGATTGGTACGCGTTCGATAATATCCATACCAAAATCTGAAAGCTGATAGATTTTATCCGGATTGTTGGTCAAAAGCCGTAAGGTTTTTGCGCCCAGGTCACGCAGGATCTGTGCCCCGATAAAATACTCCCGCATATCACCGGCAAATCCCAGGGCCAGATTGGCTTCAAGGGTATCCATTCCGCGGTCCTGCAGCTCATAGGCCTTTAACTTATTGATCAGGCCAATGCCTCTTCCCTCCTGTCTCATATAGAGCAGAATACCGCGTCCTTCTTTTTCGATCTGCGTCATGGCTGCCGCAAATTGCTGCCCACAGTCACAGCGTATTGATCCAAAGGCGTCCCCTGTCAGGCATTCAGAGTGCACGCGGCACAGAAGCGCTCTACCATCTCCGATATCGCCCTTAACCAGAGCGATGTGATGCTCACCATTCATTCTGTTCACATATCCAAAGGCCTTAAAGTTGCCATATTTTGTGGGCATATTGGTGGAAGTGACACACTCTACCAGCCTGTCATGTTTTTTTCGATAAGCCTGAAGGGCTTTGATGGTTATGAACTTCATATGCCACTTCCCAGCCAGCTCAGCCAGCTCTTTTGTGCGCATCATAGAGCCGTCATCTTTCATGATTTCACAGCAGAGTCCGCATTCCTTCAGTCCTGCCAGGTGCATTAAATCAACGGTGGCCTCTGTATGTCCGTTTCGCTCCAGCACACCGTTTTTCTTTGCCATGAGCGGGAACATATGCCCTGGCCTTCGAAAATCCTCAGGCTTTGCTTCATCGCACACACATCGGCGCGCGGTAAGCCCCCGCTCTTCTGCTGAGATACCTGTGGTCGTATCAATATGGTCAATGGATACTGTAAAGGCGGTTTCATGATTGTCCGAATTGTCAGAAACCATCTGTGGAAACTGAAGTTTTTTACAAAGTTCAATCCCCATTGGCATACAGATCAGCCCTTTACCGTGCACTGCCATAAAATTGACATTCTCTGTTGTCGCAAATTCTGCGGCACACACAAAATCCCCTTCATTTTCTCTGTCCTCATCATCTGTCACTAAGATAATTTTGCCCTGGCGCAGATCCTCCAACGCCTCTTCAACCGTATTAAATTCAATCATTTTCTGCCTCCTAATAGCCGAATTTCATTATAAAATCTTTTGTAATGCCGCTCTGTTGGGGCGCTGTGCCCAGTAGCTTTTCAACATATTTTCCGATACAGTCATTCTCGAGGTTCACGCAATCTCCAGCGCCTTTTTGAGATAATGTGGTATTTTTTACGGTGTGTGGGATGACCGAGACACTGAACTGCTTCCCGGTTATGCCCGCAACGGTCAGGCTGATGCCGTCCACTGCGATGGAGCCTTTTTCAACGATATAGCGTAAAAGGTCATTACTGGCCTGAATGGTATACCAGATAGCATTATCATCCTTTTTGACGGCTGTTATCTTACCGGTACCATCAATATGACCCGCTACAATATGACCTCCAAACCGTCCCGTCGCGGGCATGGCGCGTTCCAGATTAACAGCATCTCCGGGATGCAGGCTGCTGAGCGAAGAACGCTTCAGCGTCTCATGCATGACGTCTACTGTAAAGTATGAATCCGAAAAATCTGTTATCGTCAGGCAGACACCGTTTACCGCGATACTGTCGCCCTCTCGGGCATCCTCTAAAACTGTCGTAGCTCCAAGCGTCAGTATGCTTGATGCCGCGCCCCGGCGGATGGACTTAACCGTACCCATTTCCTCTATAATTCCTGTAAACATGAAACCACCTCACTCTCTAAAAGAATGTCCTGCCCAAGCTTTGTAATCACGGGTGCGGATAAACGCCACGCTGCCTCCGGTGAACCGACACCTGTTCCTCCAACTGGCGTTTTTGCCTGCTGTCCTCCAAATAATTTTGGGGCAACATAGGCCTGTATTTTATTGACGATCCCACTTTCTAAGGCTGCGCTGTTCATCTGCGGCCCTCCCTCCATCAAAATGCTGTCAATAGCCATTTCACCGAGTCGTCTCATCAACGCTTTCAAGTCAATTCTGCCATTTTCAACTGTCATTTTGAGTACTTCACAGCCTTTCTGTTTAAGAAGCGATTGCTTCTTATTATCACCACTCCCAGTCGCAATAATGGTCCTTGTTTTCGCCGCTGTCTTTACTATCTGCGCTGTCAAAGGGATGCGTAGCTTTGTGTCACAGACAATGCGGACAGGGTCCCGCCCTCCCGGTATACGGCAGGTGAGCAGCGGGTCGTCTGCCAGAACTGTTCCAATGCCTGTCAGAATAGCCGCGTAACGCTTGCGGTCCAGATGGACTCTCTCTCTTGCCAACTCACCAGTGATCCATTTCGATTTTCCGGAAGCAGTTGCAACCTTCCCGTCCATGGTCATTGCGTATTTCATGACAACGTAGGGCCTATGTATTCTGATAAAATGGAAAAAAGCGTCATTCAGCGCGTCACATTCCTGCTGTAAAATCCCGGTCGTTACCTCAACGCCATGCTGCCGAAGGATCTCTATACTTTTTTCCGCCACCAGAGGATTAGGGTCATGAGAGCCGATCACTACACGCCTGATGCCGTTTTCCAAAACAACATCGGTACAGGGCGGCGTTTTCCCAAAATGGCAGCATGGGGTAAGGGTCACATAAAGCGTGGCGTCCTGTAAATCCTCAGTGCAGTGAGCAATGGCATTGCGCTCTGCATGGGGGCCGCCATAGCGCTCATGAGCACCTCTCCCAATGACGCAGCCATTTTTTACAATCACTGCACCCACCATAGGATTGGGGTTTACAAAACCACAGCCCTTCCAAGCCTCCTCAAGAGCCAGCCGCATATAATCCTGGTCGTTCAAATATAACACCTCCTAAAACGAAAAAATACCTTGAATAAAATCATTCAAGGCATTTGATGTCAGTTTCCTGCACTCAAGGTATATTTAAAATTAAAAAAGCTCTGAAATGATAAAATCATTCCAGAGCAAATAAAACATAACCATCGTTTATCTTCTTTCATCCAGACTGTACTGTCGGCTTCGGAGTTTCACCGAATCATGCCTTACGGCTCGTGGGCTGTACCACCGGTAGGGAATTACACCCTGCCCTGAAGATTGCTTATTCAATTGCTTTGTAGTATAGCACGGTTTATTTTGACTGTCAATAGTTTGATTACTGTTCCATCAATTTTTTATCGTCACTACTGGATGTTCTGTATCCGGGAATAAATACCTCAAAGAGGTGTCTTCAACCGCACTCCCGGTTTCTTTTCTTCAAAGCTTTTTGTATTCTTCATCTTCTACTGCCTCAAGCCATTCGTTTGCCGCATCCTCTGCCGGAACCTCAACGGCTAAATGGGAAAACCAGCTGTCCTTTGCTGCTCCATGCCAGTGTTTAACCTCTGGCGGAATACTCACAACATCTCCTGGATTTAATTCCTGCGCGGGTTCTCCCCAGGCCTGGTACCATCCTCTACCGCCGGTGACCAGAAGAATCTGTCCTCCCCTGTGATGGATATGCCAGTTGTTTCTGCAGCCTGGCTCAAAGGTAACATTTCCAATCACTACGCCCGATGTCGACAGCATATTCAGATAACTTTGGCCAACAAAGTATTCCGCAAAGGCGTCGTTTTTTTCTCCAATTGAAAAAACACCCGGATTTTTATAATTATTTTTGTTCATTTTTAACCCTCCTTATATGATTTCTAACGTCAGCCTGTGTTTTCAGGCCTCTGTATATTACTTTAACACTTGAAGTGAACTCCAAGTCAAGCTCATATTGAAAATATTTATGCTGTTTATCATTTTTATTTTAAACAAAAAAAGAACGTGTATATCAAAGTTACACGTCCAAATATTTTTTATTACACTATTTAACGCGATGATGCTTCCTACTCAGATATAATCGCACCAGTAGGACAGGTTTCCTCGCACACACCACAGTCTACACATTCATCTGCGTTAATAATATACCTGTCATCCCCTTTTGAAATTGCCTCGACCGGACACTCTGTCACACATCCGCCGCAGGCTATACACTCGCCTGAAATAATATACGCCATTAGCCACTCCTTATGTCATCTTAAAAATCTGGAATTCGCACTTAATACTATAATTTTTTCTTTAGCCGGTCAACGGCTTCTTCCCGCGTTGCCACGAAAAAGAAATCTTTGCCATGGTTACTTTCATAAATAAAATCTTTCAAAGGCTTACTCGTATATTTTGAGTAATCACCAAATATCGCTGCTTTGATACGATAATTCATAAATTTCTGTAGGATCTCACCGGCAATTCCTGTACTGAGTATAAAAAATTCTTCTGAAACAGCATCTTTATCAATCACAATTCTGTCCGCACCGGTTTCGTATTGTACTGTCATGATTAAATCAAGTGCGGAGTTCGTATCTACAATGATTCTCTCTTCACTGGAAACAACTGCAATATTCGCTTCATCTGTCATAATCTTTTCAATTTTCATAAATCTCCTCCTAAAACTAAATTTGCAGTACAAATTCCAGCTAGCTAGAGAGTATACTATGATTTTTCGTTTTTGTCAAATGCCTGCCTCTGTCCCGCTTTAATTAAGACATTTTATATAATAGAACTTAATTCCATAATTCAAAAGAAAAAAGAAAAACTTTTCGTCATTATATCGCTGAGGGTTCACTTCAAGTCAAGAGAAGAATACCGATATAACCTCACACTGCCAGCCTAACGGATCTTATCCAGAAGCATATTGTACTGGCGGTTTTCTGCATTGATTCCCAATGATTTGATGCCTCCCTGCACACCAGTGTTCTTTTTGATCATAGACTCGATATAATCGGAGTGCTGAGGCCCTGTTCGGAATATTTCCTCTGCATGGTGGTCTTTATCAATGCGGAAGCAGGACATGGTTCGGATAGTGTGGTGGTCCTCCCCGCGGACTGTGACACGGCCGCCGGGACCATCATAGAACACGTTTCCGCTCTCAAGCGCTGAGATAACCGCTTCGGTTTCTGTTGTCCCTGCCATCTCCACAGCCCGTTTATACAAATACATGGCCGTGTAGGCGGTTTCAGTATCCATGTTCATGTATGGTACATTCTGATGGTTGTAGACAGAGCGGAATTTCTTTACATATTGCCGCGCTTTTGGGGTTTTTAACTCTTCAATGAACGATGCCATCACATACATATTCTCAAGGACTGGCGCTTTCAGTTCAACATTCAATGGATACTCTGCTGCGACCTGTGTGGTTGCGTTGGGAATATGGTTCAGCCCGCGCTCATGCCACTGGAGATAAAAGCGGTCCTGATTTGGATAAACGCACATGGAAAACAGAACATCGGTCTGTACCTGGAGAATGCGGTCAATGACTGATGTGAAATCCATCATTTTTTCATCGAGATATTCAATACCGACGACCTCTCCCCCCAGCTTGGGAACAAGGTATTTCACCCACTCAGCAGACAGAATGCCATAATTATAATCTGCTGCCACAACATAACATTTAGAACCATACTTTTTAAAAAGGTAGGCCAGCATTTTTTCCATTTGCTGCTCCGGCATGGCCGATAAGCAGAAAACATAGTGCCCTGAAACACCGCCCTCGGTCTGCTGGGTGTTGAGATAAAGCGTCTTTGTCTGCTGGGCACAGCGCTGCATGATATCTCGTGAGGGAGACAGGGTTGACCCCATTAAAACATCCACATGCTCCTGTTGAGTGAGCTCAAAGGACGCCCTGTTTGTCAGGTCAGACTGAGAACTGTCGTCGCGGATCAGCAGTTCAATCTGTTTTCCATCGATACCGCCTGCCTCATTAATCTCCTTTGCTGCCAGCTGGTAGGCCGCCTGCTTGCTCCGTTCTTCCTTTGAGGCGATGCCTGTCAAATCTCCGATAATACCAATTTTAACCACAGAGCTGTCCTTTCTGACTTTTATATCAAGATAAGTCATTTTTTCTGGAAAGCAGATGGTTACCTCACAGCCCTTTTCAGGTTGTCCCATAATCGACGCCTTTCCATCAAACCGCTCTGCAATCCTGCGAACAGTCGCCAGACCGATACCATTTCCCTCGTAGGCTTCATTGCTCTCAAGCCGTTCAAATGCTTCAAAGACGCGATCCGCATAGTTCATATCAAAACCAATACCGTTATCGCGAAAATGAAACGCCACACTGCCATCACGTACTGTGGCAAAAACCTTGATCTGCGCTTTTTTTCTGCTTCTTGTAAACTTAATACTATTTGAAAGAATATTCATGACCATCAGCTTGATCAGAAACAGATCACCTGTAATCTCGGGCAAATCCTCCATACTTAGGATAACCTTCCGTTTCGGCTCTGCCCGCATCAATTCCTCAAAGCACTGGCGGATGAGCAGTTGTGTATTAATGCGTATCCGATCAATATTTTTAAGATCCGCTTTAGAGTACTCCATCAGCCGTTTCACCATATCGGTCATTCTCTTACAGGTTCTGCGAATGGCGTGAAGGTCCTCAATAGACTGCGGCGCCAGCCTGTCTCTGTTGTCCTCTTCAATAAACTCCGCATACAGGCTGATTTCACGGGCTGGTGTTTTCAATTCGTGGGCAACGGTATAGATAAAAGAATTGAGCTGCTCAGCCGTTTTTTCTTCCATTTGTTTTTTATCTTCCATGGCTTGTATCTCCATATACTTTGTTAATTGCACAAATAAACCGACCAAATACAAACAAAAAAGTGCCGGCTCAACACCGGCACTGCTTCTTCAGGCTGTTAAGTCCTGATGATACTTTATCACGCTTCATGCTTCCAGGCAACAGCTTATCTTAACGTTTTACCAAAACCATCGCAACATCATTGACATTCGTACCTGTCGCTCCGGTCATGATCAGGCCATCACAGGCCTTAAGGGCATTGTAAGCATCGTTCTCCTGAAGGGTATCAAATATCGAAATTCCCAATTCCGATAATGCTGATTTTGTGTTTTCATTCACAAAACCGCCTGCGGCGTCTGTCGGCCCATCCGTACCGTCAGAGCCGACGCTGAAAACAGCCGTATCATGGCAATCTGAAATCTTATCAGCTGCCGCCAGAGCAATCTCCTGGTTGCGGCCTCCTTTTCCTTTTCCGGTCAGCCGGACCACTGTCTCTCCACCAGCGATCCAGGCACAGCTTTTTGTTATCTCCTGATGCGTCAGGGCGATATCTCCCAGCAGTGTTCCAGCCTCCCGCGCGACACAATCGAGGTGATCCGTTAAGAGCTCGGTTTTATATCCGCGCTCTTCTGCAGCGTTTCTAGCCGCTGTACAGAGCTCACGCACACTTCCGGTTATCACTGTCTCAACATTGTCAAGCTGCTTTGGTGTCTCCCGTTCCAAGGCATCCCATGCAGCTGATGAAAGCTTCAACCCATATTTCCGTGCCACGCGCTTAGCGTCGTCGGCTGTTGAGGAATCTGGGTAAGCTGGTCCGCTGGCAATCATATCCAGCGGATCACCCACAATATCACTCAGGACAATACAGTATACTTGGGTAGGCTTACAGGCGAGGGCGAATCGCCCGCCCTTCACCCTGCTCATACGCTTGCGAAGCGTGTTCATTTCAACGATGTCCGCACCACTGGCCAGCAGCTGTTCTGTCAGATCGGCCAGTTCTCTTCCTGGAATCACCGGGTCCTCGAACAATGCCGATCCACCTCCTGAAAGTAAGAACAGAATGGTGTCCTCCTGACTTAATCCCTTGACCAACGCAAGGGCTGCCTGTGTAGCTTTAAAAGAATTCTCATCCGGGACAGGATGTCCCGCCTCAATGCAGGTATAATTGGCGACAGGGCCTTTATTATAGCCGTATTTTGTCACAATTACGCCAGCCTCAATGCGTTTTCCCAACACCTTATCTGCCGCCTGCGCCATCTGCCACGCTGCCTTGCCTACCGCTACCAGCCGCACCCGGCCATTTCCAAAATTTTTGTTTTCAAGAGCCCTTTTGACCGCTTCGTCCGGCAAAACGGCGTCAATTGATTTTTTTATAATATAATCTGCGTCTTCTCTGATACTTGACATTTTATTACCTCTGTTTTCATTTTGGATATTTCCGGATCGCTATGCTTATCCTGCTATTTCACAGATCTTAGAATCTGTTCTTAAACGCGGAACATCTTTTTAGCACGCTCAATAGCTTCCTGCGCTTCCCCAACACATTTTTCGGTATAAGCATAAAGGATATCTGCCGCTTCCTGCACTTTTCCATCATTTTTCAATGCCGCTGCTCTCATCTCAACAGCGTCGATCTCGGCCAGCCATCTGTTTTCCAGCTCATCAAATAAACTCCTTACAATCGCGTGGCGCTGTTCATAGGTGTCTCCATCTGCGTTGCCGTTGATTTCATCCAGCAGCGAACGCATATCCCACCAGAATGAACCTTCTTTACAGGTGTCTTCACAGTCAACCTCTGACGGCGCACACATGGTTTTTCCAAAGGTTCCTGCCTTCTGTAAATATTCCGGCAGGCCTCTGGCGTCAATAAACAATGGGATATAAATGCTGCAGCATGGGACCACTGGCGCCCACCACATAACAGGCAGCTTCCGGTCATTATCGGGTAAAACCGCCACCATCGAAGAGGCAGTATTTCCCCAGGTGAATCCTGCCGGAGAATCGTGCATACAGATCGTAAGAAAATCCGGTGACGACGCATTGAAATATGGGCCTTCTAAAAAGGTGTCCTCATAGTGGTCGCGCAGAATACGTTTCATATCTGTAACACCAATTTTTTCATCACGGCCTGCTGCCTGTGAAAGTAATTGCCGGGCACGCTGAACGCGGATATGAGAAAGCTGGCGTGGGTTGTTCTGATTAATATATGCCTTTGCAAAATCAAAAGCATCCCATTTTTCCTCTGGCCACCAGCCCTTTTTAATCGCGTGGTCAATAAGATCACTGCAGCCACTTGTCATATCTGTGCGGATACTGACCTCATTTGAAATGGCAGCATAGCCTTTTTCAACTTTACGTACAGCCCAACGGTTACCAGCGGTTTCAAGAATGTAGGCTTCTTTTTTATCTGCGATAATATAAGAATTATTATAAGAGCCCGAAACTGTGTCCGACATCGGTACGCCAGAGCCCCACTGCCCATACGCTTCAACCAGTTTTGCCATAACATCCAGGGCTTCTTCTGCGGTTTTACCCCGTTCCAGTCCTAACCGGATAAGCTCCATACCCAGAATTCCCTTATCGACCGGCTTTCCTGATTCCTCGGATTCTGCATTTTCGGTTAAATCCTTTGTATAAACCGCTTCATTGCCAATGGTCACACCAAACTCATTCATGCCCTCTTCATATCCCCAACACCAGTAAGGTGATGACCCAAAGGTCCGATACCGTTCTCCAGTCTGATCAATCGACACGTACGCAAGCTGCAGTTTTTCTCCGTCACCAAATGTTTTTGCTTCATGATAAGCCATCGGCTGACAGTCAAAAGCCGGGCGATCACTATTTTTTGCCAGAATCACGGAATTCAATGCCGAAACGTCAGACAACGCTACAAAAGTATCACACATTTTAATTACCTCCTGAAAAATAAAACTTAATAACCAGTGTACTTCTTATGGTTAAATGATACTGGAAAGGTTATCAAAAGTGAATGCAATTTGGGCAAAGGATTATTTCAAAAAGACAGGAGGAGGACATACTCTGGAAATTATTCCATGAAAAACCTGTCTTTTTTCCAGAAATAAGCCGGACGTGCTCACGCCATAACAACGCGATTAAAGCTGCCTATTTTCTGAGCAGATTCTCTCTGTAACTACTTGGCGACCAGCCTGTCGTATTTTTAAAAATACGGCTGAAGTACTCTACATCCTCGTAACCCAGTACTTCAGCTATTTCATATATTTTCAAGCATTTATCCAACAGCAGTATTTCTGCGCGCCGCATTTTTAAAAATGTCAGATACTGTGAAAAGCTGACCTTCATTTCCTGTTTAAATAAGCTTCCCAGATATTTCTGGTTGACAAAATAAGTGTTGGCCAAGCCAGCAAGGCTATGCTTTTCCTCTGGCTGTTCAAGTGCCAGCTCACACATTTCCCTGACCATTCGGTTGTCGGTTTTTGGGATAAAAGGCTTCAATTCTTTAAATATCCGGGAAATCCATTTTGCAAAGGTAAACGCCTCTGTTTCATTTGTTCGTTCCTGAAGGTCGATATGAAACAAATCCTTCATCATAAAATATTTTTTCAAATAAGGCTTTATGCTGAGAAGAGACTCCTCGAGCTTTTTAAGCAGATCGTTCATACAGATAGCCCGCGCCTCTCTGCTCTGCGTGTCCTTTTCCAGTTCATCATCAACATGCCGCGCATAAACCATGGTGTCATCCAGATTTCCGCTCAGGATATATTCTGCCAGGGCATCGATATAACGTACACTGGAGGGCGCCGTTTCGCTGATACTGCTGAGGAAGGTGTAAGCTCGCTCAAAAGAATCTTCCACCTTAGTGTTATCAATGGGCTTGACAATGTAATCAAAGGCACCGTTTAAAATCCCTTCTTTTGCATATGAAAATTCAGCATATTCACTCAGCAGAATAACACAGCTGCAAAGATTCTCCTGCTTGATCTGCTTAAGCAGTGAAATCCCGTCAACCAACGGCATCCGGATGTCTGTGAGAACCAGATCGATTTTCTGTTTTCTGAGAAGCTCAAGAGCTTCAAGGCCGTTTGAAGCCTCGCCGCTGATCCTGAATTTTCCATTACATTTCTCCCAATAGGGCATACGCTTCAGCTTTCTTCGAAAAACTTCTCTGTCATCAACGACTAATATGTTGTACATTCTTATTTACCTCTTCATAGCATCAGGACCCCTGCCGTCACGCGAAAACAAAAAAGCCCTCAATCATTGATTTCAGGCAGTTTATGGCGGAGAAGGTGGGATTCGAACCCACGTGCCCCGGAAGGCAACCGCATTTCGAGTGCGGCTCGTTATGACCACTTCGATACTTCTCCAAACAATATTTATCTTATAATATCCTAATCCACTTTATCCAAGATGTCAATTCTTTTTTCCTGAAAAAGCATGCGTCCTTTTAAAGATAATTTTCAAGAATACATTGTATAATATTAAAAAATTATTTTATTTCAGCAAAATATAAATCCAGAAGAATGAATGGATAATTAAAATGAAAGAAGGTTCCTGACAATGCTCTATGAATTTAAGCTAAAAACAGACCGTGAAAATATGCACGATATTACGCCTCAGGTTTGGGAGGCCGTCCAAAAAAGTGGTATTAAGGATGGCACGGTTACAGTCTTTGCGCCACATACCACAGCCGCCATTACCATCAATGAAAACGCCGACCCGGATGTGGTTCATGATATGCTTATCGGACTGCGCCATACCTATCCCGATCTTCCCGAATACCAGCACGCGGAGGGCAACAGCACTGCCCACTTAAAATCAAGCACACTTGGTGTAAGCGAGACAATTATGCTGGTGGGCGGCAATTTACTGCTGGGAACCTGGCAGGACATTTATTTCTGTGAGTTTGATGGCCCCCGAAACCGCCATTTTTATGTACGGATCACAGAAGAAAAATAATGAGACGAACGCTGAGCAGTTTTGTACTGTGTCAGCGTTCATTTTTTAATACGCGCTATTCCTCCCGCGGTAAATTAGCATCTTTTTCCTGCGCAGTGAGCAATACTGGCAGAACCATTTTGACAGAAAAGTACTTGTTTTTCTGGCTCTCAAAAGTTATTTTTTCAGCCATAACGCCCACCACCTTTTTTACAATGAAAAGGCCAAGGCCGTGATTCTGCACAGCGTTCTCCTGTTCGTTTTGGATATAATGAGTGGCGTTTCGGATTTGCTTAAGCTTTTCGGGCCCGGCCCCAATCCCGTTATCCGATATTAACAGCTCCAGCTTCTCCCCTCTTTTTTCAAGCTTTACCAGAATATCACAGCCATCCGGGTTATGCCGGATGCTGTTTTGTATCAGATTAACAAGGGCCCTCTCAAAGAGTCTGTCATCCCCCTTTACCAGACATCCGCCGCAGCCGTCACTGTAAACAAAATCAATGGTATACTGCTCTGGAAGACCATTGTTTAAAGTGTCGCTGATAACCTGGCGCAGGCACTCCATAACATCTATGGACTCAAGGCACAGGGGCTGCATTTCATATTCCAGCTTTGACGCCAGATTCAAATCATTGACCAGTGAACGGATACGCAGGGTTTGATGGCTGATGGTTTCCCCTGCCTGCCGGGTTTCGGTATCATCCCTTGTCTTAAGGCCTTCGGCGTAGCCAAGGATAATGGACAACGGTGTTCGGATATCATGGGATACACCGGCAATCCAGTTTGCGCGGGCGCTGTCCTTTTTTTTAAGGGCTTCATTTTTTTCTGACAATATGGCCGAGGTCTGATTAATGCTCGCGAACAGCTCTGAGAATGCTCCTTTTTCTTTGAGCTTAACCGGACGATCTCTGGAAAGTGCCTCTAATCCTGCCACTATATTTTTGACAGGGCGCATCATCAGGGTTCCGCTGATGATATAAATCACCATGATCACCAGCAGATTGAGCGCCAGCATAAGGGGCAGAGCCTGGGTAATGGTCTTTTGAAGCACTGGTATGCTGTAATATTTATCGCCGAGACGCATGTAGCTGTCCTTTGGAAAGCCCAAAACCAACAAGCCATTGGGATTTTCCCAGGTAAAGACCGGGTAGTCTTTCAGGTAATAGCGCGAAAAACCGGCAATATCTGTTGGTGTGAAATGGCTGGGTATTTCCGGCGGCGCGTGGTCACTCCAGATAATGTTACTGGCTGCATTGTCAATGAGTATGGCCCAGGCGCCGCTCTCTGCAAGCAGGGTTTTTCCCTCCTCCGAAAGCTCAGGTGTACCACTTTCGCTTTTCAGCAGGCCACCGGATACCTTTTCGATAATCGCGCCTGGCGACTCCTTCAGATTTCCAGTTACCGGATGGACTGCGACCGCATAGCCCAAATACAGATTGAGGATAAAGAGCACAACAATGGAAAGCATGATCAAAACCATATAGCGTCTGAAAAAAAACCGGATATGCTTAAACATGATATTGCTCCTCTATTTACTTACGAGCAGCTTATAGCCAAGCCCTTTGACTGTAATAAGAGACTTTGGATGGCTGGGGTTAGTCTCGATTTTTTCCCGGATACGCCCGATATGAGCCATGAGCGGTTTTTCATAGCCATAGCTGTCGCCCTCCCATACAAAATCACAGAGGGCGCCAATGGTTACAATTTTCCCTGCATTTTCATAGAGCTTTTGAAGAATGGCATGCTCTTTGGCCGTAAGGGGAAGAATCTCCTCTCCCCTGATAATCTCAGCGCGGTCCAGATCTACTGTGGCGTCAGCCAGGATAAAGGTCGGCGCTTCGTTTTTGTAGGCACGTTTTAAAATAGCTGTGATCCTGAACACAAGCTCCTGGGGCAGAAAGGGCTTGATAATATAATCATCCGCTCCCAGACCAAAGCCGGTGAACCGGTCGTCGGCATTGCCTCTGGCTGATAAAAAAAGCACCGGGATATCCGAGGATCCACGGATGAATTTTAGCAGCTCAAAACCTTCACCATCTGGCAGCATCACATCAAGCACGGCCATATCCGGAGCTTTTTCCAGAAAAACGGTCATTCCCTCGGCCATGCTCGACGCTGTATAAACCTTCGCAAATCCTTCATTTTCGAGTATCTTATGCACCAGCTTTAAAAGCTCTGGTTCATCGTCGACCAGAAGAATGCCTTTATCTTTAATGTAATCCATAATTTTACCTCCTGTTCTAAAGGGATTATACCACATTCTAAGCGCCTTCCGGCGCTACAGATAAAAAAGTAGACTAAAAGTAGAGTGGCTGTAAAGCATTTGTGAAGTGGCGGTGGTAAGCTATAAACAGCTTAGAAAAAGGAGTACAGAAAAAATGAATAATATTGTTGAAACAAAAATGCTTTGCAAGGAATACGATTCAATCTATCGCGTTAAGCATTTAAGCCTCCAAGTGCGTGAGGGTGAAGTTTATGGCTTTCTGGGTCCAAACGGCGCCGGAAAGTCCACTACCATGAAGATGCTTCTGGGCCTGGCGCATCCCACCTCTGGCGATATTACAGTTTTCGGCAAACCCTTCACAGCAGAGAACCGCCTGGATATTTTAAAGCATACTGGATCGCTCATTGAATCTCCGTCCTACTACGGCCATCTGACCGCCCGAGAAAACATGTATATTTTGCAGAAGCTCTCAAATATTTCTGAAAAAGACGCTCTTGAGGCCCTGCGTATCGTGCGGCTTGACAACCAGCTGGACAAAAAAGTCAGCCAGTTCTCCTTTGGCATGAAGCAGCGCCTTGGTATCGCCATGGCCATCGCAGGCTTCCCGAAGCTTCTGATCCTCGATGAGCCTACCAACGGCCTTGACCCTGCTGGAATCGAGGAAATCCGCGAATTGATCAAATCTCTTCCCTCAAAGTACGGCATTACTGTAATGATTTCAAGCCATCTGCTCAGTGAAATCGACCAGATGGCCACCACCTGCGGCATTATCAATCATGGAGAACTTATCTTTCAGGGCAGTCTGAAATCTCTGCACGCATATAGCAGCGCCAGTATAGCTTTTAAAACCAGCAACCCGGTCGGTACAGAAGCTCTTCTGCACCGTATGAAGCCACAAATAGAAGATGACACTGTTCTTGTCCATGATATTGATGATAAAATGACCGCGCAGATCAACCGCCTGCTCATTGAAAATGGGATTGATGTCTACCGTATTGAGGAGCATGCACTGAGCCTCGAGGATATTTTCCTGAAGCTTACCGGTAAAGGAGGCGCGTTATAATGACCTATTTAAAACTGGAATTTTACAAGCTGAAACGCCGCAGGGTTTTTCTGACAACCACAATCATTCTGCTGATCCAGGCCGTCTGGGTCATTGCCGCTACAGATCAATATTTATCGAGAGGACGAATGCTTGATTTTCCCTGGGAATCCTTGCTCATGACCTTTACCTCCATGCAGGTGATTTTCTTTCCCATTGCCGCTGCGGTGCTCAGCAGCCGCATATGCGATATTGAGCATAGGGGTAATACTCTGAAATGGCTGGAGACCACCTCTGAGACCAGAAGCCGCCTTTACCTTGCCAAATTTACTGCCAGCAACCTGCTGCTCTTTATATCCTCACTCATCACCTTTGGCAGCCTGATCGTCTATGGCTTTTTCCTCAAGGATTTCTCAGCTTCCTTTCCAGTCACAGCCTTTCTGACCGCCCTTGTGGGGACAGCTCTGGTTAACGCAGCTTTGCTCGCCCTTTTCCAGGCGATCGCACTGTATTTTAAAAACCAGCTTATCGTGATGGTTGCAGGCATTGTTTCCGGCTTTCTGGGAATCATGGGAAGCCTTCTCCCATCCGCCCTGAGGCGTCTGGTTTTATCCTGCTACTATTTGGATTTATCCCCGGCTGTAATGGCGTATCCCTCCGGGGAAATCCTGCTGACAGCAGTGCCTGTCTGGCCCTTTGCCGTCGCGCTTTTTCTGGGCATTATCCTTTATTTTGCCGGACGTTACTACACCTGCAAAAAAGAATTTTGAAAGGAGTCTGTTATGTTTAAAAATGCTGTTTTGGCTGAAATCCTGAAGCTTAAGGGCTCAAAAATCGCTTTACCTGTAATCCTTCTGCCCCTGATCAGTGTTCTTCTTGGCAGCGGCAACTTTGTCGCTAATCCCCACGAGCTCGTCAACGGATGGTACAGCCTCTGGACACAGGTCGCTCTGTTTTATGGTTATTTCTTTTATCCAATCATTATTTCCATCTGCTGTGCGTACACCATGCGGCTTGAAAAGAGCAATCATAACTGGAACATGATGATGACCTATCCTATCCTTCCGGGAGCTGTTATTCTGTCAAAGCTTATTATCATTTCCATAATCAGCCTGATTGTCCAGTCTTTTCTGGTAATACTCTATCTGACAGCCGGACTGCTTCTCGGTGTTAAAGGCGGCTTTCCACTGGATATTTTAAATTTCAGCCTCTGCGGCCTTGCAGCCTCCATCGCAGTAGCGGCTGTTCAGCTTTATTTATCCATGATCGTTAAAAGCTTTGCTCTGCCCATCGGCATCTGTCTTGGCACCTGTGTGCTGGGGTTGGGGCTCTGCGTCTCTGGCCTGTGGATGCTGTATCCTACTTCCCTGCTGGTCAAGGGCTTTGGCGCGCTGAACCAGGCAGCGCTCAGCCCGCTTGAGCATATCTTGTTTTTTATCCTCTGCGCTGTGTATATCCTTGTTTTCACAGGGCTGGCAATCCGTCGTCTTACAAAGCGGGACACCGCCACATCATAGACGTGATACGTCGAAACGGCGTATCATGAGCGTGTCAAAAAACCTAAGAGACGAAGCCTTTTACCTAAGAAAGGAAAAAGCGTCCTGCGGGCACTGCCTACTCATCTGTATCTTTTTCATGAATGTTGACCCCTGATCTCGCCAATGTCCGGCTGTTCCGGTAAAGCAGTATGATTCCTGACCGTTTACCACAGCGCCTGGACCTTTTTTCTTATCTGGATAAAAGGCCCAGTCTTGGGTTGCTCCACTTCTTTGACAGCCTGATGATACGTCGAAACGGCGTATCATGTCCTGGGCATAACAATTTAAAAAAGGTTTCTGCCGGCGATTAACCAGCAGAAACCTTTTTTATAAAATACTAACAGGGGTTAAGTGTTAGTGTCTAATCCAATTCAGCGAACGTTTTACGGCTTCTTTCCACTCCAGGCTGCGGGTGTCACGAAGCACAGGATCAATTTGGGGCTCAAAGACCTGGTCTGTGTTCAATACATTTTTGACATCCTCCAGGCCGATCATGTTCACGTACAGCGCTGCCATCAGCGCTGCTCCAAGACTGGTGGCTTCCAGTGTATCAGGCCGTGAGACCCTTGCGTCACAGTAATCTGCCAGCATCTGAACCAGCAGATTGTTTTCAGAAGCGCCGCCGTCAATCTTGATTTCCTCAATTTTTACATTGCATTCCCGTTCTACTACATCCAGAATATCCTTGATGCCAAAGGCGATACATTCAAGGGTTGCGCGGGCGATATGGGCTTCTGTGGTTCCGCGGGTAATGCCAATGAGCATACCTCGGGCAAAGGGATCGTTATGTGGTGTGGTCAGTCCTACCAAAGCCGGTACAAAGTAAACGCCGTTGGTATCTGGAACAGAAGCCGCCAAAGCCTCAATATCTGAGGATTTCCGAATAATTTTCAGGCCGTCACGCAGCCACTGAACTGCTGAGCCGGTAACAGACACAAAGCCTTCAACTGCATAGGTAATGGTGTCGCCAAGCTTCCAGGCGATCAGATTATCCACGCCGCCTGAGGCAATATTAAATTTTGAGCCAATGTTGATATCCATAAAGCTGCCGGTACCGTTGGTACATTTCATGGTCCCGGGCTCAAGGCAGCCTTGGGCAAACAATGCGGACTGCTGATCTGCAACCGCCCCGGTAATCGGGATTGCGCTGCCAAAAAGATCGGTGGTTCCATAATCGGAGGATTCTGACTGAATAACTGGAAAAATATCCATCGGGACACCGACGTAATCCAGAAACTCTTTGTGCCATTCACCGGTTCTAAGATCAATACAGCCACTGCTGGAGGCGTTAGAGCAGGAAACCGCATGGGTCTTTCCACCTGACAGCTTCCAGATCATCCATGTATCCATAGTTCCGTACAGTGCCTCACCTCTATCAATTTTTTCTTTGATTTCCGGCACATTGTCCATATACCATTTGATAATCAGGGCATTGTTGTGCGGCGCGATCACCTTACCGGTCTCCTGTAAAATCTTTTCCGCCCATTCGGTCTGCTTAATGGCGTCTACGGCCTGTCCGGTTCGGCTGTCCTGCCATACAATGGCATTGTACAGTGGTTCACCGGTGTTTTTATCCCAGATAACGCAGGTATTCCGCTGATTGGTAATGCCCATACAGGCAATATCATCACTGCTGAGTCCTGCCTTCTCGATGGCCTCGCGGCAGACACCCACACTCTTGGCATAGATTTCCATGGCGTCATGCTCAACCATGTTTTCCTGCGGTGTATACTGCGTAAATTCCTGATAGGCCTGAGCGGCAATGTTGAAATCCGAATCAAAAATCAAAGCCCGGGTGCCGGTAGTGCCTTCATCAATTACTAATACATATTTCCCCATTTTATCTCTCCTCATATAAATATTTAATTTTACCCCTAAAATTATCTTTCGACTAACAAAACGCCCTTATTCATAATGTGGTTTGGATCAAGTGCATCCTTGAGGCGATACATCAATTCATAGGATGAGCCATGCTCCTGCGGCATCCATTTTGTCCGGTATTTTCCAGAGCCGTGATGATGTGCGATGCTTCCGCCCCGCTTCAGTGTTTCTTCCATAATAATGCTGACCAGATCCATATAATCTTTCTGTACGGCATCGACCCCCTTGTCCGCTAAGAAATTAAACCGGCAATAAATATTTGTCCCTGTGAGGTAGCTGTGTGAGGAATGTGCGCCGACAAAGGAAATATTGCTGATTTCATTCTGAATTCTCTCGATCATCGCTTCATAGATGTCCCCGATTTCAGACCAGTTGGCTGCTATTTCAGTGGTGTCTGAAACCAGCCCCTTATTGTAATTGATGGGCTTGTCAATGTTCGGGCAGGAATCGTTTCGTGTTTCCAGCCAGACCTCTACAGGCTTGGTACCCAAGTCTAACAGCTCGTATTCGCCTGCCAGTTTTTCAATGGCTTCGCCTGTAACCCTTGCGATTTCCGCCGGCCCTTCCGCGATAAAGAGAAGCATGGCATAACCCTCTGGAGCGGGCGCTCCCATGCGTTCCGCTACCTCATATTTGTCATGAAGGCGCACCACTGCCGGCTTGTAGCCTGCAATCATAACTTCCCGGATAAAATCAAGTCCCCGCTTCATGCCGATAACACCATAAGCATGCATCCATCTATTCTCTGGCTTGTAAGGATACAGCTTTAAGGAAACCTCTGTCACAAAGCCCAGCATCCCCTCACTGCCAATAAACAGATGTCTGAGATCTGGCCCGGTAGAGCGTCTCGGCACATTTTTTATACGGACAACGGTACCGTCTGCCAGCACCGCTTCCAGCCCGACGATCACATCCTCAATACCGCCGTAAAGGGTTGAAAACTGGCCGATGCTCCGGGTTGCCACCAGACCGCCCAGGCTGGCAAGGGGCAGGGACTGGGGATAGTGCCCGGTGGTGAAGCCCTTTTTGTTCAGCACCTCTTCAAGGTATTCCAGAGGTGTGCCGCACTTGGCGGTTACAATCCGGTTTTCCTCGTCAATCGCAATAATCTCATTCATATCTGAGCCATCTAAAATCACACCGCCCTCTACGGGCTCCAAGCCCATGGTAACGCTGGAACCGCCGGTTCTGGGAACTACATCGGCCTTGTTTGCATTTAAAAATTTTAATACTTCTGAAGCCTGCTGGGTGTCAGCGGGTTTTACAACACAGGCGGCCTTTGGTACCCATATTTTTCCATCTGACCTGTGATAACGTCGAAAACCAATATAATCTCTGGATGCCACTTCAATACTGGCATCGTCTGTGATTACCCGGTCGTCACCGACCACCTTTTTAAGACCTAAAATCAACTCTTCCTGTTTCATGCGCTTTCTCCAATCTGTTGTGTATTTTATTTAAAACGGCTAAGCCGTTATTTCAGCGATTTCCTTCAATAAATCTTCATTAATGGTGTAGCACTGGCTGAACACGCGGTCCATCAGCTTCTGGTATATGGCATGGTGCTCTGCGATCGGGGTATAGGTTTCTGTCTGCTGCCCCATGGCTTCGACAGCCTGCTGAAAATCCGGAAAGATCCCTGCGCCCACCGCCGCGCAGATAGCACAGCCTAAAGAACAGGTTTCAGTTTCGACAGATTTTTTAACCGGGATATTGAATACATCCGCAATGGTCTGAACGGCTGTGACGCTCTTGCTCCCACCACCGCCCACGCGAAGCTCTGTGATGGATTTTCCAATGATGCCGCACATTTCATCTGTGCTGACTTTAAGCTGCATCACAATGCCTTCGATCAGTGATCGGAACATGTGGGCTCTTTTATGGCGGTGGTCAAAACCAATAAACATGCCCTTGGCAGCAGGCTTATCCCAGTTGGATTTCCAGTCTGGAATCGTCACCAGCCCCTCGCTGCCTGCCGGAATGCTCTCCGCCTCCCTGTCAAGGTAGGCTTCAGTGGTCATCCCTAGCTTCTCTGCCTTGGCGTCAAGCCCTTCTGCCAGATTGTCCCTAAACCATGACACCAGCCAAAACCCCTTTGATATTGCCGCCTCGGCATGCCATGTACCTGGAACAGACGCCAGATAAGTGCGGTGCTTCAGCTTTTTGTAAGCATCTGGGATATATTTTTCTCCCACGATGTCCAGGCCGCTCAGGGTTCCCAGCGTAATGTATGCCTGCCCGTCACTGATGGAGCCAGATCCTAAAACCTCACACTGCTTATCACCCGCACAGGCCACCACCGGGCATCCCTCTGGAAATCCTGTAAGCGCTGCCGCTTCCGCTGTGATGTGACCCATCACCTGCCCAGGCTCCACAAAGCGCGCCAGCTGGCTGCGCTTCAGCCCCATCTTTTCAAAAACCTCATCATCCTCATAAAGCGCCCACTGCTCCCGGTCTACAGGCATTCCCAGATTGTTGGCCAGGGTATCCACATAGCCGCCAAAAAGCTGATAGCCCATGTAGCCCGGAGCCGTCAGATATTTGTGTATCTTTCCGGCAAGCACTGGGGAATTCGTTTTCATCCAGTTCATTCTTGAATAATTTCTAAGATAATCACACCAGGGGTCCATCTCTTCAGTGGACGGCGGCAAATGACCGGCGTTCTCACGCCACCGCAAATCCATCCAGCTGATGGGCCTGCAAAGCTGGCGGTTATCCTCTCCGACAAAAAAGGTGGTTCCCCGCTGCCCGGATAAGCCGATCGCAGCGATTTCATGAACATCGCCCTTGAATTTTGAAAACAAATCGTCGCAGGCATGGCAGAGGCCGTTCCACAGATCGTCATAGTCATGTACTGCATAGCCTGCCTTTTCAGCAATCAACGGCGGATGGGCGGCGGTGCCCATACAGACCTTCTGGCCTCTGGTATCAAAAATGATCACTCTGGTGCTCTGTGTGCCGCTGTCAATACCTACCACATATTTTTTATCCATTACTCTTTACCCCTCATTGCGTTTGTGTCTATTTATTCATCTTTTCCAGAAAATTGGTCCCCTGTTCTGAAAAATTGATCTCACTCCAGTCCCTGCCCAGTTTTTTGGCAAGGATCTCGATAACCCGCGGCTGGCAGAAGCCCCCCTGGCATCGGCCCATCCCCGCTCTTGTACGCCGTTTTATGGCCTCGATGGATGCCGGCATAACCGGACTGTCGAGGGCCTCCAATATCTCACCCTCAGTGATGGTCTCACAGCGGCAGACAATTTTTCCAAAAGAAGGCTCTCTCTCAATCAGCCTCCTCTTCTCATCCGGCGGCAGTTTTCTGAAAAGTGTTTTGGGCTTTTCCCGCGGCTGATAATCCTGACGGACATCAAGTTTTCTGTTTTTCTTCTCAAAATCCTCCAGCACAATATCCTCGACCATTTTGGCGATGGCTGGCGCCGAGGCCAGCCCAGGCGACTGGATCCCCGCTACATTGATAAAGCCGTCGGTCACCGGAGACATCTCAATGATAAAATCCTCTTTAAAATCCGCTGCCCGCACCCCTGTAAAAACGCGGATAAGGTCTCGCTGCCCCACGTTCTTGTGCTGGTTGCAGCTCATGGCATATTCCAGGCCATCTGGGTCGGTCGCGGTGTCCTCCTTATTCCAGACCTCTTTGGCTGACGGGCCAAGCAGGTAATTCCCCTCTGGTGTTTTGCAGCAGCCTCCGCCCTTCGATTCAACATTTTTGATGTTTTTCATCCGGTTTTCAAGGGCGTTTCCCACAAAGCCCATCTGGGGCCTGTAGGGATACTGCTTGGCCTTATCCAGAATGGCGATGGTTCCCTTTCTTGGATGAATGGTAAAGGAACGGTCTCCCGCCATTTCTGAAAGATCATCGGCGTAAACGCCAGCACAGTTAATGACACAGCCCGCCTTGATAATGCCCTTTGGCGTCACTACGCCTTCAACTCTGCCATCATGCCTCAGCACATCACAAACCGGCGTGTTAAACCAGAATTTAACACCGTTATGAGCGGCGTTCTCGGCCAGTGCCACTGTGACGTCATAGGGTTCCACATGGGCCAGGCTTGGCAGCCAGACTGCCGCGATGGGCGGATTGTCCAGCTTTCTGAGTTCTGGCTCGATGGCCATTGCCTGCTCGCCGTCGAGCATCTCAATGCCGTCCACACCGTTTTCCACACCCTTGTCATAGCGCTCCTTAAGGGCCGGGATGTAAGCCTCCTCCCACGCAATATACATCAGGCCGTTCCGCTGAAATACAAACCCCAGCTCATCTGCCCACCTGTCATACATCCGGTTTCCCAATATATTGAGCCTGGCTTTAAGGGTTCCGGTTTTGGCCGCGTGACCCGGATGAATATTACCATTATTGGCTTTAGATGCACCCGTACAGACGTCATCGTTCTTTTCGACAACAATAATTTTCAGAGAATACTTAGCCAGTTCCCGCGCAATTCCACAGCCGATGACGCCCGCTCCAGCAATGACAACATCCGCTTCTCCCACCAGTCCGGCTTCAAAGCCCTTTGCCCGTCCGCTCTGGTAGTCCTTTCTGGGAATCTCCAGTCCCTTTACCCACATATCGCTGACGACATTTTTTACTCCCGGCACATTGGCTGCACTGTGTCCCACATCAATTAACTGCTGCCAGTCCACGCACTCTCCTGCCAGTGTTACGATCTGTCTTTTGTCGACTGAAACCTTGATTTCAAGCCCAGGATATGCTTCCCTGAGCGCCTTTTCTACTGTGTTTTTTATGCTGTTCATACTTCTCTCTCCCACGTCAGCCGTTTATGTCCATTTAGGTTTATTTTTAAGGACATATTAGGACATTTTATCTTTTTTGTCAAGGCTTTTTTGGTTTATGTTTCCTTTTTGAACATTTCTTAAGTTTTTTTGCACTAAAAAAACCGGTATGGGAAATTTCCGTATTTTCCCATACCGGTTTTATCATTTGTTATTCAGCAATTATGACGGTCAGCCCCATTTCCTCATAGTGCTTGATCATTTCTTTGTCTGCCTCTGCATCGGTCACCAGGACGTCGCCCGGGCGCAGTGTTGACACATTAATGAAATCTCGTTTAAAAAGCTTGCCAGCGTCCATGAGCGCGACCAGCCTTTTGGAGTGGCTCGCCAGCTGCCGGTATACACCGTACTCGGCAGGGCCGCGGTGGAAAAGGTTTCCCTGTTCATCCACTGTTGTGGCGGATACAAAGGCCAGATCAAAGTAAAAATCCCGCAGTGTGTTTTCTGCAATGGTGCCTGAAGTGCTGAGGGTATGCTTTGTGATTTCTCCGCCCACCATAAAGATACCGATCTCACTGCGGCTGTTGAGCTGGTTGACTACTGTGACAGAATCGGTCACAACATAAAGGCGCTTAGTATTGTCAATATGCTCTGTAAAATGATAGAGTGATGAACCGGCGCCGATAAAAATCTTCTGGCCATGCTCAATCAGTCCTGTGGCCTTGAGCCCCATTCGTTTCTTTTTGTCTGCCTCGATGTTCAGACGAAGCTCCAGAGGCTTTTCTCTGAGGATATCCTCCTTGACAAGCTGTGCCCCGCCATGGGTTCTCAAAAGCTCTCCCTCGGATTCCAGAAGCTCCAGATCACGGCGGATGGTCTTCGTGGTTACCTGAAAAATTTCACTGAGCTGGGAAACGCTAACGGTCCCCTGCTGTTGCAATAGCTGAATAATTTGTTCTAATCGTGGATTTTTCAACGTTCTCCCTCCTCTATTGGTTAAGCATAGCCTAAGTTATTTTAAAAGTCAAGGGGCGCAGACGATGAAGGTACGTCGTTTCGACGTACCTTCATCGATGGATTTACTGTTCCTCTGTTTTTTCCTCCACGATCGGGTCAATATGGATAGTGACATCACAGTGGCACTGGCTTTTAAGCTCGTCCTCAATACTGGTAATAATCTCGTGGGCGGTGACCATGTCCAGCTGACTGGACATTTCCACATGCAGGGAGACATCGGCGTGTGCCGGGCCATAGTCGTGAATGAGCAGCTCATGCATTCCCTTTATCTCTGGATGGGACATGACGATGCGGTGAATTTTCTCCACAAAGCCCTCATCGGGAGGAGCGCCAATCAGGGGCTGAACCGAGTCCTTTGCAGATTTAATACCTGTTATCAGGATAAAGGCCGCCACAATTACACCCATATAGCCGTCCAGATCATAGCCTGTAAAATAATTGATGGCCATACCGATCAGTACCACCAGCGTGGCCAGGCTGTCGCTGATACTGTCCAGGGCTGTGGCCTCCATGGCTGAGGAATTGATCCTCCGGCCCAGCTTCCGGTTAAACAAAAACATCCAGAGCTTCACTAAAATCGAAGCGATCAAAATGACAAAAACCACAAGGCTTACCGAGGTCTCCGCCGGGTTTAAAATCCGTTCTGCGGACGATTTAAGCAGCTCAACCCCCATAAGAATAATGGCAACGGATATAAACAGCGCGCTGAGGTACTCGATGCGTCCATGGCCGTAGGGGTGCCCGTGGTCAGCAGGTTTTCCCGCCATTTTAAAGCCCAGCAGCGTGATGATGGAGGAGCCGGCATCCGACAGGTTGTTGACCGCATCGGCCACAATAGAGATGGCGCCTGTCACAAAGCCCAGCAAAAGCTTTCCTAAAAACAGCAGCAGATTGCAGGCAATGCCTACACCGCCGCTTAATACACCGTAGGCCTGTCGGACCTCCGGGTCTCCGGTTTTATCGCCCTCTTTAATAAACAGGCGTACCAGTAAACGGGTCATTAATTACTTCCTTTCTCAGTTAAAAAAGAGCTGCCGCACTCTGTGCAGCAGCTTTCCATTCATTATTTCACCGCAATAAATTCAATCTCGACCTTGGCATCCTTGGGTATTCTGGCTGCCTGCACACAGGAACGGGCCGGCTGGTTTTCTGTAAAATACTCGCCGTAAATGTCGTTCAGCACAGTAAAATTGGCAAGATCATCGACAAAAATTGTGGTTTTAACCACATCAGAATAGTCATATCCTGCTTCTTTTAACACTGCGCCCATGTTGAGCATCACCTGTTTCGCCTGGGCCTCAAAGGCTTCCGGCATTTCGCCTGTGGCCGGATCAATCCCCAGCTGCCCGGAGGCGTACAGAGTGCCGTCTACTACCAGCGCTTGAGAATATGGGCCAAGGGCCGCAGGGGCTTTATCTGTTGCTACTTTTGTTTTCATGATTGTTCTCTCCTTTGTCGTCACTTAAAATGTTTTCCGCGCTTTCAGAAACAGCTAAAATGCTGTCATCTGCTGGTGCTTCGTGCTTTTTAAAGCGATGCTTAAACCACATCAGTCCACCCTGGGACATACCTTCTCCGCCCTCTCCGTCATCAAAGGTTGAGACGAACAGGAAACGCCGGATGGCAAACAGGATGGCGATGGATATAATACTCATCAAATTTTCGAAGGGCGTGGTGTGCTCAACGATCAGCTCCCTGGCAATGGCAAACAGCAAAACCTCTATGACCGACGCGGTGGAGTGCTTGATCAGCATTTTAAGAAACTCAATGCCGATGAGCGTGTTAAAGGCATAACCCAAAAACACCCGGAAGGCCTGCGAATCGCCGTAATTTCCTATAAACTGCCAAAGATCGGGAATCAGAGCAAGGGCTGAAATAATAATGGCAATGGCGATGAGGATGGCGATAAAAATCTCCAGTACCCGCACAAAGCCCAAAAGCTTATTTTGAATTTTATGTTGCATTGTCTCCTCCTGTTTATGGTTCCCACTGCATTATACCATAATCAGTCCCTGTCTTAAAGCATATCTCCATTATTTTCATCCAGCAGGGCGCTTTCTTTCTTTTTGCGCCGCAGATGATACACATCATAGCCCATGAGCAGCAGCAGGGCGCCGCCCATCACACCGGCAAATACCATAAACAGCTGGCGCATAAACAGCACCGTCTCCCACTTCATGGGACTGCCGTAGATAAACGGAAAAGCACAGATAAATGAAAAGACCGTAAAGGCCATAAACAGCCCGATATATGCTTTTTTCCAGGGCTTTGCCTGGGGCGTACAGCCCATGTACTTAAACAGATAGGCCACCCCCAGCATCAGGAAAGGAATCATCGGGAAATAGTGATATAAAAAGGTATCCCGCGTGATAAAAAGCCAGGGAATCATCTGGGAAAAGTAACCAACACCGATGACGATACCGGCAGAATGGCGTTTCCATATCCCGTGGACCAACGCAAAGGCTGTGCCGAAAAGGCCAATTCCCCAGACCATCGGGTTGCCAGTCGCGTAAAGATAAATGGTTTCCGGCGCCTTCTGATAATAGTAAAACACTGGTTTTAAAGCCAGAAGCCAGGTATACCATTTGGAGGAATAGGGATGGTGGTAATGGGTCGAAGCCCCGGTGTGGTAGCCGAACATCTGCTGCTGATGGCCGAAAAACACCTCGAAAAACCCCTTATCGGGTATGGTGCCCGCATAAGGAATATAGGACAGGGTGTAAATGGTCACCGGAACGACGATAAAAGCCAGGCAGCAGAAAAAGGACTCGCCGAGTCTTTGCCGCCGGACCCCTTTATCGCCCTTTACCATATCCCGGATGAGCCAGTAAAAATACAGAACTGCCAGTCCAAGGGCCGCGTAACAGCCTGACCACTTGGTGCCAATGGCAAGGCCGGTAAAAATCCCACTGAGCAGCAAAAACACATACCGGGCTGGCCTTGATGTACTGATGTGAAAAAAGTATAGGAAGGCATACATAGCCAGGATAAAAAAGACAAGAAAGGCGTCCAGGGTTCCGATCCGTGTCTGTGTATAATGCAAAAAATCGAAAGCCAGCAGCAATGTGGCAATACCGGACCACAGCGGTGATTTGAAAAGTGCCTTGCCGAAGAAATAGATCAGCGGCAGCATGGCGATACCAAAAAGCACCTGCATAAAGCGGAATCCAAAGGGCGTTCTGCCAAAAAGATCCATTCCCAGGCCAATGATCAGCCGGCCCACCGGAGGATGATCCATCTCGGCCACACTCAGGCCATCCTGCATTTCCAGCGCTGAGGCGGGAAAATAGCTCTCGTCAAAGTAAGCGCTGTTCAGCCGGTCTGAGGTGGTCCGCACTGTCTCCGGCTCATCCAGAAGCCTCGCGGAACCTTCGTTAAGGGGCGTTGCTGCCAGCCTGTTCCCGTTTTTGTCAAAGAATGCCACCTCGCTTAATACCAGACGGTTGGCAGTATCCAGCTTTTTAACTTTGATGTACCGGGTATTCTCATCCGTGTTCAGCGGGTAGTGGTACCAGATCATGGCCGCTGTATAGTCGGTGTCGTCGTCCCGGGTATCAAAGGCCTGTTTCCAGTTCACGCCATCATCTGAGCATAATATCTGTATGCCCACATATTTTGAGGAATCATTAACCGTTGGATACAACGCGATGGACGCCGGCTGTTTCTGAAGCTCAAACTCTGCGGCGGGTGTCCCCTCCTCCATATCATAATAGGTCTGGGGCTCAACTCTTGAGCCCAGATTCCAGTAGCCTACAACGCTGTAAATCAGGATTACTGCCACCAGAAAAATGATTTCCTTTTTACTGAGATGATAAAACTTTTCTGTCATTCTGATCATTTTCCTTTCTTCTATTTTTAAAGAGCAGGGCTATCCCCACAATGACGCCCATGAGACTGATGGTCTCACTGACACGCCGGAGAGGCGTTCCCTTGTATTGGACAATTAACATACCGGTTTCATTAACTGCTACTTCTGCCATGCCATTTACGTTTCGGTAAACCTCGACGCGATTGCCATTAAGCATGGCTTCATACCCACTATAATAAATGAGCGGCAGTTCATTTGAACCGTTTCGTTCTAATTCTATTTTATACAAACTATAATTAGTGCGTTTTGCAGTGCTTTGATGGTTTTTTTGTGATTCCTGGATGTGTGATAAAGTGACATCCTCCGGTAAATACTCACATCCTGCGGCAAAGGTGGGGTATGTATTGACAACCATCTGCGCATAATTTTTATAAGTATACGCAACATTTGCAAAATATGCTATGACCATAATTCCAGCTGCGATGGCCGCGATGATCACCTGGTTTTCCCTTTTTTCTGTCATGCTCTCAATAATCCTGCCAGAAGCAAAGCACCAGAATACTGAGATAAACAGATAGAACCGCCATGGAAACTGAAGGGTTGACAGTACATTCTCAAACAAATGCCAGGGAAAATATACCGACGCGCAGAACAGCAGAAGCAGGCCAGACAGCGAAAGAATCTGTATCAGCCTGTCACTTCTGTTAAAAAACAGACCCGCTATTATCAGCAGTGTCAGCGCCAGACCAATCCCCGCCGGCGGTACATATTTTTCGCCGATACTTTGAGGTATTGCCAGAATTAAATTTTTAAAAGGCACGGCCCAGTCCGAAATACTCCCGAGCAGTCCGGTGTCGCCCCAAACAGGATTAACCATCAGCTGTTCCAGCATGGGCAGCAGAAAAAACAAAGTCAGGACAATGCTCCAAAGCGCTGCTTTCCCAAGTGCCGCCAGCCTTTCCCGCTCGCGGGCCAGCCTTGGTATATTGAACAGCAGAAAGACAGCGGCGAATCCCCCCATCAGCACGGCGGTCAGGACATGTGAAAGCACCAGACCGCTAAAGCCGCTGAACAGCAAGGGCCACTTCTCCTTCTCGCCGTAAACCACCTGCCAGAAGCCTGCCACAATAAGCGGCAGAAAGACAAAGGCCAGAAGCTCCCCCACCGACGACCGCTGATAAAGGTCAGTGGTGTGAAAGGAGCATAGGAGGTAAAGCACAGTGGAAGCCGAGGCCGCAAAATCAGACCGCCATACCGATTTGACCGAAAGGTACATGGTGCAGGCCATAGCGCCTGTGAGCAAAATCAGAAAAGCCTTGTAGGCCGTGATGGCCGGCATGCCCAAAAGCGACAGTACTGCCGGAATATACAAAAAGAAATCCGGATAAAAAAGCCCGTTGCCATAGCCGTAGCCATTAAAGTAATCGGCATAGACTCCTGGTAAAAAAATGCCATTTTTAAGACCTTCTGCGATCGAGACGACCCTGGAAAGATGGAAGCTTGCATCATTTCCAAAGGGGATGCCATCCTTAAGAAGCAAGGGCAGCACCACTGCCAAAGCTGCCAGAAAAGGGATACCCCACCAAAGAATTTGTTTATTTTTTATAAAGAATTTTTTAGATTCCATTCTTTTCTCTCATTCTTTTCTCTCATTATTATACCAATCTGACTGCGATTTGTAAAACCAATGATTTTGTAAAGCTTCGGTTAAATTCCGTTAACTCTTTGTTAAGTCTATTGAATTGTGGGATTTTTAGATTTAAAATACGCCTAGGCTTTTGAAAGAACACTTTTATCCAATAAGCCATTTGTTTTAACCAAAATGTTAAGGAGTATAACACTATGTTAAGTTTAAGAAATGTAAAGAAGGCCTATGACGGCACAGAAATCCTGAAAGGCATCACACTCGATATCGGAAAGGGCGAAATTGTTTCCATTCTCGGCCCATCCGGCGGCGGTAAAACCACCCTCCTCAACCTGATTCTCGGCATCACCGACATTGATGAGGGACAGCTTTTGTACGATGGTGAGGATATCACCCATGTACCCATGGAACAGCGTGACTTCAACATTGTTTTTCAGGACTATGCCCTGTTCCCCAACCTGAATGCCTACAATAATATCGTATACGGACTCAAAAACAAGCCGGGTATTTCCACCCAGGAGGAGGTTGACGAGCTCATCGACCTTCTGGATCTCAGACCGCATCTGGACAAACCCATTGACCAGCTCTCCGGCGGGCAAAAACAACGTGTGGCCCTGGCCCGTACCCTGGTCATGAAGCCAAAGGTGTTATTACTGGACGAGCCGCTGAGCGCGCTGGACGGGGTTATCAAAGAATCCATCAAGGAGCGGATCAAAACAGTTGCCAAGGAATTTGATCTGACGACCATTATTGTAACACATGACCCTGAAGAAGCCCTTACCTTATCGGACCGGGTGCTCATTTTAAACGGCGGCAAAATTTCACAATACGCCGAGCCGCAGGAAATCATCACGAAGCCCGGCAACAGCTTTGTTCAGGAGTTTATTCTCAACCAGCTCATGATCAAGCGAAACAATATCTTCTCATTGTTCGGAGAATGCTATGCCCAGTAATTCCGCCACCGATAAAACGCGGCCGAGGCTGCGGAGCCGGGCTGTTACGGGTACCCCGCTGGAGCTGAAGGTTGTTTTCTGGATCATCATCGCCATCTTCGCGGTGTTCCTTGCCGCTCCACTGGCACTGCTGCTCATCAAGTCCTTTAATGTGGACGGCAGCTTCAGCCTGGCAAGCTATGCCGCTGTGCTGAGCAGCGCAGGCTTTCTGAACGCCCTGCTTAACAGCTTCATCATCGCCGGGACCAGCGCGCTCGTCACCACAGTTATCGCGTTCATGCTGGCCTACACAGTCAACAGCACCAATGTACCCGGCTGGTACAAGAGCGCCGTTTCCAGTGTCGCAGTGCTGCCCATGCTCCTGCCCACCATTACCTATGGCTTCGCCATCATCTATTCCTTTGGCCGCCAGGGCCTGATCACCCGGCTGCTGGGCTTTCAGCCCTTTGAGATTTATGGGTTTAACGGACTGCTGCTGGGTTATGTAATCTACACGGTTCCCATTGCCTTTATGCTCATTAACAATACCTTTAAGTACATTGACAAGAAGTTCTCTGTGGTATCCCGTGTGCTTGGTGACAACAGCTTTAAAACCTTTCTCACCACAACCTTTAAGCCACTGATCGCCACCCTGGGGGCTTCTTTTATTCAGGCCTTTTTCCTGAGCTTCACCGACTTTGGGATTCCGGCATCGGTTGGCGGTGAGTACAAGGTGGTGGCCACCACGCTGTACAATCAGATGCTGGGCTCTATCCCCAATTTCAGCAAGGGGGCTGTTGTTGCCATGATGATGCTGATCCCATCGGTTTTCAGCATTTTGATCCTGCGCTACCTGGAAAAATATAATTTCCGCTATAACAAGATCTCCCAGATCGAGCTCACAAAAAACAAAGGACGCGATGGCCTTTTCACGGTTCTGTCCGCTTTGGTAATGATCGGTATTCTGTCCATTTTCGCGGTTATCTTTATTGTTCCCTTTGTGCAGAGCTGGCCCTATGAGCTTGGTTTTTCGCTTGACAACATCAAGGAAACTCTTTTTGGCGGCCAGCTGACCAGTGTCTACCTCAATTCCATTCTGGTAGCGGCGCTCACAGCGGTTTTAGGGACGGCCATTGCCTACCTCAGCGCACTGGTCACTGCCCGCAGTAAAATGGGCAAGCCCTCCAAAGCCGCCATCGACGGCCTGGTCCAGACCACCAACACCGTACCGGGCATGGTGCTTGGCATCGCCTTTCTCCTGGCTTTTTCTGGCACCAGCCTCCAGTGTACCTTTATTATACTGATCATCTGTAACATTATCCATTATTTCTCAACCCCCTACCTGATGATCAAAAACTCACTATCAAAGATGAACGCCTCCTGGGAAACGACCGGTATGCTCATGGGCGACAGCTGGACCAAAACCATTTTTAGAGTCGTGATCCCCAACTCCTGGTCCACAATTTTGGAGATGTTCAGCTATTACTTCATCAACGCCATGGTGACAATCTCCGCTGTCATTTTTATTGTCGGCGCGCGTACCATGGTCGTTACCACCAAAATCAAACAGCTTCAGCACTTCGGCGATTTTGAACAGATTTTTGTCTTATCCCTGCTTATTCTTGCCACCAACCTGGCTGTCAAGCTGATCCTGAAAGCCTTGTCGAAAAAAACAGAAAGGAAGGCCGCCTGATGAATAAACTTATAAAAGCCCTGGCTGCCGGACTGCTCATTGCCGCCACAGCCCTCACCGCTGCGGGGTGCAGTACAGGAAAGGCGGATAACAAAGTCGTTATCTACTCCAACGCGGATGACGAAGCCTTGACCGCCATGGAAAACGCTCTGACTGCCGGCGGCTACGAAGGCCAGTATATCATCCAAAGCTTTGCCACCTCCGAGCTGGGCGGCCGGATGATGGCCGAAGGCTCTAAAATCGAAGCCGACCTGGTGACCATGAGCACATACTATCTGGACACTGCCCAAAAGGAATCCGAAATGTTCTCTGACCTGAGCTTTGACCATACCACCCTGAGCGGTGACTGCCCATCCTATTCTTCCCCCATCACAGCCCAGGAAGGCGCTGTCATGGTCAACACTGAGGTGATGCGGGAACAGGGCCTGTCTGCACCGGCCTCCATCAAGGATCTGGCTGATCCAAAGTACGCGGGCCAGGTATCCATACCGGATATTGAAGGTTCCTCCACTGGCTGGATTCTGGTACAGGCTGTCATCGACGCTTACGGCGAGACGGAAGGCGCTGAAATCATGACAGGGATCATCCGAAATGCCGGGCCGCACATGGAAAGCTCCGGCTCCGGCCCCTTTAAAAAGGTAAAAGCCGGCGAGGTCGCACTGGCCTTCGGCCTTCGGCATCAGGCCGTCGCGGCCAAAAAAGAAGGTCTTCCCATCGACTACATCGACCCGTCTGAGGGCAGTTATGCTCTTACGGAATCCATCGCCGTCATTAATAAAGGGGATAAAACCAATGCCAAAGCCATGGAAATGGCTGAATGTATTGTAAAAAGCGCCCGAACCGAGCTGCTCAAGACCTATCCGCTGCCCCTGTATCCCGGCGAAACAGCCGACCCTTCCCTGTGCACCAAAAACCCCAAAACATTCCCAGAGCCTCTGACCGTGGATCTTTTACAAAAACACCAGGAGTTTTCAGAGAAATGCAAACTTAACAAGTAAAAAACAAATTTTATACAAAGATATATCTTACAGAGGAGAAAACATTTATGAAAAAATACAAGTTACTCACCCCCGGCCCACTGACAACCAGCGATGCGGTAAAGGCAGAAATGCTCTTTGACCACTGTACCTGGGATAATGAATATAAAACCATCACCCAGAAAATCCGCGCTCAGCTGCTAAAGCTGGCCCATGTCAGCGAGGATGCATATACCGCCATCCTCATGCAGGGCAGCGGCACCTTTGGCGTGGAAGCCGTACTTTCGAGCGTGATCGGCGATAAGGATAAGGTGCTGTTCATCACAAACGGCGCCTACGGCGAACGCATGCTGGACATCGCGGACTACCACCGTCTGAACTACCTTGCCTACAACGAGGAATACAACATAATCCCTGACGCCGCCAAAGTGCGCGCGATTTTAACAGAAAACCCAGACATCACCCATGTGGCCATGGTACACTGCGAAACCACCACCGGCATTCTCAACGACATCCATGCCATCGGCGAGCTCTGCGCAGAATTTGGCAAAACCTATATTGTCGATGCCATGAGCAGCTTTGGCGGCATTGATATCCCGTTAGAGGATGACCATATCGACTTTATGATCAGCAGCGCCAACAAATGTATCCAGGGCGTACCGGGCTTTTCCTTTATCCTGGCCCGCACAGCCGCCCTCGAGGCCTCAAAGGGCAATGCGCGAAGCCTGTCGCTGGATATTTACGACCAGTGGAAGACCATGAACAAGGATGGAAAATGGCGATTTACTTCCCCGACACATACGGTTCTGGCTTTCTCCAAAGCCTTGGATGAGTTAGAGGAACGCGGCGGAGTCGAAGCCCGTTATCAGCGCTACGCCTCCAACAATAAGCTTTTGATTGAAAAAATGGCAGTGCTCGGCATCAACGCTTATATTGATGAAGCCTACCGCTCCCCCATTATCACTACTTTCCTCTATCCCGAGCAGGGCTTTGACTTTACCGATATGTACAACTTTGTCAAAGAACGCGGCTATGCCATCTATCCCGGCAAGCTGACCAAGGTGGACACCTTCCGCATGGGCAATATCGGAGAAATTTATAAAGAAGATGTTGAAAATCTCTACAATATCTTTTATGATTATTTAAAACAGAACGCTTAGGAGGCCATATTGATGAAAAAGATTGAAGCGGTTATTTTTGACTGGGCCGGCACAACGGTCGATTACGGATGTTTTGCTCCAGTACAGGCATTTATGGAAGTTTTTAAAAGCTTCGGCATTGAGCCCACCATGGCGGAAACAAGAAAACCCATGGGGATGCTCAAGCGTGACCATATCCACACCATGATGGATATGCCGCGTATCAGCCGTCTCTGGAAGGAAAAATACGGGCGCGGCTACACCGAAGAGGATATTGACGCCCTGTACGCCCAGTTCGAGGAAAAACTCATGAGCATTCTGGATCAGTTTGCAGATCCCAAGCCCCATGTGCTGGATACCGTTGCGGCTCTGCGTGACATGGGCCTGAAAATCGGCTCAACCACCGGCTACACCGATGAAATGATGGCCGTAGTCACCCGTGTCGCCGCCGATAAGGGTTATGCGCCGGACTGCTGGTACAGCCCAAACGCTGTGGAAAACTATGGCCGCCCCTACCCCTTTATGCTTTTCAAAAACCTGGAGACTCTGGGCGTTCATTCCGTCCATAATGCTGTAAAAATTGGCGACACGGTCTCCGATATTCTGGAAGGAAAAAACGCCGGCGTTGTCTCCATCGGCGTCGTGCGCGGAAGCTCTGAGATGGGGCTGACCGAGGAAGAATTTAACCATCTCTGTGATGATGACAAAGCCGCTGCCATCAACAAGGTAACCAAAACCTTCAGAGATGCCGGCGCAGACTATGTTATCCAGGATCTGAGCGAGCTGATCCCTCTGATTAAAACGCTCGATGAACAATAAACAAAGACTGGCTTTGCCCAGAACAAAAGCAGGTACGTCGAAACGACGTACCTGCTTTTTCTTTTTTTAAATTACTTCTCTGTTCTAGACCAGCTCAAGACGTTTCATCATCTCTGGCAGCACACCTTCAAAATCCACACCTTCGCGGCGATTAGTCTCACGGGCAACCGTTCTGAGGATGCAGTCTGTGGTCAGATCGACAGCAAACTGTGTGGAATCCAGCAGAGATTTACCGTTCAGCAGAGCTGCCAGGCAGAAGCTTCCGAAAATATCACCCGTCCCGTGGAACTGTCCGGGCACTTTTTCGGAGAAGGCGTACTCTACCTTATCCTCGGCGCGGTCATAGCAGGCGGCGCCCAGCTTTTCATTATCAAAATACACGCCAGTCAGCACGACCTTTTCAGGGCCCATGTCGGACAGGCCGCGCACAATCTTTTCAATATAATCCCTGGTGTATGGACCGTGTTGATAAGGCTGCTTCAAAAGAAAGCATGCCTCGGTGATGTTTGGCAGCAGCAAGTCTGCCTTTTCGCAGAGCTCGCGCATTTTATCCACCATATGGTCGTCAAAAACGCTGTAAAGCTCACCCTCATCAGCCATAACCGGATCCACATAGACCAGTGTGTTGTCTGAATTAAAGGTATCCATAAAATTGGATACAATGTCTACCTGCTCCGGTGAGCCTAAAAAGCCGCTGTAGATTGACGAAAAGTGCAGATCCAGCGATTTCCAGTGCTCGGTAATAGCCGGGAGGTCTTCGGTGAGGTCGCGGTAGGTAAAGCCCTCAAAACCGCCGGTATGGGTCGAAAGAACCGCGGTAGGCATACAGACCACCTCAATGCCTGCCGCAGATAAAATGGGCAGCACGACAGTCATGGAGCACTTTCCAAAGCCGGATATATCATGAATCGCGGCCACCCGCTGTAAGGGGCCTTTTGGAATATCGTTTGTATTTTGCATGTTAAATATCTCCTTATTACAATCAAAGATGCTTGGATTCCCTGAAAAAGGGGCTGTTAATTATTGTACCACAATTCTGCCTGTTTAACGCACATAAATCGAATAAAATTCCCTTTTTGGGTAAAAACTATGATAGCGATGATGATGAAAGGAAGTCTGTCATGAGTGAAAAAATAAAACGCCTGAACTTTAAGCATCTGCGGCAAGCGGCCTGGAAAGGAACTAAGAAATCCATACCGGCCACCACCCTCTGTCTGCTGCTCTTTTTTATGAACATGGCTTTATTTGGCTATAAAAATGCAGTCATCGCTGTTCCACTCACCATTATTTTCAACCGACTCAAGGACTTCCCGCCAGACCGCTGGCACCCCTACAGCGTCATGCTCATCAACCTTGTGCTGGCGACCACCGCCCACCTGGCGGATATGAACGTCTGGCTCTGCGTTACCCTGGACTTTGCCGCAACCTATCTCATGGTCTTTCTTCTCACCGACTCCGACACCTCAAAGGCTTACTACAGCTATGGCTTTGGCCTTGTGCTGTACCAGAGCTTCTCCACCACTGTTCCGGAGCTCAGGCTACGCCTGATGGCCATTGTTTTATCCTGTTTTATCGCGACCCTTGGCCTTGTGGTCATGTATTTTCTGAGGCGCAGGCAGACGGGCTTTAAGCTGGATCCGCGGATTTTTAATCCCTTTGTCCGCCTCGGCGGTAAAACCCGCGATTTTTTAAAGGGGACTGCCCGTGCCCTTAAAAATCTGGCTGCCATGCTGCGCTTTCGTCTCTTTTACAGCTCCAGTGACAGCCTTCAGGCCGGCACCTTTGATTTCCGTCTCACCCGCTTTGCCATCCGCATCTCTCTGCTGGTAACCTTCAGCTTTTTCCTGGAGCAGGTGTTTAATATTCCGAAAGGCTACTGGCTTCCCCTCAATGTTTTTATCATGACCCTCAATTTTTATGAGGACAGCATGGTCAAAATCAAACAGCGTGTGGGCGGCAATATCGCCGGGGTTTTTATCTCAGCCATTCTGCTCCACTATATCACCGGCTTTACCGGACATATGATCATTCTCTCCATTGGCACCTTCCTTGGCTACGCGGTGGATAACTATCTTTTCCGCGCCACCTATATGACCTGCTACGCCATTGCGCTCAGCACCCTGTTCATGAAGCAGTCTGAGGTTTTTGAGCTTCGTCTGGCCTATGTGCTTCTGGCCGCTGTTATTGCTGTCATCGGAAGCCGGTTCATTTTTGCCAATAAAAAAACAGATTTTCAAACCTGAAAACAGCTTGTTTAAATTTGGACTTTTTGATATAATAATAACTGTAAAACTTAACAAACGCGTATAATGGTTCAGCGTAAGACAATTTCTCGTCTTACGCTTATTTTTTTGCGTTGGTTTTAATATTTAAGAAGTGAGGAAATAAAAATGGAATTTTACATGAAGCTCCCTCGGAGCAAAAAAGAGTTTGTGCTGTTTATTGGGGTGATCTCCATCCTGTCTGTAAACATTATTGCTCCGATTATCACTTGTTTTGAGCTTGGCTTTCATTTGGGGGTATGGGCCGATACCCTGCGTGTTATCCCTTTTATCTGGCTCAGCGTTGTCGCCCTGGTGCTGCTGACGTACAGACCGGCCGACTGGATGACCGGGCAGATCGTGGATAAGGATGACAGCTTTAATGCCCACATCGTGGTCAATATTCTGTGCACTGTCTTTTTGATGTCTGTCTTCCTGACCGTTATCGGTACCTGGATTGGAAGCCGTCAGATAAGCCTTGAGCCGATCCGCCTGTTTTTTTACAAATGGCCCCGCAATTTCGCCATCTCTTTTGCTGTGGAGGCGCTCTTCTCACAGCCCATCGCCCGTTTGGTTATGCGGAAGCTGCATGAACACAGGGATAAGCAACCGGATTAATCTCTGAAAACAGATAAGGGGTGTGCTGAATAAAGCTTTCCCTCAATGCAAAACCTGGAAAAGCAACCGGAAATCCGATTGCTTTTTTATTATTTCTGCTTTTCCTCCATGGCTTTACAGCGCTCCTCAAAGCTCACCTCCCGGTGGATCTGGTGGAGCATCCAGACATAGCCAAAAGTGTCGGAAAACATGGCGTTTGCGGCGCCCATCTCAGGCATCTCGGTAACGGGCTGGATCTCAGCACAGCCAGCTGCCATGGCCTTATCGTAGACCGCCTGAATGTCTGGCACCAGCACATTAAACCAGACAGACTGGGGCTGGCCGGGCTTTGGCGCGATTAGCTGGTACTCAGGGTTTTCGTCCAGCATGTGAAAGCGGGTATCGTAGATGGTAAAGACTGCTTCATTGGTACCTTTCGGGTAATCGGTCACCTCTATACGCTTAACCTCAAATATTTTTTCATACAGCTCCAGGGCTTTCAGGCTGTCGGTCACAACCATATCAATTTCTACGCCTGTCATTGCTTTTTCTCCTTTGCATTTGGTTGAATTTATGGTATAAAATACCCAAAATAGCCTTATGAAATCGCTTTAGACTTTTCGGCTCCTCTGTGTTATAATAAAAAACATAAAGGAAAGATGAAAAGGAAGGGATTCTCTGATGAAATTTTTTGAAAAGAAAGGCTACTGCTCTTTCGTGATGATTCTATATCTCGTGGGAATGCTGTGCTTTACAATGTCTCTGTTTATGAGCCGCCTTCTGCCCGATTTCTGGCTTGGCTTTGCCGAAGGCATTGCGATTGTCGGTATTGTAATGGGCATGATCCACATTGTTTTTTGTTTTGTCAGGGGGCGAAACCCCTTTACCGGTAAGCCCATCTAACCGGTGTGCCCGATTTTTATAAAGGACTGTCCGCGCGGCCGGGCAGTTTTTTTATTCCCGGCCCGCTGTTTCAAGCTTCTGTCCGCACGCACTGCATTCTGCGTCGTGTAATGAAATGACCCCGCCGCAGTCTGGACAGGTAAACAACTGCTTCTGCTGTGCCATAAAAGCCTCCAGCCCTGATTCCTTAACCCGGCGGCTGTTTTCCATCAGGCTGGTGTTATAGCGGATGTTGTAGCTTTTTTCCAGGGATTTTACAGGCTTGCAGGGATACGCTGCGCACTCAAAACAATATTGGACACCCTTTTCCAGAGCGCATGCCTTAATCCTGCACTTCCTGCAGTGCTCTGGCTTTCCTTTGTCACTGTTCAGGCAGCCCGCACAGGGCTTTTTATGGTAACAGTGCTTATAACAGACCATGCAGTTCATTCCACAGGGGGCGAACATGGCGGTATCAATGGTATCTGGCATTTTCATGGGTACTGCTCCTTTCGGCTTTAATCCTTTTTTCTGCTTACCTGCATTATAACATCCTCTGGCAGTAATGGAAACAGCGGGATTCTTTTATATTCTGCCCTACACTTAATACAATCGCAAAAAATTCCAAAAGGTTCCCGAAATTTTCAAAAAACTTAAACGTTCCGTGTTTTCGTCCATTCTGGTTACCAGGAGCCTGGCCATACACCGGCCTCCCCACCGCTAATGACATCACAGGCCTTATTTACGCGCCCGGGCAGACTCCATAGCTGTTCTGACCTGTGGATAACCTGCGACTCATGAATAATAAAAGATTAATATATAATATTATTAATATATTACTAATGGCGGACACGGGTGTCAGTGATTCCGCCGCCACTTTTGCTTTTTTGGCAAAATAGCGGACATATATGTCTTTTGACCCTTTCTCTCCGCTGCTTATTCATAGGTTATCCACAGATCCCCTTGGGGGTACGCCGTTTCGACGTACCCCCATTGCCTTTTAAAAAACTTTGGCTGAAGAAAACCGCCAGCTTTTTGGGGCTTTTACTTGAAAACCATCTCACCCTCTGATATAGTTAAGGCATAAAAACCACTCTTTTTATGCAAGGGAGAAAAATAATGAAATTTAATCGAGTATGGGCCGTATATTTCAGCGCTACCGGCACCACCCAAAAACTGGTAACAGCGGTTGCAGATAACCTGTCACAAAAATTTGGGGTCCCCTGTGAAAGCTTTGACTTTACACTGCCCGAGGAGCGAAAAGCGCCAAAAAGCTTTGAAGCTGACGATCTGGTGGTATTCGGCACACCGGTCTACGCAGGGCGTGTGCCCAATGTACTGCTGAAATACCTGATGACCCTGGAGGGAAACGGCGCCGCGGCTGTTCCTCTGGTACTCTATGGCAACAGGGACTATGACGATGCCCTAATCGAGCTTCGGGATATCCTTGAAAAAACCGGTTTTCACACCCTTACAGCAGGGGCCTTCATCGGAGAACACTCTTTTTCTGATGTACTGGCAGCCGGACGACCAGACGGGCAGGATATGGAAAAAGCCCGCGTATTTGCCGGATTAACCTATGAAAAAGCCGCTGCCATCACCAATATCCAGGATGCCTCACCTGTGGCTGTCAAGGGCACACCAGCCCCATACCGTGGCTATTATCAGCCGCGGGACCGCAAAGGTACTCCCGTAGATATCCGCAAGGTTAAACCGCTTACAGACGACACCTGTACCGACTGTAAGCTATGCTCTGAGGTTTGTCCCATGGGCTCCATCAGCCACGATGATGTGCAGATTTACACAGGCATTTGTATAAAATGCGGCGCCTGTATAAAAAAATGTCCGGTCCACGCGCGTTACTATGATGACGCGGGTTACCTTTACCACAAGCACGAGCTTGAGGAGGGCTTAAAGCGCCGGGCCGAACCGGAATGGTTTCTTTAAACAAAAAATGCCATGGTACTCCCACTGGAACACCATGGCATTCTAAATTTTGTCAAAGTTTTTCAAGCTCTTCAATAAGTGCGCGCCGTTTAGCATAACGGAGACGCCAGTCCGCAGTCAGAACCCTTACTTTTTCTGGCCCGCCGGGGTAGTCCTGCATTTTTCTCAGATAATCCACGATCTGCTGATACTTTCTTCGGTTTGCCGCCTTCTTAACCATCGCCTTTAAAAGCTCGGCGTAGAGCTCCAGAGTGTCCTCAGGGCATCCTGCCTTAAGCGTTTCCTCATAGTAATCCAAGTCAGAAAGCTCTCCCTGGCTGCGGATGCTTTCCAGAAGAAGCTCACACAGTCCCTCTTCCTCATACAGGTCGCGCAGATTATGTCCATAATCCACGGCTTTGAATATTTCTTCACGAAGCTCGTGCCATTCTGCCTCGCCGCAGAGAGCCTTTAGCTTTTTGAAATCCTCCAGATTGACAAAATCCTCGCCCACCAGCATTTCTGCCAGTGCCTTTTTCAGGACTTCGGGCCTGCCTAGCTTTTCATACAGCCAAACCAGCACACGCTGGTATTCATCTATTTTGGCTGGGTCATCCCGGTCCATCTCCATACTCTCATTGATCATCCCAATGGCGGCGTCCATCTCACCATACTTGATTTTCAGGGAAATAGCGGTATTCCGTATTCCGGAAAAACGCCAGTATTTTTTCTGGTAGGCCTCGATGGCTTCCCTTGGCAGCTCCATTTTTTCCATGAGCTGTACCCGGCAGACAACATAGGTTTCAAGCCAGTAATCGAGCCGCTCCTGTGTGGCGTTCCGGATGAGCCAGTCCACGGTTTTCATGCTCTCGGCAAGCAGCACCGGCTTCCAGTTCCATTTCATAAAGACATCAAAGACATAGTCCTCAAGATAGTCGAGCGTGTCACCGCCCAGACGATTCATAAACCAATGGTGCATCCTCCGCTCTTCTGCCTCATCATTGATATGAGTCAGGATTTTCATCCATCCCTCTGCGCAGTCCTGGGCAATAAAATCAATATCTCCGTCGGAGTCATCAATCTCTATCTGGCAGAGCTTGGTGTAAACCATGGCGGTAAAATCAAAGGCACTCCCATAGTGCTCCCGGACCATCAGGGCCTCAAGATTATCATTATAAAACTGCTCAACCTCCTCACAAAAGTCTTTTACATCCCAGTATGGAATAAACTGCTCCAGCCCCAGATATTTCTTGCAAATGGCGTTTAGAGAGCGTTCCAGAGGGCGAAGCTCCTCAATGCTCTCCCCCTTAAAAAAGCGGAGCCAGAGGCGGTTTGCAAGGTTCCTGTCCGTGCAGGCCAGCTCGTAGATAAAATCTCTGAGCTCATTTTCTCTCGCCCCCTGTACAAGGGCGTACAGCTCAGTGTTTTCAAACTGCCATGGGTCCCTGAACGTCTCGGATACACTTTCCGTCAGGGCAAAAAGCGCTGCCGCCATATGTTTGCAGTGAGTGCCCTCTGACGCATAGGTACAATCGCAGTGCATGGCAGCGACCTCGCCAAATTCTGTTTCGATCATCACCCGGTAGTCTTTTGTATCGCGCACCACTGCCTCATAGCCATTATCACAGCGCACTGCCTCCAGAACCTGGTCGTTTGTAAAAAGCGCATATCCATTATCTAAAACATCTTTTGTAAAAAAATCTTCCCATTTTTTCATTATTATTTCTCCCTTTTGCTATAGGGCTATTTTATCTCAGCCTGCTCTACTTTACAATTACTAATTGATTTTCTTCAAATGCAGCGCTTTATTTTTGAAGCTAAAATGCAGAAAAATCATATTTTTTTATGCTGAAAAACATTTTCGAAAAAAAAGTTAAAAATTTTTAAAATTAGTGTTGACAAAGCGGACAAAAAAAGTTATTATATACAAGCACTCAGGAAATGAGTCGCCGCTCAGAAAAAAAGAGCGCTGTGCGAGAGTGTTGGAATTGGCAGACAAGCACGTTTCAGAGGCGTGTGTGCTACGCACGTACGGGTTCGACTCCCGTTTCTCGCACCATTTAATTGGTGACAAAGCAGATGTTAAAATAACATCTGCTTTTTTATTTTTTGCCACCCCAAACGCCTCTCTAGCCATTGCCTTTCCTTATCACCAGATTTTTCCATACAAAAAAAGGAGAATTTTTCATTCTCCATTACTTAAAGTCTTTTCCCAGCGCTTCACTGAGCAGCCCGCAAAAATCTTCCCAGCTTTCCGGATATGCCGCAGTGCCCACCAGCCTCTTTTCACAATCCTCAAAAACCAGGGTCATCTCCCAGATTGGGCCATCCAGACAGCTCAGATCATAATATTTTTTCTTCCACTGCAGTACACCAGCTTCCGCCATCCCTTTTTTCAAGGCGTCCAGCGCCTCGGTATCCAGTGTTTTTAAATACTTGGGGGGTTGATAAAAAAGCGCACTGGCAGACCAGCATGCCTTACCCGTTTCAAAATCAATACAGGCCGCATAGCCGTCACCCACATAGCCGTCGGTGGTCACCTTGAGCTGCCGGATATCATTATAATTTTCCATAAAATCGTCGCCTCCCGTCTTAAAAAGTGATTATATCAAAAAAGTTGCTCTTTACCAAGACTGTTTTTTTCGTTAAAATGGACACTAGAATGAACCAAAGGACAAATCAAACATGAAAAAACGTGATCTGATCATCATTGCCGGGGTTTTGGCCGTTGCCCTCATTGCCTTCGGCGTCTTCCACCTCATGAACAGCCAAAGCTCCGGCCTTATGCTGCGGGTCAGCCAGAATGGTGAGGTTATCCGCACGCTGCCGCTTAGTCAGAACCATACCGAAACCATCACCAGCGACCTCGGCAGCAACACCATTGCCATTAAAGACCGCAGCGCCCGGGTCGAAAGCGCAGACTGCGATAACCAGGTGTGTGTGCACAGCCCGGCGATCCAGTCCCCTGGAGAGACCATTGCCTGCCTGCCCCACCGGCTGATTCTTGAAATCATACAGGAGCCTTAAAATGGAAAACAAAACGCGCCGCCTGGTCGTCATTGCCCTGTACACCGCACTGGCTTTAATTCTCAGCTATCTGGAATCCCTGGTGCCCATCCCCATGCCTGTGCCCGGAGCCAAGGTCGGCCTGCCCAACATCGTGACCCTCATCTCACTGCTGACTCTGGGTACTCCCCTGACCCTGCTCATCGTCACCGCACGGATCTTTTTATCCGGCTTTTTATTTGGGAGCATGAGCGCGATTCTCTACTCCCTGGCCGGAGGACTCCTGAGCCTTGGGGTGATGGCCCTGCTTTTAAAGGCCGCCAGAGAAAAGCTCTCCCTCATCACCATCAGCCTGCTCGGCGCAGTGTCCCACAACCTGGGCCAGCTGGCCGTAGCGGCCGCTGTGGTACAAAATATGAACCTGTTCTGGTCTTATCTGCCCTTTCTTATGCTGCTCGCCATCCCGACAGGGATCGTGGTAGGCGTAGCGGCAAACCTTTTGTACCGGCAGCTTCAGAAAATCAATCTATTTAAATAAAGAGGACAAATGAAATGGAATCCATCAATATCTTAATCGTCGAGGACGATGTCAACATCAGCAACATGCTTGTGGATCTGCTGACACACAGCGGCTATACGGCAGATACCGCCTATTCTGGTACCGAGGCCTTATTCTGCCTTGAAAAGAAAAGCTATGCTTTAATCCTTCTGGATTTAATGCTCCCGGGAATGAGCGGCGAGGAAGTGCTGAAAAGCCTGCGCCAGACCTCGGACACCCTGGTCATCGCCGTGTCCGCAAAGGACGATTCTCCCACCAAGATCAGCCTACTCAAAAATGGCGCAGATGACTATATTACCAAGCCCTTTAACAACGAAGAGCTTCTGGCCCGTATCGAGGCTCTTTTGCGCCGTAATTCAGGAAATACAAGCCTTTCAGGCAAAACCCTGACCTATAAAGGGCTCACCCTCAACCCCTCTACCTACGAAGTCTACCTGAAAGGGCAGCCCCTGTCACTGACTAAGCGCGAATACAAAATTCTGGAGCTTCTGATGCAAAACCCACAGCGTGTTTTTTCCAAAAATGTCATCTATGAGACTGTCTGGGAGGATTTGTTCCTGGGCGAGGATAACGCCATCAATGTGCACATCAGCAACCTGCGCCAGAAGCTGGCTAAAATCGACCCCGACGAAGCCTATATCCAAACGGTCTGGGGCATTGGCTTTAAAATGAAATAGCGTCAATCTTTATCTTTTCTTTAGGATTGGCTTACAGAATTTAAAAAACAGCGTGTTACAATAAAATTGAAAGCCACCTGAATAAAAACAGAAAAGGATCAAAAACCATGCCCACTATCCTGAAAACCCATAATCTTACAAAAATCTTCCCACCCGCGGGATTTGCCCCGCATAAAAAGCGAAAGAGCGAGGGCCGCCATGCCGTCGATCATGTGAATATGACCATCCGGAAGGGCGATATTTATGGCCTGATCGGGCGAAATGGCGCGGGAAAAACCACCCTCATGCGCCTGATCGCAGGCCTCATGCCCCCGACCGAAGGCACCATGACCCTCTTTGACAGTACGGAGCTGGAACAGCACCGCAGACGGACAGGCTGTATCATTGAGGCGCCCGGGCTTTACGGCAACATGAGCGCTCCGGATAACCTGGAGGCCCACAGACGTCTGCTTGGCATCACCAGCAGCACCGCTGTTGCCGATTCCCTCGAAGCCGTTGGCCTGAGCAGCACTGACCGCAAAAAGGTCAAGCACTTCTCACTGGGGATGCGCCAGCGCCTCGGCATTGCCATGGCCCTTCTGGGCAGCCCGGACTTTCTCATTCTGGATGAGCCTACCAATGGCCTCGACCCAAGGGGGATTGCAGAAATCCGCGCTGTCCTGACACAGCTCAGCCAGGAGCAGGGTGTGACCGTTCTTATTTCAAGCCATATCCTCGGCGAGCTGTCAAAGCTGGCCACCTGCTTCGGTATCATGCGCGAGGGCATGCTCATTGACGAGTTTAACCGGGAGGATCTGGAAACACGCTGTCAGCGCTGCCTGAAAATGGTTGTGGACCAGCCTAAAAAAGCCGCAATGCTCATCGAGACCCTTCTGGGCACGGACAATTATGACATTCTGCCAGAAAACACCATCCGTCTTTTCGACTATGTGGACCAGAGCGGTTTTGTCAACCGGGAGCTTAACCAAAACGGCATCCTGGTCGAATCCATCACGCCGGTCGGGCAGGATATCGAGGCTTATTTTATGTCGAAGATGGGAGGTGAAGACCGTGCTTAACCTGCTGCGCTCTGACCTTTTCAAGCTTTTTAAGTCAAAATCATTCAGGGTCTGTATGATCCTCTGTGTGGCGCTCATGGCTTTTGTCGCTATTGGGCAGCTCTATTCCGCCGATCTTTTTTCAAACATGTCCCCTGCCGCCCTCCAGGAATCCGAGAACCGCATTGAAGAGAACAACAGCTTTGGCATCCGTTTCGGTTTGTCGAACAGCTCGGAAAATCTGGCTAAAACAATTGAAGCCATGCAAAATTACAATGCCAATTCCTTCATCAAAACCGCTCTTTCCGGCAGTGTAACCACAGTTTTAATGGCAGTTTTTATCTCCCTGTACATCGGTGCAGATTTCAGGGATGGAACGCTCCGCAACACTGTGTCGAAGGGCTTTAAAAGACGCGATATCTATCTTTCAAAGCTTATCACCGTCATGGCCGCAACCCTCTTTCTCGTTGTGCTGGCCATACTCAGCGCTGTTCTGTTCAGCGGCCTGTGCTGGGGCTTTAGCTCCCTGGATTCACAGACTGTCAGTCTGCTGGCTTACCGGCTCTTTTTACAGACCCTGCTGCACCTCGGGCTGGCTTCCTTCTTTGTCATGACCGCTGTATTCATCAAACAGACCGGCCCCACCGTAGCCGTCAACATCTGTCTGCTTATTTTTGTCACCGCCTTTTTATCTGTCGGCAACGCTTTTCACGCCACAGATTTTAACCTGCTCACCATCTGGATCGCCGAAGCGCTTTCCAGCCTTGAATTTGACACAGTCAGCGGCCTGGTCGTACTTCAAGCCCTGGCGCTTATGGTGGTTTATATTCTATTGCCCACGCTGGCAGGCATTGCCGTTTTCAAAAAACGGGACATTATGTGAGGTTTTTATGGAAGTATCACTCATTATACTCTGCATTATCCTCGGGGCAGCCGCCCTCTTTTCCATTATTCACAGTCTGCTTTTGAAAAGGCAGATTCGGGATATCATACGGCAAAATCATTTTATACAAAATGAGGATACCAACCTGCCCATCACTGCCGCCATGCCCGATAAGGAGGTGGAGGCTCTGATCGAAAGCATCAATACTCTGCTGGAGACCCACCGCCAGTTTGAAATCCGCATGACTCAGGCAAACCGCAGCTTTAAAAACAGCATCACAAGCATTTCACACGACCTGCGTACCCCGCTCACTTCTGCCTCAGGCTATATCCAGATGCTCCAGGATTTTGATCTGCCTGAGGAAACCCGAGCCGAGTATCTGGAAATTGTCCAGCAGCGGATTCAGGCAGTGCGCAAGCTTTTAGACCAGCTTTTTGAATTTGCGCGCATCGAGGCGGATGAGCTGGTTCTTGCCGAGGAACCAGTCAACCTCGGCAATGTGTTGCGCGATACGCTGGCTTTGTTTTACAATGATTTCTGCAGTCAGGACAGCGAACCGGAAATCCAGATTCCTGATGATCCCTTTATCGTCACCGGTGATGCCGATGCCTTCAAACGGATTTTCAGCAACATCTTAAGCAATGCCCTGACCCACGGCGAAGGCCATTTTTCCATAAAAGCCGTATTAGCGGACTGCGCCGTAAACATTACCTTTGAGAACAGTACGCACAGCATCATCCCCGACGATCTTCCATGTATTTTTGACCGCTTCTACACCACCGATGTGTCCAGAAGCCGTAAGACCACCGGCCTGGGCCTTTCCATCGCCAAACGCCTTGCCACCCGTATGGGCGGCAGCATCAGCGCGTCGCTTGACAATGATGTGTTCGGCATACATTTGCAGTTTTCTTTGAAATGATAAAAAACCGCACGAACGTCGTAAATAAAAATGTTCGTGCGGTTTTTATTCAATCAGAAATAGTATAACTGTTTATTTTTGAATCAGAAATTCCCTGAAATAGTTTTTAAACGAACGGTGTTTCCCAATCCATTTTTCAAACCACTTAAAAAAATAATGTGTAAGAAGAAAATCGGCTGTCAGCATAAAAAGAAATACAAACAGATTCCATACCGGGAAAGCCGGAAAATAAACAATTGCCAGCACTTCATTAAAAAACATCAATATATTCCAAAACATCAACAGCCAAAGCGTCCACATTACGCCTCTGTATAAAAAATACAGCACTTGTTTTTTCTGGTATCGTTTGTCCTTCATTTCAAACCTCTTTTTCAAAGCCTCTCAGCCATCCTTCCGCTCTTTTGACATCAAAACACTTTCTCCGCCTTTCCATATGCTTAAAGGCAAAGCGCATTTCTTTCAAAACCTTGCTTTTATCCAGTGTGATTTTTTCTGAAAAAGCGTTGAACATTATGACTGCGCCCTCTGTCCTTTGGGTGGTAAAGGCTGGACTGTAGGTTGCATAATAAGACAGCAGGTTTCCCATATCCGTCTCTTTTTGTCCGATTGGAAGCGTCTCAAAATCAATGCCGGTTATGCCTGAAACACCGACAATAAAATTTCTGAAGTTGACATCGCCACGGATATGTCCAGGCACCGCCTGGTAAAACTGATTAAACCAGTCTGCCAACTCTGCACACAGACCAGACAGGCCTTCCGCGCTGTTTTTTTCCTCCAGCTCAAGCACTCGGTCAAGCAGCAAAGGGCCGGGACAGTACTGCAGATACAGCACATTTTCCCGCAAGTCGAGAACTTCCGGCACCGTCACACCTCTTAGCTGGAGAAGTGTGAGGACATTCCACTCATGCTGTGCTGCTTCGGCGTCGCTAAAAACTTTTTTGATCTGCCCTTTTTCCAGGCTCACAGTATTCCGCCGACTCTCAAAGATTTTGTTTTTTTCCAATGCTGATCTCAATGACAGCCCCTTCCTCATAGCCCTTCAGCTCTCCCACAATGCCGGTCACTGCGCTCCTGATAATATCCTGGACAAAGGGAACCATCTCGAGGGGCTGTCCATTGATCTTCACGTCCACCCCGGGCCGGGTTCTTACCACACAGTCCTTTTCCCGGGCCTCGCCCTTTAAAATCGCAGGGCCAAGCCCAGCGCAGCCATATCCGCAGGCGTCACAGCAGTTTTTATCAAAATCCGGGAGAATATGGTAGGTTTTTAACTCAATCCGATCGACCAGGGCTTCCGCCTGAGTTCTGGCATCAAAGACAGGGAGGCCTCTGTAGGTGTCCAAATCTCTGGCAATCCGCCCTGCACAGCAGATAATATAATCGCTCCACCGATTGTCAAGCTCAGGTGTTTCGTGAGCCGTTAGTATCATTGGCACCCCGGCGTCGGCAACGCCCTCAAGCACCACATAATCAAAATCATAAAAGGACAGAATATCCCGAATCGGCAGTTTTTCCTGAAATAAAATATCTGTTTCATATTTTCCCCTGGCGGTCACCAGTTGAGAACCTGCCCGCCTGTGACGATCCGTATTGCTGCCCTCTGTATCCATTTTAAACTGGTCATAATGGATTTCCTTGACTGAGCCCACACTGTAGCCGCGCCGCCTCAATTCTTTTATAATATGCTCAGCGGTCGTTGTCTTTCCGCTGTCTGAAATACCACAGATGGATATTACCTTCATCTTCTTTCCTCCCAATCATTCCCGGACAGCTACTTCATCAAGGTAGCGGCACCAACGCTGGCTGGTGGTATCCTTCAGCATAAGCATCATACAGTAAGGCCTGCCATCCTCCAGCGTCAAAGCTTCTCCTCCCTCGCTCACCGCGATAAAGCACTGTTCAGTGTCCATTGCTTCCTCACCGACGAGGGCAATGCTGAAGCCGTCAAGGGCTTTAAAAACACAAACACTTTCCTCTGATAGGGGCTGTCCTGCGTATTCTGCCAGTCTTTTAAATGGAATGCCGGCATACTGCCGGTTTTCCGGAGCCTGCCGGCTCTTTTTAAAGCTCGCGCAAACCGTTGTCAGGCCTGCGCGGCACACATCCTCTGTCTTTATCTTCATTCTGTAGTATCCTTTTTAATGTAAATATAGGGAACCAGCATATCCTCTGCACAGAATATGCCATGACTTCCCCTGCTGTCATAGCCTGTCTCCTCATGAAGCCCATGGTCGGCGGTGACTATAATGCTGCCAGTCCATTCCTCTGCCAGACGGCTGACCATAATGTCATTTTTCAAGACCCGTTCCATGGTCTCGCTGGCATAGGGGCCATAGGTGGTGGCGTCATCGTCGATCCCGTGAAAATGGATAAAAAGGAGGTCGGGTTGTTTTTCCGCCGCCTTGAGTGCAGACTCAAAAACAGCTTTATCTGTTGTGGTGCCGCCCCTGCTGGGATTGAGCACTGGCTCCTCTGAGGTGTTGATCAGCTTGCTGTAGCCCTCGATGTAGGCGCACTCCTTCCCCATAGCCATACAGCGTTCAAAGACATCGGGCATTAAAAGGGTACGGCCCTTCCGGTTATGGATACCATTGACATCCGGCGTTGTTCCTGTAAGCATAGCCGCCAGTCCAGAGTGGGATACCGGCCGAAATACTGTCATGGCAGGCCGCATGGGGTGCGATGACAGGAAGGGCAGCTTGCCTGAGGACAACGCCTTCCTGTAAATATTTAACCCAAAGCCGTCCAGCTCGATAATCATGATTTTTTCATGATTTTTCAGACATTCAAGGGCGTCCCAGGCTGTACTCATGACAGTGGTTTCCGGTTCGTTCACGAAAAGGCCGGCCATCTCAAAAAGACTGCCGTCTAAACGCCGTCCAAAAACCGTATTTCCCCGAAGCTCAATGGGATTACTGCCAATATTAAACATCCCGCCATCCTTTCCAACCGCATGGCTCCGGCCTGCCCCTTCGGTGAAAGCGCCGTCTGTCAAAGTTGTCCCCGGGACCACTGCGCAGAGTCCGCCTGTTTCATCCCACTGTGGATAAAACATAAGGGTACCGGCCTTTTGATAAAGGACTCCTGGTGTGTAAAGCTCTGAGGCTTCTCCGTCAATGACACCAAAGGGCTCGATCTGAGAGGATGGCTCCAGACGCATAACCAGCTTTTTACCAGACGGAAGGTCAGAACGATCTGAGGCCTTTGGCCGTTCCCTGCCAGAATCCAGCCTGAGGATATTTTTATAGACTTTTCCGTTTATTTCACAGGATACCGCCCCGTCTGTCTCCTGGTAAAACCGCGCCTCAAGCACGTCCTGACGTTCGATTTCAACTAAAGTGTTGTCTGAGCCGGTAAGCTTTAAACAGTCCGTCTCTGGCAGTATGTCTTCTAGAAAGTCTTTACCCGGCAGTTCCGAACACTCGCTTTTTTCAAACGCCATCTTCAGGCTGACAGACACTTCTTTGCCAATGTGCAGGGTCTGTATACCCTTCATCCGCATACCGGCTGGCAAATCAGGCGCTGTAAACTGAACGGCGTTTTTTCCCGTCAGCTTTAAAAATCCCTTGCTAAAAACAGAGTACTGCTCCCGCTTGACCAGTCCGTCGATCATTTCTGCCTTGATAAACTCTGGCTTCTCCTCAAAATAGCCATCGAGAAAATCAGATGCCTTAATGGCCTCAGCCTCTTCATCATAGGCTGCGTAGGGTTCCTTTTTCATGGCCTTCACGGCCGTATCAAAGAACAGAACCGACTCCACGGGTACTGCCACAGCCCGGGGCAGCAGAGTCAGGCTCACCACATCACGCACACAGTACATAGCTCTTTCCCTGCGGACATATACCCGCAGGGAAAGCCGCCTGTCATCGGCCTCAAAGACCAGCATCACATCTTTCTGCCAAAGCATATCCTCTGAAATTTCAATGGCGTAGCCATCGGAGGCGCGGGCAACCGCACTTCCAAAATCGGATGGTTTCAGATCAAAATGTTCTAAAACTGCGCTTAGGGTTGTTTTTTTCAGCTTCACTGGTCCTTCTCCTTTTTAGTTCTCCTGCTTTTAATATACCAGCACTTCATGGCCTGTCCCGGTCACGGCAACGGTAACCTCCCATTGTGCCGAGGGCTTGCCGTCATCGGTATAAATGGTCCATCCGTTTTCATCGTCCTGGTATATTTCATCAGTTCCCATATTGACCATTGGCTCAATGGTAAAAACCATGCCGGGGACAAGCAGCATTTCTGTGCCGGGCTTCGTTACAAAGCTGACGAAGGGCTCTTCATGGAAATCGAGTCCAATGCTATGTCCGCCGATTTCCTGAACCACGGTATAGCCATTTTCAAGGGCGTGCTGGTGCACCGCATAACCCACATCGCCCAGAAAATTCCAGGGCTTTACCTGCTCCAGGCCTTTCTCAATACATTCCCTGGTCACTTCGACCAGCATTTTCTTCTCGGGGCTTACCTCTCCAATACAAAACATACGGGAGGAGTCTGAGTAATAGCCTTTATACTCGGTAGACACATCCACGTTAATGATATCCCCATCCTTAAGCACAATATGCTCTGACGGAATACCATGGCAAACCTCCTCGTTGATGGAGGTGCAGACACTCTTTGGAAAGCCCTCAAAGCCTAAAGGCGCAGGCCGTCCGCCCATTTTAACAGTCGTGTCATAAACGATTCTGTCGATCTCCTCGGTGTTCATACCGGCTTTTATCTGGCTGGCCACCTCGTCCAGAACAGCAATATTGATCTTGCCGCTGACCCGGATCCCCTCGATCTGCTCTGGTGTTTTGAGCATACTCCGCCTGGGCACCATATGTCCCTTAAGGGCAAAGCCCGCTATCCTTTCATCTATTGCCTCGTGGCACTTTTTATATTTCTTACCGCTGCCACACCAGCAGGGATCGTTTCGTCCAATTTTGTTTTCCTGCATATATGCCTCCTGTTTCTGTCATTTCTATATCATTATACCATATTTAAAAATACTTCACGGCTTTTTTACTGTTTCTTTTTCTCCTCAGCCGCCTCACGGTGCATTTGTAAAAATACACGTCCATACATAATAAAGGACAGCAGCAGAAAAAAGCCTGTGACGCCCATAAACACATTAGCCCAGGCCGTGCTGATTTCCGGAAACGCAATGAGAATAAAGGTGAGCACATAAAATACCGCCGTGGACACTTTGCCGTACCACATGGCGCCGCCCAGCTTCTTACCCTTGCGCATGAGGACAAGGTCATTGATTAGCATGAAAAGCTCCTTGATCACAAATAAAACAACCACAAAAATCATGCCCTGATATCGGAACATCAGGCTGAAAACAATGGCCGCCTGGGTGAGCTTGTCTGCCACCGGGTCCAGCGCCTTTCCGAGCTCAGTGATCATGTTAAACCGCCTGGCGATCTGACCATCCGCAAAGTCTGTCAATCCTGAGATCAGAATAATAAGCGCCGCCAGATAATAATCCCGGGGCGTCTGAGCATTGATATAAACGCCGATGAACACCGGGATCAGTAAAATGCGGACATAGGATAAAATGTTGGGAATACTGAAAATTTCTTTTGCTTTCATTTCTTACCTTACTTTTTATATTTAGGTTGTTAAGGGTCCCTATTGCCCCTGGCTTCTCTCATCTTCCAGACAGTGCTTTTCCATCCTTTTACACAGGCCAAGCTCTGCCCCCATCAGAAGCAAAAGTAAACCAAAGGAGAGAATAATACTGCCTGCCCCGGCTTTCATGACAGGCTCGGTGGTATCCTGTCTGGCTTCTTCCTCCCGGGAGGATGCCGTCTGGGCGGACCGTGCTGTTGGGGCTGTGTCTACCTTCACATCTGTTGACTGCTGAACATCAATGACAGTTTCACCAGCGTTCTTTTCGGTGTAGTCCGCCCCATTTCCAATGGTGTCGGCGCCGTCACCACCCTGGGCATTTATATTCTCAGAGGTGGTATCAAGGCTCCCGGCCAGTCCGTAATGTCCCCCGCCGATACCGGCAGCGTACTTCCCTCCCCGGGCAGTTACCATTCCGCCGGAAATCCGGATCACACCGCCGTCTCCTTTGTAGCCGCCGCCAATGCCAGCGCCTTCCTCTCCGCCTGCGGCAGTAATGGTCCCACTGTCAATGGTGATGTTTCCCCCTGTTCCGTACCAGTGTGTGATGTTCTGGGCACCGCCAATGCCGGCAGAGCCTCTGCCACCAATGGCGGTCAGAGCGCCTGTTCCGGTTATTCGGACTTCTCCGGCCTTTCCGCCAAGATTTTGAGCCTGCAGACCAGCATAATAATCCGCACTGGTCAGCCGGTTATCGGTTCCGTCCATCAGCTCAATGACGACCGAAGCATTTTCTAAAATAGAAAAGGCACACAGATCATTTTTACTGGTATCAATCTGAAGATTATCAAGCTTGAGCTTGACAGGGTTGCCAGTGCCGACACCGTAACGGACGGTGATACCGTACTGGTCGCTGGTTCCGGTCAGCCGGAGGCCTCGGTCATTGGAAAAGGTATAGGTATTTCCGGTCTGTGTCGCTTTTCCCACCTCCGAAATGGAGATATTGCCATTTTCAATATTCAGAGTATCTGTGGGCTGTTCTTCCGCCATGGCCATCTGTGAAAATAAAACAGGCGATATAAGCAGGAATACGCCCAAAAGAAACATTGTTTTTTTTACTTTTAACCGCATAAGACATGCCACGCCCCGGATCATCAGTCCGGGGCACCTTTCTTTCAATCATTTTGCCATATAGTAGCATTTTCAGCTTAAATTTAAAAGTAATATCAGGGGCGCCAGATAATCAGCACTTGATTTTCATCATATCTCAGGTAGCGGACTCCAGACTCGTTTAAAATATCACTTTCCTCAATGCCGGCCAGTGCGCGGTCCATCATACCAGGCTCTGTAAACCGGGCCTCCATCACACTGCCGTTGTCGAGCGTACCCCTCAGGGTATCAAGAAAACGTGTCTGTTCATCTGCGCTATTTAAATCGAAAAGCATATTTTCCCGGACATAATAATTATCCGCTGTTGCCGTGAAGCCTGGGTAGGTGCTCAGGGTATTATCAAAGGTATGGTTTTTCAAAAGCTCTTCTGTTGTCAGGCCAAAATAGACATACTCGATGTTCAGCGGCGGGTCTGCACGAAGGGCCGGGTCCTCCCAGGTTATATCGTCAAAGCTTGGATCATCCCAGGTTGCGTCCACATAATAGTATTCACCGTCCATCTGTACCAGATTCCAGGCATGTGGGCCTCTGCCCACTGCGTTGCCTGTGACATAATTTGAAAAGATCCCGATGTCTTTGAGCACATACTGCAGAGCCTTGCTGTAACCGGCACAGACAGAACGGTTATTTAAAAAGACTGAGCATATATTCTGGTTGTCCTCTGAATTCAGATCATATTCGGTATGGCTGACGATAGCGTCATGGACAGTCTTGACCTTGGCATAGTCATCCATTTCCGGCGTAATACCAGACTTGATCTGTGTTACCGCCGCATCAATTTCGCCCTGGCGCCGTTTGATTTCATCGGTATTATAATGATAATTAAAATTGACATCTGTCACCATACTTGTTTCCTGGTCATAGTGATAGGTGTAGCTGTCCAGCCAGAAATACTCTGGTTTATCCTGTTGAATGGCTGTCCAGACACGGTTCAGGCTATCTACCGATATTTTGTTATCGCCAAGCTCTACCGTACTCTCATAATTGTCCAGCTTGTCGGTCAATCGAAGATAGGCTTTCCTCTCATCTTCATTCAGCTGTGAAAAGCCACTGTAAGGGTTGGATAAAAAGTGATCCTCTGCCATTATCTGACTTAAGCGTTCATCTGTAACAGCATCCTTATCCTTTGGGGTGAAAAAGGATACCCCTACCAGCCCAACGGTTATGACGATCAGCACTGCAAACACGACTTTAATGATTTTTTTAAACATCCACACCGTCTCCTTTTTATTATTACTCTCTATTATACCGGGAATATCGTTTTTGCACAATAAAAAAGGCAGGCAAAAGCCTGCCATAGAAATCGGCGTTTCTTTTTCTTTTTTAACGGTACGCTGTCTTCAACGCTTTTGCCAGAACCTTGGGGTCACGCTTATAAGGCGTCACTGGGATAATGGGCTTCTTAATGTCGAACAGAGTATAGATTGCGGTTCTGGCTGCTCTTACAGAGTATTCTTCTGTAAAGACCATGTCCTCAGGAATTTCTACAAACTGGCTGATCATGGCAAAATTAGTGGAGCCTTCCGGAACCACTGCGGGTCGGTCACTCATGGCCCTTGGCTGGAACTGGGCATCAATATAAGGCATCATGCACGGTACCACATTGACAACGGAGTCCATCAATTCTTTTTCATGTTCTTCAAAGTGAAGCTGGTGGATCAGTTCTTTTAAAATTTCAGCACCGGTACAATCCTTCATCGGTTTCTTAACATAATCGCCTTCCTGGTCAGGGTACAGGCCATAGCCCCAGAAGATTGTGGTGTCCATGGGCTGGTTTCTAAAATGCGGCTGAGCAGCCACAACAATGCTCATAAGCCAGCTGGAATCCTTAAAGGTCATTAAGGCCCCGCTTCCAGGAATATTGCCGGAGTAGTCCTCGATCATCTTAAGGAATTGATTGCCCTTACAGGTAACTGTAAAGCTTTCCCATTTTGTTTCCTGCACGTTGCCAAAGAAAGGCTCTGGATTGCCAAGTCCGGCTTTCTTCGCGGCAATTTTACCCCAAAGCTCACCAGACATAGAGGGTTCTTCCGGCTCCGGCGCTGGTTTTTTCATATCGCCAAGCGTTGCGCTGTCTGTCATACAGCCATTGGTGACAATGCACACATCGCCATCCTTCAGGGTGATTTCTTCCGGTTTACCCTTCTTTTCCACATGAATGGCAGTGGCAGTAATCCCTTCGCCGTCCTTAAAATCAATATCGACGACCTTGGTATTAATCTCGAACTGGACGCCGTGATCTTTTAAATAGGCCTTAAGAGGAAGAATCAGGCTGTCATATTGATTGTAAGGCGTACGGGTGACACCCTCCAGTGTCTCGATACGGCTGAATTCCAGAATCATTCTTTCCATATAGCGTTTAAGCTCAAACAGGCTGCTCCATTTCTGGAAAGCAAAGGTGGTCTGCCACATATACCAGAAATTGGTTTCAAAAAAATGAGGGGTACGGTTAAACCAGTCCTCAATGGTCAGGTTATCCAGATCCTTTTCCGGGGTTGCCAAAAGTCTGGCCATGGCCATACGGTCTTCATTATTAAAGCCCATGCTGTAAACATCTAAAATTTTTCCATCCTTGTCAATAAGACGGGCCCGCGCATGGGTTGGATGGGCATGGTCAAAATTCAGGATTTCTGTGGTGACATCACGGTCCGGGTTATCCAGAGATGGAATGGAAGAAAACAGATCCCAGAAATTTTCATAGGTCTCTTCATTCAGCATTCTCCCGCCGCGGCATACAAAGCCTTTTTCTGGCGTGCCGATACCATCATTACTCCCGCCGAGGATATCCATCCCCTCAAGGATATGGATGTTTTTACCCTTAAAGTTAGCATCGCGCACCAGATAGGCGGCGCCGGCCAGGCTCGCAATGCCGCCTCCCACAAAATAGACCTGTTTATCACCGTAATCACGGTTCTGGACCGCATTTTCGATTTCTTCTTCCTGCTGTCTGCGCATTTTTTTAGTTGCTGCCACTGTTGTTGCCGCCACCGCTGCTGCTGCAGCAGCACCGGCACCAGCAGCCAGAGCTTTACCTAATTTATCTTTGTTCATGATTCGTAACTCCCTTCGATTGTTCGCTTTTGTTACGGTAAGTATAATACCCCAAAAGCCCGGCTGTCACCTTACGAGTCTGGACATTTGTCAAAAAAAGTGACAAAACCAATGGATTGTCTTAAATTTAATGCTAAAGCTGAATGAAAGCTTAAAAAGCCTTTTTGTGTTATAATAATCACATTAACACTTCGGAGGTTTTACAATGAGCGTCACTGTCGCGGATTTATTAAAGCTGCCCTGTCTCAGGGAAGCCCGGGTGGCAGGCGGCCACAAGGGGCTTGGCCGTTTTGTAGGCTCCATCTCTGTTCTGGAGTACGCTGATCCTGGCGCCCTGGTGGACAGCTTTTTTGAAAATCCATCCTTTGTGCCGGGCAGTGAGGTTGTGGTCAGCGGTTTTATCAATATAAAGGATGATGTCGATACCCAGTGCCGTGTGCTCAAACGGCTGAGTGAAGGGGGCGAGGCTGCCCTTATTCTTTATTATGTTGGTATTTACCTGCCCTCCATTGATAAAAGGCTTGTTGATCTGGCCGACACTCTGGGCTTTCCCCTTATCTGCATGCCAGAAAACCGGCTGGATTTCAGATACAGCGAGGTTATTACCCAGACCATGGAAACCATCTTTATGGATCAGAACAAAGATCCGCATTTTGTGAGCGCCATGCTGGAACGCATCACCCAGCTTCCTGACAACAGGCGTACCCTGGGCAATGTGCTGCGCATGCTCAGCGACCGCCTGCGTTCCTCTCTCATCCTTTTTGACCATACCCTTAACCACCCTGAAATTGCCGCCTGGCCTATCTCAGCAGCGGAGTATATCGCCAATGTTCTTCCAGAACTCACCAGGGAAGGCCTGAGTTCCGGCTCTCTTGTATTAGCGGAAGAAAACCTAACGCTGTACAGCACCGTCCTGCCGGTTCTGACCGACCATACGCCCAAAATGAATCTGGTGCTGATATCTGAAAATCCTGTTCAAAGCACGGCAGCTCTTGAGGACGCTGCTGAGGTTCTATGTCTTTTTATCAACATCTGGAATAAAAAAGAGGGCACCATTGGCTACAGTGAGCTGATCCGTTCCATTTTAAATGACGAACCTCTGAAAATGCGCCGCCTTGCCGATGTTCTTGGCATTGATGTCGCATCGATCCACACCATGTGGCTTGTCCGGCCCGAAAATGGTCTCAAACCCACCGCTTCGGCACAGCTCAACGAACAGGTTTTAAAAATCTGCCGCGATTTTATGCAGCGCCAGCATCTGGCAGGCCCCTCAGATATTTATGACAACACAGTGGTGCTTTTTATCCAGGACACGCCTTTATCCTTACAAATGCTGGCCCATGCCGAAAACCTGATGGCCTGTCTGGAGGAAGAAGCCTTTCCGGTCAGCTTTGGCTTTTTTACAAACCAGCCCGATACTTCCAGTGTGCGCAAAAGCTTTTTACTCTATCAAAATCATCTGAAAAACGCCCGTATCCTCTACCCTGCCAGCGCCTTTCTCTCCCAGGCAGAGCTGAGTTTTACCGCCGATTGTGCCGAGACTATCGCCAGGGGTGAAGCCATGGTCAGGCAGGTCACCGCTCCCATTGAGCCGCTGCTCCATACTGATTCCACCATACAGGAAGATCTGCTGGCAACCCTGTCGGTCTATCTCCTCGACGCCCAGGCCAATGTCAGCCGGACGGCCGAGCTTCTGTACCTGCATAAAAACACGGTGAAGTACCGGCTTCATAAAATTAACAGCCTTCTGGGATATCGAGTGACTAAAATGCCGGAGAGCAACCAGCTTTATACAGCCCTGGCAGTCAGGCGGCTGTTAGATGGCCAGTAGATGCCTTTGTCCTTTTGGACAAAAGCATCTTTTTTATTTTATCCCATTGGCCCATTACTTTTATTTTTACTTTGTTTATACTGTAACCATTGCAGATAAAACGGATAAAAGGAGAATAAAATTGAGAACGCTTGGTATTAACGAAATCGAAGATATCGCTCTGGGCGCATCCCTTTTGGGTGCTGGCGGCGGGGGCGATCCCTATATTGGCAAGCTCATGGCTATAGACGCCATCAAAACCTGCGGCGATGTCACCATGCTTGACCCTGAGGAAATCGCTGATGATGACCTGGTTATTCCCATCGCCATGATGGGAGCACCCACTGTACTTGCCGAAAAAGGCATAAACGGCAGTGAGTACAAACGCCTTTATGATATGGTCAGCCAGTTCTATGGCAGAGAAATCAGGGGCTTCTTTCCCATCGAAGCCGGCGGTGTCAACAGTATGCTGCCCATTGCGGCTTCCGCCCGGCTTGGCATCCCTCTCGTGGATGTTGACGGTATGGGGCGGGCCTTTCCAGAACTCCAGATGGTTACCTTTACCTTGGGCGGCGTCAGCGCAACACCCATGGCCCTGACCGATGAAAAAGGCAATACCTGTATTTTTGAAACCATCACAAATAAATGGACCGAAGACCTCGCCCGGGCGGTCACTATGACCTGCGGCGGGTCAGTCTGTATTGCCCTGTACGGCATGGACGGAGCCACCATGAAAAAATGGGGAGTCAAAAACATTATCACCCGCTCCCAGAAGCTGGGCGCTGCTATCCGGGGCATTAAACAGCTTGATAAAAGCCAAACACCCGAAGCAAGCTTTCTTACGCAGACCGGCGGCTACAAAATCTTCAAAGGCAAAATTACCGATGTGCTGCGTGAAACCACCGGCGCCTTTAACCTTGGCCATGTTATGCTGGACGGTATTTCTGAATACCGGGGGCAGCAGGCCGAGGTAACCTTCCAAAACGAAAACCTGACCGCTACAGTCAACGGCCGTATAAAGGCAACGGTTCCAGACCTGATCTGCCTGGTCGATACGGAAACCTTTATTCCTGTGACCACTGACGCCTTAAAATACGGCAAACGGGTTATGGCTGTGGGACTGCCCTGCTATGATCTATGGCGCACACCACAGGGGCTTGAGATGGTCGGCCCGCGTTATTTTGGCTGTGATACAGACTATATTCCTCTGGAAGAACGATTATCTGGAAAGGAGATTGCATCATGTACAAAATAGGAATTGACGTTGGCGGCACCAATACCGACGCGGTTATCGTAGATGAAAACCGGAACATCATCGCGGGTATTAAGCACACCACCTCTGAAGATATTTATTCCGGCATTCTGGGCGCCTTGAAGGATGTTCTCCGTGAAGCCGATATTGACCGCACACAGGTTCATCAGGCCATGCTTGGTACTACCCAGTGTACCAACGCCATTGTGGAGCGTAAAAAACTGGCTCCGGTAGCTGTAATCCGCCTGGCAGCGCCGGCCATGCAGGGAATCATGCCCATGGTGGACTGGCCAGAGGATCTGACAGATTTTGTCATTGCCACTGCGACAGTGGCCGGTGGTTACGAGTTTGACGGCAAAGAAATTGCCGCGTTTGACGAAGCCGCCGCGCGCACTTTCTTTGAAAAGATCAAGGGTAAAACCCAGTCCATTGCCATTTCCTGTGTTTTCTCCCCCGTACGGAATGAGCATGAAGAGCGCTGTGCGGAGCTGGCCCGGGAAGTCCTGGGGCCGGATATTCACATTTCAAAATCCAGTGAAATCGGAACACTAAGCTTTATCGAAAGAGAAAATGCGACCATCCTGAACGCTGCCCTATACGAAGTTGCCGAGAGCTTTACGGAAGGCTTTGCCAAAAGCCTGGCCGACGAAGGCATCGAAAACGCCGATGTTTTTCTGAGCCAGAACGACGGGACCCTTATGACCATGGACTTTGCAAGACGGTATCCCATCCTCACCATTGCCTGCGGGCCTACCAATTCTATCCGCGGCGCCTCCTATCTGAGCCGTCTCCACGATGCTGTTGTCATCGACGTGGGCGGCACTACAACAGACTTTGGTGTCATTCAGCATGACTTCCCGCGCGAAAGCAGTGTTGCCGCCACCATCGGAGGTGTGCGGACAAATTTCCGCATGCCGGATGTTATATCCATCGGCCTCGGCGGTGGGTCCATTGTCCGTGAAGAAAACGGTGAAATAACAATCGGGCCAGACAGTGTGGGTTATCAGATAACTGAGAAAGCCCTGGTCTTCGGCGGAAATACCATAACCGCCACCGACATCGCAGTCCGTCTGGGTATGGCCAGGGTGGGCGATCCACCAAAAGCGGATATCCTTGAGCAGAATTTTGCTGAGAGGGCCATGGCTGTTATCCGCGAAATGATCGAAGACAGTATTGATCAGATGAAAATTTCCAACGACGATATCGACGTGGTGCTGGTGGGAGGCGGCTCCATCATTGTCCCGGAAGAGCTTGCGGGTACCCGCCAGGTGGCAAAACCAGAGCATTTTGGCATTGCCAATGCCATCGGCTCTGCCATCTCCAAGGTCAGCGGTACCTATGAAAAACTGGTATCCTACGATGAAGTTCCCAGAGATGAAGCCCTGGAAAATGCCAGGGAAGAGGCCTCAAGCCTGGCTGTTGCGGCCGGGGCCATCCCCGGGACTGTAGCCATCATTGATGTTGAGGATGTTCCTCTGGCCTACTATCCCGGCAATACCAGCCGTCTGAAGGTTAAGGCGGCCGGTGATCTAGCATAGTTTTCCGTAATAAAGGGCCCCGGCTGTCACAAAACAGCCAGGGCCCTTTTCACGTTTATTTTTTTACAGGGACATAAATCTCTGTAATATTCTCTTCAGGCAGTACCTGTGAGGGGTCCGTCTGATAAATTTCATAAGGGGCTCCCGAAACAGTGTAGCCTTCCTCTTCAATCCACTCTCTTATTTTTGCGTAAACAGAGGGCAGTTCAGTATAAGCTCCCCTTAATACGGACATGACACATAAGCCGCCCTCCAGGATACGGGTGCTTTCCTCCGCCTCCCTGATGGCGACAGCGTCCTCCATATCATAGTTTTCAGGATCATAAACCTCATCATGAAAAATACTCATGGGGCCGGCTGTAAGTGTCAACCCTTTTTCCTGAACGGTTGTCATCAGTTCCATCATATATTTTTGTGAGTCCCTGACATTCATTTTCTTTCTTATGGATAAAATGGGCGTGGGCTTTGTTTCAACGAGCTTGACTTCAATCTGTTCTAAATAGGCCATAATGTGTTTACCTCTTTCTAAGTTTGAAATATCTTTTTCCAGCAGAGAGAGAAGCATCTGATAATGCTGCGCCGCCTCCCTCAGACCTGCCTCCTTCTCTCTGATCCGCGAGAGAATAAAGGTGTTATCCTCGGGATTCTTAAGCACTTCAGCAATTTCGTCCAGCGAGAAACCATACCATTTCAGCTTGCCTATGAGCAAAACTGTCTCCAGCTGGCTGGTTGAATAATAACGGTATCCGTTCTCATCATTGACATAAACCGGTTTGATCAGGCCGATTTCATCATAATACCGGAGAGTTTTAGTGGTAACATTACTGATTTTTGAAAATGCACCAATGGACAGCATTTTGTTCCTCCCTTTGCAATTCATTGTTCGAACATGCCTTAAGTATACACATTCCAGTTACTGGAAAGTCAAGCACTGTTTTAAAACTTTTTAAAAAAGCCTGCCTTTCTACCCGGCAGGCTTTATGCTGTTCTACTCAAACTTCATCTCAATATCGGTCTTGAGGGCCAGTCCCGCTTCAGCCTCCATGGCCTTAATCACGCCGACAGCCACCGGACAGGCCGGATGCTTCATATGCTTTGCAAAGATCTTATACACAGTATTGCTGTCATATTTTTCTTTACTACAGATTCTCAAAGCATCCAGCGGCTCTGCCAGATCATCATTTACAGCCTTGTAATGAGGGCATTCCGATTCAACGGTCACTTTAACCTTGTAAGGCTTTTCGGTTTCAGCTTTAATGACTGTGTTAAAGCCGCAGGGGCCAGCATTCAATTTCAGGGTTGTCATTTTTTTCACTCCTTCTTAAAATCTTACCCTTATCATATGCCTTTTTGCCACAAAAAACAACATTAAACTTTTTAATGACCAGACAGGCTTCCAACATCAAAAAAGCCCCCGGCGAACCGGGGACAAGGGAAGGTGGCGTGTTTATTTACTGTTCAAGCGCAACCTTGATGCCGCCTTCTTTTTCAACAATGGCCTGTCCTTCATCTGTCATTAAGAAATCTAAGAAGGCTTTTGTCTGATTGTTGAGACCGTCAGTCTTATAAACGGCCAGGAACGGTCTGGATACCGGATAGCTTTTGTTTACAACATTATCGACGGTAGCTTCGACATTGTCTACATTTACCTTTTTAACGGTGTTGTCCACAAAGGTTAAGGATACATAGCCAATGGCATTTTCATTTCCAGCGACTGTGGATTGTACGTTTCCATTACCTTCTTTAATGGTAGCGTCTGGTTTTAGTTTATCCTCAAATTTTAACAGTTCTTCGACCGCGGAACGGGTGCCGGAGCCATCTTCTCTGGATACGACCACGATCGGGGCATCGTTGCCGCCAATCTGGCTCCAGTTTGTGATTTCTCCAGTATAAATCTTTGTTAAGTCTGCTGAGCTAATGTTGCTGACCGGATTGGATGGATGTGTGATCATGGCAATACCGTCATAGGCAAAAACCAGCTCGGTCAAACCGGATTTTTCTTCATCTTTCAGTTCTCTTGAAGCACATCCAAAAGCATAGGTGCCTTCCGTTGCTCCCTTGATCCCGTCAGATGAGCCGGTACCGCTGTATGTAAATTTGACATCTGGATTCTGAGCCGCGAATTCGTCGCCTGCCGCTTCGATGATTTTCTGGACTGAGGTGGAGCCTCCGCCATTGATTTCACCGGAAATGGCCGCTGAGGAGCTACCTGTACTGTCTCCCCCGCCACTGCATCCTGCAAACGCAAATGTTCCGACAACCAAAGCCATGGTCAGGCCTGCTAAACGTTTTTTTAATCCCATTTAATTTCTTCTCCTTTGAAATTTAATTTCTTAAGTTGTGCTTAACTACGAGATTAATCATACCAGAGAAAAATGCGACTTTGGTTTTGGATCGGTAAAGAAAAGGTTAAAGCTCTGTTAAATCCGGCTAGAGTACATCAAACGAAAATATCCCCGGCTTGGGGGAGCCGGGGATATTAACAATAAAAGGTATAAGGAAAATTTTGGGGAGATGTAAGTAAGAGGTATGCAGTAATAATATACCCTGATTTTGGTTTTTAAACCGGTGGTATATGTGATTTTTGTTTTCAAATACAGGCAATATACTTTTTGTATTGGGAGTGTACTCTTTTTCAGGAAATGGCTAATAAAATCCAAAACCTATATCGGCATCTATTTTTGCAAGAAATTCTATTGATTCCTTATTAAGATAGATTTCTGGATAACTTCCTCTTATTTTTATGGAAACTTCAAAATAAATACGAAGATTCAATTCTTTCCTCAACTGGTTAATAATTGCTTCTTTTCCCTTCAATTTCTGTAAAATTTTTTTTAATTGAAACTCAACAGCATTGCTCTCCTCATATTCAGTTGAAATTTCCCATACAGTTTTGGGCTTATACTCATCAAGAATATCAGGATTGTAAACAGGCCAGTTTCTAATCGCTTCTGGCCAGTCATCTTTTGTCCTAAAACGACTTGGTTCTAAATTTAATTTTTCTGATAAGTACTCTTTCGAATATTCTTCCCCTATAACAGAGAATCGTACTTTTATTCTGGGTTCTCTTTCTTTCATCTTTTTTGATTCCATGTGATCTAAACCTACCTTTCTAATTAATCAGACGACCCAATTTCTATGATTCCCGCCTTTCCATCCTTTTTACAATCGACAGCCCTTCACTCAAGGAGTCCATGGAATCATATTCCATGGGTACATCGACTGTTCCAGCCCGTATTTTCCATCTTTTTTACGACTGTATGGCCTTTTTTAGAGCGGCTGTTGTCGCAAGACGCATTCTCTAAAGGCAGTAAGAGTTGTCCTGTTTTGTCAATATAATTATACTTATTCTCTTTTCTCACTACCGTAATGGCTTTATCTATAGTTTTTTAATATCATCCATGATATAATTCTGATATAGATTTGTTGGATAATATGCCGCACAGAAAATTTATATTATACGGAGGTAATCAGACATGGATTTTGATGTTATGGTAAGCGAAGCAAAAAAAGTGATAATTGAAAGCGCTGCAGATGATGGTATAGCGTTCGCTCTATTTACAAATAAAGGGAATTTATATATTCCTTTTTGCGCTGACTGTTGCAGTGGCTATGGAGAAAAGTTTTGCAAGAGCCATAACCTTCTTAATGACATGATTGCCGCTGGTGATACCAGAATATTAAAAATTGCTGGTGTTTTCAAACAAACCACCCCGGTAAAACAAGCTGGTATCGACCTCCCTTGTGCATGGATTCTTAAATTTATTCGTAATATGAATAAGGAAAATGTTCATGCAGAAATTCTTATGTCATCACATGGCACCAAAACACTTAAGTCTTGTTGCCCGCCACGCTAAGTATGAAAAGCGATAAGGAAACACCGAGCAATGTTTCCTTGTCGCTTTTACATTGGTATTAACTGAAGTCTTAGAGCACTTTAAAAATATGGAGTACCTGCCAGTCCTCATTTTCGATACTGCCAGGCAACCTTATATACGGGAGATGAACCTTTAAAGAACCCCTCTCCTACCATCATATAACCGCCCATTCCAGTGACATCCACACCTTAATATTCAGACTTATGCGGGCAGTCTTTTTCTTCACTGAAGTAGATCACCTCATAAGATTCTCCGGTTTCCTGCGTTGCCAGATTGGCCTATTCTTTTAGTTCGTCAAGCGTGAGTTCATTGGTGATTCCCATGTTTTTCAATGGTTCCATATATTCACTGTACCTTTCCCACAGTAGTCGAACACTAATTAAAATTTCTTATTTTTTCTAATCAACTCTAATTCCTAAATAACTTATTATATTGTCAAAACCAATATCTTTCGTATCATAATAATGCCCTTTATAGTATAAAACAAGATGGCTCATTTGCTCCTCTTTCACATTAACAATACAACATTTTGGTAAAACAAATTCTTTCCGCTTGGTGTAAGTTATCTTATCATCGTGTATAATGCCAAAATAGTCCAATGTTTCTAACAACTTTGAAAAAGAACATTGCCATGCCCTTGCCTGCATAATACCTACAACTTCGTCTACACTAAGCCCAGTCAGCATAGCAATACATATCTGACCGCAATATCCATCTTTTGTATAAACAATACTCTGGATATTGTCGATTTTCCGTATAGGGTTTTCCTTTGAATATGGACTATCATGATTAATTCGGGTTAATCCGCTAATGAGTTTAAAGGAAATGCTTATCTCATCATCGCAATTAATCTGATTTACAATATTTTTTTTAATTGGTATGTAATAGATTCCCTCTCCTTTTGGAATGAGGCGGCACTCAAATGTGCAGCCTTTTATGAATACTTTCACTGGAATCAATCCCTTTTGATCACATTCTTCCCACACATTAAAGGGAATTTTTATGAAATACCGGTTTCCCGACTTGAATATTTTTTCTTCAAATGTATATTTCATTATATTTTCATTTCCTTCCAGTACAAACTTACAAATTCTAGTTTGTTACAATGCCTTAATTATATCTTTTTCTCCCGAGCATAACAACTTATTTGTTCCCTCTTGATACACCACCTGAGAAACTTCCCTCAAGTTAAGACGCAGGCCATCGGAAAAATCATAAGCACTTTAAACCTTCTATATAGAATTCCGTTGCATTTACACTGTTTATTCACAGAAAAATGGGATATGCTTTATACAAAGCTTTAAGCTTCTACGCAATTAGTAGAAATCAAAAAATGGAGGGGTTTTATGACAATACCAGAAATTATGAAGAATCGGATGTGTTTTTCTTTTGAGGTTTTTCCGCCAAAGGAGGGGCAGCCGCTTGAGCCGCTGCTGGATACGCTTGATCATCTCTATGCGTTCAAGCCGGATTTTATCAGCTGTACCTATGGCGCCGGCGGAACCAACGCAGGCAGAAATGTGGAAATTTGCAAGGCCATTAAAGACAGTGGCGCAACGATCCCCATCACCCATTTTACCTGTATTGGGAATTCTAAGGATAAGATCCGGGATGAACTCAGAAATTATCTGTCACTGGGCGTAGATCATATTCTGGCGCTGCGGGGCGACTTTCCAAAGGGCAGCGCTTCGACAGGCGGAGATTTTAATTATGCCAACGAGCTGATCGCTTTTATAAAAGAAGCGTTTCCAGAGTTCAGCATTGCCATGGCCGGAGATCCGGAAAAGCATTTTGAAGCCAGCAGCTTTGACGAGGATATTGCCCATCTGCGCATAAAACAGGATGCCGGCGCTGATTTTATTATGACACAGCTTTGCCACGATGTTGCCCACTATGAGTGGTGGGTCGAGAAAATCCGGAAAGCGCATATCACATTGCCGGTTGATGTCGGTATTATGCCGGTTCTGGCTAAAGACCCGACCATCCGCATGGCGGTATCCAATGGCAGCTCCATTCCAAGAGACCTGGCTGAAATTATTGCCCGCTATGGCGATAATCCTGAAGACTTTAAAAAAGCCGGCATGGAGTATACCGTCAAACAGATTCACCGCTTTATAAGCGCCGGAATCGACGGGCTGCACATCTACTCCCTTAACAAATGGGCAGACATTTCCGAGATTGTCCGCGCTGCCGGCATCCGTTGACCAATAGCATTGAAAGATCGGATTTTGCTTTTCTTTAAAGTCATTCTTAAGCTATATTCATTATGATAATAATAAAATAAACCATAGAAAGAAGGCATTTCTTATGAAATTAAGTGCTCGCAACCAATTGGCCGGAAAAGTCGTCTCAATTAAAGAAGGCGCCGTAAACGGCATTGTTGTTTTAGATATCGGCGGCGGAAACCAGATTTCCTCCACCATCTCCATGGATTCCATCCGGGAACTGGGCTTACAGGTTGGCTCTGACGCCTATGCGGTGATCAAAGCGACCTCTGTCATGATCGGTATTGATGACTAGTATTAAAAAACCAGGACGTCTTCATTAGAAGCGTCCTGGTTTTTTAGAGCTGTGCTTTATACGCATCCAGCAGTGCTGCGTATTCCCTGTAGGGAACCTTGTACTTCTTTGCGCAGCCACAGCCAAGCCCTACGCAATATGGTTCCAAATGCACCTCTATCCAGTCGTCCAGATCCAGATTACCATCAAACTGAGACCATATTTTTGACTCGGCCTTTTCCCGGTTTGAATCGAAGGGGTAACGAACCCCCACAAAGCGCGGGCTGTAGGAAAGCTCAATAATATCATCATCCCGAACGTTTTTGTCATTTTCATCCCGCCGTTTTTCGGCCTCTGCCTGCAGCTCCTCGATCTCTTTATCAAGACTTTCAATCTGCTCCAGATAAGCTGCCTGCACGCTTTCGGGGATAGCCACATAGAGGGCCTGTCCTTTTTTATTTTCAATGCCGAACTGCTCCTCTATCCACTTGGCCATACCAAACTTAAAGCATAGCGCAGGACCTTCTTTTTTATTGGTTTCGGCATAACAGCTGATAAAAGCCGGATTTTTCAGGGCTTCACCGTTTACCATGACCTGTTCACATTTATAGCCGCGCAAAGTCGTTTTCTTGGCGGCGTCCTCATCGGTTAAAGGAGCTGTGCGGAGTTCAAACACGGCATTTTTACCACCCAGCTCTGTTTCAAATCTAAATTCCATCCATTCTACCTCATTCTGTCAATTTTCCTCGTCTATTATACACCTTACGTCCAAGAATTTCAGCAAAAATTCAAGATAAAAAGTGGTTTATAAAACTATTTTATCTGGATTTAAGGGCGTGAATAATGCCCATATACAAAAAAGGCAGAGAATATAAAAAATCCTCTGTCTTTTTCAGCGGCGGCCTAAGCCTGCTGCCTTCTCTTAACATCCTCTAAAAATGCTTCCAGGCTTCTGTCGTGAAGCTTTTCTCCTTCTTCGGAAAACAGGCAGCCTGGTATCTGTCCCCGACCCCGATGCTTGGCGATACATTCACAGCAGTAGCCATGCTGTTTACAGCCAAATTCGGTACAGGTACAGCCCTGCTCATTTTTCTCCCTCCGGCAGATACGCTCTTCGGCAGTTTCGGGTGCCTGACATGTATTGCAGCTCATGATCATATTCCTCCTGATTTGTTTTTCAGGATTATTATATCACAGTGCCCAGCACTTTGAAAACTTTCCTTCTTTTTCTCCCACAATATCCCATCTTAACTATAGGCTTTTGCACAATTTTATGATATTATTTTAGGAAGTATAAAAATTAAGGATCACAACAGGAGAGAATAGATGGAGACAAACGAAAAAACCAATTTTATTATCAACGCCATTGATGAGGATAACAAAAACCATGTGTATACCGACGAGCGCGTACACACCCGTTTTCCACCCGAACCCAACGGCTATTTACATATTGGCCACGCCAAGGCCTCTTTGCTGAACTACCGCATCGCCAAAAAATACAACGGAAAGTTCAACCTGCGTTTTGACGACACCAACCCTGTCAAGGAAGACATTGAATATGTCAACTCGATCAAAGAGGATTTATCCTGGCTGGGCATTGACTGGGAAGACCGTCTCTACTTTGCGTCCAGCTATTTTTCAAAAATGGCGGAATACGCCGTTGAGCTCATTAAAAAGGGCCTGGCCTTTGTAGATGACTTAAACGCAGACCAGATTCGTGAATACCGCGGCACACTCAAGGAGCCTGGTAAGGAAAGCCCCTTCCGCAACCGCTCTGTATCCGAAAACCTTGAGCTTTTTGAAAAAATGAAGGCCGGCGAATTTGACGAGGGCGTCAAAGTACTCCGGGCTAAAATCGACATGGCCAGCCCGAATATGAACATGCGCGATCCGGTCATTTACCGTATCCTGCACACCAAGCACCCCAACACTGACGAAGACTGGTACATTTACCCCATGTACGATTTTGCCCATCCGGTGGAGGACGCCATCGAAGGCATCACCCATTCCCTCTGCACCCTGGAATTTGAAGACCACCGTCCTTTCTACGACTGGGTTCTGGCCAACCTGGACGACTTTAAGGCCGAGCATCCCCGCCAGATCGAATTTGCAAAGCTGAACCTGTCCGGTACCATTATGGGCAAACGCTACCTGAAAAGACTGGTCGATGAAGGCATCGTGGATGGCTGGGATGACCCGAGGCTGGCGACCATCTCCGGTATGCGCCGCCGTGGCTATACACCGGAGGCTATTCAGGCTTTCTGTGAGGAGATCGGCGTCGCCAAGGCAAACTCCACTGTAGACATCGCCATGCTGGAGCATTTTATCCGCGACGACTTAAAACTTAAAGCCCCGCGTGTCAATGCTGTACTCGATCCGCTCAAGGTTACCATTACCAATTATCCTGAGGGTCAGACCGAGTGGCTTGAAATTGAGACGAATCTGGATGTACCGGAAATGGGCATGCACAAAATGCCTTTCGGACGTGAAATCTATGTTGAAAAATCAGACTTTATGGAGGTTCCGGTTAAAAAATACTTCCGTCTCTTCCCTGGCAATGAAGTCCGCCTGAGAGGCGCCTATTTCATTACCTGCAACGAGGTTATCAAGGATAAAAACGGCGAGGTCATCGAGCTTAAATGTACCTATGACCCAGAAACAAAATCCGGCTCCGGTTTTACAGGCCGCAAAGTCAAGGGAACCATCCACTGGGTATCAGCCTCCGAAGGAAAACAGGTTGAGGTTCATATGCTAAACCCGCTGCTTAAGGATGAAGAAGGCTTTGACGCTGACACCTTCCTTGATAAAATTAACCCGGACTCACTGAAAAAGATCACCGCCTGGGTAGAACCGCGTGTGCTGGAAGCCAGCCCCTATGACAAGTTCCAGTTTGTCCGCCAGGGTTATTTCTCCGTTGACCCTAAATATTCAACCGAGGGAAATCCGGTCTTTAATCAGGTCGTGCCGCTTAAAAGTTCCTGGCGTCCAGGTAAGTAATCCGCATTCAATCGCGTTTATCATAAGGAGTAAATATGATTTGGTCACTAAAAGAAACCCTGCCCCGCGAAGAAATTCGTGAAATTCAATTTAAACGTCTGAAAAAAACACTCAAGCACGTCTATAAAAATGTGCCTTACTACAGAAACCTGTTTAAGGCCAATAAAATCAAGCCCGATGATATCCGTTCTCTGGAGGACCTGCGTTTCCTGCCTTTTACCACCAAGGAGGATCTACGGATGAACTATCCTTTCGGCCTGTTCGCGGTGCCGAAGGAAAAAATCGTGCGCTACCATGCGTCCTCCGGCACCACCGGCAACCCCACCGTTGTAGGCTACACCAGAAAGGATCTTGAAACCTGGGCCGAGTGTATTGCCCGTCTGGTTACCATGGGTGGCGTTACGAAACGCGATACTGCGCATGTATCCTTTGGCTACGGCCTGTTCACCGGCGCTTTTGGCCTGCACCAGGGCCTTGAAAAGGTTGGGGCCGGCGTTGTGCCCATGTCCAGCGGCAATACCCAGAAGCAGATAAAAATCATGAAGGATTTTGGCGCCACTGTACTCATCGGCACGCCTTCCTACGCGCTGCGCCTGGCCGAGGTGGCCCAGGATATGGGCCTGGACCCGGCGACGGATTTAAACCTGCGGGTCGGCTGTTTTGGCGGTGAAGGCTCCACCGAGGCCATGCGCGCCAAGATTAACGAGGCCTTTGGCCTGTTTGCCACTGAAAACTACGGGATGAGCGAGCTCATCGGACCCGGTGTTTCCGGTGAATGCCACGCCCTCACCGGCATGCACATCAATGAAGATCACTTTATCGCAGAAATCATTGACCCTGTGACCTTGGAGGTTCTGCCGGAAGGGGAAACCGGCGAGCTGGTCATTACCCCCATCACCAAGCAGGCACTGCCGCTGATCCGTTACCGCACAAAGGATATCACCCATCTCGATTATTCCCCCTGTGCCTGTGGCCGTACCACTGCCCGCATGGCCAAGATTGAAGGCCGTACCGATGATATGCTCATCATCAGCGGTGTCAATGTCTTCCCGTCCCAGATCGAGGAAGTGCTGCTGAGTATTGACGGCATTGGCTCCAACTATCTGATTACCGTCAGCAAGAAGGGGTACCTGGATAAAATCGACATTGACGTGGAGGTTGGCGCCTATGACTTGCTGGATTCTGTCACCAAGCTGGATGCACTCTATGCCGAAATCAAGACCAAGCTTCATAGCATCCTGGGGATTCATCCGACCGTCCACCTCGTTGAACCAAAGAGCTTAAAACGTTCCGAAGGAAAGGCCCAGCGTGTCCTTGACCTTCGCAATGAAAAATAAGGAGGCCCGATATGTTAATCAAACAATTATCCATTTTTATTGAAAACAAAAAAGGACATCTTGCCAGCATCACAAAGGTGATCTGTGACGCCGGAATCGATATCCGGGCAATCTCGGTCTTTGACAGTTCCGAATTTGGCATACTGCGCCTGGTCGTCAACGACCCCTACAAGGCCGCTGAGCTTTTAAAGGAAGCTGGCCATGTGGCCAAAATGACCGATGTGCTGGCAGTTGAGCCCGAGGATCGTATCGGCGCCATGTACCGCATTTTTGACACTTTATCCGAGAACGACATCAATGTGGAATACGTCTATTCCTTTGTCATGCGCAATCAGAGCGCCATGCCCCTGGTCATCATGAAAACAAACGACCAGGAAAAAGCCATCGAGGTGCTCAAGAACTCTGGTGTCATCGTTCTGCCAAAGGAAGATGTCTATCAGGTCGACTAAAAACTGCTTTTACAGATAAAAAATCACAGGGCCGCTGCTCTGTGATTTTTTATTATACATGGTTCTCAGCCATGGCTGCTGCCTGCTGTTCGGTGTTCTACGGCGATGTGGTAGCGTTTTATTTTATGCTGGAGGTTTTGTCTGGAAATCCCCAAAATTCTGGCGCTTTTGGAAATATTGTAGCAGTTCTCGGCCAGCACATCCAATAAAAGCTTTTTTTCATAGGCATGAAGGGCTTCTTTTAAGTCGCGTGTTCCTGTTTCTTCGCCTTTCATTTTTTTACCTCCATTTTATCCAAATATCCGCGCATAGGCTTCGGGGTCAAAGGGAACCTTTCGTCCGATGCAGTCATATTTCTTGCACAGACTACAATTATCATAATCCGCATCGCTTGAAAAGAGCAGCTCTGACACCGAGTATCCCGGCTGCATATAGTTTTTTTCTGTCAGCCGGACCCCGATGGTCTCTGTCACGTCGCCGATGATCTCAAAAAGCGCGGGATTGTTGGCGATCGGCCAGTCTGGCAGTGAGCCCGGATTCAAACGTCCCATATGGTCAAAGGCAAAATGCTCTTTTAGATAGCGGTCCACCGCCGCGCGGGCCTCTCTGAGCGCGGCATATTTCAACAGATTGCGCACCTCATCTGAAGGCTCCTGTAGGGCGTCCAGCTCGTCACCAGCAGTTACCACTGTGGCAAAAACCCGTTCGATTCCTTCTAGCTTTTCCGCCAGCAGGCGGCTTTCAAAAATTTTATGCGCAACCTGCACCCGGTCATCGCCAAGGGCCTTTACGGCGCACCATTTAATGATGGCCCTGGGCCTTACAAGCTTTTCGGCCGCTGCTGCCCATCGAAGAAGCTCGCTGTAAACCTGTGATTGGGGATCAATGTGTTTATCCTCTGCAAAGGCCTCGATGTCATAAAAGATTTCCATGGGGTTAAATACGATTTTTTCCATTTTGTTTTCCGCCTTTCTCGCGATCACTTTTTATCATCAAGCAGATTACCACGGCTGAAACTGCCATTACCAGCATGAGCTGATAGGCCAGAGTAAAGCTGCCTGTTGCCTTTTTAATGATACCGCCCGCATAATTGCCGATCATGGAGCCCAGCCCCAGCGAAAGGTTCAACAGCCCGAACAGGCGGGCTGTTTTATCCGGCGGCAGAATTCTTGAAACATAGGTAGGGTGCAGTCCAAAAATACCATTGTAGGTCAGTCCAAAAATAGCACAGGCCAAAAGCGCGGCAGCCGCGCCGTCTAAAAAGACCACTGAGGCAATGGACAGCACCGATATCCCGTAGGTTATGATCATGGCTGTTTTGGCCGAGGTGCGGTCCGCCAGCATACCGGCCATAAGCCCGCTGAAAATGCCGATAAAGCCAAACAGGCTCCAGCAAAGTCCTGAAACCTGCTCACTGAGCCCCAGATCCTCCTGCATAAGAGGCACAATGTAGCTTTGAAAGGGGATCAGATAAAGACCAGAAATCACAAGCAGAGCCACCAGCAGCAAGTAATGCCGCCAGACACTACCGGCGGGCTGTCCTCCCTGCGCAACCGGTCCGGGCTCATGCCCTGACTCCGCCAGCCCAGGACCCTCTGGGCTCTTTTTCCCGAGCGCCGTGACTGCATAAATTCCTATAGCTCCCAGAATAAGGCTGATTATCCCAAAGACCAGCCACACTGTGTGCCATGTACCGTATTTAAGGAGCCACGGAATAAGCACCCCGTTTAAAATCAAGCCAAAGGAGGTTCCGCTTGAGATAATCCCCAGGCTCTTTCCCCGGTTTTTCTCCTGGATATTTTCTGCCACAAAGGCCACCATGGGGATCCAGGAGGTAGCGGCAAAAATCCCCTGGAGGGTAACAATACAGAGCAGTACCCATGGGTTATTCACAAACGCCAGCAGTGTGACGCTGAGGCCGCAGAGCACTACCGAGCCTCCAATCAAACGCCTGACGCTGACCACGCTGCAGAGCAGCCCGCCAAGCAGTGAAAACAACAGATAGGCGCCCTGATGAAAGGCGTTAATCCGGCCTACAAATTCATAGTCAATCCCCAGCTCTTTCACAATATCCGGGGTAATCATCGAAAAAATATATCTTCCAAAAGCAAAGGTAATCGTGATAAAGCCTGTCAGGCAGCAGACATAAATAAGCTCTCTGCGTCTTTCAGTCATGATAATCCCTTCCTTCTGTCATTCAGTTTTTAAAAATATCCTCGGCTTCCCATCTCTCCGGAATCCGCGTCTCTATAACGTCGCATACCATTTCTTCAAAGCCTGTTTATGTTTTATGGAGGTTTTTTAAACCGCTTTTTTCTACATTCATTATACTTTCCTTTCCCTGTTTTAAACAAGCCTTTTCTGCCTAAAACAAACTAAATTTCCTGACATTATACCGACGCAATTTTCGTGCCAGTTCCTTCAATATTTTCAAGGAAAGTCTGATTTTCATCATACCTAAAATATCTTATAAAATCACAATTATTTTATAAAAACAGACTGCATATTCTTTTGTCAGGCCTTTTTTACCGCATAAACCCATTACACGCAAAATCACATGACACCCTCCCTATTAAAGCCATTGTCAACGTTTTACAAACCGCAATTTAAAAAAGCGCCAAATATTTTGCACCCAATATGTCTTAAAAAACAGCAAAAAATAGAAAAATCTTGAGCTTTTTCAGACATTTTTTAACAAGCCGGACGCTCTGACCTCAGGGAATGATCTCCACATGAATATACCCGCTGCTGTAATAGGGCAGCACGTTCATACCCAGTTCTTTGGCAGTCTGGGCCAGGTCCCCAACCCCGATCCCAGGGCAGTAGAGATCCGCCGCGCAGCCCCGCGTGTGGAAGGACCAGCTGACGCCTCCCACTTCCTCGTTACGTGCCTCACACCGCACCCCTGAGGTGATGATGACTGGCCGTCCAAAATAGCACCGCAGGGCTTCGATCTTCTCTAAAAGCTCAGGCCGCATGGCGCAGGGCCAGCCATCACAGCAGCCCGCACAGTCGCACCGGTATTCTTCCATGGCAAAATGGGAAGATGCCATGAGGGGTTCTCTTTGTTCGGGTTCTGGCGCTTTTGGTTCTTCTGTCGCCCCGGTCGGGATTTCCGGCTCAGCGGGCGGCTCCTGTAGGGTCTGCTCCACTGCCTGCTCTGCTGTGGGTGCGGGCGGGGCTGCCTCCCTGTCAAGCCGCCCCAAAAAGACCAGGGCGGTCAATGCGCAGGCAGCTATCAGTGTGAATACCACACCTTTTTTATATGTGTTCATTTAATTTTCCTTTCTTTTCTAGTTTGTTCTAGTTTGTCCCTTTCGCTATTAAAAAAAGGGCTTTCGCCCCTTTTTTACGCTGTTTCCTCAATGACCACGTCAGTTTTTGTGGTGTCGACCTTCACGGCCCCGGTCACCTTGACCAGCCCAAACCCGTCGGGCAGAAAGGCGCCCTGGTCCACAATGGCCTGGGCCCCGGTCTTGATCTCGGCGTCGGTGATGCCCTCCTTGTAATCGGGAATGGTGATTTTAAACTCCTTCCCGTCCGCGCGCTGAAAATAGATGGTTAAATCTTTATTGGTTGTTGGCATTTTTGTAGTCTCCTTCTTATTTTTAATTTTGTGGTTCTGGTTTACTTGTATTCTTTTTTAATGGAGAATTGAGAATGCAGAATGGAGAATTTCGGAACAAAATCGCGATGCGATTTTGATGAAAATCAAACCGGCTCTGCCGGTTTGGCCCTTTAATTCTCAATTCTCAATTCTTCATTCTCCATTGTTGAAATCGCTATGCGATTTCAACCATCTCTTCCGCGGTCACCTTTACCTGCTTCTCTCTGATGGGCTCCTGCATGCCAGTGATAGCTTTGGCGGTGCCCACGAAGGCTTCGTCGGTGACGGCGGGGTCGACGTCGCCGTAGGTCTTTGAGGACTTGACGATCTTCCCTTCTTTCTCGCCATGGTTGACGGTCACCTTCATCCCTACGGATTCAACGCTTTTTTCGATTGCCATTTTTCTTACCTCCTGAATTGTTTTTTGTGTCTGGCGTTTTGCCTTACACTTATACAATCCGTTTTTGGGGTACAAAAAGGACATGGTGGTTTGAAAAAAATAAAATTTAAGTTTTTATTAAGCTTTAGAGGAATTCTCTGAGTTTTCTAAAAGCGCTCCGGCAGGCCCGGGTCATCATGGATGGATTCACACCTTCTTCCTTTGCCAGCTCTGTCAGATCCCCTTTCTGCTGGTAAAAATACTGAAAAGCTGACTTCTGGCGGGGCGGCAGCTTCTCGTAGATCTGGACCAGCCGCTGGTTTTTCTCTTTTCGCAGATATGCCTCTGCCACATCAGTTTTCTCATCTATAATCAACTCGATCAGCGCTATGGCTCCGCCTTCTCCTTCTATCTGCCGGTCCAGGGATTCCTCTGGCTTGACGGATCTTTCAAACCGCCCCTCCCGCCGCTTTTTAAAGTAGTTGGTGAGCCGTGACCGGATGAACACCTGAAAGTAAACCCGGGCGTCCAGTTCAAAATCACGGAGGGCTTCCAGGAAAACGCAGACAGCGTCCTGGTAAGCGTCCTCATATTCCTTTTGATCATACACATACTTTTGTATGGTCGTTAAAATCAGCGGCTGGAAGGCAAAGATCAGCTTTTCCTTTGCCTGTTGATCGCCTGCCTTCGCTTTTTTTACCAGCCGCTCTAAGCCGGTGTAGTCTTCTGAATCATCGTTTTGTTTCAAACTTACCTCCTTTAGTCATCCTCCCGGATGCTTTTAAGCTCCAGCACAATGCCTGGGTAACGGCTCTCCACTGAATCTGAGAAGTCGTTGAACAGATCCTCGGCCTCCTCATCGCTTCTTGCGAAAAAGCCCATGTCCAGAAAACATTCTGCCTTGACCCGGTAAGCTCGTCTCCGTCCGATGATCACCGGGCCGGTTCCATAAAAATTCTGCGCGTGCATGGCGCACCTCCTGTATGTATATATATAATATATAAAAATAATAATGTTATTGTTATTTATGTCGACACGGGTGTCGGTGATTTAGCGTCCACTTTTTGTTTTTGCCAAAATTTGCCGACACCCGTGTCGGTTATGCCTGTGGATAACTTTTTCCGGCATCCTTCCCCGGTTCCAGGGAAAAGGACTCTGGATTACCCACGTAATCGTAAACCATGGTCACCTTTTCGGATAACACATGCCTGATCTCCCGGGGCTCCACATTGGGGCGCAGAGGGATCATCGTGTAAATCCCTGCGCCTTGGGCACTGCCCTTTTGATAGATGATCCGCCCCTTAGCTTCAAGCTCCTGCCGGTAGCGCATCATCTGCCGCTCCGAACAGTGCATCACATCAATGATCCGCTTGTTGCCGATAATGAATTCCACCCGCCAGAGCCATTCGCCCGAGGTAGTGAGCAGCGCACACCAGCTGTTAAACACCATGAGCACCACCCATAAGAAGAAAGCGCCCGGGCTCAGCTCGTGATCTTCCAGCCACTCAAACAGATAGCGGATCTCCTTGAAAAAGCTCAAGCCCCATACTCCACAATAAAACGGATATCCTCAAACAGCGCTTCCTTATGCTTAAGGCGGCTGATCTCTTTGTCAAGATGGGCAAGATTGCGGTGAAGCGCCCCGTTTGTAGACGCTTGCTTCTCAAGGGCTTCTGTCAGAATTGATATAGTTTTATCCTTTGCGTAATCAACGCTGCCCAGAGCTTCCAGATACACAAGGGGCGGATAATAGTCCATGATAATCGAACAAAAACGCCTTGCCTCATCCCTGAAGCTGGCTACACCCATGAGCTGAAGCTCATTGCCGCTGACCAGATAGGCCCAATGCCGCTTTCCGTCCGAGCACCGAACCCGTTCCATTCTCAGGCCGCCGGGGAGTGCAATCTTCTCCAGAAAATCCCGATGACAGCGAAGTTCCAGATAATCACAAAGGTCTGTTGCCACATACCAGTGGGCCCTCACCTCAAAGATATCATAGTCCCCCTTCATCCCATTAATCAGTTTTTTGAGATGGATGATCTGATCCATCAAAGCACCCGACTCGTTGTCATGGGCGGTCATCAGGCGCTTTTTAAGCTTTGATATCTCATGGTGTAAAACAGAGACGTGCAGCTCGCGCTTTTCCTGGATCAGAATACAGCGTACATCTGCATATTCGGATGATTTCAGGGTTTTTTCTTCCAAAATTATGGTCTCTTCATCAATTTTTCGGTTTAATATTTTGTTCATTGTAAACTCTCCTTTTAAGCTTTTAATCCACTTTTAAAACAACCGGAATCGATACATTACAGTGCACCTCAATGCCCGCTTTCTCCGGCTCCAGGCTAAGCAGCCAGCTGCGCAGCGTTTCCCACTCTCTAAAAAGCTGATGGTCTTTTTTGGTTTTTCTCACGGTTCTGCGTTTGGCCTCAAGCATTTTTCTCAGCTCCGTTTCATCCACAAAGTTTTTGTACTGAACCCGCTCTGCATTTCCCGGGTGCGGGATGGGTAAAACCTGCACACCCAGCCTCTTAAAATGCCGGCTGGTATAGCGTCTCGTTTTTTTAAACCCCAATACCCGTTCCACATCAGTAGTAGAATAAAATACTTTTCCCTCTCCTACACACAGAGTATCCACCTTACCATAGGCGCTGTGCTCCAGCTTATGGTAGCTCTGGAGGATTCGTTTTACTTTTTCCGAAAGTTTGGCGACAAAATGCTCCCGCTGGGAACTCTCAATATTTTGACCGCATGGAACCGCCCCTTTTTCCGCTGTTTTTTTGGAAAAAGTGTTTTGTTTCTTTTGTACTGATTTCTTCATTCTCAGTACCTCCTCATTCAATTTTGGCCCTACGCTTTCCCGCGCTGACCTTGACTCTATTCTACAGCCTGATGGATGGTGTGAGAATATACTCGGAGTTGGACTTTCTCCTGGAAACCGGCTTTTTCCAGAGCGGATCGCCGTTGGTGTCGGAGCATTTCAAGCGCAGCAGGCTGTACCAGTTTTTTATACAGCCGGTTTTCTCTATAAATCTGGCGGCAAAGGCCTGAGCCCAGGCTGCCAGATGGCGCAGCCGGTTTCTTTTAGCATCCTTGCGGTCAGGCTTCTCGCCCTTTTTAGGGGCTGGGACCTCTACCTCTGGCCGCAGACCCATAGGCCCCTGAACAACGCGCTTCGCATAATTTACGTTCTTCTGGAAATCCCGTTTTCGGGCCTCAGCCTGCTCCTCCTCGAAGTAAACCACCAGCTCGCCAGCCTCCAGGAGCTCCAGAATATCCTCGGTCAAAAGCTTCTCATAAACCTCGGAATCGTAACGGCAGTGCTTGATCATCTCAAGGGTGAGCACCCGGTGGCAGTACTGGAGCTTCTTAAAATAATCGAACGCACACCGCTTTTTACAGTCGGGACAAAAAAGAACCGGTATGAGGAAGATGGTGATCTCCTCATACCGGTTGATTACAATGCGCACCGCAAAACCATTACGGTTCAGCTTTCTAAGACACTTGCGTGTTTTCTTCCTGGACCGTTTTTTAAATTTTTTGTTGTAGCTGGTCAATACTTTTTTACCGCTGGCGGTCCGTTTTAGACGGGGCTTCCGCTTTCTTTTGCGCTTTGGCGGTTTTGATTCTTTTCGCTCTTTCTCGGGCTCGTGTTCCATGTCCTTTAAAACTTCTTTGTCCACCCAGATATCGTTCTGGCAGTGCAGCTCCAGCCCTTCTTTGAGGTTTAACTCCTTTAGGCACGGAACCCTGCCGGTCCGGCTGATAATCGTTTCCACAAGCGCCTGCGCAGCCTGGGTGGGGGCTTTGAGAAGGGCCTGATCCGGCATGTCTTCTGGGATGATGAGGGTGGTTAGGGTGTAGTGGGATTCGGGCAGGTGGATGGTCATGATGGGAGCTCCTTTTTATTTTTGAATTTGGCGGGCAGTGGGCGGATTGGGTTTCATAAAAAGAAAAACCGACAAGCGAAACGCATATTGCTATGCTTTCGCTTGCCGGTTGATTGGGTATGTGTCCCGGAAACCATTGATTTAATTGCAAAAAATTATTTTGCTGACAACTTTGCATTTAATATATTTTTAACATGTCGGAGCAACTCACTTATTCCAAGATATATCATCTCCCATAAATTCATATGGAGTTCTTTTAATACAATCATCGGCCAGTGCCAGTTATTATAACATAACTGCACTACCGCTTGTACTGCCATAAGGGCATAAATTCCCCAATCGGTAAAAATAGCCACAAATAATTGTCCGACTAGAATAAAAAATGCAGATACGATTGATGATTTTACATAAGGCACTTCATTTGAAAAAGTTATATAGCTGGCAAAAAGTCCATGCGTTCCCTCTAAAAACAAATAACTCCCCATGAATAGTACCATAAACAAAGGTAACGGGGTATTGGATCGAATCAAATGCACCAACGGAATACCAATGGTCGCTAAAACAGTGATTACTAAAATAAAAACGCCCCAGTAAATAACCATTGCCAAAGACAATTCTTTTTTACTTTTTTCAATATTACCACTTACCTTAGTATTAATCATTTTTGGTTGATTAGCATCGAAAAAGATTTGTGATACACCGCGAACGACTGTTATTAGCTGCAGACAAATCCCATAAGAGGCCGTTGCTTCAAGACCAATGAATGCAGAACAAATCATTGTATTTCCTTGTGTAATAACAAATGCTCCTAAACTTACCAGACCCGTTTTTTTAGCGTTATACCAAATTTTCAGCAGCAGACTTCTAAGTTCATTCAACTGAATTTTAGCAACGTATTTTTTTCGTTGTTCGGCAATATTTTCATAATGGAACAAGAATCTCTTTGCTATAAAACGCATTATAAACTCACTCAATAGATAAGCGACCGCTAAGGCTATAATCCCATAACCAGAATACAAGCCAAATAAAGAAATGACAATCTGGACTATTTTTGAGATAATCACAGCTATCTGAGACTGCTTGACCGCTCCAATACCCTTAAGTGAAGTCGTCCAGTAATTATAGAAAATGTTGAGGAAAACAGCCGCACTGAAAAACAACCAAGCCGTTGCATACACTCGAAAAGGAATCTCCCGCGCCACATAACCAATATAAGCACTTCCAACAGTTAACATACAGATCAAGGCAATCCCGGCAATGAGCATGCTCACATATTTACAGGCCTGTAAAACATTAAAAAACAAAGCATAGTTAGGCTCATTTCCTTGCAGATCAGAAGCCCCCTCTTTTTTTATTTCTTTAGCGCCGCACCAGGCATAAGTGACGTTTCGAACCAATGTGGGAGAAAATCCAAAATCCAATAGGTTGACAAGTGTTCCAACGCTTAAAAAAGTGTACCAGAGCCCCAGCTCATTGCCTTCAACCGCTCTTAATATAAAGGGCATTAAAATAATATTTGTACACAAATTAAAGAAATAGCCCAGATAACTCCAGATTACATCTTTTTTTCCTATATTAACAGCCATCCAACACCGCCCATTCTAATTATCAAGGTTTCTTTTTTCTTTAAAGTGACTGAAAGTTTGCAGCCTACGATCTTTTTCAGAAACGATTATTTCATCGACTTGATTAGTTGGCCAATCGATTTTTAATTCCGGATCGTTCCATACAATACCCGTATCCGTTTCTTTTGAAAAAGCTCCTTCACATTTATATGATACTAATGCGTTATCTGACAAAACCAAAAAGCCATGGGCGAAACCTTTTGGTATGAAAAAAGCTTTATGATTATCAACGGACAGTATCTCAGCATGCCATTTTCCAAAGGTTTTAGACGTTTTTCTTAAGTCCACTGCGACATCATAGATCGTCCCTGTCAGAGCACGTACCAGTTTGGCCTGGGGCTTTTCTGTCTGAAAGTGTAAACCGCGAAGGACGCCTTTAATGGAGTAAGACTCAAAATCTTCAAAGATTTCTGTCTTGATCCCGTTTTGCCAAAAGATTTCTTTTTCAAAGGATTTGAGGAAAAAACCTCTTTCATCTTCCATATAAAAAGGATGTATGATCATTAAATCTCGAATTGGTGTTGTTTCAAATGAAAACTGCTGCATCTTATTCCCTTTCGCGTAACCATTTTATGGTTTTTTGAATGCCCTCCTGAAAGCTTACCTTGGGTTCAAAATCAAATTCATCATATAACGCCTGTGTGTTAAATTCTTTATAGGTAAGCATTGGGCCATTAAACGGAATCTCTCCAAAACCCAATTCTAAACTTGGATCAATACAGTCGCGCATTTGTATGATAAATTGTTTTAATGGCTTTTGCTCCCGGTTTCCAATGTAATAATTTTTATAAGCTTGCCCTTTTTCGCCGATGAGGATCATGGCGTTGACCGCATCGGTAATATAGATAAAGTCGTAAAGCTGTACCCCCTCTGTAAAACGGGTTTTCTCACCGCGAAGCATTCTTGACAGGGTCGTATTAATTAATCGGGCGGATACTTCACCGGGGCCATAGATGTTGGAAATGATCATGGCTTCAAAATCTAATCCGATGTTATAGGCCAGGGTTTTTGCCATATAGTGTGCCGCGACTTTACCGGTACTGTAAATGTTCCCTAACCCTGGTCTGGATAAATCTTTGGGAATGTACTGTTCACACTCATACTCCATAATACTTCCGGCAAAAATAAATTTACCAATCCCCATCGCTTTCGCCAGGCGAACGGCATCACAAGCCGCTTTAGCATTTTTGAGCTGCAATTCATAGTTTGCCCGCGCGTCCCCAGATGTGCCCGCCCAGGCCAAATGATAAAATGCATCAATTTGATCTTCGACACGGATTTTTTCTTTTAAAGTGTCGAGTGAAAAAAGGTCACAATAAACAATTTCGACATTTTCTAATGTCTGAATGGTATCAATGTTCTCATTTTCATCTTTAACGACTGCAAAAACATGGACGTGCTTTTCGTCAAGCGCCCTTACTAAATGGCTGCCTACAAAACCATTTGCGCCTGTTACAATCACATTTTTCATAATATTTCCTTTACTTGAGCACTTTTCTGATCGTTTCAGCCATTCGATCAATCATCGCATCATTCATCCCCGGGTAAACGCCTACCCAAAAGGTATCTTTCATAATCCGATCGGTATTGGTAAGCTCTCCAACAACGCGATACCCTTCTCCCATTCTTCGCATTTCATCAAAGCAGGGATGCTTAATGAGATTTCCAGCAAACAGCATCCGGGTTTGGATTCCCTGATCTTCGATGGCTTGAACCACCCGATTGCGGTCAATGCCTTCTTTGCAGGTGATCAGAAAACCAAACCAGCTTGGTTTTGAGTTTGGTGCGGGTTCTGGCAGGATGATTTTATCGTCTAAGCCCTGAAGGCCTGCCTTTAACCGGTCAAAGTTATGGCGCCGTTTTTCGACAAAGGATGGGAATTTTTTTAGCTGCGCCACGCCGACAGCGGCCTGCAGGTCGGTTGCTTTCAGGTTATAACCAAAATGAGAATAAACGTACTTATGGTCATAGCCCAGGGGAAGCTCACCGTACTGCCTGTCAAAACGGTGTCCGCAAAGATTGTCTTTTCCGGATGGGCAGGAGCAGTCTCTCCCCCAATCTCTAAAGGATTTGATGATCTTATTCAGTAAGGGGTCATTGGTGTAAACCGCGCCGCCTTCGCCCATGGTCATATGGTGCGGCGGATAAAAGCTGGAGGTACCGATATCGCCAATGGTTCCGGTGAATTTTTCTTCACCGTTTAGGGTATACTTTGAGCCCAGTGCATCGCAGTTATCCTCGATGAGCCACAGGTTGTGCTGATCACAGAAAGCTTTGACGGCCTGCAGGTCAAAGGGATTGCCGAGGGTGTGGGCGGCCATGACGGCTTTTGTTTTGTCCGAAAGGGCGGCTTCCAGCTGATGGACGTCCAGATTGTACTGGGGTATGGTCACATCCACAAAAACGGGGATGGCGCCATACTGTATCACCGGGGTAACCGTGGTGGGGAAACCGGCTGCCACGGTGATCACCTCATCACCTGGTTTAATGGCCCGTTCTTTTAATAATGGCGATGTCAGGGCCATAAAGGCCACCAGATTGGCGGAGGAGCCGGAGTTGACCAGGCTGCAGTAGCGCACGCCTAAATATTTGGCGAAATCCCGTTCAAACTGATCGTTATAGCGCCCGGCGGTCAGCCAGAATTCCAGGGCGCTGTCCACCAGGTTGACCATCTCTTCGTGATCGTAAACACGGCTGGCGTAGGGAATGCGGTCGCCTTTCTGGTAGTCTTTGGTGTTGTGGTATGTGTCACAGTATTCGGCCACTTGCTCTAAAATCAGCTTTCGGGCTTCTTGTTCTGTTTTATTTTCAAACATGCTGGTCCTCCTGCTCGGTCTTGATAAAATCGATAATCTGTCTTTTCATAATTTCTGCCATATTCTTCTCATCTTTATACGCTATTGTCCACTCCACGGTTTTAGAGACGGCCTGGGCCACGTTCCAGCGGGGCCGCCAGCCCAGACGGCTCTTGATCTTTGAGCAGTCGAGCTTTAAAAAATTGGCCTCATGGGGGCCGTCCACCTGCTGATTTTCCCAGCTCTGGCTTTCTCCGGTCTGCTGCTGCCATTGCCTGCAAAAAAGATCGACCAGCTCACCGGTGGTGATGCAGTCTGTCTCATCAGGCCCCACGTTATAATAATCTGCCAGCGCTGAATCTTCGTACTGTTTTTGGGCGATCAGCAGATAGGCAAAAAGAGGCTCGAGCACGTGCTGATAAGGCCGGGTGGAGTTAGGATTTCGGACAAGGATGGTTTCACCCTTCAAGGCGGAGCACACGCAGTCCGGGACAATCCGGTCATTGGCAAAGTCACCGCCTCCGATGACATTGCCCGCCCGGGCTGTGGAGACAGCGGTGCCGCCGCTCTCTGTCTTAAGGGCTTGATCTGCACCATTAAAAAAGGACTTTTTATAGCTGTGGGTCACCAGCTCCGAACAGGATTTGCTGTTGGAGTAGGGGTCGTACCCGTCAAGGGGCTCGTTCTCCCGGTAGCCCCAGGGCCATTCTTTGTTTTCATAGACTTTGTCGGTGGTGACGTTCAGAAAAGAGCGCACACTGGGGCAGCAGCGCACGGCCTCTAAAATGTTGACGGTGCCCATGACATTGGTCTCATAGGTGTATACCGGGTCCTTGTAGGAATCTCTTACAATGGGCTGGGCGGCCATGTGGATGACGATCTCGGGCTGGAAGGCTGTCATGGCTTTTTTGAGTTTCTCCAGATTCCGGACATCGCCGATGACGGTCTGGATATGCGGGTCCTGATCTAAACCGGATAGACTAAAGAGATCGGGCTTGGTCTGGGGTGCCAGGCTGTAGCCCATGACTTCTGCACCGGCAAGCTTTAGAATATGGCAGAGCCAGGAGCCCTTAAAACCGGTGTGGCCGGTGACAAAAACTTTTTTGTTTTTATAAAAATTCAAATCTACCATTTCACCCATGGGGCTTCTCCTTTGACCACCAGTTCTTCCAGCATGTTCTTTTCCCGAAGGGTGTCCATACATTGCCAGAAGCCGTCGTGTTTGTAGGCGGATAGCTCGCCGCGCCTCGCGCATTCCTCTAAGGGATACTGTTCAAAGACCGTGTTGTCCCCTTCTATCAGATCAAAGATTTCAGGCTCCAGCACCATAAAGCCACCGTTGATCCAACCACCGTCCTCCTTGCGCTTTTCCTGAAAATTGGAGATGCTGCCATTCGCTTCAATGTCTAAAACACCGAAACGGCCCCCGGGCTGCACGGCAGTAATGGTCGCGATTTTGCCCTGCACCCGGTGGTAGTTTTCGAGTGCTTTAATATCGACGTCACAGACACCGTCTCCGTAGGTGAGCATAAAGGGCTCATCGCCAATATATTTCTGGACCCGCTTCACCCGGCCGCCGGTCATGGTGTTCAGGCCTGTGTCCACCACGGTGACTTTCCAGGGCTCGGCCACGTTGTTGTGGATGGTCATGGCGTTGTCGTTGGCAAAGTCGAAGGTGATGTCACTGCGGTGCATGTAGTAATCCGCAAAGTATTCTTTGATGGCATGGGCCTTGTAACCACAGCAGATGATGAACTCATCATAGCCGTAGTAGGCATAGGATTTCATGATATGCCATAAGATCGGCTGATCGCCGATCTCGATCATGGGCTTTGGTCTGAGGTGGGATTCTTCGGAGATTCGGGTTCCGAAACCACCGGCTAAAATAATAATTTTCATAAGCAGTTCCTTTTAACAATTTAATATATTTTGATATACGAAATCTTTTCAATTCAATGTCTTTAATTCATCTGACACTTATGTTTTTAATTTCGGACTATTCCTTTTTTATGTAATACCATGAATTTTTATCGAATCTTCCAATTTTTTCTTTTATAAAATTTGAAATTAGTCTTAATCTATAAAAAATCGGAAAAGGAAGTCTTTTATATAACTGATAGTTTTTTACTGAATTTTTCGGTGCATATCCTTCTATATAGCAATTTGCCCAAGGTGTTTTGTCTAAATAAAAAATATAACGATTTTTTAATGGATGAGTGCAATTTTTACACCATGGTCGATTGTAAATACCATCTACATAATGAATAAATACAGGATGATTCTTTGCTTCATCAATTTCATTTTGGGAATAATAATAATCTAAATCAGAGACTTTTTTTATTTCATTTGCATTAAAAGCAAAAATACAATTCAAGCAATTATACTTAGGGTGCAATAAAAATATTTTATTTTTACAGGCACTATTAATAACTCCTTGATCCCAAAATGGGACATCTCCTTTATATTTTTTAATAATATTTATGAATTTACTTTCAATATTTTGTTCTCTCCATTCCTGTAAATTTATTAACAAAAAACCGCAATTAATATAATTATCACTTTTCTTCTGTCCAATAATATATTTATTTCTAGGCGCGACATCTTCTAAAACGCCAGCCACTAAATTATCTTTTAAGTCTATTTGCCAAAGTTCTTTAAATGAATCTTCAACAATCGAATCAGAATCAAGATATATAATTTTATCTTCATCTATAACACTGCTAAAAAACAATTTTGCGTAAGTTGCATATGAATGTCCAAAACTTTTTATCGTTTTCCAATTTTTAAACAAATCATTGATTGGTATAAATTTTAAGTTTCGATTATATTTTTTTGCTAAGTGAATAAACATTTTTTTAGATTCTTCTGTTAATCCGGCATCAATAAAATAGACAAATATACTTGAAAATTCTTTGTTATTTTCAAAAAGAGATAACATTGATACATAAGAAAATCTTACATATTCATTACTACTTGCATAGGAAACGTTTAGTTTCATTGTCTATTAGCCCCCCTTTCCAATTTATTTTTTAAAAACAAAAAAACTTTAAATGGTAATACCTTATATAAAAAAACCATTAGTTTATTTTTTAATGGTAGCTTTTCATTCCCTAAAGCATTTTTCCATGGGGATCTTTCTAAGTAATATAAATAGATATTTTTAGCAGGGTGAGTACACTCTTTATTCCAAGGTCGGTTATACAGATGTCCAAGAAAGTGTATGAAAACAGGATTTTTTAAAGCATTATCTATTTCTTGTTGTGTATAAAAAGATTCGCATTGATGGATTTTTTTCATTTCCTCACTCTTAAAAAAATAAAATTCAGGTACTAAATTATATTTAATGGATAAGTGTTTGATTTTATTTTCACATAATATATTAATAAGAAATTCATCTGATAGCTCTTTTTTAGAATTTTTTTTTAAATAATCAACAATTTTTTCTTCTAAATAATCATCCCTCCATTTTTTTAAATTAATTAATATAAATCCCGGATTTAAATACTCATCAATACTATCAAAATAAGTTTTGTATTTAGGAACTGTTGGAAGAAAAACACCTGCACAATAATAATCTTCAATGTCTGTCTCCCATACATTTAATAAAGAGTCCATTATTACTGAATCGGAGTCTAAATAAAGAACTTTATCGATGGTATTATCTAAATAAGAACCTAAAAAAAGTTTACAATTTAACACATTTGAACCGTTCCAACATTTTATTTTTGCCGATTCCCTAAGAATGTCATCAGAATTTATAAACAATAAATTTCTTCTGTATTTTTTGACTAAATATTTTATTTTTTCTTTAGTATTTTCTGTCATATTATCAGTAATAAAATAAATATTAATTTCGTCGAATATTTTATTTTTTTCTAGTAAAGAAAAGATTGAAACGTAAGCATGTTGAGCATACGTTTCGCTAGCACTATAAATTACATTTAATTTCATTTTCTCCTCTTATTTTATTAATTATAAATGGATAAAAATACATACCACTAACCCCAAAAATCGTGTCTCCAGCAAAGGCTATAAATAGCATCAATAATAAGATTACTTTTTGTTCTGAATCTGAATTGACTACAATATAAAGATATATTAATGAATAAATTAAGACGCCTATTATTCCAAAATATAAAAAAATCCTTGGTATCCCTGGAATATAATAAATAGTATTTATCATAGCATTGCCAAAAATTATTTGCGATACAGTTAAATCTTTTAAAGAAAATACTTTATCATAATTTTCAAATCGCCCTAATACTCCATATCCCCATTCATTGTTCATGCTATATGTTTTATTAATGAAGTATTCAAACGCACTTGATTTGAAAAATATAACTATGCAAATTACTCCTAATACTAATAAAACCATCATTTTTTTTAATTCTTTTTTCGAATGATTTTTTTTGATTCTTATCATAAGGTATACACACCATAAAAAAAATGCGCATACTATTCCTGTTGAAGATTTACTTACTACAAGCCCAATTGTGACTATAATCTCACACCAGTAATTTCTTATACTCTTATGCTCTTTTTTACTAAGAAGCAATTCAACCGCAAGAAAAAGGCTCGTATAAGTTGCATATTCTGCAGGCTCATTAAAGATAGATCTTGGACGAATTACCATGTTACTTCCCATCACAGTCTCATTAAAAAGCTCTAATTCATCTCTCATTACAGGAACTCCCGGAAGTGTGCCTGGTATATAAATATGAAATATAGTTACGCCCATTATTTGAATAAAAAGAAAAAAAGTAGCTACAATTGATACGACTTTAAGTACTTTGTATCCAATATCAATATCATAAAATGATTTAACAAAAAAACTTAAAGTAAATAAATAAAACAAATTATGGATAAACTTTATTGATGTTTCACTAAATAGTTTTGCATCAATAAAAGCTAATAATAAATAATAGACCAACAAATATAAAAATAAAATTACCAAGGGAAAGTAGACAATATCTTTTACTTTCCTTTTTTCTGAAATGATTTTATAAAACAAAAACGGATACAGTAATAATAATATCAAATCTCCATAAGCAATCCCTTTGATAGGAGTCTCATATGTCATCAAAATAGGAAAAATAGTTAAACATAGCGTAAATATATTTCGTATTTTCATTTTATATTAACTCTTTCATAAAATAACCCGATCCATTTTGCATTTTTTTTTGCGTCATACATATATGTTTTAATTTTTTCTGTTCTACTATTTGTTTTTTTGTTTCTTAAAATATTATCTGCCCAAATAAAAGCATTATCTTTTAAAGAAATATAATCAACTAAATTTGTGATCCTCGTCTCATATGGCACACCTTCACTACTTGCATAACATAATAATCCAGACATTTGTGCTTCAATCAAAGCAATCCCAAACCCTTCAAAATGCGATGGAAACACAAACACATCCATCGCCTGCATTAAATCTGGTACGTCATCCCTTACGCCCGTAAAAATCACTGAATCTTGAAGTTTATATTCCGCTACTTTTTGTTCGATTTTTTCTTTTAATTCTCCATCCCCGACAAGCAATAAAACACTATTAGGTTTTTCTTGATGTATTTCATTAAAAATATCAACCAGAAATTCATGGTTTTTAGGGTACGTAAAATTTCCAACATGGCCGACGACAAGTTGACTATCTTTAATGCCAAATTCTTCTCTCGCTCTTTGTCGTGTTATAGGATTAAACTGATACTTTTCGACCTCTATACCATTTTTAATGACAAAAAAGTTTTCTTTCTGGGGCGCCTTTTTACCATAGAGCCACTCCCCTGCTTTCTTTGAACAAGCAAATAAATAGTCTGCTTCATAGCGTATTGGGAATTGCATAATATTTTTAACAACAGCCGCAATGCCTTTTCCTGATGAAGTACTATGACTATGAGCAATGGTCACCAAGCCAAATTGATTCGCGATTTTTAAGTATATCGCAGCTGTACTTCTTACATGACCATGAATAATATGATACTCTGGATGGTTCTTAAAAAAAGTTTTCCATTCGTTTTTGTACTGAAAATGATTCTTTCCTGTATATCTATGTATATGAAAAATTTTTCCACCTAATTTTTTTATTTCTTCATCATAATCACAATGGTCTTCTGTATGCACAATAAAATCAAATTGGACTTTAGAGCGGTCGATGTGCCGGTAAACATTCATAATCATTGTTTCCGCGCCGCCGCGATCCATTCTTGCAAAAACCTGAAGGACACGAATTGGTGAGTCGTTTTTCATCTTCTTTTCCTCAGCTTTTTTAATCCAAAATAGCCTTTTTTTAACAGACGATCATAAAAACTTAACTGCTTATTTGGATCAAACTCAAGTTGATCCATTGATGTGAACTTATTGCAGTTTTTTTTGATAAAGCTCTCCAGTCTTGAAAATGCCGACACGTTCATTGTGTTTGGGTGGTAGCAGAAAGTGATCACTTTGAATGGCAATTTCCGTACTTGGCCGGACTGTTGAGGGATAAAGTAAAACCCATTTTGGTAATAAATTTTATTTGCGATTGTATCGCTTATGATTCGTATATTTGTTTTATCTTTGAGTGCTTTTAAGGTGTTATCATCAAATGTGTGGGATGGTGCGAAAAAAACTTTTGTGTCTATTTTTTTCTTCTCAAATATTGTTAACGCCTTTTCAATTTTCACGCACTGTTCTTCATAACTCATTCCGGCAAATTCTGATTGCTGGTTTACAGGATTAATTCCGCCATCATTTGAACTATAAACATGATTGTATCCATGCATTGCGATCGCCCATCCCTTATCAATCCATCGGTATACCTTATTCCAAAATAGGGGATCCTGCTTATATCTGGTTATCAGGGAAGTATCTTCGTTGTTTGGTATGACTCCAACCATTGGCTTTATTTTATATTGATCAAGGATTCTTTCGATTTTTTTCCATTTTGCGGTATCCATATACTCGGATGCATCATCTAATCGTAATAAATACATATTATTCCTTTTATCAAACTTGTGTTTTTTCAAAAATCATCACGTATCTTTTACTGTCATTTTCTTCTGTTCTGTATGGCCCCAATTTTTTCATTAATTGATATTCTTCTGGTAATATCGCAACATAATCATGGTGATATTTATAACCGCCGCCCGTGACGCTATCGACAACGATATAATGTATTTCATTTTGCTTTATTAAGCTTGCGAAAATTTGTTTTAGGTCGTCGCTACTAATTTCATGGATAAAACTAACACTGATAAAGCAATCAATTTTTTGATTAATGATTTTATCAAAAGTGCCTGTTTCATATTTCACTTCGGACTTTTGGTCTAAATATTTCGCGCATTTAATGGCGCTTTCACTCAGATCATAGCCAACCCGTGTTTTAGCGTGAATTTTCCTCAGTATATCACCTAATCCGCAGCCGACTTCGTAAACCGATACGGGTTTAAGATGATTGACTTCTTTTACAATGTCTCTGGCGTATGGTCTCCACTCGATCGGCGAAAGGTGCCAATTATCAAAATGATACTCTGTTTGGAGCGTTTTATAGTATTGATGTCTTCTTAACCCACGAAATGTATCGAATACACCTATTCGTTTTATTTTGGCAATGATCTTACTCATTCTTTTCTCTCTCTTTTATCTTAAATTGCTTTCGTACCACGCAATCGTCAACTCAATCCCCCGCTCAAAGCTATACTCCGGCGCATATTTTAGAAATTTTCTCGCCTTGTCAATATCTGCATTGGAGTGTTTGATATCCCCTGCCCGTTCCGGGCCATAGACCGGCTCGATCTTTTTACCCAGCAATTCGCTGAGCTTCTGGTATAGCTCATTGAGGTTAACCTGCCCGCCGTAGGCGATGTTGAAGGCTTCTCCGGCGGCTTCCCTGGGAGCCTGCATGCCTTTCAAATTGGCTTCAATGACATTTTCAATATAAGTGAAGTCCCTGGACTGGGTGCCGTCTCCATTGATCTTTGGTGCGATGTTATAAAGCAGTGAACTCACAAACTTTGGGATGACGGCAGCGTAAGCGCCATCGGGGTCCTGTCTTCTGCCAAAGACGTTGAAGTAGCGAAAACCGATGGTTTCCAGGCCATAAAGCTCGGTGTAGAGCCTGGCGTATTCTTCATTGGTTCTTTTGGTCAGGGCGTAAGGAGAGAGCAGATTGCCTTCTCTGCCTTCTTTCTTGGGCAGGGTGGGCTCATCGCCGTACACGGATGAGGAGGAGGCGTAGACGAACTTTTTCACGTTGTTCTGTCTGGCGGCTTCGAGCATGTTGAGGGTGCCTTTGATATTGATTTCTTCGTAGACCAGGGGCATCTCGATGCTTCGGGGCACGCTTCCCCAGGCGGCCTGGTGGGAGACGTAGTCGATGTTCTTGCAGGCGTTCATGCAGGTGTCGAGGTCTCGAATGTCGCCTTTGATGAATTCGAAGTTTGAGTTTTCTAAAAAGGGCTGGATGTTTTCTGCTTTTCCGGTGGAGAGGTCGTCCAGGCATCGGACAAAGTGTCCGCGTTTTAGCAGGGCTTCGCAGAGGTTGGAGCCGATAAAGCCTGCGCCGCCGGTGATCAGAAATTTGGTCTCTTGGGGGAAGGTGATGTTTTCATATCCCATTTTTTATAACCTCCAGTAGGTATAGTTTTGCTTTTCACAGGTTTGTTTATCCAGGATGCCTTTCAGGTCCATGAGGATTTTGGCTTCTGGATTTTGATAGAGTTTGTCGAAGTCCTTGAGGGTTTTGTCTTTAAAGCTTTGGTGGGCAACGGCGATGACGATTAAGTCGATATCTTTCAGGTCTTTATAATCCGTAAATGTGACGCCGTATTCTCTTTTGGCTTCTTCGGCGTCGGCTTCGGGGTCGCAGAGGATGGGCTCAATGCCGTAGTCTCTGAGCTCTTTGACGATGTCGATGACTTTTGTGTTTCGGGTATCGGGGCAGTCTTCTTTGAAGGTAAAGCCCAAAATGGCGACTCTGGCGTTTTTGACGGAGATGTCTTTTCTCAACAGCTGCTTGACGATGTTTTCGGCCACATATTTGCCCATGTCGTCGTTGATGCGCCGTCCGGACAGAATGATCTGGGAGTGGTAGCCTAACTGTTCGGCTTTGTAGGTCAGGTAGTAGGGATCCACCCCGATGCAGTGACCGCCGACGAGGCCTGGGAAAAAGTTCAGGAAGTTCCACTTGGTGCCGGCAGCTTTTAGAACAGCCTGGGTGTCGATGCCCATCTTGTTGAAGATAATGGACAGCTCGTTCATAAAGGCGATGTTGATGTCCCGCTGGCTGTTTTCAATGACTTTGGCGGCTTCGGCGACTTTGATGCTCTCGGCCCGGTGGACGCCGGCGTCGACGACGAGCTCGTAAACTTTGGCAATGGTGTCTAGGGTTTCTGCGTCCATGCCAGAGACAATCTTGACAATGGTCTCGAGGCGGTGGACTTTGTCGCCGGGGTTAATGCGCTCTGGGGAATAGCCGACTTTGAAATCTTTACCGCATTTTAAGCCGGATGCTTTTTCTAAGATGGGGATGCAGACTTCTTCGGTAACGCCGGGATAAACAGTGCTTTCATAGACCACGATGGAACCTTTGGTCAGGTTTCTCCCCAGGGTGTGGCTGGCGCCTTCCACGGGGGTCAGATCTGGTGTTTTATCCTCGCTCACCGGGGTTGGAACGGCCACAATGTGAAACCTGGCTTCTCGAAGTTTTGTCTCGTCGTTTGTAAAATCCACGGTACAGCTTTTAATGGCTTCATCCCCTACCTCTTTGGTGGGGTCAATGCCTTTTTGATAAAGC
>NZ_FRBP01000028.1 GCF_900142645.1 Eubacterium callanderi
TACAACGTGACGGTTTCACCATCATTTGGCGTCAGATTTATGACGCTTTGTCCATCATCATAGGCCATTCCGCCGCCATCGGGCTGGGTATTCCATCCAATGAAGGTGTAGCCTGTTTTGGTGTAGCCATTGGCCGTCAAGGTGGCCGCTGTGTCATAGGTCATAGCCTGCTCTGTTGTGCTGCCGCCGTCGGCCGTATTGCCATCGAAGTGGATAATGTATTTGTTGGCGCGCCACTGGGCATAGAGCGTGACGGTTTCGCCTTCGACCGCTGTCAGATTAACCACTGTCTGTCCATCGGTATAGGCTGTCCCTTCGCCGCCTTTCTCGGTATTCCATCCCACAAAGGTGTAACCGGTTTTGGTATAGGCGTTGGCGGTCAGGTTCACTTCAATGTCAAAGGCCATTGGCTGATCGCTCATACTTCCGCTGTCAGCCGTATTTCCGTCAAATGCCACTTTATAATTATTGGCATGCCATTGGGCGTACAGGGTTATGATACTGCCATCGTCTGGTGTCAGGTTCACCACGCTTTGTTCGTTGCCATAAGCCGTACCGGCGCCATCGGGCCGAGTGTTCCAGCCCGCAAAGGTGTAGCCTGTTTTGGCATAGCTGTTGGCCGTCAGGTTGGCCGCCTGATCATAGGTCATGCTTTGGTTAGCCATATCTCCGCCATCGGCGTTGTTGCCGTCATATTGGATGGTATAGCTGTTGGCGCGCCACTGGGCGTACAGCGTTACGCTGTCTCCTTCTTTTGAACTCAGATTACTGACATTCTGTCCATCGGTATAGGCGGTTCCGCCGCCATCACGCTGGGTGTTCCAGTTCATAAAGGTGTATCCTGTTTTAGTGTAGCCATTGGGCGTCAGGCTGGCTGCCTGATCGTAGGTCATGGCCTGCTCTGGTGTGCTGCCGCCATCGGCGGTGTTGCCATCGAAGTGGATGGTGTAATTATTGGCGCGCCATTGGGCGTACAGGGTAACCGTCCCTCCTTCGACAGACATCAGATTTGTAACATTCTGTCCATCGGTATAGCTAGTTCCGCCGCCATCGGGTTGGGTGTTCCACCCGGTAAAGGTGTAGCCTGTCTTTGTATAACCATTGGCGGTCAGGTTTACGGCTGTATCATAGGTCATGCTCTGGCTGGCCGTATCGCCGCCATCGGCGGTATTACCATCGAAGTGGATGGTATAGCTGTTGGCACGCCACTGGGCGTACAGGGTAACCCTTTCTCCTTCAACAGATGTCAGATTCACGACATTCTGCCCTTCAGTATA
>NZ_FRBP01000017.1 GCF_900142645.1 Eubacterium callanderi
ACCGTTGTAACCGGGATTGAAATGTTCCGTAAGCTGTTAGATGAAGGCCGTTCAGGCGACAACATCGGCGCGTTACTGCGTGGGATCGACCGTACCATGATCGAACGTGGACAGGTACTGGCAAAACCAGGCTCCATCCACCCACACACCCACTTCACCGCCCAGGTATACGTCCTGACCAAAGAAGAAGGCGGCCGCCATACCCCATTCTTCGATGGCTACAGACCACAGTTCTACTTCAGAACAACCGACGTAACCGGTAATATCAAACTGCCAGAAGGTGTAGAAATGGTTATGCCAGGGGACAACGTTGAAATGGAAATCACATTGATCACCCCAATCGCAATCGAAGAAGGTTTACGTTTCGCGATCCGTGAAGGCGGACGTACCGTTGGCTCCGGAGCCGTTGCGAAGATTATCACAGACTAATTTTACGGTAGAGTAGAATTTTTAAGGATCAGGCTTAGAGATAGGCTTGATCCTTTTTTTATTGGTGGAAGGTTGAAGGTGGAAAGTGGAAGGTTGTGAAACAAACGACAGCCTTTGGCCGCGTTTGGTGAACGGTGATGGAAGGATTGCTGCAATTGAAAATTTGTGTCCGTAACTGAAAAAGCCTCCCGAAATCCTGAAAACATTGTTTGAAGACAGTTTTCGGGATTTCGGGAGGCCTTTTACAGAATAAAATTAAAATTTCAGCTGCGGACACTGCATTGAAAAATAGATAAAAATGGCCGACGTCAAAAAAATAAAAAGCAACGGGCTCCGATACCCATTGCCTTTTATATAAATTAGGAATGAAAAGAAAAAGGGGAGATGTTTATCTCTCAAGTACTATTCTAATCGTTCAACCTTTAGAATATCTTTAATTCTCTATAGCTTAATAAAAAATTTACATACCGAATACAATTTGTTCGAGCGTCTTTCTGAAAATATCCTGGCTGTTAATGCCGTTTTCTTTTACCATCTCCTTAGCCAGAGGCACATCGTCAGTGATGATATTATCCACATTGAGGTCAATCATATCATCAATGAGCTCCTCATTGTCCACTGTCCAGACGAAAATATCCTTGTTTTGCCGGTGAACAGCATCGACAAGCCTTTTGTTGACAAAGGTGGCTTCAATGCTGAAAGCATCTACCGGAAGGGTATCAATGTCACCGTAGGCAATGGCGCTGATGTAGGCCGTGCGGACGCTGGGGTCAATTTGCTTCACCCGCTCAATAGTGGGGTAATCCAGTGAAGCGAGAATACACTCATCTTTAAAATTTTGTTTTTGGATCACATCGACAGCCTTTTCCACAAATTCGTGATCGTGGGAGGTGGGCTTAAGCTCAATGTTCATCTTTACTTTGCCCTGGCAGGTCTCAATGGCTTCGTCTAAGGTCATGAGGCGCTCGCCGCTGAACTCGGGGGAGAACCAGCTTCCGATGTCAATGTTTTTAAGATCATCGTAATTGCTGTTCCAGATGTCAAGATTTTGTCCGGAAATCCGCTTGATGTTATTGTCGTGGGAAACCACCAGAACGCCGTCTTTGGTTTCCGCAATGTCAATCTCCACATAGTCGGCGTTGTTGGCAATGGCGGCTTCCAGCGCCGCCCGGGTATTTTCCGGAGCCTCGGTGGAATTGCCGCGGTGCCCGGTGACCTGGGGACCGCTCAGCAGGATATTGGCAGTGTCAACATCAAAGGCCAGTATGATCTGTGCGCTTTTAACACCGATGGAAATGACCAGCAGAATACAGGCAGCAATGACTAGATGCTTTTTCTTAGGCGCGAGGGACATGTTGTTGTTGACCAGCGGTATATCCTCCTGCACGGCGCTGTCGGCCCGGGAGTAAGCGTCATAAAGCTTTGAGATAAAAGCAAAATTTAAGGGGGGCACAACTGCGTCCAGAATGCTTGAGCCCAAAAGAAAAATGATGGAAACCACACTGATCAAAAGCGTAAGCCAGAAAGAAGGATCGTCCATGCCCTGGATATGCTCAATGATCAGAGAGGCGGGGATAACGCAGACCACTAAAAATACCAGTGCTGCAATCAGGCTGATGGCCAAAAGAAACAGATTCCAGAGCAAGAACCGCCACAGGGTGTGGAAAAAACGTCCTTTAATCCGTTTTGCGCTTTGACGCCGGGTGTCTTTAAAGGAGGAGTCCTTTAGAACAAATATGTTGAAAACAAAGAGCCATCGGATGACCAGGATGGCCAGAGAGACAACCAGGGCCAGAAAAATAACCGATAAAAGGGCAGAGTCTGCGATATAGTCCGAGATGAATCCTGGAATGGTGAGTTCTCCAATAAAATTGGAGGTGACCATTATATTCATAAACGGGATAATGAGGATCAGAAAAAGAATCATCAGGAAATTTTTAGGTTTAAAAATCGCCAGAGCCCGTTTAAAGCCGCTCCGCATTAAAGGGATGATCTGAACCTTCCGTCCGGCAAGGCTTTCGTGAAAGCAGACAGCCAGTGTTGTAAACTCGATGAGGGTATAAAAGGCCAGAATGAGCAGCAGCACAAAGCCCACAATCCAAAGCAGGGGATGTCTGAGCAGCTCACTGATATTGGAGCCTGTAATATAGAAAAGTCCTGCGGCCGAGAGTGAATGCTTTAGAATAAACCCAGTCGCAGGAAAGATAATCGTGCTTCCGCAGAAAGAATATAAGATTTCGAAAATGACCAGGGGCCAGAAATTAAAGCGAAATAGTCCAAAGGTCTCTCTTGAGAAGCGTTTATATTGAGTTTTTTGTTTTTTCATAAAACCGCTCCCATCAATCGAAGGAAGCAACTGCTTCAAGGCCAGCATCTTCACCCGCCAGGTACATCATACCCCAGCCGATGGGCTTGTCCTTTTCGTCCAGCAGCTTTTCCTCAACAACCAGCAGGGGCATCCCCACAGGGATCTCAAGATTTCTGGCGGTTTCATCCTCTGCGATGGCGGCCCGGATTTTAAGCTTCTTGGTCATGGCAAAAATCGAGTTTTTCTTTGCTACCATTTCCGGGAAGGTCGCGTAGCGGATTTCCTTTTCGACGATTGGAATCCCACGGTAGTATGGAATGTATTTAATGTCGTAGGCCGTTGGAAAGCCGTCCTTTAAAAAGATGCGTTTTACCACAATGACATGCTTGGTCTCAGGAATTTCCAGATTAAAGCCGACCTCATAGCTGGGCTTGACAACGTTCACCTCAATGAGGCGGACTTCATCGCCACGCTCATTGCCTGGAGCCATCTCGTTGTAGTGGAGGATATACTGGTCCAGATCCGGTTCGCAGACATAATTGCCCTTGCCGGGAATCGAATAGATGTAACCCTCATTGACGAGTACGGCCAGACCCTTGCGTACTGTCATCCGGCTGACGTTAAATTCCTCGCAGAGAAGGTTCTCTGACTGGATGGCGTCCCCGGGCTCAAGCTCCTGGCTGGTTATTTTATTTTTTATCGCTTCGACAATTTTAATATATTCAGGTGCACCCATGACTTACTTTTTCTCCTGTATCCATTGTTTGCATATTTCCACCGCTTTGGTTACGTCTTTTGTGCCATAATCTGCGCCTACACTGAGATGCGTTACGCCGTCATCCACACATGCGCCGCCGATCATCACACGTATCTGATCCCTCATGCCGAGATCATCAAGTCCGTCGGTGATTTTTTTCATTTCGATGGTTGTTTCCTGCTGCATTCCGCTGAGGCCGATAATATCAGGCTTGTGCTCCTGTACCTTTTCCAGAATAGTGGAGGAAGGAACATCAATGCCGATGTCGATGACTTCAAAGCCTGCTGTGGTTGCAAAGGAGGCAAAAATATTTTTGCCGATGTCGTGGCAGTCTCCATAAACAGAGGCGACGACAATTTTGCCCGTTCTGGGCACTGCCGGCATGGCGTACAGTGCTTTCAGCTCATCGAGATCCATGACCTCCTGAAAGATAATGCCGGCAAAAATAAGGTCTGCAATGAAATAGTCACATTTCTCATAGTGGTCGCCGACCCGTTCCATGCCGATGCGCAGCCAGTCCAAAATCTGAAGCGGGGTAAAACCCTTGCGCACAGCGATTTTTACCAGCTCCAGTGTCCGCTGCTCATACAACCCTTCTACTGATCTTACAATACTCTCTTTCATGATTCTTTACCTAACTTGTGTTCACACAAAGAATTATTCAAAAATTATACCATAAAAAGATTGTTTGTGAAAAAATTATCTTAATAAACTTAAAAAAATTCAAACAATCTGAAATCGTTTTGTCTTTATTATACCATACTTATACTAACCTGTATATACAAATCTAGACATAAGACAAAAAAAGACATCAAAAAAGACACCATTATTGGTGTCTTTTTATATTTGATCTTACTTTACGGATTTGTCTCAGCCAACCCATGCCTGGCAGATCTTAACGCCTTCAGCTGCATTTGTTGTGAAGTCGTCAGCGCCAACATATTCGCAGGCTTCTTTAGTAACAGGGTTACCACCGATGATTAATTTAGAGTCAACGCCAGCTGCTTTCAGAGCGTCTGAAGTTTCTTTCATAGAGTCGATTGCCAGGGTTAAAACGCCGCTGATACCGATGATGTCAGGTTTGATTTCTTTAGCTTTTTCAACGAATGTGTCGATAGCTACGTCAATACCTAAGTCAGTAACCTGGAAGCCAGCTGCTTCAGCCATGCTTCTGAAGATGTTTTTACCGATGTCATGTAAATCGCCGTGAGCGGTACCAATTAAGATGGTGCCAGCAACTGCTGTGTCGCCGCTGCCTAATACTGGTTTTAATACGTTGATTGCTTCGGTTAATAATTCGCCTGCGAAAATTAAGTCCCCAACAAAATATTCGCCTTCTTCGAATAAATCACCAACAACAGCCATACCAGCCTGACAAGCTGCAACTGCTTCTTCAGCTTCTGCTTCGGTAGGATTTGTAGCTACGAAATCATTTAAGATTTCCATTACATCGTCTTCTTCTAAGTCTCCAACTGCCTGTGTTAAATTTTTCCAATCTGCCATTTTAAAATACCATCCCTTCATTTTTTGAATAAATAATTTTTCAGTAAGCACATGTGTGTACATGTGTTGTTTGTGATTATATAATACTCTCTTTTGAATCCGTTGTCAAGAAAACGCTTTCGATTTTTTGCTCAAAAATGGCAAAAAACAAAAATTTATCTGTTTCGAAGTATGTGCAGGAGGAATTACACTAATTTACATGAAAAAAAGCGGTTTCCTTAAGAAAATACCTCCCGAAATCCCGAAAACACCTTTAAAAAAATCAGGCAAAAGGGTTTTTGGGATTTCGGGAGGTGCATGGGTGGGAAAAAGATGTTTAGCGGGGGCCGCCGCGGAATTTTTAAGGATTGCCGCAATCAGGGCACTCTTACCTCAGAGCTTAGGTGGCTCTGCGGCATACCAAAGAAAAATCCATTGACGGCCTTTAGCTGAAAATATCCTGTCGGTCTTAAGCTGCAAGCCCCATCTACTGTATATGGTTCCGGAGGATGCCAATCTTTTCGATTTCGGCTTCGACAACGTCGCCGTGTTTTAAGAAGGCGGGCGGGTCCTGGGCAAGACCGACGCCGGCAGGGGTTCCGGTGAGGATGATGTCGCCGGGGTACAGGGTAACGCCCTGGGACAGGTCGCTTATGATGGTTGGGATGTCAAAGATCATGTGGCCAGTGGTGGATTCCTGGCGGGTCTCACCGTTGACACGGCAGCGGATGCCGAGATTCAGGGGAAGGGGCAGGGCGCTTTTGTGGACAATGGCTGGCCCAAGGGGGCAGAAGGTGTCCAGGGATTTGCCCTTATACCACTGAGAATGCTTTTTCTGGAGGTCTCTGGCGGTGATGTCATTGGCGACCGTATAGCCAAAAATATAGTCTTCAGCGTCCGATTTGGCGATATCTGAGCCTTCCTTACCAATGATGACGGCCAGCTCGGCTTCGTAGTCGATCTGTTTGGTAGCATTGGCATGGGACAGGATCACCGAATCGGGGCCGGTAACCGATGAGGAAAGCTTTGAGAAGTAAATGGGGCTTTCCGGAGCCGCGCCGAGGCCGGGAATATTTTTAATCTCCTGGACATGCTCGGTGTAGTTTTTGCCAAGGCAGAAAATATTGCGCTCAGGCTTGGGAATGGGGGCCAGCAGCTTGACAGAGTTCAGGTTAATGCCCATATTGGGATTATCGGCCATGGCTTTTTCGATCGAAGCGATCAGAGCGTCATCGGCCAGGCGGATAAAGTCCGTCATCTGTTCAGGCAGCTTGATGCCAAGCACCTTGCCGATGGTAGTAACGGGCACTACGCGTTTGAAATCCGCGGTGAGAATCCCCGCTTCGCTGAAAGAAGCGTATTGATAGGTGACAAAATACATTTGAATTACCTCCGTTCATTTCATTTGCTTAATCTTACCATAATTTCTTAGTAAAGGCCAATATTTTGAACCTTTAAGATATTGACATTTTTGAGGTTATACTTTATCATTAATTTAATTAAACTCTTAACAAAAGGGCAGAGGAAACCCCTGTTAAAGATGACCACGACCTTAGAGTATTATAGTGCATAAATATTGCGTGAAACGCCCTTTTAACAGTTTGAAAAGGTGTTTTTTTTTGCAAAAATGCACGTCGTGGACGAATTTTAAGCCAAGGAGGCAAGAGATGCTAAAAGGAAGACATTTAATAGAACCCGGTGACTTTACCATAGAAGAATTAGAATCCATTTTTGGGCTGGCTGATAATATTATTGCAAATCAGGATGATTATATTGACGTTTGCAAGGGAAAATTATTAGCCAGCCTTTTTTACGAACCATCCACCCGTACACGGTTCAGCTTTGAGTCGGCCATGCTGCGCTTAGGCGGCAAGGTCATTGGATTTGACAACCCTGCCAACTCGTCAGTATCCAAGGGCGAAAGCATTGCCGATACCATCCGTACAGTCGGCTGCTACGCCGATATCGCGGTGATCCGCCACCCGAGAGAAGGGACCGCCAAGCTAGTATCCAAGGCAGCCTGCGATATGCCCATCATCAACGCCGGTGACGGCGGCCACGAGCACCCCACTCAGACCCTGACAGACCTGCTGACCATCCGCCATGAACGCGGCAGCTGCGACGGCCATGTGGTGGGCCTCTGCGGGGACCTGCTTTTCGGACGGACCATCCACTCACTGGTCAAAACCCTGAACCGCTACAAGGGCAATAAGTTTGTGTTCATCTCACCAAAGGAACTGAAAATGCCGGAATTTTTCTTGAGCATGCTGGAACCCGGCTCCTACATTGAAACAGACAGCCTGGACGACGTCATCGGCGATCTGGATATTCTGTATATGTCCCGCGTGCAGCGCGAGCGCTTTGTCAGCGAGGAAGAATACCTGCGCTTGAAGGACTACTACATTTTAGATAAAAAGAAAATGAAAAAAGCCAAGGAAGACATGATCGTCATGCACCCGCTGCCGCGTGTCAATGAGATTGCCGTGGAAGTGGACGATGATCCGAGAGCGGTTTATTTCAAACAGGCAAAATATGGCATGTATGTGCGCATGGCCCTGATTTCAAAATTACTGGGGGTAGACATCAATGATTAATGTATCAAAACTGAAAAAAGGAATTATTATTGACCATATCGAATCCGGCCACGGCTTTGAAATTTACAAGGAGCTGCACCTCAACGAAATCGACGATGTTGTCGTGCTGATGAAAAATGTCCCCAGCAAAAAAATGGGGCAGAAAGACCTGATCAAAATCGAAACCGACCTGGAGCTCGATATGAACGTTCTGGGGCTTATCGATCCCAATGTCACCATTAATTTTGTAAACAACGGCGAGCTCGTGAGCAAGGTGCAGCTGACCCTGCCCACCCGGGTAACCGGCATCATGAAATGCAAAAACCCGCGCTGTATCAGCCAGTACGAAGACGTGGGCGATATTGACTTTTACCTGGTAGACGCAGAAAAGAAATTATACCGCTGCGAATACTGCGATTCTTATACGACGTTTATTGAGAAGTGAAGCTGAGTCCAAATTCTGAAAGAATTTGGCAGGACGCAGTTCTATGAGCCGTCAGGCGAATGCGTCCGGTAACGAAGCAAACGCAAATGATGAGGAAATCATCCTGAAAGGATAAAAAGATTTCCGAAGAATTTGTGATCCTTAAATAAAGGGGAAGGAACGACCATGAAAACTTTAATCACAAATGTTGAAATTATCGACGCCACTGGCCGAAGGCCGGGAAAGGTGCTGATCGATGATGATGGTAAGATCAAAAAGGTTTATAAGGAAAAGGGACAGGTAAAGGCAGCGCACGACCGGGAAATCGACGGCCAGGGCAAGGTGCTGATGCCGGGTTTTATCGACATGCACTGTCATCTGCGCGATCCCGGGCTCACCTATAAGGAAGACATGGAAACAGGCATGAAGGCAGCTCTGAAAGGCGGCTTCACCACGCTGGTAGCCATGGCCAACACCAAGCCGGTCATGGACAACGCAGAAGCCCTGAAAGCCAATATGGACAAAGCAGAAGCCCTGGGCCTCTGCGACCTGGTACAGGTCTGTGCACTGACAAAGGATTTCAGCGACGCTGACCTGGTGGATTTTGAGAGCACCCGGGAATACACCAATGTCTACTCCAACGATGGACACAATGTGGACAATGAAGAGACCATGAAAAAGGGGCTGGCGGCTTCCACCGAGTACAATTTTATTCTGGCCACCCACTGTGAGCCGGAAACCGAGACTGTGGAGCGGGACATCGCCCTTCTGCGTGAAACGCCTGGACACCTGCACGTGTGCCATATCAGCAAAAAAGATACCCTGGAAGCCATCAAGGCCGCCAAAGCAGAGGGTCTGGACATTACCTGTGAGGTCACCCCGCACCATCTGTACGCCTCTGCCATGGAGTATAAGGTACACCCGCCGTTCAGAAGCTACCCGGACCGCCGGGCGCTCATCGAGGGCGCCCGGGACGGCAGCATTGACATCTGCGGCACCGACCACGCCCCACACAGCGACGAGGACAAGCTGAAAGGCGCGCCGGGGATCAATAATTTTGAGACCGCCTTTGCCATGTACTACACTGTTTTTGAGGGAGCGGGTATTTCTGTGGAACGCCTGAGTCAGATGCTGAGCGAGGCGCCGGCTGAGCGCATGGGGATAAAGGCCGGCCTGGTCAAGGAACGCTACGCCGGAGACCTGGTTTTAGTGGATCTGGACGCTGAGGAACGGGTAGACCCCAGGACCTTTATCTCAAAAAGCCACAACACCCCCTTTGGCAGGGAACTGCTCAAGGGCAAGGTGCTCATGACATTTAAAGGAGGAGAGATCGCATATGATAATGGATCGCTTGTATAACGAAGCATTAAAAAGCCCCGTCTGTGTGGGCCTGGATACAAAAATTGACTTTCTGCCCCAGTACCTGAAGGATAAGGACTGGTCAGCCGGTGAAAAAATAACAGCGTTTAACAAAAAGATTGTAGACGCCACCGCCGATATTGCGGCCTGTTACAAAATGCAGATCGCCTGCTACGAGGCCCTGGGCCTGGACGGTATGAAGGCTTACTCAGAAACCGTCAGATATGTACGGAAAAGCGGTAAAATTGCCATCGGAGACGCGAAAAGAGGCGACATTACCTCCACAGCTGCCCAGTATGCCAAAGGCCATTTTGAGGGCGATTTCGAGGTGGATATCCTGACCGTCAACGCCTACATGGGCGAGGACGCCGTATCACCTTACTTCCCTTACATCGAAAACAATGAAAAGGGCCTTTTTGTCCTGCTTCACACCTCCAACCCATCATCGCGGGATTTTCAGGAGCTGAAGCTGGAAAAAGACGGCCAGAAGCTGTACGAGGCAGTCGGGGACAAGATCACCGAGTGGGGAAAACCTTATATCGGGGAGAGCGGCTACTCTGCAGTGGGCGCTGTGGTCGGACTGACCTTCCCGGAAGAATTTGAAGCGCTGCAGGACCAGTGTCCCTCCACCTTTTTCCTGGTGCCAGGCTACGGCGCACAGGGTGGTACCGGCAAGGATATTGCCAACATCTTCAAAAAGTCCCGCTGCGCGGTCATCAATTCCTCCAGAGGGCTGATCACCGCCCATCAGAAGGCAGAGACCCCCTGTGAGACCGAGGGCTTTGAAGCCCTGATCCGTGAAAAAACACTGGCCATGAAGGAGGACATTTTAAAGTGGCTTTAATTTTAGATAACCAGTTTGTGGCCGAGGGCATTTACAAAATGGACGTGGCCTACGACGGTGAAGTGGGCGTCGGCCAGTTTTTCATGCTGAGAGCCTGGGATAAGGACCCGCTGCTGTCACGGCCCATCTCCGTCCATAATTACGAAAACGGTGTGCTCACCTTCCTGTATCAGATTGTAGGCAAGGGCACCCAGCTTTTGTCAAAACTGGAAAAGGACGACACTGTGGAATTACAGGGCCCGTACGGCAAGGGCTTCCCGGATGTGGACGCCGACCTGGTGGTGGTGGGCGGCGGCATTGGTGTCGCGCCCCTGTACTATGTGTGCCGCGACTTCAAGAAAAAACACCCGGACCGCAGCCTGCGTGTTTACCTGGGCTACCGCGACACTGCCTACTGTGTGGAGGAATTTGACGCAGTGGCCGATGAAGTGGTCGTGGATATCGGCGGCATCATCACCCACCGGGTAGAAGCCCGTTCCGGCGAGGTATTCTTTACCTGCGGCCCGGAAATCATGATGAAGAGCCTGTGTGACATTGTCCCGGCCGAAAACCCGGTTTACGTGTCGCTGGAGGCGCATATGGCCTGCGGCATCGGCGCCTGTCTGGGCTGCACCTGCGAGACCAGTGAAGGCAATAAGAAGGTCTGTAAGGACGGGCCAGTGTTTACCAGAGAGGTGGCAGCCCTATGAGTAAAGCGTTAGAAACGAAATTTAACGATATTGTCTTTAAAAACCCGGTTCTCACCGCGTCTGGCACCTTTGGCTTCGGCCGGGAGTTTGAGGAATACTATGATCTGGCAGAGCTGGGCGGCCTGTGCACCAAGGGCCTGACCCTGGAGCCGCGTCCGGGAAATACCGGAATGCGCCTGTGGGAGACCCCGGCTGGCATGATTAACAGCATTGGCCTTGAAAACCCAGGCGTGGACGCTTTTATCGAAAATGAGTGGCCCCACCTCAAGGGGATCGACACCGTCACTGTGGTCAACGTGGGCGGAAAGGATGAAGCCTCCTACCTGGAAGCCATAGAGCGCATCAACGCCATCAACGCCCAGCTGGTTGAGCTGAACATTTCCTGTCCCAATGTCAAGGCAGGCGGTATGGCCTACGGCATCAAGGCAGAAATGGCGGCGGATATCACCCGCAAGGTGGTGGCTGTTTCCAAAGCGCCCGTCATGGTCAAGCTGTCCCCGAATGTGGAAAACATCGCGGAGATCGCCCTGGCCTGTGAGGAATCCGGCGCCTGCGGTATCTCGCTCATCAACACCATTCAGGCCATGGCCGTTGATTACAAGAAGAAGAAGATCGTGTTTGACAACACCTACGCCGGGCTGTCCGGCCCGGCGGTCAAGCCCATCGCACTGCGTATGACCCATCAGGTCTGCAAGGCAGTGGACGTGCCGGTCATGGCCATGGGCGGCATCAGCACCTGGGAAGACGCCCTTGAGTTTATCATGGTTGGCGCGGCCTGTGTGCAGGTGGGAACCATGAACTTCATTGACCCCAAGGCGCCGGTTAAGATCATCGAGGGCTTAGAAGCCTACTGCCAGGCCGAGAGCCTGGTAAACATTGATGAGGTGCGCGGTATTTTATTGTAAATTAAAACTGAAAACACCTCCCAAATATCCCGAAAACCCAGATCGAATGGGTTTTCAGGATTTCGGGAGGTGTTTTTTCAGATCAGAACACAAAAGCCGCGCTCAGGGGAGTGAGCGCGGCTTTGTGATTACGGGGGAGTAATAAAATGAACATCGGAATGATCCGATAAGGGGTAATCTATGATTTATTCAATCGCAATGTATTTTTTCTGTTCTACTTGCTTGGTTTCGTTTTTCGGGAATTCCAGATGGAGAATACCATCCTTATAGCCGGCTTTGATGTCTTCTTCTTTTACGTTGTCGCCAACGTAGAAGCTTCTTGAGCACTGGCCAGTGTAGCGTTCCTGATGGACCAGGTTGCCTTTTTCATCCTTTTCTTCCTTCGACTCATCTCTGGAAGCGGTAATGGTCAGGTAGCCATTTTCAAGGTCCGCTTTGATATTTTCCTTGCCAAAGCCCGGCAGGTCCATATCCAGAATGTACTTGCCATCCTTTTCCTGAATATCTGTTTTCATGAGAGCAGGTGACTCTGCTTTTTTGAAAAACGGGTCATTAAACATATCATCAAACAAATTAAAACCGAAACGATCTCTAGGCATCAACAACATAAGGCATTCCTCCTTTGCATTTTAGTTTTCATGATTTATGAAGTGATAAACCTTTATAACCATTGAGTTCGGTTCCTTTTTCAAGGGACTTCGCTTAACTTTGTTTACGAGTATATTATAGGTCGGATTGTTAGCACTGTCAAGCGGTGAGTGCTAAAATTTTAGGAAGATTTAAGCTTACAGGCCTCCCGAAATACCAGAAATGACGGCGTAAAATTGGTTTGACAGAAAACCCTTCACAAAAAAATTGTATATTTGGTTGTATCAGTATATAATAAGGAGTAATACTAAAGTGAGAACAAAGAAGTCGGGGAGGGAAAAGTGAAAAAGCACACAATACAAATATGGAGTATGGGCCTGGCACTGTGTCTTGTTTTCTGCCTGACAACCTCTCGGGTACAGGCAGAAGAAAAGAAGATCATCCGGGTTGCATTTCCCGAACAGACTGGGTTTTCATCCACCGACTCTGCGGGAAACCATTCAGGCTATACTTACGAGTTTTTAGAAGAAATTGCAAAATATACAGGCTGGGAGTATGAGTTCATCACCGGAGACAGCAGCGATGAGAGCCTGTTAAAAATGATGGAGGACCTGAAAAACGGCCGGATTGACATTATGGGCGGTATGGTGTACACACCGCAGCTGGCCGAGGATTATGATTTTCCAGAGTATAATTGCGGCTACAGCTACTCCACCTTATCGGTGTTAAAAGACAATGAGGATGTCAACGCGACCAACTATTCGACCTTTAACAACATGAAAGTAGGGGCACGCAAAACCGCGACCCGAAGAATACAGGCCCTGAATGAATTTTGCCGCGCCAATGGGATTACCCTGAGTATCGTTGAATACGACAGCGATGAGGCCATGCAGGCAGCTTTGAAGTCCGGCGGGGTGGACGCCCTGCTGGGGCCGGACGTCGCCATGGGCGACGATGAGCGCATCGTCGCGCGGTTTGACGGGCGGCCTTATTATTTCGCGGTCACTAAGGGCAATACTGAGGTGGTCAGCGGCATCAATACAGCCACAGCAGCCATCAATGAGCAAAACCCCAACTACGCCACCGAACTGTACATGAAATATTTTAACAAAAATAACCAGCAGGTTACCCTGGAGAGCTTTATCAAAGCCAACCCCACCGAGAGCATTGTGGCGGCCCTGGGCATCGGGCTTGTGCTGGCTGCGGTGGTCGGTATGACCATGTATATCCGTATGCAGCGCAACCAGCAGATGCTCTTAAACTATGAGCGCTACCGTATTCTGTCAGAGATGTCCAAGGAATTTATTTTTGAGTATGACTACCGTGAGGACAGCATAGTGGTATCCGAGCAGTTTGCCCATACCTTTGGCGGTAAATCACAGGTTGACCACTTTTTTTCCACAATCCTGAGCAAAAGGATGGATACTGATGAGAGCGCCCGTTGTTTTGCGGGTCTGATAAAACGCCGTCCGCCGGAGGAGGCGCGCTATGAGGTGGAATACAAAACCACAGTGCCTTCCGGGAATGAGGAGTGGGTGCGCGCTACCAGCATGATCATTTTTGATAAGCATAACCAGCCCATGCGGGCCATTGGCAAAATCATCAATATCAACGCTGAGCAATGCGAAAAAGAAGCATTGATCAACCAGGCGCACCGGGACGCTCTCACCGGGCTATATAACCGCACGACCTTTGAGGAGCTGGTGAACACTTATCTGCAGGAGCGTGGGGATGAGGAAGGCGCCATGATGGTTGTGGATCTGGACCACTTTAAAACTGTCAACGATACCCTGGGCCACCAGGGCGGCGATGAGGTGCTGGAGGATCTCGCCCGGGAAATGACCGCCTGCTTTGGCGAAGAGGCTGTTTTAGGCCGTTTGGGCGGCGATGAGTTTCTGGTCTTTGTGAAAGATGTCAAAGCCTGTAGAGACAAGCCTGTTCAGGCAGCCAGAGCCCTCTGCCGGGCCATGAACCGCTGCTATGAAAGAAACAGCGGCCAAATCGAGGTCTCTGTCAGTGTCGGGCTTGCCTATTCCTTCAGGAACAGTGCCTTTGAGATGCTTTACAGCATGGCCGATGAGGCGCTCTACTATATGAAGGATCACGGAAAAAACAATGTTAAGGTTTATGACGCGTCCATAGGGGATGCTTTGGGTAATAATGATAACAATACACGAAAAGGAGCGTTTTGAAATGTCCAAAAAAATTATTGCGCTGATCAGCGACGACTTTGAAGATCTGGAATTATGGTATCCGGTACACCGCCTCCGCGAGGAAGAAGGCGTGACCGTCGATGTGGTGGGTGAGGAAAAGGGTAAGACCTATATTGGAAAATACGGTGTGCCCTGCGTGTCGGATTACCGGTTTGACGAAATCAATCCTGACGAATACGACGGGATTCTGGTACCTGGCGGCTGGGCGCCAGACAAGCTGCGCCGCTTTCCAGCCGTTCTGGACATGGTGCGGGCAATGGATAAGGCCGGAAAGCCCATCGGGGAAATCTGCCATGCGGGCTGGGTGCTTATCTCCGCCGGTATCCTGAAGGGGAAAAATGTCACCAGCACTCCCGGCATCCGGGACGATATGGAAAACGCAGGCGCTGTCTGGCACGACACCCCGTCCATTGTCGACGGCCATATTATTTCGGCCAGGCGTCCGCCGGATCTTCCGCAGTACATGAAGGATTACATCAAGGTTTTGATGAAGTAGAAAAGCAGGTCCCGAAATCCCGAAAATCTAAAAACGGTTTTCAGGATTTCGGGATTTTTTTACTATCATTCACAATTGTGGTATAATATAGCAATTATAAAGCGTTAAGGAGTAGAAGCATGAAGAACATCCGTATAGGGGATATACTGGTCGGCGACGGCTATATTACAGAGGGACAGCTTCAGGAAGCCCTGGCCTATCAGAAGGTGGATAAGAGCAAGCGCCTGGGCGCGATCCTGGTCGATTACGGCTACGTGACAGAGAGCCAGCTGCTGGGTGCACTGGCAAAACGTCTGGACCTTCAGGTCATCAATCTGAGCCAGATTGAGGTGGATTTGGAGGCAGCCGCCAAAATACCCAAAAATATTGCACAGAAGTACACCCTTATCCCAATAGGGTTTTCAAGCGGCCATTTGCTGGTTGCCACCAATGACCCACTGGATTTTTACGCCATCGAGGATCTGCGTCTCATCACCAATATGCCCATTGATATTGTCCTGGCCGAAAAGGATGCCATTCTCAAGGGCATTGACAGCAGCTATTCGGAAATCGAGGCCCGCCAGGCAGCCACCAGTGCCAACGAGATGGCCGACGATATGGAAACTGTCTCCATCGTAGAGGACCTGGACGCCGCCGGGGATGACGCGCCAGTGGTCAACCTCATCAATACCATGCTCATAAAGGGCTATAATACCGGCGCCAGTGATATCCATATCGAGCCCTTTGAGGATAAAACCAATGTGCGTCTGCGTATCGACGGCCTCATCGTTGATTATCTGACACTGGCCAGCGCCCTGCACCAGTCCGTCATCGCCCGTATCAAGATCCTGTCCAACCTGGATATCGCCGAGCGGCGCCTGCCCCAGGATGGGCACTTCCGGGCCCGGATCAAGGGCATCGAGATGAATATTCGTACCTCGGTCATCCCGACGGTCTACGGCGAAAAAGCCGTTCTGCGTTTTCTGAACCAGAACACCAAGCTCGACCATTCCGGCACCTTTGGCATGAACGATGACAATTACGCACGCATGCGCCAGATTCTGCAGAGCCCCCACGGCATCATCTATATCACCGGACCCACCGGGAGCGGTAAAACCACCACCCTGTACATGGTTCTGGAAATGCTCTCGAGCAAAAACGTCAATATCTGTACCATCGAGGACCCCGTAGAACGGAACCTGGACAGCATCAACCAGACACAGGTGAACAACGTGGCCGGCCTCACCTTTGAGAGCGGCCTGCGCTCCCTTTTAAGGCAGGACCCGGACATCATCATGGTCGGTGAAACCCGAGACTCGGAAACCGCCAACATCGCTGTGCGTGCCGCCATCACCGGGCACCAGGTGCTCTCCACCCTGCATACCAACGACGCCGTGTCTACCATTGTGCGTCTGGTGGATATGGGGGTCGAGCCCTATATGGTCGCCAACTCCCTGACCGGGGTGGTGGCCCAGCGCCTTGTCAAGAAAATCTGCCCGGACTGCAAGGAGGCCTACAGCCCCAGTGAGGCCGAGCGGGAGCTTTTGGGAAGGGATGTCCCTGTACTGTACCGCGGACGGGGCTGCCACCAGTGCAACCATACGGGCTATAAAGGCCGTATCGCTGTCCATGAAATTTTAGCCATCGACAAAACCATTCGCAACATGATTTCCAGCCAGTCCCCCATCGAGGAGGTCTATGAGTACGTGACGGCAGGCCACAAAACCACCAGTCTCCGCCAAAGTCTGGCCGAGCTGGTAGAACAGGGTGTGACAAGCATGGAAGAGCTGCTGAAGGTTACGTATTACGTTGAGTAAATAAAAGTGAGGAAAAACAAATGCCAACCATCTTAGACCTAATCGACTACGGCCGCCAGACTGGCTGTTCGGATATTCATTTGACGGCAGATCTGCCGCCGGTATTCAGGAGCAACGGGGTGCTTGTCAAAGGCCCCTTTGAAATGAGCAAAAGGGAAATCGGAGAGATGATCATCGGGATGCTCAGTGAGATGAACCGTGAGAAAATCAAGCGGGGAGAGGACGCGGATTTTACTTTTGTCACGCCAGAGGGGCTCAGACAGAGGGTTAACGTGTACCGCCAGCAGAATGAGCTCTGCGCTGCCGTTCGCCTGCTCAACGACACCATTCCTACCTTTGAGGAGCTGGGCCTGCCGCCCATTATCCGCAAGCTGGCCGCTGAGCCGAGAGGGCTGATCCTGATCACCGGGCCGACCGGGAGTGGGAAATCCACCACACTGGCAGCTATGATCGACTACATCAACGTCAATTTTGCCAAGCATATCATCACCATTGAGGACCCGGTGGAATACCGCCATTACCATAAACTGAGCATGATCCACCAGCGTGAGGTGGGAGTGGATGTATCCTCCTTTGCCGACGCGCTGCGCTCATCCTTGCGTGAGGACCCCGACGTTATTCTGGTAGGGGAAATGCGTGACTACGAAACCATCTCGGCCGCTGTAACCGCCGCTGAAACCGGGCATCTCGTGCTGTCTACTCTGCACACCATCGGTGCTGCCAACACGGTAGACCGTATTATCGACGTGTTCCCGCCCCACAGCCAGCAGCAGATACGGACACAGCTCGCCAGCACCCTGAAGGGTGTTGTGACACAGCAGCTTGTGCCTCTGGCCTCCGGCGAAGGCCGGATGGCCGCCCTTGAGGTGATGACAGGCACCGACGCAGTGCTCAACCTTATCCGTGAAAACAAAACCCATCAGCTTTCCTCTGCCATGCAGACCGGCAGCCGGGACGGCATGAACACCCTGAACAGCCACCTGGCCAAGCTGGTGAAGGAAGGAAAGATCGGCTTTGATACCGGCCTCCAGTGGTCGTCAGACAAAAACGAGTTTAACCAATACTTTTAAGTAAGGGAGAAAATCGCCATGAGCAATGAACAGCTCTCCGTTTTGGAAAAGAAAATAGAACGCTATGGGACAATCCTGGAAACCACCGGAGACATTATATTTGACTACCATATCGACGAGGACCGGATGCTGTTCGACGAAGCCAGGCTGGAGAAGGGCCGGTATGTGCACTACACGCTGGCGGTGGACCGCTACACCGAGGCCCTGCTCCTGGGCAATCTGGTGCATCCCGATGATATCGAGGAAACCATCCGCTTGATCAACGGGCTGACAGTCCAGGCCATCGTTATCCGTGTGACCCGCCCCGATGAAACGGACGGACGTTACCACTGGACACTCGTCAGGGCCGCTACCGTGCAAAACAGTGAGGGCAGAGTGACAGAGACCGTGGGCATCATGCGGGATATTGACGACCAGAAGCGCAGAGAGGACCGCCTGGTTGAGGAATCCCGGTGTGACCAGCTCACAGGGCTTTACGATCAAAAGTGGACCCGCATAAAAATCGGCGAGGCCCTGGAAGCAAACAATGAGATGGATAAAGGTATCCTGATGCTGATAGACATTGACGGCTTTCGAGCCGTTAATGAGAATCTGGGCCATATTTTTGGTGACGCCGTCCTGGTGGAAACCGCCGAAAAGCTGACAGCCCACGCGGCTCCCGGCGATGTCATCGGCCGCATCGGGGGCGATGAGTTTCTGGTTTACAGCCCAGGCGTGGCAGAAAACCAGATTGCCGGGCGGGTAGCCCGTATCCGCCGCATTTTTGACCATACCTTTGAGGGGAAAAGCCAGGCCTACCGCATTTCATGCAGCCTGGGCGTTGCGGCCTGCCCTAAGGACGGCACCACCTTCGAGACGCTGTTCCACTGCGCCGACCAGGCCCTGAGCATGGCGAAAATGGAGGGGAGAGACCGCTGGTGCCGTTATGATGAAAAGATGAGCGGTATGTCTTACCTGAACGGCCATGCCACTAATATTGATACCGCAGTTTTTCAGAAAAGCGGGATTTCTGCAGAAAACCGGGTACTCATCAACATTTTCGAAATCCTGGCCGATTCTAAGGATTTTACCTCCTCCATGCTTCTGATTCTGGGGATGATCGGCCGTTTTATCGGCGTGGAGCGGGTCTGTATTTTCGAGCAGGAGCAGGAAGGAAAGGAGCTGGTCAACCAGTACAGCTGGTATTCCGGCACTGCTGTCCGCCCCAAAACCGAACGGGTTGGGGAAGAAGCGCATGCGTATTACAAAACCTTTTTTGATGAAAACGGCCTGTATGCCCTGGGGAGTGTGGACAACTTTCCGGCCCGGGAGCGCGCGTTTTTCAGGGAAAGGGGAATTTGCTCTGGGCTTTATAAAACACTGGTGGAAAACGGCCGGTTTTTAGGGTGCATCGGGCTCTCTGGCAGTCGGAACAACCGTGTCTGGAGTGAGAGCGAAAAGGAATTTGTGAGCCTGGTGGCTAAGATCATCAGCGTAAACCTGTATAAAGCAAAGCTCCAGACCGAAAACGCCTACGAGAGCCAGGTGGCCCGCGCCATCGTGGATTCCCAGAGTATCAAAAGCCATGTGATCGATCCCAAAACCCATGAGCTGCTGTTTGTCAGCGCGTCTCTGAAGGCTGAGCGGCCAAATGCCCGGGTGGGCAGCCTGTGCTACGAGACTGTCATGGGCCTGGACGCGCCCTGTCCCTTCTGCCGTCTGGATGAAATATCCCAGGAAACACCAGATTTTAACTGGCAGCGCTACATCAGCGGCTGGAACCGCTGGTTTAATTTCCAGTGCCACAGCCTGCAGTGGCGGGGTGCCAGAGAAGCTGTGCTTGTCGCCATGGACGACATCTCCAATTTTGTGGACAACATCCTGTATGTGGATAAGCTCACTGGTATTTCCACTTTCAGCCGTTTTGAGCTGGATACCACCGAAATCTTTGACCATGAAACCGGCAAGGAATACGCCATGGTCACCTTTGACATCGACGAGTTCCGGTATATTAATGAGTTTCACGGCTACAGCATGGGCAATCAGCTGCTGCGCTATATCTCCGGCGGCCTGGTGGGCGCTATGAGCGGCGCGGAGGTCTGCGCCCGGGTGACCGGCGACGTGTTTGTGGCCTTGGTGGAATGGACCAGTGAGGAAGCCCTGGTCATGAGAATTATGCAGATGGTCGACGGAATCAACAAACGGCTGGACTATGTGATACCAGGCATCCGCCTCAATTTTCAGATTGGTGTGTACCACGCCAAAGAAGGCGAGCGGGATATTGGCAAAATGATGGACAACGCCGACATTGCAAGAAAATCCATCAAGGGCAGCCGCAAGACCGGCATTGCCTTTTACGATAAATCCATGGGAGAAAAGATCCTGAAAACCCGCCAGATTGAGGCGCGGATGGAAAGGGCTTTGAGAGATAAGGAGTTTCTTGTCTATCTGCAGCCCAAAATTGATCTGGAAAGCGGCAGAGTGGTGGGCGCCGAAGCTCTGGCCCGCTGGGTGGATGACCGGGGCAATATTGTGCTGCCCGGAGAGTTTATCCCCATCTTCGAGAGCAATGGCTTTATTGTCGAGCTGGACTTTTACGTGTACGAGGAAGTCTTTAAAGCCCACTATTACCGCAAAACCAGAGGCTTGAAATGCGTCCCCATCTCCATGAATATGTCCAGAATTCATCTGAAATCCGGCAACTACATCGAGCGCTTCCGGGCGCTGGCAGACAAATACCAGATCGACCCTGGCCTCATCGAGGTGGAGGTGACTGAGACCATCTTCATCGAAAACAGCGGCTATGTCAAACGGCTGGTCAGCGCGCTGAGAAGCGACGGCTTTAAGGTCTCCATCGACGATTTTGGCTCAGGCTATTCCTCATTAAATCTGCTGTCCGAAATCGACGTGGATGTGCTCAAGCTTGACCGCTCCCTCTGCCGGGAGGAAAACCTCTCACCCAAGGAACGGGTCATTCTCAAGAATATTGCCGCCATGGCCAAGGAGCTCGACCTCCAGGTGCTGGCTGAGGGCATCGAGACCACCGGCCAGGCCGAATTCCTGAAAAGTATCCAGTGCGACAGCGCCCAGGGCTTTTTGTTCGCGAAGCCCATGCCTATGGACGAGTTTTTTAAGAAGCTGGATGGGGAATGGTAGAAAATGCAGGTGTGTTAAAGGGATGATGCCATTTAAAAAACATAAATATTGAGGAAAATAATGCGAAAACTTGAACTTAAAACCGCTGTCTCCGCAGTGCTGGCCATTGTCGCCGGGGCGGTGCCGCTGATTGTAGTGCCGCCCTTTGGGGATACCCTGTATATGCCCAAGCTGATGACCATCGAGGTGCTGGTGTTTGGGCTGCTGCTCTTGTATGTGCGGCCCATTACCGAGTATTTTACCGGGAAGCCGAAAATCCCTCTGTCCGTGAAGCTGGTGCTTTTGTATCTCTTGTGCGTTACCATCACCCTGCCCTTTTCGACAGATGTGATGCTGTCGCTCAAGGGGCGGTCCTTTCGCCTGGAGAGCTACTCCGCCATTTTGTTTTATGGTGTTTTAATGATGCTGGGCGCTTTTTTCTATACCTTTAAGCCCTGGCATGTACGCCTTTACGCGGTGGGGGTATCCTGCGTGGCGGTTTACGGCATCTTCCAGAAATTTGGTCTGGACTTTCAGCCACAGGACCCTCTGATGTACGGCGGGCCAGGCGCTTCCTACGCCACCATCGGCAACCCGAATTTCCTGGGTTCCTTTCTGACACTGGCGCTGCCCATACTCATCTATGCTTTTATCAGAGGCCCAAAGGCTTACCTGCTGCCCTGCGGGCTGGTGTATTTCTGCCTGTTGTGCACCAACACCAGGGGAGCGTGGATCGGCAGTCTGCTGGGCTTTGCGCTGCTGGGGGTGTTTTTGCTGGGCGAGCGGGAAAACCGGCGCCGTTTCGCGGTGGTGAGCGGTGTGTTTGCGCTTCTTACCCTTGTTTTTCTGTTGGTGAACAGCGGCTTTGGCGCGCGCTTTCTCAGCGTCTTTGCCGATCTGTCTAAAATGCTCAGGGGCGATGACTGGGAAAAGGGCGGTTCTTACCGGCTTTTTATCTGGTCAAAAACCCTGGAGCTCATCCGCATGCGCCCGCTGACCGGTTTTGGCATCGAGACCCTGGGTCAGGTCATGGGCCAGTATTTTGAAAAGGATATTATCAGGGTGACCGGCCGCCACCTGGTCATCGACCGGGCACACAACGAGTACCTGCACATCGCGGTGAGCAGCGGTATCCCCGCAGCCCTCAGCTATCTGGCGTTTGAGGGAACGACGCTTTACCATGGTCTTAAAAACTGGCGCCGCTCGCCCATGCTTGTGCCGCTTGTCTGCAGCATCGCTGCCTACATGGCCGCCGCCTGCTTTAATATTTCCGTGGTAACTGTGGCTCCGGTTTTTTGGGTATTCTGCGGAATTGCGGTGCGTTTGAGTGGTGAAATTCAATCGAATTTGAATATGATTTAAGGAAACAAAAATTGAAAAAATTTTGAAAAAAATTTAGTATTTTACCCAAATAGTACTGTTTTTACCATTTGTTTAATGCTGGTGGTAAATGAAACAGCATTTATAATAACTTATCGCTATAAGAGAAGCGTAAAAAGCAGATTTACATATTTTTAAAAGTGTGTCAACGTGTATGAATAGTGATTGACAGGAAACTTTCGGAATATTTAAAAGTAACTGGTTTTTATAGTTCTTGACAAATGTCCGAATCAGTTGTAGAATAGAATTGTTCAAAAGGCAAAGCGGTGCGAAAGCCCGTGGCGCAAAACTACAGGGTCTACGTCGGAAGCTCCAGGCCGATATGACAGCCAGATGCCACAACCGGTAGATGGCCGAAAACCCCTGTATGGTTTCCGGCTATTTTTATTTTTTGAGTAGCCTTTAACAAAAAGGACCGCTGGAGCAGGCAATTACTCTGTTTATAATCGTCATGGCGCGGACGGTTAAAATAAAGGTTTATATTTAAAGGTAAACAAGAGAACATAAAAGGAGAGATGTAAATGATTCAGATGATTAATAAGCTGAAGAAAAACCAGAAAGGTTTTACTTTGGTAGAATTGATTGTAGTATTGGTTATTTTGGCGATTTTGGCAGCGTTCACGATTCCTGCGATGTTGGGGTTTGTTGATGATGCTAGAGGGAAAGCTGCTATTGCTCAGGGAAGAGAAATATACGTAGCAGCACAATCAGCTGGAACTGATGTAGCAGCAGGAAGTAATGGCAAATTAACGACAAGTGAAGCAAAAAATGACACCACTGATGATAATTCAGCTAAAAAAATATATGATAAGGTAAAAGTTTTAATCGGCTCAGATATTTCAGGTAGTTTAAGCGATTCGATAGTAAGAGTGAACGATAATGTTACTTTTGCTGATACTTCTAATCCGCCTGCCAATAATGCTTATATTACAGTTTCAACAACTGGAAGTGTTTTATATGTAAAATTTGTAGATTCAACAGGTAAATATGCTGTAAAGATTACTCCGAATGCATCTGGTACTTCTGCAGAAGTAAATAAAATAAAATAAATAAAAATTATAAGGCCGAGTTTGCAGCGCCGCACCCGGTCTTTTCTCCATTTTATCAGGCGCTTTTTTTATTGCGGCCTATCAGGTGAAATGTTGAAAATGAATTGGAATGGGTGTAGGTTGGTAGTCTCGTTTGTTTTCAAGGTTTCATCTTTATTGTATATTTGTAAAAAATGTTTTATACGCTTTTTTGTCCTAAAAACAGGATTTTGTTGCTTTTTCGGAAAAACGGTGATAGCCGTTGTGTTTTCAGGATTTCGGGAGGTGAAATCTGTGTTAAAACTCAAAAAGCAGTTAAGAAGTCAAGAGGGTTTTACTTTGGCCGAGTTGATTGTGGTGCTGGTAATTCTGGCCATCTTAGCTGCTTTTACCATCCCCGCCATGCTGGGTTTTGTGGAGGAAGCCAAAGGAAAAGCCGCCATTGCCGAGGCGCGGGAGGTTTATGTGGCGGCACAGAGTACGATTACTGGAACAGCTAATTCAGAAATAACTGATTTTAGTATTCAGAAAAAAATGGTTGATCTCTTAAAAAATGACTCTTTATTTTTCACTGGAGAAAATGCATATGATCCAGAATATCAAATTATGATTGAAAATGTAAGAAATGATGGCTCAGCATATGATTTAAGAGATGACTATCATATTCGAAAAACTATAAAAATGGTAGTTTTATTAGGAAAAAAAGGTACCGATCAAGAAAATGTCATACAGAGAATTCAGTATATAAATAATGGTAGAGAATACTTGGCCACCATCACCCCCGGCGGCTCCGCCGAAATCACAAAAATAGAAAAGAACTAAAACCTGTATCCCGAAAACCCAAAAACTAAATTAGTAAGAACAAAAGGAGCCTGTCCATGATTAACTGTAAACTGGAAAACTTGATCAAAAGCGTTCACGGCTTCACCATGATGGAACTCATCACTGTCATTGTTGTCATTGCCCTGCTGGCAGTGATCATCATTCCAGGGTACCTCCATTTCATCGGCGACGCCAAAAAAGATGCGGTGGTGGCTGAGGCAAGAACCATCTACCTGGCGGCTCAGATACGGGCGACGGAGTTTAAATCTGCCGAGACAGCGGAAAACCCTTACCGCATTCCGGACGCCAATGACCTGCGGGATCTGGTGGGGCCGGATAACGTCTATGAGGGGGTTACAAAGCTGACCATTGTGGACGATAACCGTGACGGCACCATTGATAAAATTGAGATGATTAAAAATAACATCAATGTTATAATTGAACCAGGAAAAAATGTGATTGTCGATGGAAAGGTGAGAACTGTTTATTCCAGGGATGATCAAAAGTAAAATGTATGAATTCACACATAAATCCTGGAGGTTTCGCTTTGTATGATTCTTTATCTTTGATATATTTTGTGCTGTATGCCTTTGTCTTTATTTTTGGCTGTATGATTGGCAGTTTTTTAAATGTGGTGGTCTACCGGGTGCCCATTGGCATTTCAGTCGCCAAGGGCCGGTCTTTTTGTCCGAACTGCGGCAAGCCCATTGCGTTTTATGATAATATCCCCCTGCTCAGCCATCTGTGGCTGCGGGGAAAATGCCGGAAATGCGGGGCGAAGATCGCGCCGCGGTATTTCTTTACCGAGCTGTGCGGCGGGCTGCTGGCCCTGCTCATGGCCGGGCATTATGATTTTGGCCTTCAGGCGGTGGTGGGGTTTGCGGTAGCGGCCATTTTACTTGCAGTTACCCTCATAGATTTTGACACCATGACCATCCCCAATGGCCTGGTGATCGCTTTGATAATCCCTGTGGCGGCCAGCTATTTTGTGTTTCTGGAGCCCAGTCTTATTTCCCGGGTAATCGGTGTGTTTGTCATATCGGTTCCCATGCTGGTCTTATCACTGGTCATTCCCGGCGGCTTTGGCGGCGGGGATGTCAAGCTCATGGCAGTCGCTGGATTTCTCCTTGGCTGGCCCTGCACCCTGCTGGCGACCTTTATCGGCCTGGTGCTGGGCGGTATTGTAGGCGTCATCAAGCTTATCCGCAAGAGCGGGGAAAAGCACATGGCCTTTGGCCCATACCTCTCAGTGGGGATTTTGGTATCCATGTTGTGGGGAATGCAGATCATCTTTTGGTATTTGAATTTTTTTGGACTTTAACAAGTGGATAGTTGAAAGTGGAAGACCCATCAATGGAGAATGTAGAATTGAGAATGGAGAATTATAGGAGCGAATTGACAAAGCCAATTCGATTAGGATGGCCTTCGGCCATAACAGGTAAGTCCTGTGAATAGTGAGAATCCGGTTGTAAAAAAAGTTTTCAGTTTGCTGTTCGTATCATACGCTGTTATCAGCATTTGTGTCAGTCAAAAAAAGAATTTGTTTTGTCCAAGCAGCTGCTTCGCAGCGGTACCAGCATTGGGGCGAATATTCGAGAGGCCCAGGAAGCGCAGAGCAAGAAGGATTTTTTATCTAAAATGGGCATTGCCTTGAAGGAAGCTTCTGAAACCTGTTATTGGCTGGAGTTGCTGATGGTAACGGATTATTTAACATCTGACGAGGGCAAGAGTCTATATTCTGACAGTGTTGAATTGAGAAAGATGCTGTCGTCCATTGTAAAATCAACCAAAGAAAAAATATAATCAAAATCGCCCAGCGATTTTGTTCCAATAATTCTCCATTCTCCATTCTCAATTCTCCATTGAGGGAGAACGGAGCGACGCAAGGAGTGACGTTGTGCCAAAGTTTAAGTATAAAGCAAAAAACATGAACTCAAAAATAGTAAATGGAATGGCGGACGCCATTGACGAGAGCACGCTGCGTAAGGCTTTGCGGGAAAAGGATGAATTTCTGCTTGAGTGCCGTGAAGTGGACGCTGAGAAGAAAGCTTACAAGATGAAAAACATGGAGCTTTCGGATTTTTCGAGGGAGATAGAAAACATGCTGGCCTCGGGGATTACGGTGATCCGCGCGCTTTCCATTATGATGGAGCGCAACATCAAGCCCAATGTGGCAAAGGTGTATAAAGCCCTTTACCGTGAGGTACAGCAGGGGATTACCCTGTCGGAGGCCATGGAAAACAGCCGGGGCTCCTTTCCCCAGCTTATCATCAACATGTTCCGGGCGGGCGAGTCCAGCGGCCAGATGGCCGAGACCGCGCACAAGATGGCGCTGTATTATGAGAAGGAGCACCGCCTCCACACCAAAATAAGAAACGCTATGATCTACCCGATCCTGCTCTTAGTGGCAACGGTCGTGGTGGTGATCGGGCTGTTTACCTTTATCCTGCCCCAGTTTTTTGATTTGTTTGAGGGCATGGATGCGGCACTGCCAGCGATTACGGTCATGGTCATCGGGATTTCCAATTTTATGACCGCCAACTGGTACTGGCTGCTTATTGCGGTGGCCCTGTGTATTGGGGCTTTCCGAGCGCTTCTCGGGACGCCGTCCTTCAGGCTGCGCTTTGACAAGATGAAGGTCCACCTGCCCTGGGCAGGGAAGCTTATTAAAATTATTTACACTGCGCGTTTTGCCAGGACGCTGAGCTCGCTGTATTCCAGCGGCCTTTCCATGATCAACGCCATGGAAATCAGCGCCAGCATTGTGGGCAATAAGTATATCGAGGGACAGTTTGGCCCGGCCACCCAGATGGTGCGCAGCGGGAGCACTCTGTCCGAGGCCATCGGCAGCATTGACGGTATGGATAAGAAGCTGGTATCCACCATCTTTATCGGTGAGGAAACCGGGAATCTTGACACCATGCTGGACTCCATTGCGGATTCCTACGATTATGACTCAGAAATGGCCATACAGCGAATGGTTACGATCATCGAGCCGGTAATGATTATTATCATGGCGGTGATCGTTGGGACGGTAATGCTGTCCGTTATGGTACCGATCGTCACACTTTATCAGAGTATCGGTTAGGGGGATAATAAGAGAGTATGCAGACAACCATCTATTTAGGCAGCGACGCCATTCAGATACTCCAGGGGGATGTGCGCAGCGGCAAGCTGACCATATCAAAGCACCTGACCGTGGAGATGGGACCGGGCGCCATGATCAACGGGGTCATCACCAACGAGGATATGCTTCTTGACGCCATTGACCAGGCCGACGAGGCAGGCGATATTGATTTTCACAGCACCAATCTGGTCATCAATTCCAGCCTAATCGTCAACAAAAATGTGGCTGTGCCCAAGATGACGCCAAAGGAGCTCACCGAGCTGTCCCACCATGAGTTTGAGGACGCCACCAATTTTGAGAATCTGATCATTGACTACAGCAGTATCCGAGGGAAACAGGGCACCAACATGCTTTGCTGTGCCGTGGAGCGGGAGGTGCTGGAAAGCTACATCCGCCTTTTCGAGACGGCAGGTATCAAGCTCAGACGCATCGACACTGCTCTGAACGCCACCATCAATTATGTGGAGGCCACAAGCGAATATAGCGGACAGACCTTTGCCATCAACATGCTGGACGGCAATAACCTTATGTACGCCCTTTTCGAAAATGGTGTGTATACATTTTCCAGCCAGGCCAGAATCATGGCAGAGCGTGGCACTGAGGCCTTTACCATTGAGATGGCCTCCAAGCTGTCCTCACTGGTGCAGTTTAACAAGAGCCAGAAATCCGAATACATTCTGGACAAGGCCTACTACGCTGGCCTGACCAGAGACGAGATCCGGCGGCTCCAGGCGTATGTGGACGACACCGAGGTATCCGTCTGCGCGGTGGAAAACACCGGGAATATCCAGGAAAATTTCAGCATTGACGATGATTTTCTCCTGTCCGATTATTTTTACCCAGCGTCCCTTTTCTTTGAGAAAAAGAACGATGTCAATCTGCTGACGAGCTACAAGACAGCGCTCAAGCCTAAACGCTCCTTTTCTATCAAAAACAAATGGGCCATTCCGCCTCTGGTGGTGGTGGCGGTCATGGTTATTGGATTTACGTTTTTTACCATCATGAATTACAATGTGGACAGGGCCCTTAAAAAAGCCAACAAATACATCAACGACCCTACCAACGTGTCCGAGTACAGCGAGGCCCAGCAGCTGGACAGCGCCCTGAAGATCATCCAGAGCCAGACCCGTATTCTGGATACCAACCGCAAGGCCATGGAATCTTATCCGGTGGTCAATAGCGATAAAGTCTACCAGGTGCTCAACCTGGGCAATAACATTACAGTGGGCGCCCTGAGCTATGACTGGACCACTGGCGGCGTGGGCATTACCGCCTCTGCGCCCAATGAGTTTGCGGCAGCGGCCTATGTCAGCGAGCTCAACCGTTCCGGCCTGTTCAGCAGCATTGAGTACCAGGGCTACAGCCTGAGCGAAGGCAGCACGTCCACAGTGACCAATGGCTCATCCACAAGCACATTGCCAAACGGCCAGACGGTGACAACCCCAAATACCGAAACCGTCAAAACACCGGACAGCTACGGCTTCTCCGTTGTGGCCTATCTGAAACCGGGGGTGGTGCAGCCATGAAAAAGCCAGAATTTAAAAAACCCAATATCAAGCTGAACATCAATTATGAGTTTACCAGGCGTGAAAAGGGCCTGCTCTATGTTTTAGGCATGGCCCTGCTCATCATGGCCGCCCTGTACCTGGTGTTTTTCCCGGGGATCAACAAATATCAGACCCTGTCCGAGGAACGGAGTGAGGCCGAGTTTAAAAAACAGGAAATGGAAATGGCCATTGCCAGCCTGCCAGCCAATAAGACCATCAAGGACGCAGCCGCTGCGGATCTTTCAGCTAAAAAAGAAGGCTACGAAAAGCGTATGACCAACGATGAGCTGGATAACCTCATTACCAACCTGGTGGTGAACGAAGGCTTTAAAGCCCAGGATCTCGCGATCACAGCCAATGAGATTGCCACAGTCGCCTCTTTTGGCAGTGACGCTGCCGAGTCTACCGAGTCCAGCGACACCACCACCGAGGCCCAGGAAATGAAAGACCTGGCCGAGATGCAGGGCAATACCACCACGGATAAAAACAGTACAACCACCACTGCCGAGCCCACCATCAACGGTATCTATATCGGGACCGTCACCATGACGATCCAGGGAAACATCGGCCAGTTCGAGAATCTGTTAGACACTGTCAATGCCCGTTCCGATATCCAGATTACCGCCTTTGATGTGAGCCCGGGAACCAGCAGTGCATCAAGCTCAGGCAGCAAAAATAAGGTTGCCAACCTGCGTGCGGGCACAAACACGGTCAGCGTGACCTTTAACGTGTATATGGTGGATAAAGGCGCTGCCGCGGCCAACACGGCTGAATAACAAGCTATTAATTGAGGATGGGCAACACCCTGTTCTCCTTTGATAAACCTTCCAAAATCCCGAAAAATACTGCGCCAGGTACTTTTCGGGATTTCGGGAGGGGATTTTAGGATTATTTTTGTTTTTTGATCAGAGCGCACCCGAGGGTGCTTTGTGATAAGGAAATGGAAAAGTCCGGGACGGAAGTGAAACGCTACGTCCCAGGAAGCGATGAGACGACTGGTGGAATTTACCGGTCCAGCACCACGGGCAGAACAGCCAAAAGCCCGGAAAGGAGCGTTGATGGATGAAAAAACAATGGAAGCTCGACAATAAGGGCATGACCCTGCTGGAAGTGATCGTGGCGTTTGCGATTTTTGCGATTGCGGCTACGATTTTGATTACCGGGTTTAACGGGGCACTGAAGGTGATGGGGAATAGTGAGTCTATAAAGAATGCGAGCCAGGAGAATACAGGGAAATTAAATGCGGTGGGTGCTTCGGCGCTTGAGGAATTTGAGGGGCTGAAAAATTCGGAGATTACGACGATTCCAGAAAATGGCAAGACGACGATATTAACCTTTTTTAAAAAATACGCAGTGCCTGGCACATTTTATATTGCGACTTCGACAGAAAAGGCAGATATGGATATGAAACTGTTTCAGCCAGATAATAGCGTGGACGCTCTAACTACGCCAACACTATCAGAAATACCCAAAAAAGAAGCAAAACCAGTGGAAGCGCCTACAGTGCCGGCTGAACAAAATGCCAATGTTGGTTATGGTGGATCAGTGCTCGACAGCAAAACAGGTAAATATTATGATAAATTGAAAAAAGATACATATATTGGCGTAATCACTTTAACACAGCCATTTACCGATGCAGATGCAGGTGGTGCTAATCAGATTCGTCAGCTCTATTTTACAAAAGATACGACTTCTATTGAGGTAAAAATGCCGGAGATACAAAAAAACCTGAAATTGGATTTGGATTTTCTTTATGTTAAAGGTAATATTATACAAGAAAACAATAGTAAGCTAATACTAACCAATATAAAAACAGTTAAGGACACTAATAAAAATAAAATTTTAATTTATTTTGCCAATGATGTTACTGTCGGGACAACGACAGGCATTGAAAAAGGATATTATCTGATTGATTTAGGTACGGCGGGGAAAGATCTTTTTAGCATGAAAAAAGAAGATTTTGATGTCTGCAATATCAAAAACATGTCCTATTTAGATCAAAATCAGATCGTGTATGATTATGTCACAAATTTATTTAAGGATAATAACTAGCCATGAAAGCAATAAATAACAAGCAGGGATCTGCATTGGTGTGGGTGTTGGTTATTTGCCTGATTTTTGGTCTTTTAGGAATCGCCATTGGTTGGGTTGCCCTGTCCATGAACCGGCGAAGTATAAAAAATGACAATCTTAATCAGAGCTATTTTACTGCACTGTCTACAGCTAATTCGGTTTTTAATAGCTTGAATGGATATGTTAGCGGCAATAATCAAAGTAAAAATTTTTATGATGATTTATATAAGAATCTTGTCTATGGAAATAAAGTGAGCGGGCAGAATTATTTTGTGAAATATGACAATGTTCTCGAAAAGGATGGTGGCTCTGTTCAGGAAAATACGGAGGGTATGGGAGAAGCGAATGTAGAAGCTGCCATGTCCAAAGGACATGCCATTATTACCTCTACCGCAACGGTAAACGACACAACAGAGACAGTTATTTTAGATGCTTACCGAAAGCCGGAAAGTATTATCTGGCCAGCGAAAGAATGGGCGACTACGTTGAAAGATGATGAACAGTTAAGCGGAGACAAAAACAGCAGAAAAATTTATGTGGGAAACAACAGCAGTATCGTGAACGATGAAACAAAAAAGAATGTAGCAGATAACACAATGGATGTGGCAGTCTATAAGTTGGAAGCAGAAAAAACACTTTCAGGTAAATTAACCATTAGCAGGGATATAGTGGGAAACGGCAACCTTGAAAAAAGAGCGGTTTTTATTTATTTAGAAAAAGGCGCAACTCTCAATATTTATGGAATGGATTATGAGCTTTTTAAAAATACTACGGCTCAAAATGTAACATCAACACAAAAGGATAAATGGTTTGAAAATGAGAAGGGCGAGTATACCACTGAAGCTTGGGAATATTATTATGGGCCAGATATTTTTATTTATATGGAGGATGAAGCTTCCGTTAATTTTATGAATCCTAATCGAAATGCAAATAGTAGCGAGATTGTGCCATTTCCCTTTTACATTACAGGTACAAGCAATACTGAAACAAAGCCAAAAGTAACGACAGAGAAGAATACAGATGTTAAAATTTATTGGATACAAGATGTCGAAATTTCAAAAAAAAATAATTCCGATGAATGGCTGACGGACAATGAAGGAAAAGTCTTTTCTAAAAATGAAAATAATGGTGTTCCGAGCCGTTTGCCCTTAAGTGGCTACAAGCAGGCTGGAAAACCTTATAATAATAATGCGACAAAGGTAGGGGAGACGCTTGCAGATAAAGGCGGTATTCTTCAAAACAGCTGGGAAATATACCAGTACGAAAGGAAGAAAATCGAATGAAAATTTTAAAACTGTCAGGAAAGGCAAAAAGGAATCAGAACGGCTTTACGCTCATCGAGCTAATCGTGACGCTGGCTATTTTTTCCATTATACTGGCAGTGGCCGGAAATTATTTGTATTTTGGAAACAATCTTTTTGCTCAAACTGAAGTTAAAAATACCCAAAAATATATTGGTGACAGTGTTTTTGAATATGTACAGAGACGTCTTACTTACGCTACACATGTGGAGATCATGAATCCAGATAAAACGAAAGATAAAGATCCTCAGTATGATAAGCTTTTTAGGCTAAGCGATAGCGGACAGCTTATGATTGGAACGTTTGAAAAAGAAGAAGAAAAGAAGAAAACTTACGCTTACACCAATGTTTTTGGTTCAGCATTTTATGATAGTGGCTATCAGGTAGATTATCAGGTAAAAGTGTTGGATACAACCCATTTAGAATTAACAGTCAATGTACTGGACAAGGGAAACACCAGTCCGGTTTATAGCACCAGCGAGGTGTTAAAAACCATTAATTTAAAGGCCAATACACGGGATAGCGGGAGCATTTTAGTGACAGGCGGCGAACGCAATGTTATTTATACGAACCCGGTGATTTCATACAACGAAGAAAAAACAGCCACCACCACCTATGATCCACTCGCGTTGAAAGATCAGATGTTGGATACTTACAGTAGAATCATAAAGGGTGAGGCCCTTAAAGACGGTGAAGCGATAACGGGCTTAATTAATAATCAATTTGCTTCAAATGATTTCATTTCAGCTTACGTTACACAATTTTACTATAAAGGACAGCCTTATCTGGGAAGCTGGAGTAAAGATATTGTTTATGCATACTGGCCGGATTTCCCGGGATTCGATCAAAATACCATCGATAATGTTGACAAAAAAGTAATGGAACTTACAGAGTATAAGGGGACAGCAGATGACAAAAAAAGTGATAATCAAACCTTGACGAATTATCTGACAAATTATAAAGGCACGATGAAAATGCGGGCATATCTTATATCGGAATCCAATACAAAAAAAGTCTCATGCTTTGTATATGTTTCGAATTCACAGGGGCAACAGTGGGCAACCCGATTGATTTACTGCGATGTACCAGGAGAAAGCGGATGGTATTATCTTGCTTATAGAGAGGGTAAAAGAACAAACGGGAGAATTACAGATAATATTACTATAGACAATAAAGTTTGGCGAAAAGAGGATGGTGTATCTAGCAGTAAAACCCCCGTTTATGATGAAATAACAAACAAAGCCAGCACGCAGGAAGGGACATGGGTAAAAGTGGAATGAAAAAGCGTTGTTTGAGGTTTTTTAAAAAAAATTACTTTCAAACTGAAAAGGGCTTTACCATGATCGAGCTCATTGTCACGATTACTGTACTGGCCGTTATCGCGGCTTTTACCATTCCATCACTTCTGGGATTTGTCGATGATGCTAAGGCCAAGGATTGCCGGTCGAAAACAAATGATATTAAGCGATCTTATACGGATTTAGTGGTTGACAAAGGTGTAGAGGTACCTACAAAGTATCGGAGCTTTTCGATTGTTGATAAAATTGTTATTGATAAATACGGCGGAGAAACCCAAGTGCTTGATACAGAAGATGAAACAGGAAGTAAAGTGGAAAAAGTTTATAAAGGTATTTGTCCGAGCGGGGGGATTTATCTTATTCAGTTCGTAGATACCGAAGAAAGTAAAGGTACGGAAGTTGAGATGCATATTCTATGCTCTTGTGAAGGACATACAAGTGACAAGGCTGGGGTAACGCATATTGCGATACGTACTCTTGAGAATGATATAAAAAGTGATAATTCCTTTATAGTAAGCTATTTTAATGCACATCCAACGAGTACATTGGACTCTACAGGTAAGAATTTTGCGCCAGATGTACAAAAAATATTGGAATTTTTAGGCGTTGATACAAAGACAACATGTAGTTGGCGTATTGAAAAAATTGGTGAAGACTATAATATTTATTGGACAGAAACTTTTATTGATGATTTACCAGAGGGAAGTGAAATATATGTAACAAAATACAATGTTTCAACAGGTAAGTTTTATCATGCCAAGACAGAAGTTGGAGTACATTCTGATGGTGAAAAGGATATTAAACATATCGAAACAAATGCCAATTGGATAGAGGATAAATAATTTGAGAAAGATGAAAAAATATAATAATTCTAGCGGCTTCACCCTCATAGAACTCATCATCGTCCTCGTGATCCTCGCGATTCTGGCCGCTTTTACAATTCCCGCCATGTTGGGCTTTGTCGGTAATTCAAAAGAAAAGCTGTGTGAATCGGCAAGGAGTGACTGTCTGCGTTACTATCAGGCGCAGGCCACAGAAAAACTGCCGGCAACCAGAGAAGAAGCGATTCCCATATTAGCAAAGGCAATTCAGAATAGCTATGGTGATGCGACGGTAGAAAATAATATCGCAAAGGGGGTTTGTCCAGCAGGTGGTGAGTATAATCTGGCAGAATGTAGATTTGAATTTGAAAATGGATATTATCGTTTGAAAGAAGTCCCATGTAGTGTGCACCATGATAAAGATTCATCACGGCCGAATTTAGACGCATCAAAAAGTTTGGCAGAAAAACTATTAGATTTATTTAAATCAAGTCAGCAGTCAGATTTTATTAAAGAGTTTTTCAAAGAAAATAATAACAGCTTAAAACCTGTAGATGAGATTGACCTGAAAAATATTTTTGGTGAGGATTGGAATTCAACGATTAACGGAAAACCAGAATCCCTATATTGGCGTCCATTGACTATGGAGGTAAATGGTGAAAAAACTTATATCATGTATGCTAATACAACGAATACACAAGATCATGCGCAGTGGAAAGGATATGTTGTTGAAATAAATGGTGTGTATTACAGAACAACAAAAAAAAATAACTATAACGGAATGCTCGATCAATCCGACAGTCTGTCTAACAAAACCAGCTTTCAAAATAGCGAGGAACTGGAAAAATGGATAATAGACCACCATTTTGAAAAAGTAATCTGAGAAATTTTTAAATATATCTCCCGAAAACCCGAAAACTCTCTCTCCAGGACTTTTCAGGATTTCGGGAGTTTTTACTTGTTTAATAAAAAGTATCTGTTCGGACGAAATCAAAATTAAATAAGATTATCCTCAAACATCAAAAGACGACCGGTAAATTTTACCGGTCGTCTTTTTTATGCTTCTCCCTCAAATTCCTCATCCATTTGCCTAAGCCATTTAAAATGCTTGTTCAGCTTCATCTGGTCCTTTGGCGGGAAGGGGCGGCCTTCCTTTGTATAAATACGGTATTTATACAAAAGCTCCAGGCAGTCGTCCAGCTGGTTGGGCACATTTTCGGAGATATGCTGGAAGGCAGGGTGGCTGGCGCCCTTTTCGATCATTTCGGCTTCCATGCTTTTTTCGAGACGGCTGAGCTCCTGGCTGTAGCTGGTTTCAATGCTCTCCTCAATCAGGGTGTACAGCAGCTTTTCATTTTTATCGGCATTGGGGTCTGGGGCTTCTTTGCGCAGCTGGCGGATGGCTTTGTCGGCCAGCAGGCGGGCGTACTCGAAAAAGCTCTGGGATTCCAGCAGGATATTGAGGGCGGCGTTATCGGTATGGGTTTTATTAAAATGCTCTACGATGTTGTCGCAGGCGGCAGGGCTCAGGTCCAGGAAATCCAGAACAGTGGGGTCTGGTGGCAGGGGGGACTGGGTATAGCCCAGCATATACTCAAAGCTGACGTCAAACTCGTTGTAGAGGGTATCCATGACACGCAGGTCGGGCAGGCGCTCGCCGCTTTCGTAATAGCTGAGGCTGGCCGGGGCGATACCGAGGCGGGCAGCCATCTGAGCCTGGGTAAGTTTATGGGATTTCCGGAGCTCCCGGAGGCGGGCTGGAAAATAGGAAAGGTTGATGTCGGACATTCTGGGCCTCGTTTCTTAAATAATGCTTAAATTTTATAAAATACTGATTATTTTAAAGGAGTTTGGATAATAAAATGGAATAATCACTATAGTGAATAAATTATATAATATTCACTATAGTGATTATATCAGGAATAAGATGAATTGGCAAGTAGTTTTCAAAAATTTAAGAAAGCATGGGGTAATGAGGATGTCAACAATCACGAATTTAATGGTTCAGGGGAATGGCAGCATGATTGGGGAGAAATCGCCCAACGCGTTGAGACTGGAGGCCGAAGCGCGTGAAAAGCGCCGTCTGGATGAAATTGCGAAATACGCGCCGCTCAAACGTATTGAGCTGGTGCAGGATCGGCTGCCGGATTTTCCGCTGGACTGCCTGACGGATGATTTTAGACGCTTTGCCAAAGACCTGGCAGCCTGTAAGCAGGCACCAGTGGACGCAGTGGGGGTATCGCTGCTTTCGATGATCTCTCTGGCGGAGGGGGGCCGTTTTAAGGTAAATCCAGGAAAAGCAGCGGTGTACCAGAAGGGGGTTAACCTGTTTACCATGACGGTGATGGAATCGGGTACGGGCAAGTCGGAGATCATGAATGTGCTTAAAAAGCCGGTGGAGGATTTTGTCCATGATTTTAATGAGAAGTATAAGGGGAAAATCGACATGGACGCGAACTGGCAGAATGTTTTGAGGGATCGTGTGGAAAAGACGAAAAAACAGTGTGTGAGTGGCAAGGCCGAGTATTCGGATCTGGAGAAGGTACAGAAGGAATTTTCGGCCTTTAAGCCTGTAAAAAATCTGCGCTGCATGACGGACAATGTAACGTCGGAGGCCCTTGAGAACCTGTTGGCTGAGAACAATGGGGTTATGTCGGTGGTATCGACGGAGGGCGGCGTCATTGATATTATGGGGGGACGTTACAGCAAGGACGGCAGTTCAAATATTGATGTTTATCTGCATGGATACAGTAATGAGTCGTTGGACAAAGACCGCGCGGGACAGGGTCATATTCATGTCGATCATCTCTATCTGACGGTAAATTTTTCTATTCAGCCTACGGTGCTTAAAGATTTTATGCGCAGGGATTTTATTGAAAAGGGGATGACTTCGCGCTTTATCTATTCAATCCCAAAGGAGTTGGACGAGCGCTGTCTTGGGGATTCACCGGATATTGAACCGCTGGTCCTGGCGAATTATGAAAATAAGATCAGAGATATTATGTCCATTAAACGCAATGGGCATGAGCTTTACGAGCTGTGTTTTTCAAAAGAGGCCGAACGGTTGATGGTTGCTTATAATGACCAGAACATTCAAAAACGTATTAAGGAGGATCTGGCCTGCATCAAGCGGGTGGCGCGGCGCGTGATCGGCCAGACCATCCGCCTGGCGGGAATTTTACACCTCATGGAGCATGGCGGCGGTGCGGTGGAAAAGCGTGAGATTTCGGCTGGGACAGTGAAAAAGGCGATCCGCCTGACCAATTATTTTCTGGAGCATACTAAGGCGGCGCACAAAACCGTGGAGGACAGTGAGGAAGTGCAGAGTCTGAAATATGTGTGGGAAAAATGCTGCGCGCTTAAAAAAATGGTGGTGCCGCACGATGTGCTGCGTGAGAGCTGCCGTGGCCGTCTGCGCACCAACGAGGAGCAAAGGCCATATATCTGCGGGCTCATAGAGAGGGGTTATCTGAGGGTACTGCCAGAGGAAGAAGCAACGGCTGGAAAGAGTGGAAGGCCCAGGGCAGTGCGCTACGGCATCAATCCGCTTTTACAGGATGAGGTGTTGGATAAAGATGCTTCGCTTGTCACAGAACTGCATCCCGAAATCCCGAAAACAGCAGCGCTGGAGACGACCGCGGAGGTATCTTAAAGTTAAACCAGATGTTTATTTTTCAGGGGGTTAAGGTTTGTAAAGGAGAAGCAGTTGTGATAAAATATAATAGAATATTATAGAAGGTATTGGACAGATAAAAGGGGGTTGCTTTAATGGAGGATCAGAAAAAAGTCAAGCGAACAGGCAAGCGTATTGTCCTGGATATTTTGTTTGCCGCTCTGATTGTTTTTCTGATTGCGGCCTCCTTTTTTGAGTTTTCCCAAAGAGTACGGAACTCGGTCCACAGCAATGCGGAGCAGACTCTGCACGATATGAATCACGAGAGCGCTCTGCTTTTAGAGACGCAGATTAAGCGGGATTTTGAGTTTCTTCACAGCCTGGCGGCCATCATGGTGGAGGATGACTCCATTGACAATAAAGATATGATTACCCGCAACCTCAGACTGGGCTGTGAGAATTATTCCTTTGACCGCATGACCTATATCCAGCCGGACGGCATGGCCTACACCTCCACAGGGGCAGAGCAGGACCTCAGCGGCCGCGAGTATTATAAAAAAGCCTTGGAGGGTCAGGATGCGGTGTCAGGTATTATCGTTTCTGCTCATACGGGCAAAGAGGGCTTTGCGGTGGCGGTGCCGGTTTACAGGGAGGGGGCGCTGGCCGGCGTGCTCTCAGGCTCTTACCTGACTGAAACCTTCAACAATGTGGTAAACATGGAGGTGTACGGAGGAGAGAGCCTGACCTATGTGGTGGAGACAGATGGCAGTTATGTTCTCCTGCCCAGGAACGGTAATATCGAGATTTCAAAATGGCTGGCGAATGGTGATTCTAAGGAGGAGGTCAGCAGGAAAATGCACAGCGGCGAGTCAGGCTATGCCTCCTTCAAAGATGGTGATGAAACCTGGCACTTCTGCTATGTGCCCACAACCATTAATAACTGGTATGTGGTGACGATGGTGCCAGACCGGGTGATTATGGGCCAGGCGGAGTACATCAGCCAGATGGCGCTGCTGCTCTGTGTGAAAATCGGCCTGGCGCTGTTGGCAGTGGGTGTGTACGTTGGCCTGAGCTATCGAAGAAATGAGCGCAAGGAAAAAGAGCGGCAGGAGCTGTCCAGAATGGACAATGAGCGCTACCGCGTGCTGCTCGAAAATATGGACGCCCTGTTCTTTGAATGGGATCTGACGGACAATACCCTGGTCTGCTCCCAGGGCTGGCAGGAGCGGATGGGCTATACACCAACTCTTGCGGAAGTGGAATCCGGCGGTATTGTGGATGTCAATGAAGCCCTGTCCTTTGCGGGTTTTCTGGAGAGTGTGCGCGGCGGCCTGAGCCACGGCGAGGAGGAATACCGGATGCGGCACCTGGACAACAGTATTTTCTGGTGCCGTGTGCGCCTGACGGGGATCAGAGACCAGCAGGGCAATGTGCGCCGGATCATGGGGCTCATTGAGGATATTGACACCCAGAAAAAGCGCGAGGTCCAGCTCATGAACCAGGCCAGCCGGGACTCGCTGACCAATCTCTACAACAAAAAAGCCACTGAGGAACAGATTACCTTTATTCTGAAAAATGAGCGGCGCGAAACCTGTTGTCATGGCTTTTTCCTTTTGGATATTGATGATTTCAAGGGCATTAACGATACCTATGGCCACGGGGTGGGCGACCAGGTACTCCGGGATATTGCGGACTGCCTGCTGCGCCTGTTCAGGACCTCGGATATAGTGGGCCGCATCGGTGGTGATGAGTTTGCCGTTTTTCTGAGAAATACCAACACCCGTGAGGATATACTGAAGCGGGCCCGGGAGCTGATCGCGGATTTTCGCCGGATTCCTGTGACCGAGGGGCAGTATGTGAGCTGCAGCCTGGGCGTGGTGGTTGCTGAGAACAGCGAAAAGGATTTTGAGAGCCTGTACAGCCACGCGGACGACGCCATGTACGAGGCCAAGCGCAAAGGCAAAAATCAATACGCGGTCTACGGAGAATAAAGAAGCATGACAGAAAATGAGAAGCCGGCGCTGCCGGTTCTTTTTTTCGGGATTTCGGGAGGCCCGGAGTGGAAAATTTTGAAAAGAATTGGATTTGAACGGACTAAAGTGCTACAATAGAGAATGAAACACACACCCATTGAAAAACGGATAAACCGATGTGTGATAAAGGAGAGACTTATGCAGTTTGAACGGAAACTCCAGCTCGCGACCGACTTGTATCAGATGAGTATGGGCAACGTTTATGTAGAGGACGGCAAACAGGACGAAATGGCTGTCTTTGACGTTTTTATCAGAAACAACCCCTTTAGCGGCGGCTATACCGTGGCGGCCGGGCTGGAACAGGTCATCGAGTATATAGAGGGGCTGGCCTTTGAAGAAGAGGATGTACGGCTTCTCAAAAAGAACCACCCGGAATTTTCAGATAAATTTATCAGCTATCTGCGCAATTTTAAATTTACCGGAGAGCTTTACGCCCTGCCGGAGGGCACAATTTTTTTCCCCTTTGAGCCCATTATCCGGGTCAAGGCGCCGCTGGTACAGGCTCAGCTGGTCGAGACCACCATCCTGAGCATCATCAACCACCAGACGCTGATCGCCACCAAGGCCTCCCGCATTGTGGAGGAAGCCCGGGGCGGCGCGGTCATGGAATTTGGCCTGCGGCGTGCCCATGGCACTGAGGCAGGCTATTTCGGCGCCCGCGCCGCAGTCATCGGCGGATGTGTGGGCACCTCGGTAGTCGAAACTGAAGCCATGCTGGACCGGCCCTCCATGGGAACCATGTCCCACAGCTTTATCCTCAGCTATGACACGGAGCTGGAGGCTTTTGAGAAGTTTGTCAAATACAATCCCCAGAACGCTACGCTGCTGGTCGATACCTACAACACCCTGGAGCAGGGGGTGCCCAACGCCATTAAGGTCTTTAAAAAAGCGCTGGCAGAGGGCGGTATTACCGGAAAATACGGCATCCGCATTGATTCCGGCGACCTGGCTTACCTGACCGCAGAAGCCCGAAAGCTGCTGGATGCGGCGGGCCTTCAGGACGCGGCCATCTGCGCGTCCTCAGACCTCGACGAGTACCTGATCAAGGACCTGAAGCTCCAGGGCGCCAAAATTGACTCCTGGGGCATTGGCACCAAGCTCATCACCGCCTATGATTGCCCGGCCCTCGGGGGGGTCTATAAACTGGCGGAAATCGACGGCAAGCCCAAGCTCAAGGTGTCCAACGATCCCTGGAAAATCACCAATCCGGGCTATAAGAAAATTTACCGGATCTACGGCAAGAGCAACAACATGGCTCTGGCTGACCTGATGACCCTGGATTCCGAAACCATTGACGAAAGCCAGCCGCTTACCATCTTCCATCCCATGCACACCTGGAAAAAGCGCACCATTACGGATTATTATGTGAAAGAGCTGCTGGTGCCGGTGTTTGTGGACGGAAAATGCGTGTATGAGAAGCCCGCCATCCGCGAAATTCACGGCCGGCTCGTGCAGGAAAAACAAACCCTGTGGCCAGCCTTCAAGCGTATGGTAAACCCCCACGTATACCATGTGGACCTCTCCCAGCCGCTCTGGGATATGAAGCAGCAGCTGCTGAGCGAGGCAGAATAATAATATAGCAGGTTGATCTTATGAAAACAGAACTTTTTAAAACAGACAGCCCCCTGCTCGGGGTCGTCCATTTGACCAAGGCCGGTGAACTGATTGCCAGGGGAGAGACCGTGGTTTTTCCCACAGAGACGGTGTACGGCCTGGGAGCCAACGCTCTGGATGAAAGCGCCGTAAAAAAAATATTTGAAGCCAAGGGACGCCCGGCGGATAACCCGCTCATTGTGCACATCGCTGACCGGGACGACCTTGAAAAGCTGGTGACCGAGGTGCCTGAAAAGGCCGAGAAGCTCATGGACGCCTTCTGGCCCGGGCCTTTGACACTGATCATGCACAAGAGCAGCGGGGTGCCGGAGGTTGTGACCGCGGGGCTTGATACCGTGGCGGTGCGCTTTCCCTCCAACCTCATCGCCCTGGGGCTCATCAAGTCCGCCGGGGTTCCCATCGCGGCGCCCAGCGCTAATATCTCGGGACGGCCAAGCCCTACAAAAAGCGAGCATGTGATCGAGGATATGATGGGCCGTGTTTCGGCCATCATTGTGTCTGAGGATACAGATGTCGGGCTGGAATCCACGGTGGTGGACACCACCACCGAGCCGCCGACTGTGCTGCGCCCGGGCGGGGTGACCGTGGCGGAGCTGGAGGCTGTCATCGGCAGGGTGCAGGTGTCCCCCAACGCCATCGAAAACGTGATCCCGGAAAAGGCCAAATCTCCGGGCATGAAGTATACCCACTATTCCCCGAAGGGCGATCTGGTCATTGTGAAGGGCACAGACGCCGAGAAGGTTGAGAAAATCAACCGCCATATCAAGAAGCACGAGGAAATGCAAATCGGCATTCTGGCAACTGACGAGACCATGGGCAACTACCATTCGGGGATCATCATCTCCCTGGGCAGCCGGGAGAACCCGGAGGAAATGAGCCATAATCTTTTCGCGCGACTCCGCACCTTTGACGATCTGGGCATTGAGAAGATCTACGCCGAGGACATCGAGGTCGGCAACGACACTCTGGCTCTGGCCAACCGGCTGTATAAGGCCGGAGGTTACCATTTTATATAGTGAAGAATTAAAATCAACCCGTATCGCCGCGATACGGGTTGATTTTATGATGCGAAAATATCGTCCATCGCAAGCTCCAGTCCCTCAAAGAGCGGTGTCGTCAGCGCTTCGCCGCGGATGTAGATGTCGGCCTCGCTGATTTCAAAGCGGTGGACGGTGATGGTCTGGGATTTGGGATCGACAATCCAGTATTCCTTCACGCCGGCCATCTGGTACTTGTTGAGCTTGGTAAAGAGGTCATAGCTTCTGGTGGCTGGGCTGAGCACCTCGATGGCAACGGCGGGCGGGCCTTCATAGCGCTGCTCGCTGAATTTGTCAGGGTCGCAGAGAATGCTGATATCTGGGATGAAAATATCGTTTTTCAGCTTGATCTCAGCCTCGGAAAAAACTTTGCAGGTTTTTCCTTTAAAATAAGGGCCAAGCCCGATGATCAGATTAGTGATGAGCAGCTGGTGTATCAATGTGGCTTTAGGTGGCATCATGACCATTCCGTCCACAAATTCGTAACCTTCTTGCTCGTCTCTTGGCAGCTTATCAAATTCGGTCAGTGTCATATTTTCAAATTTTGTATCTTTTTTCTGTAACAAGCCCATAAGATTGCCCCCTTTTTCTTAATCATACTTGCCGGACGATAAAATGTCAAGGAAAGCCATTGTGATTAAGAATAATACTTTTACAAAGTTTCTTGATGTTTACTATCGTTAAAATTGGGAAAGTATGTTATAATAAACAAAAACAAATCGGAGGGAACTCAAATGAAATTAGCGATTGGATCGGATCACGGTGGGTTTGAACTGAAACAGGTTGTCATGGAATTGCTCCGTGAAGAAGGCGTTGACTATACCGATATGGGGCCTGAAACAGCGGAATCAGTGGATTATCCCGTATATGGGCAGAAGGTTGCTGAGGCGGTGGCGAGCGGCGAATACGACCGCGGTATTGCCATCTGCGGTACCGGCGTGGGCATCTCCATCGCTGTGAACAAGGTTCCCGGCATCCGCGGTTCACTCTGTACCAACGAATACATGGCTGAGATGACAAGACGCCACAATGACTCCAATGTGCTGGTGCTGGGCGGGCGCGTCCTGGGAGACGACCTGGCAAAGAACATTGTCAAGACCTGGCTGCGCACTGAGTTTGAGGGCGGCCGCCACCAGCGCCGGATCGACATGATTGGCGACATTGAAAAAAAATACGATAAATAAGACGATAAGGCCTTCTAAAACCCCTTTTCAGGATTTTGGGAGGCTTTTTCTATGCTTGGGAATCAGAATTTCTAATGGAAAACCAACGGTGTTTATGTTATAATCTGATATTAAGTATACCATTTATAAAGCACTAAATACTGCTGTAAAGAGCAGTGTTTATTTTGAAGGAGAGCAAATTGATCATTAGTGTAATAGGTGCGGGGGTCCTTGGACTGGCGTATGCGGCTTCCTTTGCCCGCGGCGGCCATCAGGTTTACTGCACCGACATGGATGAAGAAATTGTCAATGCCGTGAAGGAAGGCGAGCTTCCCGGCTATGAATCCGGACTGGAACGGGTGGTGGCTGAGGCTGAGGCCACGGGCAATCTGGAGTTTACCGGCCATCTGCGCAAGGTTATCAAGGAGGCGGAGGTCATTTTTATTACCTGTGAGGTGCCTGAGGATGACGAACACATGCCAAGCCTGCGGTTTGTACGGGCCATTGCCCAGAGCATCGGCAGCCAGATGGAGGAGCCCAAGATTGTAGTCTTAAAATCCAGCGTGCCCCCCGGCTCGTCGGTGGTCATTGAGGAGACTATCCAGAAAGCCCTTGACGAGCGTGAGGCGGATATCCATTTTGATGTGGTATCCTCACCGTCCTTTGCCAAGGCCGGCAGCTTTTTGAAGGACATTGAGCGCCCCCGGTTTGTGGCCATCGGGGCGGATAATGAGGAAGCGCGTGAAAAGGTACGGAACCTGTACCGCGAGACGGGCATTGTGATGAACAAGATCATTGACGCCTCCCCGGCAGAGGTGGAGATGGCCGACTATGCCATCAGCGGCCTGGTCGCGGTAAAAACCGCGTTTATCAACGAGCTGGCCATGCTGTGCGAGAAGCTGGACATCGACGTGGACATGACCACCCGGATCATGGGCAAAGACTCCCGGATTTCACCCCAGCTGATGGACCCGGGGCCGGGCTACGGCGGCAGCATTCTGCCCAAGACGGCCCGCGCCATGGTGCGCATAGCCCAGGAAGCGGACGAAACCGCTGAGGTTCTGAAGGGCGCCATTACAGCCAATGAGTGCCAGAAGCAGAAATGTGTGGCGAAGATTGAAAACATCATGGATGGCGTGGGCGGAAAGACCATCGGTATTCTGGGGCTGTCCCCGGATTTCGGCACCGATGACCTCCGGGAGGCGCCGTCGCTGGATATTATAAGATGTCTTGTGGAAAAGGAAGCCAGCCTGCGGATTTACAATCCCGATGGCTACCAGCAGGCAAAATGGCGGTTGTTTAAGGAAAAGGACGCCATTACCTTCTGCGATGACATCTACGAGGCGGCTGAGAACGCCGACGCGCTGGTGGTACTGACCAAATGGCCAAACACCCGGGCGACGGACGAAAACCAGCTGAAGGAAAAAATGAAGGGCGATATACTCATCGACCTGCAGAACCTTTTTGTGAAGCGCAAGGAGGTTAAGCAGCTCTTTAAATACTATGGATTAGGGATGCATTAAGCATCAGAGGAGGAATTATGAAAGTAAAAAAAGCGGTCATTCCGGCTGCGGGCCTGGGCACCCGTTTTCTGCCGGTGACCAAATCGGTCCCAAAGGAAATGCTGCCCATTGTGGACAAGCCGACGATTCAGTATATTATTGAGGAAATTGTGGACTCCGGCATTCAGGAAATCCTGATCATCACCGGGCGGAACAAGGACATCATCACCAACCATTTCGACAATGTGCCAGAGCTGGAGTTTAACCTGAAGATGAAGGGCAAAACCGAGGAGCTCAGGATGATCGAGGACATTACCAATATGGCCCGCATCTTTACCGTGCGCCAGAAGGAAGCCAAGGGACTGGGCCACGCGGTGCTCTGCGCCAAGGAGTTTGTGGGCGATGAGCCCTTTGCCGTGGTGCTGGGGGACGATATTGTCTACAACCCGGAAAAGCCTGCTCTCAAGCAGATGATCGAGGTCTTTGACGAATACCAGGCCTCTGTGATCGGCGTGCAGACCGTGCCGGATGACCAGGTGGACAAATACGGCATTGTCTCTGGCAAGCCTGTGACCGGGGACATTTTTGAGGTGGACGACATGGTCGAAAAACCAGCCATCGGCACCGCGCCGTCTAATTTAGCCATCCTGGGCCGCTACATCATCACACCGGCTATCTTCAACATTCTGGAAAATACCGGGAAAGGCGCCGGCGGCGAGATCCAGCTGACTGACGGCCTGAAGACTCTGGGCGAAAAACAGCGCATACTGGCCTATGACTTTAAAGGCCGCCGCTACGATGTGGGCGACAAGCTGGGCTTTCTGGAAGCCACGGTTGAGTACGGCCTGCGCACACCAGGGCTTGAGGAGCGCTTTACCGAATACCTGAAAAATTATTTCCATCACAACTAAACAAAAGCGTCATGGGGGACGCGCGGTCTGGAGCAGGGGATAAAACCGTCTGCCCGGAGCGGCGTGTTCCCTGTTGTTTTTTGTGAAAATTTTATAGAAGTTTTACAGAATTTGACACGCATTTTTGTTGAGTCAAACCATTATTTCGGGTATAATAAGATCATGTAACCGAAATCAATCATTTAAAATCATATAAGGAGGAACACAATGGGCTACAAAGAAGTATACCAATTATGGAAAGATTATCCGGAGCTGAACGCAGACCTGCGGGCTGAGCTTGAGACAATGACCGACGAGGGTGAAATCGAGGACCGTTTTTACCAGGACCTTGAATTTGGCACTGGCGGGATGCGCGGCAAGATCGGCGCGGGCATTAACCGGATGAATGTTTATATTGTGGCAAAGGCGACCTATGGACTGGGTAAATACCTGCTGGGGGCAGACCCCAAAAATGCTGAAAAGGGTGTGGCCATCGCCTTTGACTCCAGAAATAAATCGGCTGAATTCGCACAGACCGCCGCGCGTGTGCTGGCGTCCATGGGCGTTCAGGCCTACCTGTTTGAAAGCCTGAGACCAACACCAGTGCTGTCCTTCACCGTACGCCACGTGGGCGCTGCTGGCGGGATTGTCATCACCGCTTCCCACAACCCCAAAGAGTACAACGGCTACAAGGTCTACGGCCCCGATGGCGGCCAGATGGTTTCTCCGGCGGCTGACGAGCTGGTGGCTGAGATTGAAAAAATTGACAATTATTTTGATATCCCGCTGGCCAATATGCAGACAGCTGTGGAAGACGGCATGATCCAGATCATCGGCAGAGAAGTGGACGACGCTTACGCCGCTGCGGTCGAAAATGTGGTAAAGGCGAACCCGGGCAGCGACTTAAAGGTGATTTACACGCCCATCCACGGCAGCGGCAATGTGCCGGTGCGCCGTGTGCTGGATGACCTCGGCTATAAAAATGTGACAGTGGTGGCTGAGCAGGAACAGCCGGACGGCAGTTTCCCGACGGTTTCCTATCCGAATCCTGAGGAACGGTCAGTGTTTAACATTGCCATGGAAATGCCTGAAGCCAGGGATGTGGACATCATCATCGGCACCGACCCGGACTGCGACCGTGTGGGCGTGGTCGGACGCAACGCAGAGGGCGAGTTCGTGGTCTTTACCGGTAACCAGACCGGCGCGCTGCTGGTGGACTATTTTCTCAAGACCCGCACCGGGCTGCCCGACAACAAGGTGGTCATCAAGACCATTGTGACCAGCGAGCTGGGCGGCATCGTGGCCAAATCCCACGGGGCTGAGGTGGTGGATGTGCTCACCGGCTTTAAATACATCGGCGAACACATGACAGAATACGAGGCGACCGGCGAAAAGACCTTTGCCTTTGGCTATGAGGAAAGCTATGGCTACCTGGCAGGCAACTACGCCCGCGATAAGGACGCTGTGCTGGCCTCCGCGCTGGTCTGCGAGATGGCGGATTACTATAAAAAACAGGGGATGACCCTGTACGATGCCTTGGAAGGACTGTACCAGAAATTCGGCTACTTTATTGAGGGCATCCAGTCCATGACGCTGGAGGGCATCGAGGGCAAAAAACAGATCGCAAACATCATGGAAAAATTCCGCGCCAACCATTTCAACACCTTTGCGGATGAAAAGCTGGTGACCTACAATGACTACCAGTCTAAGGAAAGCCTGGATCTGGCGGGCGGCGAAAAATCCGCCATTGACCTGCCAAAATCCAACGTGCTCAAATTTGTCTTTAACGAAAATTCATGGTACGCCCTGAGACCTTCGGGCACTGAGCCGAAGCTGAAGGTTTACTACTCTGTGACCGGCAGGAGCCGCGAGAGCGCAGAGGAAAAAATGGAAATTCTGAGAAAAGCGGTTAATGAAATCATCGAGGCCTGATCCTTCACCAAACCGGAGGACAGAGCAGCCCCCGGAATCCTGAACACGATGTTTTCGGGATTTCGGGAGGCTTGTTTAAGGAATAGGAGTAAAAAATGAAATATGAAATTATTGGCGATACCCTGCCGGTTGTAGAGCTTGAGCTGGACCGGGGTGAGCAGATTTATACAGAGTCCGGCGGCATGTCCTGGATGGACCCCTGTTTTGATATGGAAACCAGCACCAGAGGCGGTGCGCTGAAAGCCATTAAGAGGAGCTTCAGCGGCAATTCGCTGTTCCTGACCACCTACACCTGTACGGGCGACAAGGGAAAGATCGCCTTTGCGTCGTCCTTCCCAGGCAACATCCGGGCAGTGCATCTGGAGGCGGGACAGTCCATCATCTGTGCCAAAACAGCTTTTTTGGCGGCTGAGGAATCTGTAGATTTCTCAATTTTCTTTAAGAAGAGTGTCAAGACCGGCGTTTTTGGCGGCGCAGGCTTTATCCTCCAGAAGCTCACAGGGCCTGGGCTGGTGTTCCTTGAGCTCAATGGCAGCACCATTGAGTACAACCTTGAGGAAGGGCAGACCATCAATGTGGATCAGGGACACATCGCTGTGTTCCAGGAAAAGGTGCACTTTGACGTCACCCAGGTAAAAGGCGCTAAAAACATCCTGTTCAGCGGCGAGGGCCTGTTCTTTGCCACATTGACCGGCCCGGGGCGGGTTGTGCTTCAGAGCATGCCAGTGGACAAGCTGGCCAAAGCCCTGATCCCCTATATGCCGACCAGCACCAGCAGCTGAGGCTGAAAAGATAAGAATCCATTCCCGCAAAGGGGTGGATTTTTTTGTTTTTATCCGGGCGGTGTGGTAAAATGAAGTAAATGAAGGAAAGGAAAAATGTGCGGAAATGAGAGAAATGGTGGTTATAGGAACAGGCCTTGCTGGCAGAGTGATTGCGGACGCTTTGAGAGGGCCTGAGGTCACCTTGGCAGGCTTCCTGAGTGCGGACCTGCCCCCGGACGGCTGGCCCTATCCGGTGCTGGGAGCACCGGAGGATGCCCCAGGCCTTTCCAGGGATGGCAGGGGCTTTATCGTGGCAGCGGACAGCCTGAAAGACCGCGAGGCTGTGGTCAGGGCTTTTCCGGAGCTCGGCTATCAGGCGGTAATCCATCCGGCGGCCCATGTGGCAGCGGACGCGGTGGTAGAGCCCGGCGCCTATATCGGAGCCGGCGCTGTTGTGGGGACTGGCGCGTCGATCGGTGCTCACAGCGTCATCGGAGAGGGCAGTATCGTCGGGGCTCTGAGCCGGATCGAGCCCTATTGTGAGCTACTGGCCCGGGTCAATATCGGCCATGAGGTTACAGTGAAGGACCACACTTTTATCGGTCACAGCGCCACGCTCAAGGATAAGATTACCATTGCCGCGGGTACGGTGATTCAAACAGGTGAGATTGTGGTAAAAGATATGGTGATGAAAATGGTCTACAAACGCGGGGCTTGGATTTATAAAGAGAACGGGCCGGGGGAGCGGTAGAGGAAAGCTGAGAGCCTGAGGCGAAGTGTCAGGAAGCGGTTTTTGAGTTGAAAGTGGAATGTTTGTGAAGGAATACCATGAAAAGAACAAAAGAATCAACAGATTCCAAACTTGTCATCAGCGCCTGCCTGGCCGGGGAGGCCTGCCGGTACGATGGCCGGGACAACCTGGTGCCCGAGTTCAGGGCGCTGGTGGAGGACGGAAAGGCAGTGACCATTTGTCCGGAATGCCTGGGCGGACTGGAAATTCCCCGAAAACCCTGTGAAATTAGGGTAGTCAAAGGGGAAAGGAAAGTGTATAATGTAAAAAATGAAGATTTAACGAACGCCTTTAAAAAAGGGGCGGAAAAAGCGTTATCCCTTGCCAGGAATGCGGGCGCGCGGCTGGCGGTGCTCAAGGCAAAGAGCCCCTCCTGCGGGTGCGGCTGTGTCTATGACGGCAGTTTCCATAAACGGCTGGTGCCTGGAAATGGCATAACAGCGGAGCTGTTCCTGCAAAACGGCCTGACGGTCATGACAGAGCAGGAGTGGCTGACGCAAAAATTTAAGGAGGAATCCATTATGGAGAAAAAGATTAATTTAGGCATTGTATTCGGTGGACAGTCTGGCGAACATGAGGTGTCACGCGCCTCGGCCTGCAATGTCATTGAAGTGATTGACAAAGAAAAATACGATATTACCCTGATCGGCATCACCAAAAACGGTGACTGGAAGGTCTACACCGGGGACTATAAAAACATTAAGGACGGCTCCTGGGAGCAGGATACGGACAAAATCCACGCGGATTTTTCCATTTTCCACGATCCCATTATCCAGGATGTGGATGTGTTCTTCCCCGTGCTTCACGGACCAATGGGCGAGGACGGCACCATCCAAGGCCTCTTTGAGCTGATGAACAAGCCTTATGTGGGCTGCGGTGTGCTGGCTTCCGCTGCTGGCATGGACAAGGTGGCCTCCAAAATGCTTTTTGAGAGCGCTGGCATCCCAGTGGGCCCATATGTTTACTTCAAACGCAGAGACTGGGAAAAGGATCCGGACCGCATCATCGATGACATCGCAGGCCGGGGCTTCCCAGTATTTATCAAGCCCTCCAACATGGGCTCCAGCGTCGGCATCAGCAAGGCACATAATAGGGAAGAATTCATCGACGGCGTCAACGAAGCGCTCCGTTACGATCATAAAATCGTGGTTGAAGGCTTCCTGAACGCACGGGAAATTGAATGTGCGGTTCTGGAAGAAAACGGTGAGATCAAAGCAGCGATTCCTGGCGAAGTGGTCGCCTCCAAGGAATTTTACGATTATGAAGCAAAATACAGCGACAACCAGGACTCCAAAATCGTGATCCCTGCACAGATCAGCGACGCTTTGCTCGAGAAAATCCGCGAATACGCCATCAAGGCCTTTGAGGTGATTGACGGCAGCAGCCTCAGCCGTGTAGATTTCTTTGTGACCCGCGCGACCTACAACATTTATATCAATGAAATCAACACCATGCCAGGCTTTACCAATATCAGCATGTACCCGAAAATGTGGGAGAACATGGGCGTTTCTTACGCTGAGCTGGTTGAAAAGCTGATCCAGGGCGCTGCGGTTAAGCGTGTCAACAGCTAATTGCAGATTATTTAAGAAAATCCTTGAAAAATAAAGCCATAAATGATTTAATAGAGACACTAAAGTTAAAAGTGTACAAAGCGCGAAGCAAGGTGCCTCCGGGTAGCGGCTTCCTGCTGTGCAGCAGCCTGAAAAGTTTGTAACGATTCGGAGGTGATTGTTGTGACAGATGATGAAAGAAAAAAAGTATGGCTTTCGATTACTGGAATCGTGAGCGATCAGCACCGTAATGAGGATAAGATGGAGTTTTCAACCGAAGGCGATATGTATAAGGAAAAAAACATCTCTTGTCTGACCTATAAAGAATCTGAGGTCTCCGGCATGGAAGGCACTACCACCACTGTGAAAGTGGAGGGCGGTAAAATTTCCGTGATCCGCCTGGGCTCAGTAAACTCCCTCATGGAATTTGAAGAAGGCAAACGCAATGTGACGCTCTATTCCACCCCTTATGGCGACATCGCCATGGGCATCTTTACCAAGGGCGTGAACATCGCCTACAACGACCGGAAGGACCCGGTCAATGTCAAGGTCGATTACGCCATCGAGGTTGAGGGAATGACCAACACGGAAAATACGCTGGACATCAAAATCAGTAATTATAAAAACTAGTTCAGAAAGGGCGAACAATGTTCGCCCTTTCTATTGATGTGATTTGGAGGATATTATGTATATCAGAGAAAAAATTGAAAACCAAATAAAGGCGCTCATTGCGGGATCTGTGGACGCTGCCATGGAGGCTGGCGACTTTTCTGTCGAAGCGCTGCCGGAGATTTATCTGGAGGTGCCCCGTGAGAAGGAACACGGCGACTACGCCACCAACATTGCCATGCAGCTGCCAAAGCAGGCCCACAAAGCGCCGCGTGTGATTGCTGAGAGCATCGTGCGCCATATGAACATTGACAGCTCCTACGTGGAGGCAGTTGAGATTGCCGGACCGGGCTTTATCAACTTCAAGCTCAAGTCTGACTGGGTGTATGAGGTGCTGCTGGAAATTGAAGCCATGCAGGAAAACTACGGCAAAACCCAGGGCAACGCCGGCAAAAAATACAACCTTGAGTTTATATCTGCCAACCCCACAGGCCCAATGCACATGGGAAACGCCCGCGGCGGCGCCATCGGGGATATTCTGGCCGCCATCGCGGAGTGGACGGGCTATGATGTGACCCGCGAGTTTTACGTCAACGACGCCGGCAACCAGATCGCCAAGTTCGGGGATTCTCTGGACGCGCGTTTTCGCCAGCTCATGGGCGAGGACATTCCTTTCCCGGAAGACGGTTATCAGGGCAATGACATCCGTGTGCACATGGAGGAATTCATCGACCAGGAGGGCGGCGCAGATGCCTGTCAGAAATACTTGACCATGGACGAGGCTGAGCGCAAAGGGATTTTTGTCGACTATGCCCTTGAAAAGAACCTGAAAAAAATGCACGCCGACCTTGAAAAATACGGCATCCATTATGATATCTGGTTCTCTGAGCAGAGCCTTTACGACCAGGGCGCCATCGAATCGGCCCTGAAAATCTTACAGGACAGCGGCGCGGTCTATGAAAAGGAAGGGGCTCTATGGTTTACCACCAGCGAGTTCGGCTGTGAAAAGGACGACGTGCTGGTGCGTCAGAACGGCCTGCCTACCTATTTTATGGGGGATATCGCCTACCACCTGAACAAGTTCAAGACCCGCGGCTTTGACCGCTGCATTAATGTCTGGGGCGCCGACCACCACGGCCACATCGCCCGCTTAAAGGCGGCCATGCAGGCTGCCGGCGTGAACCCGGACCATTTGGAAATTGTCATCATGCAGCTGGTGCGCCTCATGCGTGACGGTGAGATCGCGCGTATGTCCAAGCGCAAGGGTGAAATGATCACTCTGACCGACCTCATCGAGGAGGTTGGCCGCGACGCTGCCCGCTTCCTGTTTAACATGCGCTCACCGGACAGCCATCTGGATTTTGATCTGGATCTGGCCATCGAGCAGTCCAATGAGAACCCGGTGTTCTATGTCCAGTACGCCCATGCCCGTATCTGCAGCATCCTGCGCCAGATGGCAGAGGACAAAAACACCGAAGGCCCGGCCAACCTGACCCTGCTCCGGGAAAAGGAAGAGCTGACCCTGCTGGATATGCTGTCAAACCTGCCGAATGAGATCATCGTGGCTGAGGAGAAAATGGACCCGAGCCGGATCACCCACTACGCCATGGATCTGGCCGCCGCGTTCCACAGCTTCTACAACGCTTGCCGCGTGCGCGTGGAGGATATCGAGCTGATGAAAGCCCGTCTGGCCCTGATCAAGGGGACCAAGCAGGTATTGGCCAATGTCCTGGAGATTTTGGGCATTGACGCGCCAGAAAGAATGTAATGGCAACACAGTTTGACCGAACGGCCCTTGTCCTTGGTGACGAGGGCCTTAAAAAGCTGCAGAACGCCCGGGTGATTCTGTTTGGCGTGGGCGGCGTGGGTTCCTTTACCGCTGAGGCGCTCATCCGGGCAGGGGTGGGCAGTCTGACCCTGGTGGACAAGGACGTGGTGGACATCACCAACCTCAACCGCCAGCTCATCGCCCTGCACTCCACCATCGGCCGCGTAAAGGTCGAGGTAGCCGCCGAACGGCTGAGGGACATCAACCCAGCGGCAGAGATCATCCCGCTGCACCAGTGCTTTCTGCCGGAAAACGCCGAGGATTTCGAGCTGGAAACCTATGACTATGTCATTGACGCCATCGACATGGTCACCGCCAAGCTGGCTTTGATCTGCGCGTGTCAGGAAAAAGGGATTCCTGTGCTCTCAAGCATGGGCACCGGCAACAAGCTGGACCCCTCCTGTTTTGAGATCACCGACATCTACAAGACCTCGGTCTGCCCGCTGGCAAAGGTCATGCGCCGGGAGCTGAAGGCCCGGGGCATCAAAAAGCTGAAGGTGCTCTATTCAAAGGAAGTACCTGCTCTGAAGTGCACCCCGCCGGGCAGCGTGAGCTTTGTGCCCTCCGTCGCTGGCCTGATGATCGCCGGAGAGGTGACGCGGAGCCTGGCAGGGCTTTAGATATTTCAACCCGTATCGCGGCGATACGGGTTGTTTTTTTGGGATACGGTGTAAAAAAACACGCTGTACCTCTTGCAGGAAGGTGCCGAAATCCGAGACTGCGCCTTTTATCCAGATAAGAAAAAAGGTCCAGGCGCTATGGGTGACGGCCGGAAATCGTGCCGTTTTATCGGAGCAGCCGGACATTGGAGAGCAGAGAGGTCTGCGTTATGAAGGAAGATGTTGTTGGCAGGTTGAAGCCCGCAGGACGCTTTTTTCTTCCTTAGGTAAAAGGTTTCGTCTCTCAGATTTTTAAACTTTCCTGACCATTTCAACCCGTATCGCGGCGATACGGGTTGTTTTTTTGGGGTACGGTGTGAAACGCGCTGTACCTCTTGGAGGAAGTGGCGGAGCCCGAGACTGCGCCAATTCTCCGCTTTCTTTCAAAATCCTTTGACACCATTTATCACAGATCTTGCCCATTTTCGCATTTGTTCTTTCCCCTTCAAATTTATTAATTATTCATTAATTCGTACCGGCGGCGGTGAAGCTTTTTCCGATTTATGGTATAATAGAGCCATAAAAGTCCAGGTGGGACAACAGAATGGAGGCGTGAAATGGCAAAGAGCAGTAAGGTTGATGCTTATTTATTTTGCATGAACTGTGATAAAGAAACCGAGCATGAGATTGATTATCTGGACGGGCAGATCCATAAGATCACCTGTAAGAACTGTGGGATCGGCATTCAGATTAACCAGGAATATGTCAAGGAACACTACAAAGATGATTTTATTTCCCGGGTAATGTCGAAGCCGAAGCGGATGACAAAGGAAATGGAGGCAGACCTTAACGGCTTCTTGCGCTCACTGCCTTACCGTGTGATTACCAAGCCTTACCGGGTATATAAGGAATTCTCGGAGGAGGATGAAATCCGCTGAGTGCTCGATGAGAATGCATTTAATTTTGTAAAAATTGGTATCTGCTAAACCCGCTGTTGTCGGACGAACAGCACAGCATTTTTACTTAATTAAACATAATGTGCACATTCTTGAATTTTCGGAAAAACCGTAAATTTGCATAGGATTACATGAATTTTTGTTCAGGGATTCTCTATGCAAATCTTTTAGAATATGATAAGATTCAGCTATCGGGAGCATTGTTTTTTTCAGGGTGAAAAAGGCAGTTCTCCCCGGGCGATTTCAGAAATAATGATGACAAGCATTCGTGGAGGTAACCCTATGAATCCCTTTCGAGTCGGACTCGGTTATGATGTGCATCAGCTGGCAGAGGGCCGTAAGCTGATCCTTGGAGGTGTGGAGATTGAGCACACCAGAGGACTGCTCGGCCATTCGGACGCGGATGTGCTGGTCCATGCTATTATGGACGCCATGCTGGGAGCTTTGGCCCTCGGTGACATTGGAAAATGGTTTCCGGATACGGATGAAAAATATAAAGGCGCGGACAGCATCGGCCTGTTGGCAGAGGTGGGCGCGCTGATCGCTGAAAAAGGCTATGAGGTGGGCAATATTGACGCCATTATCGTGGCCCAGGCGCCGAAATGCGCCCCTCACATTGACGCCATGCGGGAGAACATCGCAGAGACGCTGGAGGTTGACCGGGACCAGGTCAGCGTGAAGGCGACCACTGAGGAAAAGCTTGGCTTTACCGGGCGCCAGGAGGGCATTGCTGCCAAGGCAGTGGTACTGTTGGTTAAAAAATGAGAATGAAAAGAAGAGAGTGGAGATAGATTATGATCGGAATCATTGCGGCACTGAAGGATGAAGTGCGGGACATTAAAAACAACATGACACAGGTCGAGACCAGTGAGAAGGCGGGAATGACCTTTTATAAGGGCATGCTTTACGGCAAGCCGGTGGTGGCTGTGATGTGCGGCGTGGGCAAGGTCAACGCGGCGCTGTGCACCCAGGCTCTGGCAGACCTTTTTAATGTGGACTGTGTGATCAATGTGGGCGTGGGCGGCGCTGTGGCCAAAGGCCTGACCGTGGGCGACATTGTGATCTCGAAGGATTCGGTCCAGTATGATATGGACGCCTCAGCCTTTGGTCACCCCAGAGGTGAGATCCCCAACATGGACATTACCTTTTTCCCGGCCGATGAGCGGCTGATTAAACTGGCCAAAGAGGCGGCAGCCCAGGTCGGGGCGGCAGCCCTGGTGGGCCGTGTGATGACCGCTGACCTGGGGGTTGATTCCCAGGCGCTCAAGCAGGAGCTAACCGAGCTTTTCGGCGGGGCCTGTGTGGAGATGGAGGGCGCGGCCATCGGCCAGGCAGCCTACATCAATCACATTCCCTATATCGTGATCCGTTCCATTTCAGATAACGCGGACGGTAACCTGGTAGAAACCTACCAGAATAATTTCCAGATGTCTGTGGTCAACGCGGCCAAGATGGTGCTGGAAATGGTTAAAAATTACTAAAGACAGAAGGTGTTTTCCTTGGATCTTTTTGATGATTTTAGTGCAGTCCCGGCCCACCGGCCTACCTGGGCGGAGATCAAGCTTGAGAATCTGCTCTTTAACCTTGAGCAGATAAAAAAAGCGGCAGGGCCAGAGGCCCGGATCATGGGCGTGGTCAAGGCGGACGCTTACGGCCACGGCGTGGATGTGGCCGAGCTTTTGCAGGACGAGGGCGTACCCTGTCTGGGGGTCGCTTTTCTGGACGAGGCCATTGCCCTGCGCCAGAAGGGCATTGACCGCTGCGATCTCTTTATTCTGGGCTACACCGGCGCCGACCAGATTCCAGAGCTGGTGGAATGGGATGTGACGCCTGGGGTTTATCAGCTTGAGTTTGCCCAGGCCCTCTCGGACTACTGTGTGGCGAACGGTTCGGTGCACCCGGTCCACATCAAGGTGGACACCGGCATGGGCCGGATTGGCTTCCGGTGGGATGAGGCGGCGGAGGCAGTCCTGAAGATCGCAGACATGCCGGGCATCCGCATCGAGGGGCTTTACACCCACTTTGCCACTGCGGACGAAGTCGACAAGGACTTTACGCATTTACAGCTCACGCGCTACGCCCAGGTGGTCAAGGCGCTTTCAGATAAGGGCGTTGAGATTCCGCTCAAGCATGTGGAAAACTCAGCCGCCATCATTGATTTTGACAAAACGGTCTTTAACATGGTGCGGCCGGGAATCATTCTCTACGGCCATTACCCCTCAGACGAGGTGAAAAAGGAAAAGCTTGGGCTAAAGCCGGTTATGAGCTTTAAAACCAGAATTGTCCATATCAAGACCATTCACGCGGGGGACACGGTGAGCTATGGACGAAAGTTTACCGCTGAGGGCGATCGTGTCATTGCGACACTGCCGGTGGGCTATGCTGACGGCTACAGTCGGATGCTCTCCGGAAAGGGTGCGGAGGTACTGGTTAACGGCCATCGCGCGCCCGTTGTGGGGAATATTTGTATGGACCAGTGTATGGTCGATATTACAGGCCTTGAGGGCGTTTCGCTCTATGATGAGGTGGAACTTTTTGGGGAAAATCTCCCCGTTGAGGAGCTGGCTGAAAAGCTGGGCACGATCTCCTATGAGCTGCTCTGCATGGTCAACAAGCGGGTTCCCCGCGTCTATGATTTTATGGGTGAGAAACATCTGGAGGTAGAGATACTGAACGATGGATTTTTTGGCGGCTTCTGACCGCTGTAAAATTTATGAGGTTAGGCCGGCCGGCGGTGTTTCGGCCGATGTGATGGGGAAATGGAAAACAAAATCAAAGATAATAAGGTCGCCCGTACCATTTTTGAGTACGTTGGCATTTTGTTCGGGACATTTCTGACAGCCCTGGCTGCCAATATGTTTATGATTCCCAATAAGCTGGCGCCCGGGGGCTTCAGCGGGCTTGCCACTGTGCTCTACTATGTGACAGGGCTGCCGGTTGGGACGGTTACCTTTGTATTCTCTGTGGCCACACAGCTGATCTCGCTCAAGGTGCTGGGCAAGAGCGTGGGCCTCAAGAGCTTTGTCTGTACCCTGGCCTACGGGGTTCTGGTCGATGTGATGGCAGGTGTGATACCGCCTTTCTCAGACGACGTCCTTCTGGCCAGTATTTTTGCCGGCGTCCTTTATGGGGTCGGCATGGGCGTGCTGTACCGCATGGGCGGTTCCGGCGGCGGGACGGACCTGCTGGCCCGGATGCTCCATAAGGCCACAAAGCGCCTGACCCTGAGCACCTGGATCATGTGTATTGACTTCTGCGTTGTCCTCTTTGCGGGGATCGCCTTTAAGAACATCTCGATCATGCTTTATTCCATCATCGTACTGTTTTTATACACGCAGGTCATGGATTTTGTCATCGCAGGCAACAATTACGCCAAGGCGGCCAACATTGTTTCGGACAAGAGTCCGGAAATCTGCGAGCGCATCCGAACAGACCTCAACAAGAGTGCCACGATTTTTCACGCCTACGGCGCGTATTCGGGGCAGAGCAAGGATGTGGTTTACTGTATTGTCTACAGAAACCAGATCGCCAAGCTCAAGAGCATCATCTATGAGATTGACCCGAACGCCTTTGTAACCCTGGCCGATACCCAGGAGGTGCTGGGCGCGGGATTTAAGAATTTCAATGAATAAATCTTTGAAATTCGGTGGAAGGTTGAAAGTGGAAAGTTCCGCTTGAAAAGCCTGTAACCATCAAGTCTATCAGCACTTTTAACCAGTGCTAAAATATTTTATGAAGGAGTAACATATGGAAAACTTAGAAAAAACAGCAAAAGGTATCCGTCGGGATATCGTGAAAATGATTGGTAAAGCCGCTTCCGGTCATCCGGGTGGATCTTTATCAGCAGTTGAAATTTTGAGCTTGTTATATTTTGAAAAGATGAACGTTGATCCAAAGGATCCTAAAAAAGCAGACCGCGACCGTTTCGTCTTATCAAAGGGCCATGCCGCACCGGTTTTGTACGCAACCCTGGCAGCAAAGGGCTTCTTTGACGCATCCGAACTGGATAACTTACGTCAGGTTGGTGCCATCCTTCAGGGCCACCCAGACATGAAGAAAATCCCGGGTGTAGACATGTCCACCGGTTCTCTGGGCCAGGGCATTTCCGCTGCTGTCGGTATGGCGCTGGGCGCTAAGATTGACAAGGCAGACTGGAAAACCTATGTGTTGCTCGGCGACGGCGAACTTCAGGAAGGCCTGGTCTGGGAAGCGGCCATGTCCGCAGCCCACTACAAGTTGGACAACCTGATCGCATTTGTGGATAACAACAATTTACAGATCGACGGCGCAATTACAGACGTTATGTCTCCGTACCCGATTGATGAAAAATTTGCAGCCTTTGGCTGGAATGTCATCAACATCGCAGACGGCAACGACTTTGAAGAACTGCGTGAAGGGCTTGAAAAAGCTTATGCCTGCGAAGGCAAGCCTTCTGTTTTAGTCTGCAAAACCGTTAAAGGCAAGGGCGTTTCCTACATGGAAAACAATGCCGGCTGGCACGGTAAGGGACCAAACGCGGAACAGGTTGAAATTGCACTGAAAGAACTGGAGGATTAATCATGAGTAAAAAATCAACAAGACAGGCATACGGCGAATATTTAGCAGTACTCGCTGAAAAAAATAAAGATATTGTCGTTTTGGACGCGGATTTATCTGGCGCGACCAAAACCTCTGAATTTAAAAAAGTGATGCCGGAACGTCATTTTAATGCCGGTATCGCAGAATGTGACCTCATGGGCATGTCCGCTGGCTTAGCCACCACCGGCAAGATCCCGTTTGCCAGCACCTTTGCCATTTTTGGCGCTGGCCGTGCTTTTGAAATTATCCGCAACAGCATCTGCTATCCAAAGCTGAACGTTAAAATCGCCCTGACCCATGCGGGGATTTCCGTCGGCGAAGACGGTGGCTCCCACCAGTCTGTGGAAGACGTTGCCCTGATGCGCGCGGTTCCAAACATGACCGTTCTGGTACCGGCAGACGCCACTGAAACACAGCGCATGATGGACGCAGCCGTTGCCATTGACGGACCGGTCTACATCCGCTTAGGCCGTCTTGACACCAATGTGATCTTTGACGAAGACTATGAATTTGAAGTCGGCAAGGCGTCTACCTTAAAGGAAGGCCACGACCTGACCATCATGGCCATGGGCTTAATGGTTGAAAAGGCTCTGGAAGCCGCTGACGCCTTAAAGGCAGAAGGCATCTCCGCCCGCGTCCTGAACATGGGCTCCATCAAACCCATCGACCGCGAAGCCATCGAAGCAGCAGCCAGGGAAACCGGCGCCATCGTAACCGCTGAAGAGCATAGCATCATCGGCGGCCTGGCCGGCGCAGTCTGCGAAGTTCTGGCAGAAACCACTCCGGCACCGGTTGAAAAAGTCGGCGTGATGGATCAGTTCGGCCAGTCTGGCAAAGCGCTGGAGCTTCTTGAAAAATACAACCTGACCACTGACGCCATCGTGGAAGCGGCTAAAAAGGTTGTGGCACGCAAAGCCAAATAAGTATACCGCATGAGAGGCAGGGTCTGAAACAGACCCTACCTCTTTTTTTAATGGAAAATTTCCGATTTATTCAAAGGGTATCGCGGCGATACGGGCTGAAGGGACGGGACTCTGGGATTGGCGGTCTTGGTATCCCTACCTGTTCCGACAGCGAATTAATTTTTATTTAAGAATTGAACATTTTCAGGTTGAAACATTTGCGTTTAAAGAAAATTAAGCAAAGGGACAAGTTTTAGGGAAGAACTTTTTTGTAAAAACCCTGTAAAAAATCTTTAAAATTGAAAAATATCTTTGCCACACTTTTTGCCACATATTGAAATCCCCGCAAAACTCTGATATGATGAGATTACATTCTGGTGCTGTGGACGCCACAGACCGGTAAAACATGTCCAATCTCTACAGTTTATCCCTTGATGCCAAAGACTGCTCCGAGGCATCATGCCGGACTGCTCCAAATTTTCCGGTTTAAACTGTTTGGTGAAAATACTGCCATTGGCAGTATTTTTTTGGCTGAACTGTAGAACGTTTGCAAAAAATTCTCTTATACTTGAGAATATTGACATTGTATTTTACCACAAATAAATATATAATATTTCTATTAATCTTTAAATTCACGTCTGAAAGGAGAAAGCCCATGTCGCAATTCAGTGAACGCCTGACAACTTTAGTTGAAGCAACGGGATTTTCCATCTATCAGCTTTCCAAAAAAGCCAAAATCGACCGCTCCACCATCCACAAGGTCATGGTGGGCGAACGCGTGCCCAGCGCCGATTTCTATAAAAAGCTCTGCCGCTCCCTGTTACTGACCCCCTTTGAAAAGAGCGAGCTCGACGATCTCTACAAGATGGCCAAGATCGGCGATAAGGTCTACTACCGGCGCAACAGCGTCAAGCGGCTCGTGGAGGAGCTGGCCGGCAACACCTACGCCCCCACCGAGGACATCGCAGACCGCGAGTACAAGGCCTTTCCCGTACTCCGGCACGGGACACAGGTCATCGAGGGCAAAAACGACATCAACAGCGTGATCATTGATGTGATCAACGACGAGATTTACCACAGAGAAGCGCCGCACCTGGCCATCGCCCTGGATTTTGACCACCAGTTTGTGTACGAGTACCTGTACAACGCCTTTGTGTGCACTGCCGAGGCAGTGGACATCGAGCACTTTATCTACCTGGAAAAGGAGAGCAGCCGCCATGACGCCATCCAAAAAAATCTGCGCCACCTTCAGTACATTCTGTCCTTCAGCCTGTGCGGCCGGGACGGTTATCATCCCTACTATTCCTATACCGGTGCCGACCCTGCCCAGGCCGTTACCACCTTTCTGCCCTATTTCATCATCACCAACCGCCATGTGCTGAAGCTGTCCAGAAGCTTTAAAACCGCCATTCTGTATGATGATGCTCCCATTGTGGACTTTTATCAGAAATCAGTGGACCGCCTCTGCCGCGGCCTGCCACTGCTTACCCGCAGGACCGACAACCTTGAGGATATGTATGGCTGGACCAGAGAGAACCTGGGCGACGCCAGTCTGGAGCCCCACCCCTGCCTGACACTCTGCCTGACCGACGAGCGCATCGAGTCTCTGGTGCGTCCAGGTATCCCCGGAAGGGAGGCTGTCTGCGCCCTGGCGCGCGAGGTTTACGGCCCTTACAGCCGTGGCGAAAAGCCCTTGCCAAGGTCCTTCTTTTCCCGGGAAGGGCTGAGGGCCTATGTCGAAACCGGGCGCATCTGTTACTTCCCGGAAAGTCTGGTGCGCTGCTGCACCAAAGAGGAGCGGCAGGTCTTTATGCAAGAGCTGCTGGCAGCTGTGGAGGCCGGCGAGACGGCCTTTACCGCTATGGATTCTGACAAATTCAGGACGCCCCTCAATGTGGAGATCATTCTATCCGACACCCAGCAGGTGGTGGTCCAGCGCTTCTGCAATGACAGCCAGCGGCTCAACGCCGTGGTCATCGACGAGCCCGGCATCTGCGAAGCCTTTTCCGATTTCTTTGACTATCTGCCCGAGAGCGATCTGACCCTGAGCCGGGAGGGGATGATTGACCTGCTGAAAAGCTACTTATAAAGGAGAATCCATGAAAACCGACGACGTAAATAACCAGGCACTGACGCCAGAACAGGCCAAGGCCCTGGAGGAAAGCCTGGAGAATATTAACGCGGCCCTGGCCGTGGAGGAAAAGGACCGGGAGCCCGGAAAGCCCTACATCAAACACACACACCGGGTCACCCATGAGACCATTACCCTTTGCGACCCTAAAACCGGCAAGGAGCGGAAGCTCACCGATGAGGAGCGGGCGGCCATGACCACTGTGGAGGAGACTGTGCGCTACTATCCCGACTTCCGGCTGAAATGGGGCGAATACCTCTGCGATCCCGGCAAAGGCTGGACTCTGGAGGACTATGAGCACTACGAAGAGCGCATGAAAGAGTACGCCGAGACCGGAAGCGTCCGCGCCGAGTGGGGACGGCTGAGGCCCCTGACCGAGGAGATCGAGCGCCCCGCCTTCCCCGTGAACGCCCTGCCCGAGCCCTACGCCTCCTACACCGAAGCCCTGGCCGCGAGCCTCCAGGTGCCCGTGGACATGGTGGGCGTGTCCGTGCTGGCCCTGCTGGGCGGCTGCCTGCAGAAGCGGTACGAGATCAACGCAAAGGATAAATTCACGGTGCCTCTGGGACTGTACACCCTGGTGGTGGCCGACCCCGGCGAGCGGAAATCCAGTGTCTACGACGAGGTGGTGCGCCCAGTCAAGGACTACGAGCAAAAGCTCTGGAAAGAATATCAGAAGAACCAGTTCGATTACGAGCTGGAGCAGGAGCTGGCAGAGGAAGCCTTTAAGACCGCCAAGAACCAGTACAAGAAATGCAAAGAAGCCTCCGAGCGGGAGGCGCTGAAGGAAACCATGCTCGAGCTCAAGGAAAAGATCGCCTTTTTCCAGAAAAAATGCCCGCCCTGCCTGTATATGGACGATACCACCAACGCGGCCCTGGAACAGGAGCTGGCCCGCAACGGCGGCCGTATGATCATCATGTCCGATGAGGGCGACCTGTTCGCCAACATGATGGGCCTGTATACCGGCGGCCAGCATACCCTGGGCGCTCTGCTCAAGGGCCACACCGGCGGCAGCTCCAAGACCCACCGCGTGGGCCGCGACCCCGTCCACCTGCCCGCCAGCAACCTGAGCATTCTGCTCATGGTCCAGCCCATCATCATCGACACCATTATGGCCGACCCTGTGATGCGGGGCCGCGGCATGAACGCCCGCTTTCTCTACACCATGCCCAAAACCAGGGTGGGCGAGCGCAACATCGAGACCGCCCCCGACGTGGACCCCAAAATCGACGCGGACTACTACAACGCTGTCTACAGCCTGTACGCAGACAACCACATCACCCTCGAGCCAAAACCCAGGCAGCTTGAGCTGAAGGACAGCGCTCAGATGGCCTATATGGCCTATGAGACTGTGTTTGAGCGCCGTCTGAAAGGGGATATGAAAGATATAAGAGACTGGGGCAGCAAGCTCGGCGGCGAGATGCTGCGCCTGGTGGGCATCCTTCACTGCGCCGCCCACCCCCATGCCATCCTGGAGACCCCGGTGGCCAAGGAAACCGTGGATCAGGCCTACAAGCTGGCCCGCTATTTCGGCGAGTACGCACGCATCATCTATAATATGGGCGAGGGGATGGACCCGAATATGAGCGTCTGCCGGCGGATTGTGGAGGTGGTCCGGGCCCAGGGGCTCAAAACCTTCTCGAAAACCGAGCTCTTTGGCATCTCACGCATGGGCTGTAAAAAAATTTCAGATCTGCTGCCCTATCTGAATATTCTGGAAGACTACGGCTATCTGAGAAGCGGCCAGTTCACCAATGGAAACCGCACCTTTACAGGCTACCAGGTGAACCCGGCAGTGTTTGAAGCCCAGGAGGTCATCCATAACAACGCATAACCACTGACATTTTTATCAGGAGCCCCAAAACCTGCAAAGCAGGATAAGACTCATTAGGCATTTTTATGTAATGTTTATTTTATATAAATATTATATTATAAAAATGTCTTTTTTTCATTTTCAAGATTGAATTAAAGGTATACGGTTTGGAAGTTAGTGGCTATGCGTTGTTATGGCCTAAATTCACCCCAAAAGATAAAAAAGCATCCCACCCAAATACTTGATTTTTCCTTAATCAGATGGGTAAAACTCTTTAAAAGATTAGTTTTTACCATTAAGAAAAGGAAAATAAAATGAAAACACATCGCTTACCGATCCTCCGGACCTTTTTATTCGCAGTGCTGCTGCTTCTGGCGGGCCTGCTTTTCTGGTCTGCACCGGTGCGTGCAGAGGGCAGCCGCGAGCTGACAGCCGAGGGCGGCGACCGGCCCTACACCGAGTGGTACGACCACAAGGACGCGGGCGTACTGCGCCATCAGATCGTCAAGGTCTACGCCAAGGCAGGGGAGACCCTGTACTTTGGCTCCAGCGTCACCGATAATGTGAATAAGCAGGACATTGTCATGCGTTATACCGGCGCCGATGACTCGGGCTACGAGCCCTTTACCATCGCGCCGGGCCAGCAGGGCATGGAGCTTGTCTATGACACCAACACCGGCGACAATGCAGGCTATCTCATGAACCGCGATCAGGAAAAGGCCGGCCCGGACATTGCGGGCACCGGCAAGGGCTACAAGCCCCTGGTCTTTAAAGTGACCGAAACCGGCAACTACGAGTTTGAGTTCCACGCCCGGCTGGACAGCGGCAACCGGAACAACCCCCGCCCCCTGAACGTGGACAGCAACGACGCCTGGAAGGCAAGCGGACAGGGCGACAGCACCGTGGCGGCCTGGGACGTGACCGTGGCCAAGGCGGACGGCACCCAGGTGCCCGGAAGGGTATTCACCCATTTTCTGACCCTGAACATGGGCAACAACGGCCGCAGTCTGGAGTCCAAGGTGCGGGTGCTCACCCTCGACGGGTTTCAGTATTGCGTGGATATGAACGGCATGGACCCCTTTGGCTTTATTTTCTTTGCCAACAACCGCGGCCTGGTCGTGGATGACACCAACAACAGCTATTACCACTCCTTTTACTCCGACAATCCAGGACAGGGCGTGGACATTAACACCCTCATCAACCATGATCCCTCCCTGCAGCTCAACTCACCCATTGTTCCGGACAACGGCCTGGACATCAATGACCGCATCTTCTTCAACACACCGGATACCGAGCTGCTGGAATCCCTGGGGATGGCCCAGGAGCCAGACGCCAGCGGCACCGTGAGCGGTTTTAAATTCACAGGCTTCAAGGAAGGCTTCGGTTACGTGGGCGAGGGCGGCACCTTTACCTTTAACGCCCAGAACATCAGCAGTTATGAGCTCAAAATTGACCTGCGGAGCTATCAGGAAAAGCAGGCTGACGGCAGCTATAAAACCGTAGATCACGGCATTGTGACCATTGGCAACGCATGCGTTGACGGACTTAACAGCGTATCCTGGGACGGCAGGGACGCGGACGGCAACGTGCTGCCCGCGGGCAGGTGTGACCTGACCCAGGTGACCCTTCAGGCCCGGGGCGGCGAGGTTCATCTGCCGTTTCTGGATGTGGAAAATAACCCGGGCGGCATCATCGTTGAGCGCTGCAACGGCGGCGGCACCGATGCCGAGCGCCACACCATCGACTACAACAACACCACCGTCCCGGCCCTGAACGGCCCAGACGCCGACCAGAGCGCAGGAGTGGACAGCACTGGCGGCGCCATGAAATTCTCAGGCAACAAGGGCAACCGGACCATCCTGGACGTCTGGGCCTATTACAAAATCGGAGATCCGGGCAGCCTGAGCACCAGCCTTGAGCTGATCCCAAGAACCGACGACACCAACGGCGAGATCCGCGGCCTGGTCTTCTACGACAGCAACAAGGACGGCATCTACGCCAAAATCGACCAGGATTATCCGCTGCCAAACGTGACGGTCGAGCTGCTGGGGCCTGACGGCAAAACCCTTATCGCCACCACAACCACCGACATTTCCGGCAGCTATGTGTTCACCAATGTCCCCTTCTCAGAGGACGCCTACCGGGCACAGGTGGTCAGCCCCTATCCGGGCATGAATGCCTGCACCACCAAGGATAAAACAGACGCCACAAAGACCAATGAGCTCCAGCTGGACACCGTGGACCCGGCCACCCCCAACGTGACCAACACCGACGTCGGCTACTACGTGCCCCCGGAAACCATCAGCATCCCAGTGCAGAAGCTCTGGAACGATGTGGACGACACCAGCGCCCGGCCTGGCGAGATTGTGGTCAGGCTGCTCAAGAACGACAAGCCCACTCTGGAAAGCCTGACCCTGAACGCCGGGAATGGCTGGAGGGGCAGCTTTGACAACCTGCTCAAATTTGAAAACGGCAAGGCCATCCAGTACACCATTGCCGAGGTGACCGTAGACGGCTACACCAGCCAGACCCAGGGCGATATGACCTCAGGCTACACCCTGGTCAACACCCGCGTGGGCAAGACCAGCCTGTCCGGCACCAAGACCTGGCAGGACGGCGGCAGCGCCCGGCCTGAGGTCACGCTGACCCTTAAAGCGGGCGGCACCCCGGTTGCAGGCGCGGTGCCGTCCTGGGACAAGACCGGCGACGTCTGGACCTGGAGCTTCGGCAACCTGGACAAGTTTGACGGAAGCGGCCGCCTCATCACCTATACCGTGGAAGAAGCCGTTCCCGACGGCTACAAGGCCGAATACGACGGCAATAACATCACCAACATCCGCTTTGGCACCACCGAGGTTACCGGACAGAAGACCTGGCAGGACGGCGGCCAGAACAACAGCCAGCGCCCCAATATTACGCTCACCCTCAAGGCAGACGGCGAGGTGGTGAAGGATGCAGTGCCATTCTGGACCTACGGGGGAAGCACCTGGTCCTACACCTTTGAAAACCTGCTGAAATACAACAAAGAGGGCCAGCTCATCACCTACACGGTAGAAGAAGCCCCCATGGACGGCTACACCACTACCATGAACGGCAACGACATTACCAACACCCGCACCGGCGTCACCAGCCTGGAGGGCAAAAAAATCTGGCAGGATGACAACAATGCGGACGGCACACGCCCGGCTGAGGTCACCGTCCAGCTCATGCAGAGCATTGACCACGGCGCTCCAGTGCCCGTGGACGGCAAGACCGCTGTGACAGACGAGGCAGCCGGCTGGAGCTACAGCTTTACCGGCCTGCCCGCCTACGACAGCCAAGGCCGCGGCATCATCTACACTGTGGCTGAAAAAGGCATTAATGCGGATGATTACGCCACCAGCTACGACGGCACCGACATCATCAACACCCACCCGGCCAAGCCCACCATCGAGGTGGCCGGCGCCAAGACCTGGGAGGACAATAATGATGCCGAGGGCCTGCGCCCCGACAGCATTACCGTTTACCTGATGAAGGACGGCGTAAAGGCCGCCAGCCAGACCGTCACCGGCCCGGACTGGCAGTACCGCTTTGAGGGCCTGGACCCCGGCACCGGAGACAACCCGGTCCGCTACACCGTCAAAGAAGCCCCTGTGGACCACTACACCACCCGTTATGACGGCACGGACATCATCAACACACGTATCCCGACCATCACTGTCTCAGGCACCAAAACCTGGAAGGACGGCCACAGCGCCAACAGGCCTTATCTGGACCTGATCCTCATGGCAAACGGCGTGGAACAGCCCGATAAGACGCCAGAGTGGAGCAAGCAGGACGGCGATGTCTGGACCTATGAATACCGCAGCCTGGACAAATTTGACGCAGAGGGCAAGACCATCACCTACACCGTAACCGAGGCCGTCCCAGCCGGCTACGGCGGCTATCAGGACCCGGAGAACCCCTTTAATTTCACCAATATCCGCGACGAGGTCACAAGCCTGCACGGCCGCAAGACCTGGAGCGACAAGAACAATCAGGACGGCATGAGGCCCGAGAGCGTCACCGTCCAGCTCATGCAGAGCATCGGCGGCGTAGCCGCCACACCGGTAGAAGGCCAGACCCGGGTCATGTCCGCGGAAAATGACTGGACCTATAATTTTGAACGGATCCCGGGCTACGACCAGAACGGCGACGCCATTGTCTATACCGTTAAGGAAATCGACCTGCCCGATGGCTACAGCGCCGACTACAACGGCAGCGATATTGTCAACGTGCACCCGGCCAAGGAGAAAATCCAGATCAGCGGCACCAAGACCTGGGGTGACGACAACGACGCCTCCGGCAAGCGCCCAGGCAGCGTCCGGGTACACCTCATGGCAAACGGCGTCGAAATCGCCGCCCAGACTGTCTACGGGCCGGACTGGCAGTACGTCTTCGAGAACCTGGACAAAACAGGCGATGACGGCAGCCTGGTGGCCTATACCGTGGTCGAGGACCCGGTTCCGGGCTATGACACCATCTACAACGGCTACAACATCACCAACCAGTGCCGGGACTGCAGCGTGCCCCCAGAGCCCAGCAAGCTCGGCAGCATCAGCGGCAATGTCTTCTACGACGATAACTGGGATAAGAAATGGGATCACGACACCGAAGCCCCGGTGGGCAACATCGTGGTTACCCTGTACAATGAAGCCGGGGACAAGGTGGGCGAGACCTTTGCGGACAGCAGCGGTTACTACCGCTTCACCGGCCTGGAATACGGCGCGTACACTGTGAGCGTCAGCGACCGCGGCGACGGCTATGTCTGCACAACCGAGAACCAGCAGCAGAAAATCATTCTGGACGCGCCGGAGCAGGAGGCCGCAGATGTTGGTTTTGCGAAGAAGGAGCCCCCAGTCAATCCGCCGGTAGACCCACCTGTGAACCCGCCGGTCAACCCGCCGACAGACCCGGGAACCCCGGATATTGTGCCGCCTCAGAGTTTTGAGGTGCCGCCGCAGGTGCCTGCCGCCTCTGTGAACCCGAACACCGGCACAAGGGCTGCCTATGCAGGCGTGTTCGGCGCTGTACTGCTCCTGGCAGTCACCGCTGTTTTAAGGAAAGTGCGCAGACGATAGGAAAGAAACCAGAAAATTCTCAGGAATTTTAAAACTTTCCCTTGCACTTTTTGAAAGAAAAGGTAAAATAGAAGATATATAATGTTAATTGCATCACTGCAAAAAAAAAACCACTTTTTTGCAGTGATTTTCTTTATTTTATCATCAGGAGGCGTAATGAAAACAAAGTATATATTTGTAACCGGCGGTGTGGTTTCTTCACTTGGAAAGGGGATCACCAGTGCATCCCTGGGGCGTTTGCTCAAGGCCAGAGGCCTGAAGGTGTCCATTCAGAAATTTGACCCCTACCTCAATTATGATCCGGGTACCATGAGCCCGTACCAGCACGGCGAGGTCTTCGTGACCGATGACGGCGCAGAGACCGACCTCGACCTCGGCCACTACGAGCGTTTTACCGATGAAAGCCTGGGCCAGTACAGCAACGTGACCACCGGCAAGGTCTATTGGAATGTCATCTCCAAGGAACGCCGGGGCGATTACCTGGGCGGTACCGTACAGGTTATCCCGCACATCACCAATGAGATCAAGGAAAGCATTCTGCGCGTGTCTGAGAGCGCAGCCAACCCGGACGTGGTCATCACCGAAATCGGCGGTACGGTGGGCGATATTGAGAGCCTGCCCTACCTGGAGGCCATCCGGCAGTTTGAGGGCGACCTGGGTCCGGAAAACGTGCTCTATATCCACGTCACCCTGCTGCCCTACCTGGGCAAGGCCGGCGAGCTCAAGACCAAACCCACCCAGCACTCGGTCAAGGAGCTGCGCAGCATCGGCATTCAGCCGGACATCATTGTCCTGCGCTCCGAAAAGGAAGTAGAGGACAGCCTCAAGGATAAGATCAGCCTGTTCTGCAACGTGGACAAGGACGCAGTCGTCACCAACCTGGACGCGCCGGAGCTGTACGAGGTGCCGCTGATGCTTGAGAAGGAAGGACTGGCCCGGCTGGTTTGCAGCAAGCTCAAGATCCGCTGCAAGGACCCGGACCTCACCGAGTGGAAGGAGCTGGTCACCCGCGCCAAGAGCCTGGAAAACAAGGCGACCATCGCCCTGGTGGGCAAGTACGTCGAGCTTCATGACGCCTACCTGTCCGTCGCCGAAGCCCTGCGCCACGGCGGCATCGCGAACAACGCCGAGGTCACCATCAAATGGGTGCACTCCGAGGATTTAAACGAACAGAACGTGGACCGTATTATGAAGGATGTGGATGGCATCATCGTGCCCGGCGGCTTTGGCAACCGCGGCATCGAGGGTAAAATCGAAGCGATCCGCTGGGCCCGCGAAAACAAGATCCCGTTCCTGGGGCTCTGCCTGGGCTTACAGCTCACTGTCATCGAGTTTGCCCGCAATGTGGCAGGCTTAGAGGGCGCCAACAGCATCGAGCTGGACGAGGAGACACCTTACCCGGTTATCAGCCTCATGGAGGAACAGAAAAAAATCCAGAACATGGGCGGCACCATGCGTCTGGGCGCTTACCCCTGTGAGCTCAAGGAAGGCTCCCGCGCCTGTGCGGCTTACGGCGGCGCCAAGACCATCGAGGAACGCCACCGCCACCGCTACGAGGTCAACGACGAGTATATTCAGACCCTGGCCGAAAAAGGCCTGGTCTTCTCCGGTATGTCACCCGACGGCGTTTTGGTGGAAATGGTTGAGCTCAAGGAGCATCCTTTCTTCATCGCCACCCAGGCTCATCCGGAATTCAAATCCCGCCCGAACAAAGCCCACCCGCTGTTCAGCAGCTTTGTGGAAGCGGCCATGAACTACAGAAACAAGGGAAGCCGGTAATCAAAAGGGGTATCGTTACGATACCCCTTTTTTAATGGAGAATGGAAAATTGAGAATGGAGAATTAAAAGTCCAAATGTGCAAAGCACATTTGATTAAAATCAATTTGGCAAAGCCAAATTGCACCATAATTCTCCATTCTGCATTCTGCATTCTCCATTGAAATTTTCCCTCTTGACACAAGATATAGGCCTGTGCAAAACTGTGGATAACTTTTGCTTTGTTTATAAAAACCGGTTAAAAATGTGTAAAACTGTGGAAAACATCCGTTTTTCCTGTGGACAATGTTTATAACTTGGTGGGTAAGTTGAAAAATCCCCATAAATCCATTGTTGAAAAGTGGAGAATCTGTGGATAAGGTTCTGGAAAAGTTTATGCACAACTTGTGGATAAACTCCCGTAGTTATCCACACTTGTTCATAAATCCGATTCGCGGTATAATGAGATAAAAGCAAAACTATATCTTGGGGCAGGCTTTTCACACCATACTTTGTCCGTCAAAAAAGATAATGTTTTCAATGAAAAAGAAAGGGTAAATATGAAAGATTTAGGATATATTCGCACCGCCTGCGCGGTGCCGGTCATCAAGGTAGGGGACTGCGCGGCCAACGCGGATGCGGTCATCGCGCTGTGTGCAGAAGCCTTTGAAAAGCAGGTGGGCATCGTGGCTTTTCCGGAGCTGTGCGTTACGGGATACACCTGCGGCGACCTGTTTTTCCAGCGCACCCTGCAAAAGGCAGCGGCAGCGGCTGTGGATAAAATCAGGGCGTGGTCTGAGGGCAGAGCCATGCTCATCGTGGTGGGCGCGCCTGTGGCTGTGGGCAGCGGGCTGTACAACTGCGCGGTCGCCATCTCGGACGGGGAGATCCTGGGCATTGTGCCCAAAACCTATGTGCCGGACAATCAGGAATATTATGAAAAGCGCTGGTTCCGCTCCGCCGGGCAGCTGCGCGTATCCGAAACCAGCTTCTTTGGGGAGCCGGCGCCCATGGGCACCGGGCTTCTGTTCAGCCACGAGAGCTGGGAAGAAGTGGTCGTGGGCATTGAAATCTGTGAGGACCTGTGGGCGCCGGTACCCCCGAGCAGCTATCAGGCCGCGGCTGGGGCCACCATCATCGTGAACCCTTCGGCCAGCAATGAGATCATCGGAAAGAGCGAGTACCGCAGAGACCTGGTAAGACAGCAGTCTGCCCGCTTAAACGCCGGGTACCTGTACTGCTCCAGCGGCTATGGCGAGTCCACCACCGACCTTGTCTTTGGCGGCGACGCTCTTATCTGTGAAAAGGGCACGCTGCTGGCCCGGTCGCGCCGTTTCCAGACCGAAAGCCAGCTGGTGGTGGCCGACATGGACGTGGAGGCCATCCTCCATGACCGCCAGCTCCAGACCTCCTTTGGCGATTCGGTGGATATTCTGGAGGGGCGCGTGTATGAGGAATGTTTCTTTACTGCCTGCGACGCCCAGGACTGCCTGCGCAGTGTGAACCCACAGCCCTTTGTGCCTGCGGACACAGCACGCCGCAACGAGCGCTGTGAGGAAATCTTCAATATTCAGACCATGGCTCTGGGCAGCCGTGTGGCCCATATCGGCGACCCGGCCATGGTGGTGGGCATCTCCGGCGGCCTGGATTCCACCCTGGCGCTGCTGGTGTGCGTGAACGTCTGTGACCAGTTCGGCATTGACCGAAAGCGCATCCACGCGGTCACCATGCCGGGCTTTGGTACGACTGACCGCACCTACGACAACGCGGTCAGCCTGATCCGTTCCCTGGGAGCCACCTTCCACGAAATTTCGATCAGGGAGGCGGCCACACACCATCTGGAGGACATCGGCCATGACCTGAGCGTCCACGACGTCACCTATGAGAACGCCCAGGCCCGGGAGCGGACCCAGATCCTCATGGACCTGGCCAACCGCCTGAACGGCCTGGTCATCGGCACCGGCGACCTGTCCGAGCTGGCCCTGGGCTGGGCTACCTACAACGGGGACCACATGTCCATGTACGGGGTTAACGGCGGCATTCCCAAGACCCTGGTGCGCTACCTGGTGCGCTACGTGGCCGACGAAAACCCCGATGAAGCGATCCGCCGGATTCTCTACGATGTGCTGGATACGCCCGTATCGCCCGAGCTGCTGCCCCCGGACGCATCGGGCAAAATCGCCCAGAAAACCGAGGATCTGGTGGGCCCTTATGAGCTCCACGATTTCTTCATGTACCATGTGCTCAGGAACGGCTACAGCCCGGACAAGATTTACTACCTGAGCCGTCAGGCCTTTGAGGGGGCCTATGACGACGCCACCCTTTACAAGTGGCTGCGCAATTTCTACTGGCGCTTCTTTACCCAGCAGTTCAAGCGCTCCTGCCTGCCCGACGGCCCCAAGGTGGGCACCGTGTCCCTGTCCCCGAGGGGGGACTGGCGCATGCCCTCCGACGCCAGGGTGGAGGAATGGATGCGCGTGCTGGACGCTCTCCGGCCAGACAAGGCGTGAAAAAAAGAGGTACGGTCTGTTTTGAACCGTACCTCTTTTTTAATGAAACCCCTCGCCGTCCATGGCTTCAAGCCCCTCGCGCACTTTTTCCTCTGCCAGCTTTGGCAGGTTTTTCCAGTCGGCCCGGGTATAATCCTCGGTGTCGATGGGGGGCAGTACCTTGATGGCAACGTGGGCCGGATGAATCCAGAGATTGTCGCGGCCCATGAGTTTATCTGTATCCTTCATGCAGAAGGGAACCACGGGCACCTTGTTGTTCTGGGCGATTTTAAAGGCCCCGGGCTTAAATTCGCCCAGGTACCCGTCCTTGGTGCGGGTGCCTTCTGGAAAGACAACCATGGAGTAGCCCTCGGACACCCAGTATTCCGCCTCTTTGATGTTTTTGATGGCCTCGCGCGGGTTGTCCCGGTCAAGGAACACACAGTGAAGCTCCTCCATCCACGCGCGGATCAATGGGATTTTGCCGATTTCTTTCTTGGCCACCAGCGGCTTGGTGTCATCACCCAGATAGCCCAGAACCAGGGGAATGTCAAAGTAGCTGCGGTGGTTGGAAACATAGACCGCAGGCTCCTCAGGCATGTTCTCAAGCCCCTCCACCGAGACTGTGCCCCCGGCAGTGCGGATCATACTCCTGGCCCAGGGGCCGACCGCCTTTCGGACGACCGCGTCATGGGCGGCACGATCACCCGCTTTCGCAAGCCTGCGGGCCTTAAAACGGCTGGGTAAAAGGGCCAGCTGATACAGCCAGAAATGGATAAACCATAGAATTGTTCTCAAATTTGTCTCCTCGTAATAAATATGATGTTTTTCGAAAAAAGATACAGTGTTTGACATTTTCAAATTTGTGTCAGGTTCTTCATTCTCCATTGATTTCCGCAATCGCCAGCTTAATCTTGATGCCCTGGTCAGCAAACATCCGCTCGTGCTCGGTCACGATGTTGCCCGGATATTCGTCGGAGGCGTGCAGGTCCCGGATGAGCGTGGTCACCCGGAAGCCCGAATACTCAAAGTATTGTAAAGACGCCTCAAACAGAGGATCATCATCGGTCTTGAAATGGATCTGCGCCCCGGGAACCATGATTTTTTTATACTGCTCAAGCTGGCGGGAATGGGTCAGCCGCTTTTTCTGGTAACGGCGCTTGGGCCAGGGGTTGCAGAAGTTAATGTAGATCCGCTCTACCGCATCCTCTGGCGAGAGAATCTCCCCGATACGGGCGATGTCCCAGGCGGTCAGGCGGACGTTATCCACTGCACCGGGCGCGTAGGCTTGCTCCACGTTGCGCTTGGACAGCCCCAGCACCGCGTCGATCATGTCCACCGCCAGGTAGTTGACCTCTGGATGGCGTCTGCCCAAAGCGGCGATAAAGGTGCCCTTGCCGCAGCCCAGCTCCAGATGCAGCGGCGCTCTGCGCTCAAAAGCGTCCTGCCAGTGCCCCCGCAGTTCAGTGGCTTCCGGGATAAAAAAACCGCAGGCTAAGAGCTCCGGCCGCGCCCAGGGTTTTGGTCGAATATGCATAAATGCCCTCCGTCAATTGTTTTGTTCAAAAAATGGGATTAATTCCTAGGATATATTACCATTTGCCCCGGCATCCGTCAATTTTAAATTATTATCCGAAGTGTTAAAAAAGTAAAGCTATTTTTGTGGGATCTGTGATATAATTTGCCTAGACAAGTATACTACAGTGGGAATAGTGGATAGTGGATAATTAATAGTTCAGGTGCAAATCTGCCGAAAGCGTTCCATAACTATCCACTATCAATTATATAAAAATTTGGAGAGAGCATTATGTTAGAAATGTTAATCAACGCCATTGAGGAGCTGGATGAAGAAAAGGTTCTGAAGATTGTGAAACGCTGTGTGGCAGCGGGGACACCGCCTAAGGATATCTGGATGGCCCTCAATAAGGGGCTGGAAAAGGTCGGTCTGCGCTATGAGACCGGCGAGTACTCCATTGCGGACCTCATGGTCGTGGGCATTATTTTTGAAAATGTGCTGGAGTACACCAATATGTGTGATATTTACGACAGCATCGAAGCCGGGGAGTTTGGAAAGACCATGCTGCTGGGCACGGTCGAGGGGGATATACACGACATCGGAAAGTCGATTTTTAAGGGCGCCATGCAGGCCGGCGGTTTTATTGTCAGGGACCTGGGTGTGGATGTCAAGGCCCAGGATTTTGTGGAGGCGGCCAGGAAGTACAAGTGTGAGATCATCGGCCTGAGCGCTGTGCTCACTGACTGTATCCCCTCGGTCAAGGAAGTGGTGGACGCCTTTGTGGAGGCGGGCATGCGGGACCTGGTCAAGATCATTATCGGCGGCTGTGTGGCCAACAAAACCGTCAGTGATTTCGTGGGCGCAGACGCCTATACCAAATCGGCCATCAAAGGGGTGGAAATCTGTCAGGGATGGTTAAAAGATGAGCAAAAATGAAGTCAAATACCTCAACATTGCCGATTCCATTAAGATCAAGATCCTCAGCAATATCTATAAGCCCGGCGACCTGCTGCCATCGGAGAACAGCCTCTGCGAGGAGTACGGTGTCAGCCGTATGACCATCCGCAAAGCCATCGAGGTGCTCATCGGCGAGGGGTACCTGATGTCGTCCCCGGGCAAGGGGACCTATGTGCGGGAGTACTCTCTGAACAAATTTGAGGTGGGCTTTAAAATTGACGAGATCATCCGCGGGGGCTACAGCCATGCCAAACTCATCCACGCCAAAATCATGGCGCCCACCATCGAGCTGGTCTACCACCTTCAGGTGGCCCCCAAGACAAAGATTGTCTGCATCCGCTCCATGCTGTTCCAGGGGGAGCGGCCTGTGGCCCTGGATGAGAAGTACATTCCTTATTTTCCGGGTATGAACATCAAGGAGGACAGCTTCAGCTACCGCGATATGGTTAGTATCATTTTTGGTGAGAATTACGGCTTTGGCTACTGGGAGGAAATCTTTGTCACCGGTGTGATGACCGACGCCGGGATCGGCGCTTTTTTCGAGGAAATGACCGGGGAGCCCCAGAAAAAGCAGAAGTTTATGATGCTCTTTGAGCAGAAGCTTTACGATTCCGACGATATTCCCATCGGCTACGGAAAGCTGTATGTGGAGAGCGATCTGTGCCGTCTCCGCGGCAATTCCAGAGTGTAGAGGTGCGCTGTGAAGACCTATGAATTTATTCTGAATGACATTCAGGCCAAAATTGAAAAAGGCGACTACAAGCCTGAGGAACAGCTCCCCTCGCTGCGGGAGTTCTCGAAAATTTACACGACCACGCCGGTCACGGTAAAGAAAAGCCTGGCGATTCTGGAGGAGCGCGGTTATGTGTATGTGGTGGACCGCAAGGGCTTCTTTGTGAGCTCAGGCAACCATAAAACCTACACCATGATCTTTCATGAGACCAAAAGCATCGACCATCTGACCGACATCCGCCTTGAGACCATTGAGGAGGTGAGCAGCGGGGCTCTTTGGGATCGGTTTGGACTGGAGATTCCGTCTCAGACCCGCTGTCTGCGGGCTGTGCGGATTCTGTATAACCGGGATATGCCCATTGGTCTGGATGTCAAGTACATTATCCACAATGTCCGGAGTGCCTCGCCGGTCCGAAACCCGGAGCGCCTCATGGATTCGCTGAACCTGGTGCTGGGCAATTACGATATTTACAAGGAGCTTGAGATCACACTCATGACGGACAACGCCCCGGTCCGGGACAGACTGTTCATTGACGCCGATGACGGAGTCTTTGAGTTCAGGCAGACCTACCGCACTGAGAGCGGACAGCTTGTCGGGGTGTCGGAAACCTATGTGCCCTGTGAGGAAATGCAGTTGAAAATGAAATATTAAAGACAAAGGGTATCGCGGCGATACCCTTTGTTTTTTGCACAGGTGAACCTCATTGTTTTATTGATATATACAGTTATATCATCTGTTATATATTTTTTGATCAAATTCTATTGACAGAAACCGTTGCACGTGTTATAGTTGTAGCATACTTGTATATGACACATGGTCCGGACCCAAGTGTTATCAGTTTTTATGGAGGGGAAAAATGAATAAAAACGAAGTAACAAACGAAAGCATCAGCGGCTTTACCCGGAACGCGGTAATCGGTATTATCAGCTCCGGTGCAGTAGTAGTTTATCTGACATTTCTGATCCGGTACGTCTTTTACGAACCGGTTTTACAGAGCCTCGCGCTCTCAAACGAACAGCTTGGTGTGCTCTACGGCCTTTATGGCACAACGGCCATGATTTCTTACCTGCCCGGCGGTATTCTGGCAGATAAAATTCGCGTCAAATACCTGGCGACTGCCGGTTTTGGTCTTTCTGCAATTTTAACTTTCTGGTACGCGACACTGCCGAGCTATGAGACCCTGAAGGTGATCTTCCTGCTCATGGGGGTCTGCACGACCTTTATTTACTGGGGCGTCCGCTATAAGGGTATCCGCCTTGTCAGCACAGACAACACCTATTCCAGAAATATCGGCATCAGCTACGGGATCGTCGGGATTCTCGGCTTAGTGGTCAACTTCATTTCCATGTGGATTTTCGACCTCTTTGCAGATCCGGCTTCCGGCTTCAACATGGTGCTCATGTTCTACGCATTCTTAAACATTGCCTTTGCCCTGGCATCCTTCTTCCTGATTCCGAAATTTGAAGGCGAAATCATCAAAACCAAGAAAAAATTCGATTTATCTGAGCTGGTGGCAGCCATTAAGCACCCTGGTGTATGGCTGACAACCCTGTGCATGTTCTTTACCTATACGGTTTATACCTCACTCAGCTATACGGTGCCTTACGTACAGGCGGTATTTGGCGCCAGCGTCGCTATGGCTGCGCTCATGGGCAATATCCGTATGTACGGTACGTCGCTCTTTTCATCGCCGATCATCGGGGCTCTGGCGACAAAGATCAAATCACCGGCCAAAACCATCCTGCTTTGTATGGCCATCACGGCCGTCTGCCTCTTTGTCATCGTTCTGGCACCGCAGACCGCAGGCTTTATGATTCCGGCCATTATCCTGATCATGATTCTGTCCTTCTTCTTAAGCGGGGCATATGGGGTTGAATCCTCCCTGTTCACAGAAACCAAGGTGCCGGCAGCTATCTTCGGCTCTGCATCGGGTATTCTGTCACTGATCGGCTTCCTGCCCGATATGTTCGTATCACCGATCGCTGGTAAATGGCTGGACAGCTATGGAAACCAGGCCTACACCTATATCTTTATCGCCCTGGGCGTCAGCGCGATCCTGTCTATGGGCTGCGCACTGCTGGTACTGGTCTACAATAAGAAAAAGGGGATCTCAATCGAAGAACCCACTGAAGAAACACAGGCGTAAGCCATTCAAAAAGAATCTGAGAATTATAAGGAGACAAACAATCATATGGAACTTGAAAAACTGTTTTTACAGGCTAAGGATGTTGAATTTATTCACGAACAGTCTGCAAAATTACTGAAGGAAACCGGCTGCGTGTTCGAGGATGACCGCGCGGTTGAAATTTTCAAAAAACACGGCGCCACTGTGGATGGCTATACCGTTCATTTTACCGATGAGCTCATTGCCAAAGGCCTGTCCACCGTCAGCCAGGAATTTGATATTCTGCGCCCGGACGGCACCAGCTATCACATGGGCGGGGGAAGCCTCACCATGGCCACAGCCGGCAGCCCGCCGTACGTGATGGAAAACGGTGAGTTCCGTTTTGCCGAAATGCACGACTATGTCGATATCTGCAAGCTGGTACAGACCAGTGACTGTATTGACATGACCCATCTTCTGCTCTGCGATACCTATGACGTCCCGAGAGAAGACCGCTCCTACAACATGGCCGCCGCGCTGCTGAACTACACAACCCTGCCGATTTCGCTGACGGCGCTGGCAACCAAGCTGCACGATTCCGGGACTGTTGCCACTAATGTGGTTAAAATGATACAGGATTTCGTAGATGTCCATGACAAATATGTGGCGGTTGGCTGTATTAGTCCGATCTCGCCGCTGGCATGGGTCAAGGACAGTCTGGACGCCATGTTTGCCTACTGCGAGCTGAACCAGCCCATGCAGCTGGCTACCTGCTCACTGCCGGTGCTCACAAGCCCGGCCTCCATTCTGGGCACCATTATCCAGAACAACGCAGAGCTGCTGGCCGTCACCGTGCTCATCCAGCTCATCAAACCGGGCCTGCCGATTTTCTACGGCAGCACCTCCACTTCCACGAACCTGAGAGCAGTATCCATGGCTCTGGGCAACACCGAAACAGCCCTGATCTCGCTGGCGAGCGCCGCCATGGCCAAATATTACAGAATGCCGTTCAGAACCTCCGGCGCCCTCAACGACGCCATTGATGTTGACTACCAGGCAGGGGTCGAATCCACCCTTAACCTGATGAGCGGCACCCTCAGCGGCACAGACCTGATTTTCTTCAGCTGTGGCATGCTCAGTGGCTTTAATGTCAGCTCGCTGGAAAAATATGTGGCGGACGAACAGCTCATCAAGATGCTGAAACGTATGACCCAGGGGATTGCCATTGACTACAATAAAGATTATACTAAAGAGATCAGCAAGGTCGGCCCGAGAGGCAACTTTATGTCTGGCCGTACCCCCAAAGAATACCGCAATGAGCACTATGTGCCCGATCTGTTTGTGAAGGTAGACTATAACACCTGGCAGACAGAGGATAAAAAATCCGTTAAAGAAAAGGCATCCGAAAAGGTAGCTGAACGCCTGGCTGCCTACCAGGAACCGGAAAAAACAACGGAACAGATGAAAGTTATTGAAAAATATTTAATTAAGTAAACGGCATAGACGGGCGCGCTGCAGGCAAGCCCGTCTTTGTTTTTGAATTTAAGAAACGGAAGTGGAATATGGACCCGCAAAAAAACAAAATCCCCATTGATAAAACCATTTTTTTCGGCGCGCTGCTGCTCATGCTCCTGGTATCTGCGGCCTGCCTTGCTTTTCCAGAACAGGCGCTCTCTGTATCGGGTGTGCTCAGGAACTTTGTCATCACAAAATTCGACTGGTTTTTCCTGCTTTTCGGGCTGGGGGTGTTCATTGTCTGTATGGTGGTGGGCTGCAGCCGTTACGGCAAGATCCGACTCGGCGGCGAGGGGGAGCCGCCAGCCTACAGCTTCTACAGCTGGCTGGCAATGATTTTCTTCTCTGCCATCGGCTCCTCCGCCATCCTCTGGTCCGTGTGCGAGCCGCTGAATTATATCGCGTCGCCGCCCTTTGGCTATGAGCCCTACTCCCTTGAGGCCTTCAACATCGCCATTCCCTACGGCCTGTTTCACTGGGGGCCTGTGGCCTGGTCCTTTTACGCGCTGTCCGGCCTGGTGGTCTCCTATTATTTTCTGGTGCTGAAGCGCAGAAACCTGAAAATATCCGGCGTGATGACTGACCTGATCGGTGAGAAGGCCGCGAAAGGCGTTCCGGGCAAAGCCATTGACATCGTGACGATTTTTGCGACCTTCTGCACCTTTGCGCCGGCCCTTGGCTTAGGGGTACCCCTGCTCTCTGTGCTCATCTGTAAAATTACCGGGCTGCCGGACACCACAGAGCTTCAGGTCGTTGTGCTGGTGGTCTGGATGTTTATTTTCTCCATCAGCGTTTACCGTGGGCTGGACAAGGGCATCAAGATTCTCAGTGACATTAACATGTATCTGCTCATCGGCGTCATTCTGTTTATCTTTTTTGCCAGCGGCGCCCGCTATATTCTGGCAGCCTCGGTCGAGGAATTCGGGACCCTGCTCAGCAATTTCCTCCGCATGAACAGCTACAGCGATGTGTTCGGCGGCGGAACCTTTGCCCAGGACTGGACAGTTTTTTACTGGAGCTGGTGGGTGGCCTCAGTGCCCTTCATGGCTATTTTTATCGCCAGAGTATCCAAGGGACGAACCGTCCGCGAACTGGTTTTCGGCATCATGGGCGCCGGATCGGCCGGCACCATGGCAATTTTCTGTGTGCTGGGAAACTACGCCCTCAAGCTGCAGAGCAGCGGCGTGGTGGATCTGGCAAAGATCAACGCCGAACAGGGGAGCAATTACGCAGTGCTGGCCATGCTGGATCAGCTGCCCTTTAAAAATGGGATCATTGTGGGCGTGATTCTTCTGTACTTTGTTTTTCTGGCCACCTGTGTGGATTCCTGCGCTTTTACCATGGGCTGTATCGCATCAGAGGAAATGACCGACATCAGCCAGCCCGCCCGCTGGAACCGCCTGTCCTGGTCCATCGCCATCGCCATTCTCGGGGTGGCGGTGCTGAAGCTCGGCGGCGGCATCAACGCCCTACAGACCTTTGTCATTGTCGTGGGCCTGCCCTCAGCCATACTGACCATCGCCATGACCGTGCTGCTGTTCCGTTGGCTGAAAAAGAGAGAGGCAAAAGAAAAGCTATAGGCTTCAACCCGTATCGCCGCGATACGGGTTGTTTTTTGGTACGGTCTGAAACGCGCCGTACCAAACTAAAGATAAATTTTTGATTTCTGCTTGACTTTTTCAAAGAATCAATATACCCTATAGGGGTATAGAGTAATCAAGGAGGAAATCATGATGACTTGGATAAAAGATGAAGAAAAAAGAACGGTCGCAGCCATGGTGGTCTCAGCACTGGCTCTGGGAATCCATTTTGTGGCGGGCGGCCGTCTGGCTTTTAATTTATCGTGGATTGCGGTTGTTTTATGCGGCCTGCCGATTATCATCGGCGCGGTGTCCGCAGTGATAAAGGAATTTGACATCCGGGCGGATGTGCTGGTCTCCATCGCCATCATTGCCTCAGTGGCCATCGGCCAGGTTTTCGCGGCGGGTGAGATCGCGGTCATCATGACCCTTGGCGGCTATTTGGAGGAAAGAACCGTGAATAAAGCCCGGAAAGGCATTGAGCGTCTGGTGGATCTGACGCCGGAAAAGGCCCGTGTGATGCGGGATGGCGTGGAAGTCGTCATCAATGTGGAGGACGTGGCAGTAGGCGAAGCAGTGCGTGTGCTGCCCGGAGAAAAAATACCCGTAGACGGTATGGTCCTCTGCGGCGATACGGCGGTGGACCAGTCCCTGATGACTGGAGAATCCCTGCCGGTCGATAAGGAAAAGGGTGATGAGGTATTCTGCGGGACCATGAACCAGTTTGGGACAGTGGACATCCGCGTGACCAGGGCGGCGGAGGACAGCTCCCTGAAACGGATGATCCGTTTGGTGGCGTCGGCCGACGCGGGACGCGCGCCCATCGCGCACCTGGCAGACCGGTGGGCTACGGTCATTGTGGTGCTGGCGCTGACCGCTGCCGTTGTCACTGGCCTGGTGACCAGAGAACTGACCCGGGCGGTCACCATCCTGGTGGTATTCTGTCCCTGCGCGCTGGTGCTCGCCACGCCCACAGCCATCATGGCAGGGATCGGCAACGCGGCGAAAAACGGGATTCTGATCCGGTCTGGCGATGCGCTGGAGCGGCTTGCGTCCGTGGGGCGCATTGCCTTTGACAAAACCGGCACCATCACCTACGGAAAGCCCTGCGTGCGTGCTTTTGAGTGTGAGGAGGCGTGGGAAAAGGACGCGCTGCTCAAATGGACCGCAGCCGCCGAAGCCCGCTCCGAGCATCCTCTCGGCAAAGCGGTCTCAGAACATTATGCCGAAGGCCATCCGGAGCGGCTGCCAGAACCGTCGGAATTTACAATGCTGCCCGGCAAGGGCGTCTGCGCGGTGGTAGAGGGGCATGAAATCGCAGCCGGAAACCGAAAACTTCTGGACGCGATGGGTGTTTCGATGACGGAAAGACTTGAAAAATCAGCGGAAAAATACCTGAGTGAGGGCGGTACTATTATTTATATCGCGGTGGATGGAAAAGCAGCAGGCTACGCAGTACTGGCAGATACTCTCCGCAACAATGCGCCGAATATGGTTGAAAAACTGAAAGCACAGGGGCTTAAAACAGCCCTGATCACCGGCGACCACCGGTCCGCGGCGCTTTATATGGCAGAGCGGGCTGGGATTGACACCGTTGAAGCCGGCTGCCTGCCCGAGGATAAGATCGTCGTGATCAAACGGCTCCAGCGGAAAGGGCAGGAAAAGGTCTGTATGATCGGCGACGGCATCAACGACGCGCCGGCCCTCAAGACAGCCGACGTGGGTCTGGCCATGGGAGACATCGGCTCAGACATCGCCATGGACGCCGCCGACGCGGTGTTTGTGGGAGATGATGTGATGAAGGTACCTTATCTGATGACCCTGTCCCGGAAAACCATGCGGACCATTCGCATCAATATTTTTCTGTCCCAGGCGCTCAACGCCGTGGCGGTGGTACTGGCCATGACCGGGGTCATGGGGCCGGTGGCCGGCGCGCTGGTCCACAATGTGGGCTCGGTGGCGGTCATCATCAGCTCAGCCATGCTTCTGAACTTTAATGAGAAGAAAAACGGAGAGGACCGGCAGAAAACGTCCGGTTCCCTGAAATTATCGCAGCCGTAGGCTGACCTCGCCAGAGACGATGGACTGAAAGGTTCCATCGTCTTTTTTTAGGATCAGATGTCCCGCGTCATTGATGTCGCTGACCACGCCCTCCAGGGTTTCCCGGCCGTTCAGGATAGTGACCGGTTTTCCGATCACCATGGAGTGCTTCCGGTAGTCCGCCATGACGGCGCCGGCCTCAGGAATGCAGGTGAGGCGGCTCAGGCAGTTGACCAGCTCGGCGGCCAGCCGGCTGCGGAGCTGCCCGTTCGGCGCTTCCTTAAAGAGGGCGCCTGCCACCGGCTGGAGTTCTTCGGGAAAACCCTGCTTTGGTTCGGTAAAATTGATCCCGGCGCCAAGGACAATGTAGTCAATATTCCCGGTTTCAAAGTCGGCGGCAGCCTCGGTGAGAATGCCGCAGATTTTTTTATCCTTTATGTAGAGGTCGTTGACCCATTTAATCTCAGGCTCCAGGCCTGTCACGTCCGCGATGGCCTGGCGGATCAGAACACTGGCGGCAATGGTGATGAAAAGGGACTGGCTGATGGCCGTGCCGGGCCGCAGGATCATGCTCAGATAAATCCCGGAGCCGCCGGGCGAGAAAAAGGTGCGCCCCATGCGCCCGCGTCCGCCGGTCTGGGACTCCGCGATGATGACTGTGCCGTCCGGCGCCCCGGCCAGGGCCCGCTCCTTGCCAAGGCTGTTGGTGGAGTCAAGGGAAGGGTAGACCTCCAGACGCTCCGCCTGCGCCGGGTCCTTCAGCCAAGGTGCGATGGAAGCAGCGGAGAGAATATCGTTGCTTTTACACAGCGTGTAGCCCTGCCGGGTTTTGGACTTGATCTGGTAGCCCTTATCTCTGAGGGCCTTGATGGCCTTCCAGACAGCACTCCGGGAGAGGTTCAGCTCTTCTGCCAGCGCTTCGCCGGACACAGGGTCGCCCCGGTTTTCCTCCAGTATTTTTAAAAGGTCGGTTTGTGTGGACATGGGCAGTTCTCCTTTATATTTATTAGTCTTATTATAAGATAGAAGAAAAGCAGCGGTCAATGCAAGAATCCTCTGAGGGCAAAATATTGCTGTTTTTCGCGCTCAGAATCTTTAAACAAACCTTAAAAAGGTTACAGGAGTAAAAATATGACTTTTATATTTAAAAGAGGAAAGTAAATAAAAAAGGAATATTTTGCCATCAAATTAAAATGATTCTTAATTATTGGACAATTTAATGCCTATTTCAGTCAAAATAATCTAAAATGTCAAAAATTTGGTTAAAAAAGTGCACGTTTGTGTTATAATATTATTCAAACAAGAGTTTTTAAAGTAAGATCATTAAGATAAAGAGGTTAATCTATGAGAGTCTTATTAAAAATCACAGATATCATCGATGTGGAAGTGCTGCAGAAAATTCAAGATTCTTTTTCAGATGCAACAGGCTTTGCGACCATCACCGTAGATTACAAGGGAAACCCCATTACGGAATACAGTAATTTTTCCGGCTACTGCACCAAGGTGCGGGAGGACGCCAAGTGTCTCGAGTGCTGCTATCGTTCCGACGCTCACGGAGGCATTGAGTCTGCCCGTTCAGGAAAACCCTCAATCTATATCTGTCATGGAGGCCTCGTAGATTTAGCAGTTCCGATCATGGTCAAGGGGAATTATCTGGGCGCCATTATGTCCGGCCAGATCCGGATTGACGAGGAGGGAATGAAAAAGCTGCCTCTCGGTTCTGTTTCCGAGCTCACCGATTTCTCAGGTAACCCGGAGCTTCAGAAGCTTTATGATCAGACGATGGTGACCACTCTGAAACAGGTTCACGCTGCTGCGGACCTTTTGTATACGATTGCCAATTATCTGGTCGAAAAGCAGATGATTCACATCATGCAGGAAGAGCTGCACAACAAAAACCTCGAGCTCATGGAAGAGGTCAAGCTGAGAAGTGAAGTGGAGGCGGCCCTCAAGGAGGCGGATCTCAAGGCGCTGCAGGCCCAGATCAATCCGCACTTCCTCTTTAATGTCCTCAATACCATCGGGCGTCTGGCTCTTCTTGAAAATGCCGAAAAGACCCAGGAGATGATCTATGCCTTTTCGGATATGATGCGTTATACTTTAAAAAAGGAAAACACCAATATCGTTACTTTGAAGGAAGAGGTTGAGCATGTGCGAAATTACCTCTCGATTCAGAAGATGCGCCTGGGAGAGCGTCTGGATTATTCCATTCACATCGACGAGGACGCCGAAGAGGTGATGTGCCCCTTCATGACGATCCAGCCTTTTGTGGAGAACGCGATCAATCATGCGATTGAACCCCATGCTGCCGGCGGCAAGGTGATGATCACCGGAGAACAGGACGGCGATATCGTGACGGTCCGCATTATTGACGATGGAAAGGGAATCGCTCCGGAGTTGATTGAAAAGATCCTTGATGGCAACTACGACCCAGAGGCGCAGGGTAATGACAAAAATACGGGTATTGGCATTAACAATGCCAATAAACGGCTAAAATATTATTATGGCCCTGAATTTGGTATTAAGATCAACAGTGAAGTTGGTAAAGGGACTGAAGTGATGATTAAGATACCCCGTAAGGCATTATTAGGGAGAGGTTTAAATGTATAAATTATTTATCGTAGAAGACGAACATCTGGAAATTGAAGCGATTGAATTGATTTTAAGTCAGTACGGTAAAAATATCACGGTCATTGGAAAAGCGTCTTCAGGACGCGTTGCCCTGGAAGAGATCAGAAGGCTGGATCCTGACATTGTTCTTCTGGATATCAATATCCCGGAAATCAATGGTATTGATGTGCTGCGTGCCATCAAAAAAGAGGATCAGGAAAAAAAGGTTATTTTAATCACTGCTTTTAACGAGTTCGATTTTGCCCACCAGGCCATCAAAGCCCGTGTGGATGATTTCCTGCTGAAGCCTATCAGGCCCCAGCAGCTTATGGAATCCATCAACATGGTGATCTCTACATTAAAAGCAAACGCAAAAAATAAATTTGACGAGAAGATGAGTGAAGTCATTTTCGCAGTTGTCCAGAAAAAATACAGCGACACCAGAAGCGTCCTCACCGAATACCTGGATCTGCTCTATGACCACTATGGCTACGACCTGATGTCCATCCAGAATGAGATTCAGCATTTTATGGAGGAGCTGAACATTGTCTCCATGGATACCTGCGGCTACGACATCAAAAGTCCGCTGCGTATGAAGAACAACCAGCAATTTGTGACGTCCTATAAAAACCGATACGATCTGAAGGTCGAAATTATGAAGGTTATCGACAAAATTTTCGATCACCTCATGGATAATAAGGAAAACCGGAAGAATAATATTGAGGATATCCTGAATTATATTGACCGGAACTGCCATAAGGACATTTCTCTGGATCAGGTGGGCGAGTACGCCAACATGAGCTCTTACTATCTGAGTAAAATCTTTAAAAAAGAAACCGGCGTCAATTTTGTCACCTACCTCACCGAACGAAAAATTGAGATTGCCAAGGATATGCTGCTCAACACTGATGTGCCGATTATCAATATCGCGCTGGATTTGTCCTACCATGAGCCAAATTATTTCAGTAAGGTTTTTAAGAAAAGCACAGGAATGACGCCGACAGAGTACAGGCGTCTGCGAAAGGGCGACAGTGGCGAAGAAAAGGAAGAAGAAAAGGAAATTTCCTGATTTTATTCTTAAAGCAAAAAAAGATAAACCTATAAAAAACACGTAGAAAACAGGTCTGAGAAGCGGGAAGTGTGATTGAAAAATGCACTTCCTGTTTTTATTTTACGAAAATTCACAAAATAATATCGGGAAAAGACAAAAAAAGATAGGGCTCTGAAAGGTCAAAGACAAAAAGAAACCAAATTGAAAACCGTTTTCAAAAAAAGCGGCAATCGGACAATAATTTTATAACAATAGTGCAAGTAATTACTCCCGTATATGGATTAAAATAGTAACAGTAAGAATATTAATATCAACCAAGGAGGGCAAAGCTTATGACAAATGAAGCTTTAGGTATGATTGAAACCAAAGGTCTTGTTGGCTGTATTGAAGCAGCTGATGCAATGGTTAAATCTGCAAATGTAGTATTAACAGGCTATGAAAAAATCGGTTCTGGTTTAGTAACCGTTATGGTTCGTGGCGATGTTGGTGCTGTAAAAGCAGCCGTAGACGCTGGCGCAGCTGCAGCTGACAAAGTAGGTCAGGTTGTTTCTGTACACGTTATCCCAAGACCACATCAAGATGTGGAAAAAATGTTACCTAGTTTTTAATCTAAATTTAATGGAGGTGTAGATTAATGAAAGATGATTTAATGAACAAATTGATGGAAGAAGTCATGAAAAAAATGGATGAAGTTGAAGAAACAGGTACTTGTGCAGCAGCAACTGGTGTTTGTGGCTTAACTGAATTCGTTGGAACCGCCATTGGTGACACCATTGGTTTCGTAATCGCTAATGTAGACTCTCAGTTACATGAAGCAATGAAAATTGACCCTAAATATAGATCAATCGGTATTTTATCCGCTCGTACTGGTGCTGGCCCTCAGGTTTTCGCAGCTGACGAAGCTGTTAAAGCTACCAACACAGAAGTTGTTTCCTGCGAATTCGCAAGAGATACAAAAGGTGGCGCTGGTCACGGTTCTTTAATTATTTTCGGTGCTGAAGACGTATCTGATGCTAAACGTGCTGTTGAAGTCGCTTTAAATGACTTAAACAGAACTTTCGGCGATGTATACGGAAACGACGCTGGCCATCTGGAATTCCAGTACACAGCAAGAGCTTCTTTCGCTTGCAACATGGTATTAGGCGCTCCAATTGGTAAAGCATTCGGTATCGTTGTAGGCGCTCCTGCAGGTATCGGCGTATTAATGTCTGATGCTGCTTTAAAAGCTGCTAACGTAGAATTAGTTGGTTATGCTTCACCTGATAATGGTGGCACACAGTATTCAAACGAGTCCATGATTTTCTTCTCTGGCGACGCAGGTGCTGTTCGTCAAGCTATTTACGCTGCAAGAGAAGTTGGTAAACCAGCTCTGGAAGCTATGGCTGGTCCTGCACCATCTTCTACAACTCCTTATATTTAAGAAGCAGTAGCGAAATAGTTATAGAAAAGAGGAGGAATGACTATGAGATCAAAAAGATTTGAAGCGTTAGATGCTCGTCCGGTTAAAAAGGACGGTTTCGTAAAAGAATGGCCTGAAGTAGGTCTTATTGCAATGAATAACCCCGGAGATCCTACTCCGAGCTTGAAAATTGAAAATGGCGTTATCGTAGAAATGGACGGTAAGGCAAGAGCAGAATTCGATATGCTCGATACCTTCATCGCAAACTACGGTATCCGTACAGAAAAAGCACAGGAATACATGGCAATGGATTCTCTGGAAATTGCTCGTATGCTTTGTGATATCAACGTACCAAGAGCAACTGTTGTAGACATTACTACTTCCATTACTCCTGCTAAAATTACCGAAGTTTTAGGTAACATGACAGTACTGGAAATGATGATGGCACAGACAAAAATGCGTGCCCGCTTAATGCCTTCTAACCAGTGCCACGTTACCAACGTTAAAGATAACATGGTTCAGATCGCGTGTGACGCTGCTGAAGCTGCTATCCGTGGTTTCGACGAAATGGAAACAACCGTTGGTATCGCTCGTTACGCTCCTTTCAACGCCTTAGCGATCATGGTTGGCGCAAATGTTGGCCGTCCTGGTATCTTAACACAGTGTGCTGTTGAAGAAGCGACCGAACTTGACTTAGGTATGAAGGGCTACACCGCTTATGCTGAAACGATTTCTGTATATGGTACAGAACCAGTATTCATGGATGGCGATGATACTCCTTACTCTAAAGCATTCTTAGCATCCTGCTACGCTTCCCGTGGCCTTAAGATGCGTTTTACATCCGGTTCCGGTTCTGAAGTACAGATGGGTTATGCCGAAGGTAAATCCATGTTATACTTGGAAGCCCGCTGCTTATATGTAACAAAAGGCGCTGGCGTTCAGGGTACTCAGAATGGTTCCGTATCTTGTATCGGTGTACCTGCCGGTGTACCTGGCGGTATCCGTGAAGTATTGGCTGAAAACTTATTAGCAGCATGTTTAGACCTTGAATGTGCTTCTTCTAATGACCAGACCTTCACCCACTCAGACCTTCGTAGAGTTGCTCGTTCATTAATGCAGATGGTACCAGGTACGGACTATATCTGTTCTGGTTACTCTTCTACACCAAACTACGACAACATGTTCGCAGGTTCTAACTGGGATGCTGAAGACTATGATGACTGGAACGTAATCCAGCGTGACCTTAAGATCGACGCCGGCTTACAGCCAGCTGATGAAGATACTGTTGTTGCTGCCCGTGCAAAAGCTGCCCGTGCTATGCAGGTTATCTTCCGTGAATTAGGCTTACCGGAAATCACCGATGAAGAAGTTGAAGCTGGTACATACGCTAACGGTTCTCAGGATATGCCTGACCGTGACGTAGTTGCTGACCTGAAAGCTGCTGAAGACTTAGTAAACCGCGCAACCGCTGTTGACTTCGTTAAAGCATTAGACCGCGGCGGCATGAGAGATGTTGCTGAATCTATCTTCAACATTCAGTTACAGAAATGTGCTGGTGACTACTTACACACCGCTTCTATGATCACATCTGACTGGGAAGTTGTTTCTGCAGTTAACTACATGAATGACTACCATGGTCCAATGACTGGTTATGTAATCAGTGATGAAAGATGGAAAGAAATTCAGGATATTCCATGGGCTGTTGACCCAGCCAGCATTTAAGGAAAGGGGTGTAGTAGAATGGCTATTAATGAACAAATGTTAAAAAGTATCATCGAAGATGTTTTAAATGAAATGAGCGGCGCTGCTCCTGCATGCGATGCTGCTCCTGCTGCTCCGGCTGCTTCTGCCGCTGCTGCTGCAGGTTCTGTTGAATTAACTCCAGTAGGGGATGTTCAGCAGGGCGTTGCTGCTGACGAAGTTCTGATTGGTTTAGCTCCAGCTTTTGCTGAATTCCAGACAGAAAATATTGTTGGCGTACCTCATGATAAAATCTTAAAAGAAATTATTGCCGGTATCGAAGAAGAAGGTTTAAAAGCTCGTGTTATCAAAGTATACAGAAGCTCCGACGTTGCTGTATGCGGACATGACGCTGCTGAACTGAGTGGTTCTGGCGTTGCTGTTGGCTTACAGTCAAAAGGCACCTGCTTAATCCACCAGAAAGATTTACCACAGTTATCTAACTTGGAATTATTCTCTCAGGCTCCTTTGATCGATTTAGACACCTATCGTGCCATCGGTAAAAATGCTGCTAAATATGCTAAAGGCGAAAGCCCGGCTCCAGTTCCGGTTCGTAATGACCAGATGGCTCGTCCTGCTTATCAGGCTAAAGCTGCTCTGTTACACATTAAAGAAACAGAACATGTTGTGCCAGGTAAGAAACCTGTAGAAATGAAAGTTACATTCAAATAGGAGGTGGATAGAATGACTCAAGAACAAATGTTAGAACAGATCGTTAAACAAGTTATGGCGTCTATGTCAGCTGCACCAGCTGAAGCACCTTCTTGTGCTTGTGGCGACAAAGTTACAAAAGATGATTACCCAATCGGTGATAAGAGACCAGAATTAATTATCTCTGCTACTGGCAAACAGTACAAAGAATTAACACTGGATAAATTATTAGCTGGTGAATTAACCGCTGAAGATTTAAGAATCAGACCAGAAACTCTGGAATTACAGGCTCAGGTAGCTGAATCTGTACATCGTGATGCATTCGCAGGCAACTTAAGAAGAGCTGCTGAATTGATCGCTGTTCCAGATGCTCGTTTGCTTGAAATCTACAATGCACTGAGACCTTACAAATCTACTAAAGATGAACTGTTAGCTATCTCAGAAGAACTGAAAACTCAGTACAATGCACCTATCTCTGCAGCTTTAGTAGCAGAAGCCGCTGAAGTTTACTATGTAAGAAAGAGATCTAAAGAATTTAAGTAAACACAACATAATCCAGGAAATTGTTTGGAGGAAGCGATATGATTATTGCAGGTATTGATATTGGTAATGCAAGTACCGAAACGGCGCTTGCCCGATATACTGACGGAAAACCTGAGTTCCTGAGCAGTGGCATCGTTAGTACCACTGGTATGAAAGGGACACGTCAAAATATTCATGGAGTGTTCGCCTCTCTAAAACAAGCCCTAGAAAAAGCAAACTTAACTGTTGATAATGTTGATTTAATTAGAATCAATGAAGCCGCTCCAGTTATTGGTGATGTGGCTATGGAAACTATTACTGAGACAATTATTACAGAATCAACCATGATCGGTCACAATCCTTCCACACCGGGAGGATTGGGGACCGGCGTTGGTGTTACTGTAAACATAAGGGAAATTAATAGTGTTAAAAAAGGCGACTCGGTTATTGTCATCATTCCGCGTGAAGTTGACTTTGAGAGTTCCTCCAGCATTATTAATCAGGCCGTTGCAAACGGCATTTTTGTAAATGGTGCCATTGTCCAGCGTGATGATGGCGTTTTAATTAATAACCGTTTGAACAAACAGATCCCGATTGTCGATGAAGTTTCTTTAATTGATAAGGTTCCGCTTGGAATGCGTGCTGCTGTAGAAGTAGCAGCTCCAGGAGCCGTTGTTGAACAATTATCCAATCCTTATGGGATTGCAACAGTCTTCGATTTATCCTCAGATGAAACCAAACAAGTTGTTCCTGTATCAAGAGCCTTGATCGGGAACCGTTCTGCCGTTGTCATCAAAACACCAGCAGGGGACGTTAAAGAACGTAAAATCCCAGCTGGTAAAATCATTATCCAGGGCGAACATAAAAAAGCCGAAGTTAATGTTGATGAAGGCGCGGAAATCATCATGGATGCAATCCGAAGCGTTGCGCCTGTCGAAGATGTTAAGGGGGAAGCCGGGACAAACGCCGGCGGTATGCTCGAAAAGGTAAGACAGGTTATGTCAAACCTGACTGAACAGAATCCTCAAAACATCAAAATTCAGGATTTATTAGCTGTTGACACCTTTGTGCCTCAGAGCGTAAAGGGTGGTATGGCCGACGAATTTTCCATGGAAAATGCCGTTGGTATCGCCGCGATGGTTAAGGCTGATAAATTACAGATGAACATGATTGCTGAAGTTCTTGAAAAAGAACTGAACGTTAAGGTTGAAGTCGGCGGTGTTGAAGCTGACATGGCGATCCGCGGTGCGTTAACCACCCCGGGGAGCAATAAACCGCTCGCGATCATTGACATGGGCGCAGGATCGACAGATGCTGCTATTATTAACAGGGCTGGCGAAATACATTCTATTCATCTGGCAGGCGCTGGTAACATGGTCACCATGCTTATCGGTTCAGAACTTGGTTTCGAGGACTCAGGTCTGGCAGAAGATATTAAAAAATATCCTTTAGCAAAGGTAGAAAGCTTATTCCATATTCGTCATGAAGATGGAACTGTTCAATTTTTTGATGAACCATTAGATCCGAGATCATTTGCACGTGTCGTTATTCTGACACCAAGTGGCATGGTTCCGATTCCAGGAAACCATTCGCTGGAAAGAATCCGTACTGTGCGCCGAGAAGCAAAAACCAAAGTTTTTGTTGTCAACGCGATTCGTTCATTGGAACGCGTCAGCCCAACTGGTAATGTAAGAGACATCGAGTTTGTTACATTGGTCGGTGGCTCTGCGCTCGACTTCGAGATTCCGCAGCTGGTAACGGATGCTTTATCAAAATTCAGTATTGTAGCAGGTAGAGCAAATATAAGAAGTGTAGAAGGTCCAAGAAACGCAGTTGCCACCGGATTAGTACTTGCGTACGGCGAAGGTGAATAACATGAACGTGAACTTCGAAGCTCCAAAACCAGAAATAAAGGTTTATTACAATAAAAACTCTGTCAATAAAAGCATTGTCACACAGGTTTTATTAGGCATCGAAGAAGAAGGTTTACCTTATTCTCTTGAAGAAAAGAACAACAATGACGGCGTTGAGCTGGCTTACAAAGCGGCTGAGGTCTCACATCTCGGTGTGGGCATCGGTATCGGCGACAGTATTGTTTTACATTACATTAAGCTGAAAGAAAACGCTCCGCTGTTTTCAGTCTGTCTTCAGGATGATGAGAATACCCTCAGAGCCATTGGCGCAAATGCGGCCAGACTTGTAAAACGAATGCCTTTTAAAGACATTGGCAGTGCTAAATAGTGAGGGGGGATTTATTTGAGACAAGCATTAGGGTTGATTGAAGCGATTGGGCTGGCAACAGCCATTGAAGCCACTGATGCTGCTGTGAAATCAGCAAATGTCGAGTTGCTTGGGTTAGAATCCGCTAAAGGCGACGGTATGCATACCATTAAAGTTGTTGGCGACGTAGGTGCCGTTAAAGCTGCTGTTGAAGCGGCGACGGCGGCCTGTGCCAAAGGCCGCGGTGTCTTTAGTACAAAAGTGATTGCACGTCCGGCCGATGGGCTTGGACCGATGATCTATAACAACCAGACAATGGGCTTTGATCCGGAACAGGATCGCGATCGGATGGAACTGGACTCTTACTGGGTTTTTAACAAGTATGACCAGAAAAAACCGACAACCGCAGTGGAAAAAACACTGACGCCTATTTCTGAAGAAAAAGATGAAGCAGTCGAAGAACAACCGACAGAAGAAGAATAATCCTTGCGAACAGCAGATCCATAGATCTTAAAGAAAAGGTGTAAGCGAATGAATGATATTGAAAGAAAAGTGATTGAAGAGATTGTCATCAACACTGTCAAGAAATTAATGGCAGAAAAAGACGCTCCCAATCGCGTGCCGTTGGGCGTTTCCAATAAACATCTTCACTTGACACAGGAACATGTCGAAATATTATTCGGCAAAGGACATCAGCTTACAAACTTGAAAGATGTTAAACAGCCTGGTCAGTTTGCATGTGAAGAATGTGTAAAAATCATTGGACCCAAAGGTGAATTTCCTAAAGTTAGAGTTTTAGGACCAGCAAGAAGCGAAACCCAGATTGAACTTTCAATGACCGATGCACGAACATTAGGTGTGAATGTACCGATTCGTGAATCCGGAAAACTGGAAGGAACACCGGGACTTATTCTGGAAGGACCGTGCGGACGTGTTGAACTGGATCATGGTGCCATTGCGGCACTGCGTCACATTCACATGACTCCGGACATTGCAGAACAGCTGGGACTGAAGGATGGCGATTGTGTAGGTGTGGAAAGCAGTGGGCTGCGTCCTACTCTTTTCCGTGATGTGTTGGTACGTGTATCACCGAAATATGCTTATGAAATGCATATTGATACCGATGAAGCCAATGCTGCCGGACTTAAAAATAATGACATTTTAAAAATTGTTAAAAAGCAGGAGAAATAATGGACTGGAAGAGCGGTAATGACACGATACTAGAGTTTAATGAACTGATCAAAGCCAAAAGAGCAAACCCTTATCAGGGTAACCTGAAGGTTGGCGTCGACCTTGGTACAGCCAATATCGTTGTAGCTGTTGTTGACGAAAATAACCGTCCGGTAGCAGGCGCTACCCAGGGCGCTCACGTTGTAAGAGACGGGATCGTCGTGGATTATCTCGGAGCGGTGAACATCGTCAGAACATTAAAATCCGAAGTCGAAAAAATTATTGGTGTTGATTTAACGTATGCCAATGCCGCAACCGCTATCCCACCTGGAATTTTGGAAGGAAATACTAAGATTATTTCCAATGTTGTGGATTCAGCTGATTTTACCGTTACCAATGTGGTCGATGAACCGACGGCGGCCGCAACCGTTTTGGGAATCCAGAACGGAGCTGTTGTAGACGTTGGGGGTGGTACCACCGGTATCAGTATTTTGAAAAATGGTGAAGTCATTTTTACAGCCGATGAGGCAACTGGCGGGACGCATATGAGTCTTGTCATCGCAGGCGCTTATCATATCAGCTTTGAAGAAGCAGAAGAAATGAAAAAGCATGAAGACCAGCGGAAGATATTTCCAGTCATTAAACCAGTTGTGGAAAAGATGGCGTCAATTGTCCATCGTTTTATCCAGGGCTATGATGTCGACACCATTTATGTGGTCGGCGGGGCCTGTGTTTTTGATAAATTTGAACAGGTTTTTGAAAAAGAAATCGGCATCAAAACAGTAAAACCCGTAGAACCTTTGTTGGTAACTCCTTTAGGGATAGCCTTTAATTGTCAAAGGTAAGGAATGTGGTGATATAATTTGGACTTAAAAGATTTGATTAACAGTGAAGCCTTTATGGATGTTTTTATCCAGAAGGTTGTCGAAGAAGTCATCAAAAGAATAAAAAATAAACCTAAAACAGCGCTGGTTGTTTTTTCCGGTGCGGCGATTGGGTTTAAACAGGCAATGGATTCACTGGTCAAGTTAAAAAATGATGGTTGGCAATTAAAGGTTTTCCTTTCGGATGAGGCGATGAACGTATTCACTCCGAGCTATATACAGGAAACCTTAGGCTTAGACACCATTTATAACAGTGGTTCCAAGGTAGCCCAAAAAGAACTTTACGGTGAAGTTGATCAAATCATTATTGCAGCGACAACTGTTAATACCGCAGCAAAGGTTGCTCACGGTATTTGTGATAATGAAATGCTCACCCTCATCAACCACGGGATTATGGCCGGAACACCAGTTGTTTGTGCGATCAATGGCGCATGTCCGGATGACAGCGTCAGAGCCCAGCTGGGAATGGGAAAATCCCCACAAGGCTACCGTGAGTTACTGAGAAATAACCTCAAGGCTTTAAAAAGTTTTGGAATCAAGCTGGTCAGCTCAGATGAGCTGTATGATGGCTGTGTTGGGAAAGACAGTTGCAAGGACGCGCTTCAGAGCAGCGCCTGTGCAGCGCCTGCACAGACAGCCAAAGAATCCGATCCCTTTGAACCGGATGATGGCATGATTGCAAAACGTATCATCAGCCGGGGCGATGTATTATTACACCGCAACAGCAAAGTGATCAAAGTGCCTGCGGACGCTATCATTACAGAGTATGCTAAGGAAGCAATCGCTACCCTTGGTCTTCGTGTAGAAAAGATATAGTAGGTGATTGAATGCATTTAGCAAAAGTAGTTGGTAATGTGGTTTCAACCCAGAAGGATTCTAACCTTGTGGGCTGTAAGCTTTTAATTATCAAAAAAATCAATGAAAACGGGGAGTTTGAAAAATACTCCAGCCAGTCTACTGCCATTGCGGTCGACTCTGTCGGCGCTGGCATTGGTGAAACCGTCATTGTAACGACCGGTAGTACGGCCCGTTATGTTTACGGGGATAAACTGGCACCGCTTGATATGACTATCGTTGGAATTGTTGACGAAATTCAAATTGTTTAGTGAGGTAGAAATATGCCAAATGTCTATACAAGAGGCGGTGACAAAGGTGAAACCGGTTTGTTTGGCGGTAACCGCACGCCTAAAGATGATATTCGGGTAGAAGCCTACGGTACAATGGATGAAGCCAATTCAGCCATTGGCCTGGCCTATTCTTTATCTGAAGACAATGACATCCGCGAAATCCTCCACCATTTACAAGAAAGAATTTTCGTTTTAGGTGCGGAACTCGCCAGTGATGAAAAGGGGAAGGCAATGTTGAAGGATGGGATTTCCCAGGCAGACATTGACTTTATGGAAGAAAAACTCGACTATTACCTTTCCGTTATCGGCCCGCAAAAATCGTTTATTGTACCAGGGAAAAACCCTGTATCCTCAGCCTTGCATCTGGCTCGTACAGTTGTACGGCGCGGCGAAAGAAGAATTGTGGAGTATACCCACAAGGATCCTGATGTAAGACCGGAGCTGGTGAAATTTGCCAACCGTCTTTCCGATCTGCTTTTCGTTCTCGCAAGAACTGAAGAATACAACGAAATGGTGAAAGAAGTCGTCAGACGAGTCGTTGAAAAAATAAAAATGGCTGAAGCGCCTTCAGAAGAAGCTCCTGAGGAAGAGAAAAAAAAAGACTTTTCACTTCTGACAACTGCTAAGAGAATGGGAGCAGCAGCAAGGGTTAAAGCAGAAGAAATGGGTGTGCCTATTGTTTTTTCCGTTGTTGATGCAGGTGGTAATTTAACGTATTTTGAAAGAATGGAAGATTCCCTGCTTGCCAGTATGGATATTTCAGTTAACAAGGCTTATACAGCCAATGCGTTGAAAATGTCTACCGATAAGGTTACCGATCTGGCAAAAGAAGATGGAGCACTCTTTGGAATTCAATTTACTAATGAAGGCCGTATTGTGACCTTCGGTGGTGGTTATCCACTCATTGTTGAGGGAAAAGTTGTCGGCGGTATCGGCGTTAGCGGCGGTACAGCAGACCAGGATATGGCCATTGCACAAAGCGCATTAGCTATTTTATAAAAGAGAAGATTTAATAGAGGAATCCAGGAGGAAATCTGTATGAATATTGATACAACAGGTATTGAATATATTGTAAAAAAGGTAATGGATCAGATCGACTATGCTGAAGAAACCGGTGCTCCGGTAGTAGATGGCAAAGACGGCGTTTTCCAGACCATGGACGCTGCAATTGAAGCTGCTGCAGTTGCCCAGAAGGAGTATATGAAGAAACCATTGGCACTGCGTCGTCAGATGATTGCTGCAATGCGTGAAATCATGCTCAAAAAAGAAAATATTGAAACAATCTGCGCGATGGTTGTTGAAGAATCCGGTATGGGTAACTATGAACACAAGTTAGCTAAACACCGTCTTGCAACAACGGGTACACCGGGCGTTGAAGATTTATTGACAGAAGCATGGGCTGGCGATGACGGCTGTACATTACTTGAGCTGTCACCATTCGGCGTAATCGGTGCGATTACACCGACCACAAACCCGAACGAAACCATTGTTAACAACAGTATTGGTATGTTAGCTGCCGGCAATGCGGTTGTTTTCTCACCCCATCCAAAGGCATTAAAGACAAGCTTCTTATGTATTAAATTATTAAATGAAGCCATTGTTTCTGTTGGTGGTCCGAGAAACTTAATCGTAACCTGCGCTAACCCCACAATTGAAGCTGCTAACGAAATGATGGTTCATCCTAAAATCAGAATGTTAGTTGCGACAGGTGGCCCAGGTGTTGTTAAAGCGGTTCTGTCCAGTGGTAAAAAAGCTATTGGCGCCGGCGCTGGTAACCCACCGGCATTGGTTGACGAAACCGCAGATATCGAAAAAGCAGCAAAAGATATTATCGACGGCTGTTCTTTCGACAATAACCTGCCATGTATTGCAGAAAAAGAAGTTGTTGTTGTTGACCAGGTAGCAGACTATCTGATTTTCAACATGAAGAAAAACGGCGCATATGAAATTACAGACAAAAAAGCCATTGACGCTTTAGCCGATCTGGTTTGTCCTGAAGGCCGTCTGAGCCGTGACTTTGTTGGTAAATCTGCTAAATACATCGCAGCGGCAGCTGGCCTGGATGTTCCTGAAGACACACGCGTGTTAATCTGCGAAACTTCTAAAGATCATCTGTTGGCTGTAGAAGAACTGATGATGCCGATTCTTCCAATCGTTCGTGTTGCTAACGTTGATGAAGGTATCGATGTTGCTGTTGAATTAGAACATGGAAACAGACACACCGCTATCATGCATTCCAAAAATGTAGATAAATTAACAGAAATGGCTAAGAGAATCCAGACGACCATTTTCGTTAAAAATGGTCCATCCTACGCTGGTATTGGCTTTGGTGGTGAAGGTTATCCGACATTCACGATTGCAGGTCCGACCGGTGAAGGCTTAACATCTGCTAAATCCTTCGCAAGAAGAAGAAGATGTGTGCTCGTTGGGGGATTCGATATTAAATAACAATAACAGGGGTGTTGCTCATGAGCACAAATTTAGTTGAAATAGTCAAAAGCGCTGGTATTATTGGTGCCGGCGGGGCTGGCTTCCCAACCCATGTGAAAATCGACGCTGAAGTTGATACAGTTATTGTCAACGGTGCTGAATGTGAGCCTTTGTTAAGAGTTGACCAACAATTAATGGCCGAGAGAGCCCACCACATGCTGGTGGCTCTTCAGGCTGTTATGGATCATACTAAGGCAAAGGCAGGCATTGTCGGACTTAAAAAGAAATATGTCCCGGCCATTGGCGCTTTAAGACAGGACTTACCAAATTTTCCAAAAATCGACCTTCACATTATGAATAATTTCTATCCTGCCGGTGATGAACAAACACTGGTATATGAAACAACAGGGAGAATTGTTCCAGAGGGTGGAATTCCATTAAATGTTGGAACTTTAGTCATAAATGTAGAGACACTTCTCAATATTTATGATATAATGAACGAGGACAAGCCCGTAGTAGATAAATATATTACTGTTACGGGAGCAGTCCGCAATAAAATCACGACAAAGGTTCCACTTGGAATTACTGTTCGTGAAGCACTTGAGTTGGCTGGCGGAACAACCATTTCCGATTTTGTCATTATCAATGGTGGACCAATGATGGGGAAAATTGTCGATATCGACTCCTACGTCACAAAGACCACAAAGGGCTTTATTGTTTTACCGAGCGATCATCCATTGATCGAATCAAAGACAAGAAGCATCCAGGATACGATAAAATTAGCCGGAATGGCGTGTATGCAGTGTAGTTTATGTACAGAAGTTTGTCCGAGACACAGTCTGGGACATAACCTTGAACCACACAAGCTTATGCGAATCGCAGCCTATGGCTCAACTTGTGATACGACCACTCAAGCTACAAATGCTTTCTTATGCTGTGAATGTGGCTTATGTCAATATGCGTGCGTTATGGATCTCCAGCCTTGGAAGTTCAATATCGCACTCAAGCGGGAATTAGGCAGCAAAGGCATCAAAAACCCACATCACAACAAACCTGAACAGGCTGATCCTTTCAGATCGGCAAAACAGTTTAACGTACATCGTTTAATTTCTCGTCTGGGTCTGGATGAATATGATCAACCAGCTCCGATGGTCGATTGCGGCAAACAGTTTACTGAAGTAACCATTCAGCTGGCACAGCACATTGGTGCACCTGCTCAGCCGGTTGTCAGTGTAGGGGATGTTGTTGAAAAGGGAACCCTGATCGGAGAAATCCCGGAAGGAAGCCTTGGCGCCCGTATTTTCGCAAGTATCGACGGTAAAGTAACTGCCGTCGAAGATGGTAAAATTACCATCCGGTCCTAAATAATTTAATAAGGGGGATAATTATGGACTTTACAATGTTAATTACCGCGTTTGGCGGTGGTTTATTAGCTGCTGCTATCGGTGGTGTTCCTTCATTCGTATTTACAGGTTTAACTGTAATTGCTGCTATTTTTGGCGGAGAAGCTGGTGCTCCTATGATTGGTGCGTTAAGCTTTGGTTCTTTCTTTGGACCTCACGTAGCATTCGGTGGTGCTGTAGCCGGTGCTGCATACGCTAAGACTAAAAACCTGTTAGACGACGGTCAGGATATCGTTACTCCATTATTCAAAACTGGAGACGCTGGTGTTCTGTTAGTCGGTGGTGTATTTGGTATTATTGGTTTCTTAATTCAGTACTTATTAGGTGCCGTTCTTGGCGGAATGGTATTCAGCTATGCAGGTTGGACCGATACTGTTGCTTTAACAGTATTCATCTCTGACATCTTAGTACGTTTGATCTTCACAAAATCTGGTCTTACTGGTAAATATACTGGTACTGAAAAGAGAAAATACTTCCCAGAAGGCAAACGCTTAAGCTTCTTAATTATGGTAGGCTTAGGTATTGGTATTGCTATTGGTGGCTTAGCTGCTACTTTAGGTCAGTTAGGTGTAGCTGGTTCTGATGAAGCTTTATACTTATTCAATAACATCGGTTCCATCGGTTTCGGTATCGCTGCTGTATCCCTGACGTTCTTATGTATGGGTCTTCCTTTAGAAGGATACCACCACGTAATTCTGCCAGCAGGCACAACAGCTATGATCGTTTTCGCTGCTACATTAAATCCATTCTTAGCAATCTTAGGTGGCGCTATCATGGGTATCATTACCTCTGTATGGGGCGAAGTAATGGCATTGACATTCAATAGCTATGCTGATTCTCATATTGACCCTCCAGCAGCTACTATCTGGGTATGGCAGTTAGTTAACTTTAGCCTGTTAATGATGTTATTACCATCAGTTCTTTAATTTTTTAATCTAGTAATTATACGTAATTTGTAGCAAATAAGCATTGAATTCACAGTATAGAAAGAAGTGGTATTTTGAAAAAAGCAGTAGGTTTTATAGAATTTAAGAGTATTCCTATCGGCATCGAAGCCACTGATGATATGCTGAAAGCCGGAAATGTTGATTTAATGATGGCCTCTCCTTTATGTCCCGGGAAATATGTTACCATAATTTCCGGTGACGTAGGGGCCGTTCAGGCATCAATTAGAAACGGTGAGCACATCGGTGGAATCTATGTACTCGAATCCCACGTTATTCCGAACATTCATCCGGATGTATTGCCGGCTATGTTAGGTGCGGGAGAAATCGAAGATGTCAAAGCTCTTGGTATCGTTGAAACAATTAATGCAATCTCTTCAATTATCGTTGGCGACGTGGCTGTTAAAGCTGCGAATGTCGAGCTGATTGAAATCAGAATAGCCAGAGGCTTGGGTGGTAAAGGTTTTGTATTATTGACTGGTGAGGTTGCTTCTGTTAAACAGGCGATTAAAGCCGCAGAGGCAGATATGCGCGATTTAGGTGTTATCACAAGTTACTCAGTAATCGCGTCACCGCATAAAGATATTAAGAAAGTCATTTTCTAAAACGCATGAAATGTTTAGATGGAAGCTATTCCATCTAAACATCTTTTCATATACAGACCTTTTATTTTTTATAAGCGATTATAGCACTATGATCTTTTATAAAAAATAAAAAGATAAGAGGGAACGACGTGAAAACCATCAGTTTATTTAACTTAAAAGGCGGCTGCGGAAAAACCACATCTGTCATCAATCTCGGATATCTGCTGGGACAAAAGATAAAAGGAAAGGTGCTCTATATTGACTGCGATATGCAGAGCAACCTGACCAACTCTCTTATGGAGTACGATCTGGACCGTCCATGTATCTATCATTTGTTTACTGACGAAAAAGAGGCTAAGGATGTTATCTATCAAGTAAGCGATAACATTGATATCATTCCTTCCAGTCTTCTGATGGCAACGATTGAGCCGCGGCTTGCAGGCATGTATGGACGTGAGTTTATTTTAAAACGCAAGCTTGAGGCAGTGGCAGACGATTATGAATACTGCATCATTGACTGTTCGCCGTCATTCAGTATTGTAACCACCAACGCGCTTGTTGTCACCGATGATATTTTCATTCCAGTGCAAACTGAGTATTATGCTGTGGACGGGGTGCATCTCTTGGAGGAAACTCTGGAATATATCAGCAAGTCACTGGGAATCAATAAGGATATTACCCTTCTTTTTGCAACACTTCATGATGTACGTAATAATATTAACAATCTTCAATATGATAATTTAAAGGCGAGCTTTGGCGAGAAGTTTATGGATACTTATATCAGAAAGAATATCGCTCTGGTAGAGTCACCGATATTCAAGCAATCTATTTTTGAGTATAAACCAAAGTCAAATGGCGCTGAAGATTATCTGAATTTATTTAAAGAAATAGAATCCAAAGGGGGCTTTTAAATGGCTAGGAAAAGCAAATTAAAATCAGAATTAAAAACACATAATAGTACTATTAAAGAAAAAAATGAACTGGCTTCTAAGGTTTTGACAGATGAAAATTCTACTAATACGGGGGATAACGAAGTGGGAATCATCGACGATTTGAAGAAAAAGATTATGGGGGAACCGAAGGAAGAGGATCAGGTCTCTGCTGACAAGCTTGAAGCAGAAAAACTGAAAGCCGAAGCCATCAAAAAGGAAAAGGAACTGGTCGAAAAGGCAGCTGAGGAAAAAGAAAAGAAAGCCGAAGCCGCTCGCCAGAGAGCTGAGGCTGAGGCCGCCGAAAAAGCGAAAAAAGAGGCTGAAGCTGTTGCCAAGGCAAAGGAAGCTGAAAAAAAGGCGAAAGAAGAGGCGGATCAGCAGGCCGCTAAGGAAGCCGCTGAAAAAGAAAAGGCAGAAAAATTGGCGGAACAAAAGGCAAAAGAAGCAGAAGCTGCAAAGAAGAAAGCTGAGGCAGAGTTAAAGAAAAAACAGCAAGCTGAGGCAAAAGCGAAAGCCGAGGCAGAGGCCAAGAAAAAAGCAGAGGAAGAAGCTGCTGCGAAAGCAAAAGCGGCTGAAGAAGCCCAGGCAAAGGCCAGGGAAGAAGCTGAGGCTAAGAAAAAAGCTGAGGAAGCCGCCAAGGCAAAAGAAAAGGCAGAAGCGGAAGCGAAAAAGCAGGCTGAGAAAGAAGCGGCCGCCAAAGCGAAAGCTGAAGAGGAAGCTAAGAAGAAGGCGGAAGCCGAAGAAAAACGGAAGGCCGAAGAAGCTAAAAAGAAAGAATTTGAACGGCAGGAAGCCATCCGTATCGAAAAAGAACGAAAAGAAAAAGAAGAGCAGGAAGCGCGCAATAAAGTCGAGGTTGAAGAAAAAGTTAAAAGAGAGTTGAAAGAAAAAATGAAGAAGCTTCACGAGCTTCCCGATTATCTGCTTTAAACATTATGCGATCCATACCAATAAAGGTATGGGTCTTTTTTATTTGCGCACAGAAGTGTCACACTTTTTTCGTGATTTTTGCTAAAAGAATGTTTAGAAGTGGAAAGGGTCTTCTATAATAAGAGATACGCCATAATAGAGAAGGAGTAAAAAGGATGGATAAGTTTACGAAAGGCCTTCTGGCTTTTCTGGGGATTATAATATTTATTATCAGCAGCAGCTTTTTTACTTATGTTAAGGAGATGGGATCTCTTCAGCTTGACCAGGAGTTCGAGCAGAGAGAGGACAGGGGCAAAGATGAGAACACATCTGTTGAAGCGGGCGAGGAGACAGAAAAAGAGAATGCCCTGCTTTACAGCGGTGTGAGCGCCTATGAAGCTTATGCCAATGTTTCTGAAAAAGACCTGTACATAAAAATCCGGGATGTGGGCATGGCCTTGATTTTTCTGGTCGCCATTCTCGGATCGGCGGCTTTGTTTTTTTCATTGAGAAAGGAAACGGATAAAGAAGAATAAGACTTTTTTAAGGCAATGTGTCAAATTTTGCCGGAGGGGTATAAAGTAAATACTTATAAAATATAAGGAGTCATATCATGAAAAAAATAAACCATTCAATCATTATAGCCATACTTTTATTTTGTTTAGCTTTTAGCCCACAGGCATTTGTCATGGCAAAGGAAGACGGAAATGCAGTGCCGCAGGCAGCAGTCCAAACCAGCGCAGGAAACCCAAATACCGGAATAGCGGAAAAGTTGGGAACAGGCGCAGTTCTGCTTCTGGCCGGGGGCGGTTCTCTTGCTGGAACGGTCATGTTAAAAAAATACCATAATGAACAGATTAAAAAAGAAAACCGGCACTGCTAAATGCCGGTTTTGTGTTTTTTACAACAGCATTTACGGAGGCAGTATGTTAAAATAGAATAGCATTAATTTACCCGTTCATAGGGTGGCGAATTTAAAGAATAAATGATAAACTGGGGATATTATAAAAGAATATCGAGGAAAAGATAATGGGGGAAAATTTACATTGGGAATATGATGACTTTGAATTTGATAACCGCGTAACAAACCTGATGTGGACCATCTGCGGAGATTACAAGGAGCAGATGAGTACAGCGGAGAAAACCAACCTTTCAAAAAATATTGCGCTTTATTATGGCATTACAGCAGGCGGCCGCCGGCGTTTTATAGACTGGCAGCTGGTCGATACCTATGTTGGCTGGCGGAGACGTCAGGGATTTAAGCGGGACTGGCTTCAGCTGTTGATTCTTCATGCTGCAAACCCAATGGTCATTGACCGTCTGGTTAAAGAAAGACCGGGAATCGCAGACATTCAAAACGAAGCCTGTTCAGAGCTGGTCGCCCTGATGGAAGTGCCAGATTCAAATAAGATACTGGATCAGGTCGAGTTTGCTATTTTTGAGATACTGGCAGGGGCTGCTTCTTCGGTTAAACCTGAAGCGCGGAAGCTGGCAGAGGGTTTACTGAGACTGCGAAGCTCAGCGACAACGGCAGAGCTGCTTGAAGGCGTGGATGCCGTCTATATTGAGTGGCAGGGTTTAAAAGATGCAGGGCCTCTTGACTGGGGGGCGGTTCTGCACCAGGATAAAGAAAAGGATATCAATACAGAGGATTTTGTGGATAGTGTTATTTCGGCGATGATGAGCCGCGAATCGCTCCAGGTAAGCAGTGACCAAAAGGAAATGTCTGGAAATATCGTAGAAGCGGATGTGGTTTATCTTGATCAGGAACAGATTGACAATATGCATAAGCAGGTGGCGCATTACTGTGGCAGCTCATACCTGGAGTCCTACCAGGTCAAGCAGCTTCAGAGCCGGATATGCAAGGGCGTTCACCGGGACTGCAGGCTGCATTATACAGAGGGTGTGCTGCGGAGTGAGTGTGACGGTGAATTTCAGAGGAAATATGCGAAAAGGGATCTGAAGAGAAACCAGGATGCCTATCAGGCAAATCTGAGAGTTTATTCCAGAACGATCAAGCGTCTCCGCGACGCATTGATCCGCACACTGGTCGCAGAAAGAGCCCGCTATCCAGTCGCCAGCGATTCAGGCGATATTGACGCCGCCAAGGTATGGCGTGTGGGCAGAACACCCTGTTCCAGGATATTCAGGCGTTTTGAGAGCAATGATAAGGGCGGCTACGTGGTTGACCTCTTGCTGGACAGCAGTACATCTCAAAAAGGGCGGGAGGCATTGGTTGCCATTCAGGCGTACATCATTGCCCGGGCGCTGATTGAAGCCGGGATACCATGCCGGGTCAACGGTTTTAACTGCTTTCTGGATTTTACGGTCCTCAAACGTTTTAGAAATTATGATGATCCCCTGAGGGAGACCGATAATATTTTTGAATATTACTGTGAAGGAAGCAACCGGGATGGCCTGGCCATCAAGGGAATCTGTGATGGGCTTTATACAAGGGATGAGGAGAATAAAATCCTGATTATACTGAGCGATGGCAAGCCCAACGACATGCATCTGGAGCGCAAGGGAAATAAAAATCCGTTCAGGGGAGAAAAAGCCTATACCGGCGGTCTGGCTGTCGGTGATACGGCCAAGGAGGTGCGCATTGCCAGACAGCGTGGGATATCGGTCCTCGGCGTTTTCACTGGAAACGAACAGGAGCTTAAGGCAGAAAAGCTGATCTATGGCAAGGACTTTATCTATACCCGGGATGTTAAGCATTTTGCGGATATTGTTACAACCTATCTCAAGCGTATTATTACGCGGTAGAGAAAAATAAATGATGAGAAAAGACAAAAGGAGATTGAATTGGAACTTTATAACAAACTTTTAGAGCAGGGCATCAGTGAAAAATTGATTGACGATGTAAAGCATTTTAGAGAAGAGTACCCGGTTGAGGCAGACCTGGCAGACCGTGTGCCCAGGTCAGAGACCATCTTTTATGGCAGGGACATCTGGGCAATGTGCATCACCGCGATTTTGGAGGGCGAAAATATTCTGCTTTCCGGCCCCAAGGCGACAGGAAAAAACGTCCTGGCCGATAACCTGTGCGAGCTGTTCGGCAGACCCCAGTGGAATACATCCTTCCATGTCAACACAGACAGCACCAGCCTGATCGGAACCGATACCTTTATTGACAATGAGGTCCGCCTGCGCCGCGGCTCGGTTTATGAATGCGCGGTAAACGGCGGGTTCGGCGTCTTTGATGAAATCAACATGGCGAAAAATGACGCGCTGGTGGTTCTTCACTCGGCCCTTGACTACCGTAAGGTTATTGATGTGCCAGGCTATGAAAAGATCAGCCTGAATCCAGCCACCCGGTTTATCGGGACCATGAATTATGAATATGCGGGGACCAAAGAGCTGAATGAAGCCCTGGTATCCCGTTTTATGACCATTGACATTCCTCAGATTGATGAAGAAACCCTGATGGTTATTTTAGCCGATGAATTTCCAGACGCCAGGCAGGATATGCTGAAGCAGTTTGCCGGTATCTTTCTGGATTTACAGGAAAAAGCCATGAACTCTGAAATCTCGACCAAATCGGTGGACCTTCGCGGAATCATGGGCAGTCTCCGCACCATACGCAGGGGCTTGCGGCCAATGCTCGCCATCAATATGGGCGTTATCGGGAAAACCTTTGACCAGTATGAGAAAGAGATTGTCTATGACGTTATCCGGACGCGTATCCGGGAGGACTGGACAGCTGAGGATATTTTTTAACCCGTATCGCGGCGATACCCCTTGAGAAAGGAGGGATGACAATGACAGAACCGGCAAAATGGGTCTATGACGATCTGGATTTTGACAACCGTGTGACAAATCTGATGTGGACGATTTCCGGCAATTACGATGAGAACATGGACGCTGGCGAAAAGAGCTTTATCTCCAGGGATGTGGCCCTTTACCAGGGGATCACAGCAGGCGGACGGCGCAAATACATCAACTGGGACGCGGTGAAGCGTTTCATCATCAGCCGTGTAAAGGCGGGGATGGACAAGGACGTTCTCCTTGGGCTGATCCAGATGGCGACGGATGTGCTGGTAGAGGAAAAGCTCATGAAGGAACGGCCAGGAATCTATGATATTCGGAAAAAAGCCTATGATGACATTCTGTCCGATTATTTCAGGATGCATACCGACAATCTTCTTGAAAAGGCAAGACACGCGCTGGTGCTGGAAAAGGTTGGTAAAACGCCTCGTATGGATGTGGCGACAAACGGCCTGATTAGTGACATAAAATCCCTCAGCGGCTGTGAGGACACCATTGAGATGCTGAAGGGCGTTGAGGCGGTCTATATCAAGTATTTCCCCATTTATGTGTACTCAGAGGATGGGGAGGTTATTGGCGAGGAACGCCGCAGCGATGCGGAGCCAAGTGATTTTAATGATTTTATGATGGAAGAATTCTATGACGACGCGTTGGAAGAAGAAATGCAGCTGGATGAAAGCCTGGATGAAATCGCCGAGTCCCTTCTGGGTGATAGCGGGGAGGGCAGCGGGCTTAACAGTGATGTCAAAAGCAACCGTGTCCTCCGTATCAAGGCAGAGGATCTGGATAAAATTTACGAAAAGGTCTCCTACCATTTTGGAAAAACCTACCTCTCGACGCCGGAGGTCCGGAGGCTGCAGAACAGGGTATGCCGCGATGTGCATGAAAACTGCAGGATTCATTTGACCGATGGGGTTATCCGCAGCAATTGTGACAACGGATTCCAGAAAAATCTGGTTGGACGGCACAAGGTAAAGAATACCCTGGCCTACGGTGTGAACAAGCGTATTCACAAGCGCAATATCCACAAACTGCGGGACAGTATTGCCCGGACGCTGGTTCAGGAGGAATTTAAGGATGAGATTCCATCAGACCAGGGAATGCTCGTACCCAATAAGCTGTGGCGGGTCGGGCGCAGCAGCAACACGAAGGTGTTTGTACGTACACTGGATAATGACAAGGGAAGCTATGTGGTGGATATTCTCATTGATTCCAGCGGCTCGCAGCGGCGCAACCAGGCGCTGGTAGCAAGCCAGGCCTATGTGCTGGCTCAGGCGCTGACCCTGAACGGCATTCCCAACCGGGTAATGGGGTTTAACAGTTTTCTGGATTACACGATCCTGAAGCGTTACCGTGATTATGAGTCAAGCCTGAGGGCCAATGAAAATATTTTTGAGTATTACTGTACTGGCAATAACCGTGACGGTTTAGCCATCAAGGCAGTAGTTGAGGAATTGAAAAGCCGCCCGGAGGATAATAAAATTCTCATTGTTTTGAGCGATGGCCGCCCCAATGATATCAAGGTGGGGAAAGGACAGAGCCAGACGCTTGAGGAGGCCTACCGCGGCGCCACAGCCGTGAGAGATACGGCGATTGAGGTGCGCAGGGCACGTCAGCAGGGGATCATGGTGCTCGGTGTATTTACGGGAAAGGAAAGGGATCTGCCGGCAGAAAAGCTGATTTACGGTAAGGACTTTGCCTATATCAAAGACATTAACCGCTTTGCGGACCTGGTGATCAAATACCTGAAGCAGGTTATAACCAATTAAAAAAGCTGTTGCCAGTCTGGTAACAGCTTTTTTAATACCCGAACTGGGCCATGAACTCATCATAGCTGCCGCGGTAAACATTGAGGTCGATGTTGGGCGCGTAGCCTGTATATCCGGAGAGAGAGCCCTTATCTGAGTATTGCCAAAAGGTCCATTGCCGGTGGTCCGACAGGATGGGACAGGCGTAGAAATTCCGGATCCAGATGGGATAATCGGTATAATAATCAGCGATGTAGCTGGCATAGGGCTTGGTAGAGGTGTAGATGATCGGCCGCTTGCCATAGTGGCTTTCAAGGCGGTTTAAAAGCTCTGTCAGCTCCCTGCGGATGGTCTCTTTATCCGGCGCGGTATAACGGGTATAGCTGCCGTAAAATTCAATGTCGACCACAGGCGGCAGGGCGTCGTCTTTTATGGGGACGGTTTTGATATAATTTTCCGCCTGGGTGGCGCCGCTGGTTTCATAGCTGAAAAAATGATAGGCGCCGACCTTCAGATGGGTCTTTCCAGCGTTTTCCCAGTTATATTTGAATTTCTCATCCTGAAAGCTGCTGCCCTCGGTAGCCTTGATAAAAGCAAAGGTCAGGTCGTTACTGGCCAAAACCGGCCAGTCAATGGTGCCCTGGTAGGTGGAGACATCAATGCCCTGCACTGGGTAGGTCTCCGCGTCAGGATGGTTAAACTGCAGGATGCCCCAGTGGTAGAGCAGAAAGGCACCTGTGATCAGAAGAAGGACAATGATGATCAGGGGGTAGACTTCCTTATGGGCTTGCATGGATTCCCCACCTTCCATTTTTTACGAGCCTGTCAGCAATGAGCTTTGCGGCATAGCTCAGGATAATACCGATGATGATGCCGGCCAGCACGTCTGTTGGGAAATGGACAAAGAGGTACAGGCGGGAGAAGGCAATGGCGGCAGCCAGTGCCAAAAGCCCCCACCGAAGCCGGTTTTTTCTTGTGATAAAGTAGGCCCAGGCAGCCGCAAAGGAGGTGGCGCTGTGGCCTGATGGGAAGGAGGTTCCGTAAGGCGCGGCGATGGCAAGCTCGATGGGATGGACCTGAAAGGGCCGCGGCCGGCTGACAAGGGGCTTTATACCAAGATTGACCACTGCCGCCGACAGGATGAACGCGATGGCCATGACCAGTCCTGTATAGCGGGTATCTCTGCGGATGAGAAGGATCAGGGTCAGCAGTATCCAGATAATGCCGGTATTGCCAAGCTTTGTGATAAGGGTAAAAATAAAATCAAGCACATCGCAGCGCATATGTGCCTGAATCCAGAGTAAAATTGTTAAATCCAAAGATGAACCTCGTTTCTAAAGGGGATCAATCTGCCAGTCAACCGGTTTTTTGCCAATACTTTCGAGAAAGGCGTTGGTTTTTGAAAACGGCCGGCTGCCAAAGAAGCCGCGGCCTGCTGAGAAAGGGCTGGGATGCGGCGATTTTATAATATGATGGGCCGGGTTGGTGATCATTGGGATTTTGGACTGGGCAAAAGCGCCCCACAAAATAAAGACAATAGGATCCTCGCGCCTGTTCAGGGTTTCGATGACATGGTCTGTGAACTGTTCCCAGCCCATGCCCCTGTGAGAGGCTGGCTGACCAGCCCGCACGGTGAGCACTGCGTTGAGCAGCAGTACCCCTTCATCGGTCCATTTTTTCAGATAGCCGTGGCTGGGAATCGCGCAGCCCAGGTCATCGTGCAGCTCCTTGTAAATATTCTGAAGCGATGGCGGCACAGCGACCTCTGGCTTTACAGAAAAGGAGAGGCCATGTGCCTGTCCTCTGCCGTGGTAAGGGTCCTGGCCGATGATGCAGACCTTGGTGTCCGAGTAGGCCGTGAAATGAAATGCGTTAAAAATGTCATACATATCCGGGTACACGGTCTGTGTTTTATACTCGTGAAGCAGAAAGCGCCGAAGCTTCTGGTAGTATTCCTGTTGAAATTCTTTTTGGAGAGTATCCTCCCAGTCATTTTGAAAGTTGATGGACATCGGAGACTTCCTTTCTATTCTAAATCTGTAAAATCCTGAATGAAGCCATCGGACAGATTCTTGATTTTGACCAGATGGTCGCCCTGCCATAAATCCGCTACGGCGATCACATCCATTCCAGCGGCCTTCGCGGCCTGAATCCCCTCCAGTGTATCCTCAAAGACCAGACAGTCCTCTGCCGGCAGGGACAGGAGCTGTGCCGCCTGGTTAAAAACTGCCGGGTTGGGTTTTCCCGCGCCGACCTCGGTGGTGAAGCAGAGAATGTCAAAGTAGCTCAGTACATTGTGCTTTTGCAGAAAAGCCTCGGTGGTCTCCCGGTTGTTGGAGGTTGCCATGGCAATGCGCTGGCAGCGCCTGTGCAAATCATAGATCAGGCGCAGGGCTCCGGGCTTAAAATGCACGTGGTTTAAATATTCTTCGTGGGACATGGCCACCCATTCGGCCTTGATGTCCTCGATGGAGTCCTCGAGCGCGAAACGCTCCTTAAAATATTCTGCGGTCTCGGTAAAGCTCTTACCGGCAATCTCATAGGGCAGGGTTTCAGGGCAGACCTTGTGATGGCGTTCCAGATAGATGTGGTCAATGCTGTGCCACAGCCCCATTGAATCTACAAGGGTGCCGTCAAAATCAAAGATGACAGCCCTGTAATCCTCTATGTTTTTCATTTAGATGCTCCCTTAATCAAAGTATCCCTAATTATACACTATTTGCTTAAAGAAATACATGAAATTGCATTTAAACTTACAGATAATTTTTAGACAAACTTAAAGATAGCAGTTGAATTTACCTTGTCTTGTGTTATAATGTATACAATGTGCTCAGAGTATAAACGAGAAGGATGGATGTATGAAAGAATATGTAGTGCGGGCGCCCGCAAAGATAAACCTTTCTTTGGACGTTATCGGCAAACGCCCTGACGGTTATCATGAGATGCGCATGGTCAACCATTCGGTGGCCTTGTCGGATATACTTGTGTTTAAAGAAAACGGTCAGAGAATCGCTGTTTCCTGCAGTGATCCTAAAATTCCGACAGATGCGCGCAATCTGGTCCATCGGGTCGCTGAAAAGCTGCAGGCACGTTTTGGCATTGACCGGGGAGTCCAGATCGACATCCAGAAGAACATTCCAAGTGAAGCGGGACTGGCTGGCGGCAGCGCCGACGCGGCGGCAGCCATTCTGGGCCTGAACCTGATCTGGGAGCTGAACCTGAGCCTTGGGGAAATGCTCGCTTTCGGCAGCACCATCGGCGCGGATATTCCCTATTGCTGTTATAAGGGAACGGCGCTGGTAGAGGGGATCGGTGAGGTTATTAAGCCGGTAAAGCCTTTGAGAAAGCTGCCGGTGCTGGTAGTAAAGCCCCAGATAGACATCGCGACACCCTGGGCCTTTGGCCGTTTGGACAGTGCGGAGCATGTGGCGCACCCGGATATTGACCGCGTCATCCAGCTGGTAGAGACAGAGGATTACGCGGCCCTTGGCAGTGCTGTGGGCAATGCCTTTGAGCAGGTGGTTTTCCAGGATTATCCAGAGATTGGCGAGATGAAGGCGAAAATGCTGGAGTCCGGCGCTTTCGCGTCCATTATGAGCGGCAGCGGTTCGACGGTGATCGGTTACTTTTCAGACAAGCCGGCGGCGGAGAAGGCCTGCGAGGCCTTCAGGCGTAATTATTTTTTAACATTTTTAACTGAAATAGAATAGAGGATACAAAGAACATGGAAGCAGAAAAAGAAAAAATCAAATTAACCCTTGATGTGAGCTCATGCAAGCCGCTGAGAGAAATCGTGTTTGAAACCATCAGAAACGCCATTATCAACGGCGACCTGAAGCCAGGGCAGCGTCTCATGGAGGTGCAGCTGGCAGAACAGCTGGGCGTCAGCCGTACCCCAGTGCGTGAGTCCATCCGTAAGCTGGAGTTGGAGGGGCTTGTGAAAATGGTGCCGAGAAAGGGCGCTTACGTGACGCCCATGTCCATCGACGACCTCCGGGATATGATGGAAATAAGGCGCGCTCTGGAAGCCCTGTCCGCTGAGTTAGCGGCCAAAAACGCAACAGAGGAGGATGTCAAAAAGCTGGAGGAAAGCAACCGTGGCTTTGAGGAATCCGCCCTTAAAAATGATGAGGAAGGCATTATCAACTATGATATTGCGTTTCACGAAGCCATTTACCGCGCGACGGGAAACGAGCGCCTGATCCAGATGATCAACTCTCTGAGAGAGCAGATGCAGCGTGTCCGTGTGGAATATGTTCATCATATTGAGGATAAGACGCCGCTCATCGGCCAGCATCAGAAGATTATTGACAATATCGCCAACCACCGCTGCAGTGAAGCCAGCGAAGCGGCCGGCGCACATATTCAGATCACTGAAAAAGATATGGTGGCTGTACTGGAGTAAATGAGACAGCCAACGCAAAAACACCTCCCGAAAAACCAGAAGCTGGCGTTTCAGGAGGTGTTTTAATCTGCGGACTAATCTTTGGAATTTTTTTTCTTTTTGTGCTGGAGGAACTCTGGCTCCTCTGGCGGCGGTCCAGGCTCAAAGTCGATGGAGCTGTAATGCTCGGGCAGCTTTTCGATTTTTGTCATGACCTTTGGCTCCAGATTTCGGCGGCGTTTCCGGGGCTTTCTCTTTGAAAGCACATCCTTGTTCAGCCCCTGGGCTTCTTCGTCCGTGTGCTCAGCGGGCGTATTATCGGTTTTTGCGCTGGCTTTGGACTTTTTTAATGTCTGCGCGGCCCGCTGGCGTTTTTTTTTAGCCAGACTTGGCGGGTCGTTGAGAAGCTCTTTGTTTCTGAAAATGGCGATAACCATGAGGATACATCCAACGACCACAAAAATATCGGCAATGTTGAAAATAGCAAAGCCAATGAGACGGACGTCGAAAAAGTCAATCACATAGTTCAGGCGGATACGGTCGATCAGATTGCCGACCGCGCCGCTGATGATCATGGACAGGGCCAGATTAACATCAAAATACCGCTTGGTCTTTGGCATGATGACAAAGAAGTAGACCAACACAATAATAAAAATCAGGGTCAGAAGGATCAGAAAAATCTGTTTCCCGGCAAAAATACTGAAAGCGGCACCGGTATTCTCCACGTAGGTCAGGTGAAAGACATGGGGGATGACCGGGACAGTGGTGACGGGCGATAAAAATGTGACGGCCAGATATTTGGTTAGCTGGTCAACGATGATTCCTCCAATGATGAATAATATATAAAATAACATGGATGCTCCTTAAGAGGGCCGCCGATAAAAAACGGAGCGGCGGTGCCGTGGGATTCGCTTTTTACCTTGGTCCGGAATTTTATAAATTCAGTGTTAACTGCCTCATTTGTTTTATTATTGTTCAAGTATACATGATAATTTGAAATTTTTCAAAGATTTCTTAGAAAATTGTTTAAATTTTTCTCTTAAAATGGTAAGATGAAGGTTGTTAATCTATTTTTTAAGACAGGAGGTGCAGAGAATGGGCATTAAATTTGATAAGCAGTATTTAAAATACTATACCTACGCGGTTTTAGGCGTCATTACCATCATTCTGTTTTATAAGATACTCGACAATCTTGGCTTTATTCTCTCGGCTGTCAGCCATGTGGTGGGCTCGGCCTTTGAAATTCTGCTGCCCATTATCATGGGGGCAGTGCTGGCCTACTTTTTGTTCCGCCCCATGCGGTGGATTGAGAAAAAAGCCTTTAAGTACATTAAGGGAAGTGAGAAAAAACCAAAACTCGTCAGGCTTCTGGCGGTTTTGGTCATCTATGTCATCACGATCATCGTGGTGATTCTGTTCATGTATATCTCGATACCGGCCATCATTGACAGCGTGGTGGGCTTAGTGAGCAGTATACCCACCTATGCGGCAGAAATCAACACTTTTCTCATAAACCTGTCACAGCGGGGTGGTTTCTTTAAGGATTTGGTGGACATGATACAGCTGGACCTGTCTTCGGTCCAGAACCTGAATGCCAAGGATACCATGGATTTTATTTTTGGCAATATGAATTTCAACTCCGAATCGGTTAAGCAGATTGGGAACATTGCCGTTGGCTTCGCCAAGGGAACCACCAGCTTTTTAATCGGCTTTGTGGCAGTCTTTTTCTCCGGCTTCTACCTGATGCTGGACAAGGAAAATATTGAGAGCCAGCTGAAACGGCTGAACCGTGCCATTATGAGCCCAAAGGCTAACAATGGCTTTAACTGGGCCATCCGTACCATTGACGGTGTTTTTTACAAATACTTCTCTGGTAAAATCATGACCTCAGCGTTGATCGGGCTCATCTGCTACATCGGGCTTCTGGTGCTGCGGGTGGAATACGCGCCGCTTATCGCACTGGTAGTGGGCGTGACCAATGTTATCCCTTATTTTGGTCCGATCATCGGGGCGATCCCCGGTATTTTCCTGACGCTGCTTTACAGTCCGGCCAAGGCCCTCGGGGTTGCAATCTGGATTCTTGCTGTCCAGCAGTTTGACGGCAATGTTCTGGGACCAAACGTCCTTGGGAAAATCGTGGAGCTGAACCCCTTCTGGGTGCTGTTCTGCGTCATGGTGGGCGGAAGCCTCTTCGGGCCGCTCGGCATGTTTGTGGCCATTCCGTTTTTTGCGGTCATCAAGGTGTTTGTCACTGAGGCGCTGGTTCGTTGGGAACGGCGTAAGACGACGGTTCAGGAAGAGGTTACGGACAAAATTAATGAAAATATGAAGGATCTTTTATAGAGAAATAATAAAACACTTTTGAAAGGATAGACAGACAAATGGAAAATGTATTTGACGTACTAAAAGAACGCGGTATGATCGAGCAGTGTACCAATGAGGAAGAAATCCGTAAATTATTGGGCAGCGAATCGGTCACCTTTTATATTGGCTTTGACCCGACGGCAGACAGCCTGCACGTTGGGCACTTCATCCAGATTATGGTGATGGCGCACATGCAGCGCTACGGGCACAGACCCATTGCCCTGATCGGCGGTGGAACCACCATGATCGGGGACCCCTCGGGCAGACAGGACCTGCGTCAGGTCATGACCCAGGAACGGATTGCGGAAAACGGCGAAAAATTCAAAAAGGTCTTTGAAAAATTCCTGACCTTTGAGGATGATAGAGCCATGATGGTCAACAACGCAGAATGGCTTCTGCCGCTCAACTACATCGAGTTCCTGCGGGATGTGGGCTCCCACTTCTCCGTCAACCGGATGCTCACAGCCGAGTGCTACAAATCCAGAATGGAAAAGGGCCTGACCTTCCTTGAATTTAACTACATGCTGCTGCAGGCCTATGACTTCTATGTGCTGCACAAAAACTATGGCTGTAAAATGCAGTTCGGCGGCAATGACCAGTGGTCTAATATCATCGCCGGGGCTGAGCTGGTGCGCCGCAAGGATGCCCAAACTGTATACGGCATGACCTTCTCTCTGCTGACCACCAGCGAGGGCATTAAAATGGGTAAAACCGCCAAGGGCGCGCTGTGGCTTGATCCCGAAAAAACCTCACCCTACGAGTTCTACCAGTACTGGCGGAATGTGGCGGACGCTGACGTTGAGAAATGCCTGGCAATGCTCACCTTCCTGCCCATGGATGAGGTTCACCGTCTGGGTTCCCTGGAGGGTTCTGAAATCAACAAAGCCAAGGAAATCCTGGCCTATGAGGTTACCGCTATGGTTCACAGCAAGGAGGACGCCGACAAGGCGCAGGAAGCTTCAAGAGCCTTGTTTGCGGGCGGTGTGAAGACCGACGATATCCCAAGCGTGGACCTGTCACGGGATGCGCTGGGCGACGGTATGGAAATCCTGACGCTGCTCGATGCAGCAGGCCTGATTCCGAGCAGAAGTGAAGGCCGCAGGCTGGTACAGCAGGGCGGTATTGAAGTGGACGGCAATAAGATTACAGACATCAAGGCGCTTGTCACACCGGCTGATTTCAAGGATGACGCCATCATCGTTAAAAAGGGCAAGAAAGTCTATCGTCAGATTAAATTAGTATAAGAGGTGACCGAATTGATTAGTTCAAATCCAGTGCGGGGCGCGCGTGATATTCTGCCCCGGGAAATGCTTATCCGGGATCAGCTAGAACAGCAGATCCTGGAGATTTACAGAAGTCATGGGTTCTCGCGGATTGAAACGCCGGCCCTTGAAAATATCGAATTGCTGCTCGGCAGCGACGGCGGCGAAAACCTGAAGATGCTCTTCACGGTTTTAAAGCGCGGCGACAAGCTTAAGGTTCATGAGGAAAGCACTGTGTCGGATCTGTGCGATATGGGCTTGCGCTTTGATCTGACCCTGCCGCTGAGCCGTTTTTACTCCAACAATGCCGGTGAGCTGGAAACGCCTTTTAAAGCCATCCAGATCGGCAATGTGTTCCGGGCGGAGCGCCCGCAGAAGGGGCGTTACCGTTCCTTCAAGCAGTGCGATATTGATATCATTGGCGATCCCACGGTATCGGCTGAGATGGAACTGATCAACACGACCTCCAAAGCGCTCATGGCCATCGGCTTTGAGGGCTTCACCATCAAGGTGAATGACCGCAAGCTGCTCAACGCCTTTATCGCAAAGGCGGGCTTTAAGGAAGAGGATGCAGGCTCGGTCTGCATTTCCCTGGACAAGGCGGATAAGATCGGCGCGGACGGCGTGAAAAAGGAACTCATCGAAAAGGGCTATGACGAAGCCATAGTGGGTGCTTTCGTGGATGAGGCAGCCACCATCACCCTGGACAACATCGGCGAAAAGGTTGACGAGCCCGAGGCGGTGGCGGACCTGAAAAAGGTCATTGAAACCAGCGCGGCCCTTTCTGGCGGCAGGTACCAGGTTGTCTTTGACTTTACATTGATCCGCGGCATGGGCTATTATACCGGCCAGATCTTTGAGGTCAGCTATGGGCCCTATGGCTTTTCCATTGCCGGCGGCGGGCGCTATGACAATATGATCGGCAAATACTCTAAAAATTCGGTTCCGGCGGTTGGCTTTTCCATCGGCTTTGAACGGATTGTCAACATTCTTCTGGAGGAACAGGCAGACAAGGCGGTTGAAAACAAGCGGCTTCTCCTGTTCTACGACGCGGGTAAGGACGCGATGACTGAGGTCATTCCCTACGCCGATAAGCTGAGGGCGGACGGCTACACGGTCAATCTGGTCGCCATGAAGAAAAAATTCGGCAAGCAGATCAATTATTACGAAGGCAAGGGCTACGGCGGATTCATGGTTTTTGGCAGGGACGAAGAAATAAAAGCATTTTAGCAGTTCAAGGGCGTGGCTTTAGCACACGCCTTTCTCAGTTTTAATGCGAAAAAATAAATGAACGGTAAGGAAAATTATGAACAGACAAGTACATCTGATCGCGACGACAGCCTTTGGGCTGGAGAGTGTGGTAAAGGATGAAATTAAACGCCTGGGTTATGAGATCGAGGCGGTTGAAAACGGGCGGGTTTATTACACCGGTCCTCTTTCGGCCATTCCGGAGTCCAATTTATGGCTGCGGTGCGCAGACCGGGTTCTGCTGAAAATGGGGCAGTTTCGAGCGGAAACCTTTGACGCGCTTTTTGAAAAAACCAAGGCGCTGCCCTGGGAGGACTGGATTCCCGTGAAGGGGGTCTTTCCGGCAGCCAAGATCACCAGCGTAAAATCCAAGCTTTTCAGCAAATCGGACGGACAGCGGATCGTGAAAAAGGCAGTGGTTGAGCGGCTGAAAAAAGTCTACGGCGTGGGCTGGTTTGAGGAAACGGAAGGCAATTATCCCATCCACATTCAGATTTTGAAGGATGAGGTGGTCTTGTCCATTGACACCAGCGGCTCTGGCCTGAATAAGCGCGGCTACAGACAGTACGGCAATGAGGCGCCGCTCAAGGAAACCATTGCCGCGGCGCTGGTTTACCTGTCACGCTGGCAGCCCCACCGTGTTTTCCTTGACCCGCTGTGCGGATCTGGAACCATTGTCATTGAGGCAGCCCTGATGGGGAAAAACATTGCGCCGGGGTTAAAACGGAACTTTGTTTCTGAGGAATGGCCAGCCATACCAGCCCGTCTGTGGGAGGAAGCGCGGGAAAATGCCCGGGCGGCGGTCAATGACCGTGAGTTCCGGCTTCTGGGGTCGGATATTGACCCAGCGGCGCTGAAGCAGGCGCGTATCAACGCAGAGCTGGCTGGTGTGAGTGGCTATGTGGCCTTCCAGAAGCTGCCTGTGCAGTCCATCGCCACCAAACGGCGCTACGGGGTCATTGTCACCAATCCGCCCTACGGCGAGCGCATCGGGCAGGAAAAGGAGATTCAGGCACTCTACCGCGATATGGGCGAGGCGTTTTCAGGACTGGAGGACTGGTCCTACTTTGTTATCACCGGCTATCCGGAATTTGAGCGTTATTTTGGCAAAAAAGCCACGAAAAACCGCAAGCTCTACAACAGCACCATCAAAACCTATTTCTACCAGTATTTCGGCCCGCTGCCGCCCAGAAAGCGGCATGAGGGGGAAGCGGACGACCGGTAATATTTACCGGTCATGGCTTTTGGGTAAAGCTGAAAGGAAGCGGCAAAGATAGAGCGAAAGGCGATTTTAATGGAAAATGGAGAAGGTACTCTATCTCTTTATAAAAAATTTAATAATAATTGATTAATGTTTCAATGTTAAAATAAAATAAAAATAAGCAGGTATAAAATGAAAAAGAATGATCGTAAAAAAACGCGGAATGACCATGGGCGGGAACAGAAAAAGGAAAGCTACCATCGGGCGGACCTGAAGCGGCGCGAAACGCGCAGACAGGACGATGAAGGAGATGACCGCTTTGTGATCGTGGGCAAAAACCCGGTGATGGAAGCGCTCCGCTCAGAACAGCAGATGGATAAGCTGCTGATCCTCAAGGACAATAAAGACCATGTGCTGGGCGACCTTGCCGAAAAGGCACGCAGGCGGGGCATTGTGGTTCAGAGTGTTGAGAAAATCAAGCTAGAGGGTCTGGCGGACGGACAGCCGCACCAGGGCGTGGCGGCCATGATGGCGCCCTTTCCCTACAGCAGCATGGAGGATGTGCTGGCAAAGGCAGACGCTAAGGGCGAGGAGCCCCTTGTGGTGATCTTAGACCATCTGACCGATCCCCACAACCTGGGCGCGATTATCAGAAGCGCCAACCTCTGCGGGGTACACGGGGTTATTATCCCCAAGCGCCGGTCGGCGAGCCTGACAGCCGTATCCGTCAAGGCATCCTCGGGCGCCGTGGCCCATACCCCCATTGTCAAGGTCGGAAACCTGACCCAGTGCATTGATGAGCTCAAGGCAAAGGGCTTCTGGATCATGGCAGCGGATATGGACGGCGCCCCTTACTACAAAAACGATTTTAAGGGCAAGCTGGCCATTATCATCGGCAACGAGGGCAAGGGTATCAGCCCCAATGTGAAAAAACAGTGCGATTACAGTGTTTCGATTCCGCTTTACGGCGATATTGATTCTTTTAACGCGTCGGCCGCAGCGGCCATTATCCTGAGCGAGGCAGCCAGACAGCGCCACCAGTAGAGACGGTCTGGACCGCACCGGATTTAACGTTAAGCGTTGTTCTCAATTCTCCATTAAAAAGGATCCTGTTTGGGCGGTATGAATTCATTTTGTGTCTGTCCGTTCTCAAAAACGGATAAATACTGAAGGGGGTGTCAAAAATAAAAACCTATCTGATTGTCGACGGCTACAATGTGATCCACCATTTAGCTGAGATGGAAGGGCTTACCGATTTTAATCTGGAGGAGGCCCGGGAGGATCTGATCGAGCAGCTGAACAGCTACAGCGGGCTGATGGGCTATGAGACGGTTTTGGTTTTTGACGCTTATTCCCAGGAAAACGCAGAGCGGCGCGAGGAGATACGGGGACGCATCAAGGTGGTCTTTACTGAGAAGAACAAAACCGCCGACACCTATATCGAAAAACTGGTATTCAGCCTGCCCAGGCCCTACACGGTCAAAGTGGTCACTTCAGACTATACGCTTCAGCGTGTGGTGCTGGCAAACGGCGGGGAGCGGGTGCCCTCCCGCGAACTGATACAGGCCATGGCTGAGAGTGCGAAACAGGTCAGAAAGCAGTACCGTAGGACCGAGAGTGATACCCGCAACAAGCTGGAGGATTACATGGATGACGAGGTGCTGGCCGTTATGAGAGAACTGAGAAAAGGAAATGTGGAGGATTGATGGACAAGGATCTGGAACTTGTGAAAAAAGCCCAGGGCGGTGATAAGGAAGCAGTGGTGACCATTGTGGAAAAATACCGCTGTGTGGTGACGCAGAAGGCCCGGCCCTTTTACTACATCGGCGGCGACCAGGAGGATTTGATCCAGGAGGGCATGATCGCGCTGCTGGGGGCGATCTGGGATTACCGTGAGGACCGGGGCACAAGCTTTAAAACCTTTGCCGGCCTGTGTGTGGAAAACCGTATAAAAAGTGTGGTCACAAAAGCGAAACGGCCGAAGCACAGCCCGATGGGCGATACGGTCTCCCTGTATTCACCCATCTCGGAGGATGACCCGGATACCACGCTGCTGGATCTGGTGGCCTCCACTGCGGCGCTGGACCCTGATGAGGAGCTGGTGACCCGCGAGGCTGTGGAGCATTTCAGCCAGGTGGCTAAGAGCGAGCTCTCAGAGCTGGAAAAGCAGGTGCTTTATTTTTACCTGAAGGGCGCTTCCCACCAGGAGATCAGCGATAAGATCGGCCGGTCGAAAAAGGCTGTGGACAACGCGATCCAGCGTATCCGAAAAAAAATCTAAAAATTTTAATAAAACCCCTTGACTATCCTATCAGAATAGAGTATCATATAGAAGCTGTCGATGTTGAGTCCGAATTTGCGAAGCGAATTTGGCAGCACGCATAGAGCGTGCGGTAACGAGACAAGCGCAAGTGATACGGAGATTTCCCTGAAAGGTTATGAAATTTCCAAAGCATTTGTGATCCTTATATGGGGAGATGCCCGAGTGGCTAAAGGGGGCGGACTGTAAATCCGTTGACTGAGTCTACGATGGTTCGAATCCATCTCTCCCCACCAACGTTTTGTCCAAATTTATGGAGTGAATTTGGTAGTGCGCATGGAGCGTTAGCGGGCGCACGGCAACAAAACTAACGCAGATGACGAAGCAGTTATCCGATAAGGATAATCGAATTGCTGAGGAATCTACGATCCTTTATACATGCCCTTGTAGCTCAGCAGGTAGAGCACCACCATGGTAAGGTGGGGGTCTCCGGTTCGAATCCGGACAAGGGCTCCATACACAGACATTTAAGCGGCTTTTAGAAGCTGTTTTTTTTATGCCGGTTGTCCATTTTGACGACCGGTTTTTTCTTGCCAATTTTCGGCTTGGGCAGGCTTTCCGCTGCTTATCCGGAAACAGGAGATCGCAGGCCGGTAGGGGTTGTTTCATTACTGAACGGATACAAAGACACAAACTAAGGGCAGGATGTGGGCATCTCACAAAAAGTCACAGAGGTGTCACTTTCTCAGCGTGACAAATTTTTTTAGAATTGCGGTTACAGGCAAAAGGCAGTATGATTTAAGGACGATTATCAGAAGAGAATGCTTTTTAATATTCTTGTCTGGGGAGGTACTGGTGTTTTTAAATGATATTTATAAAGGAGAGATCAATTGAAACAGAGAAATTCCATTAAAAAACTTGGTTCGCTGTATCTGCTGGCCTGCCTGATTCTGCTCTCAGGCTTTTCGCCCTTTGCGGTGGCTCAGGCTGCCCCGGACAGCCCCATCTATCAGGTTGTGTTCGACCCAGAGGATGGGAGCAGCTACCATAACTGGCATAAGGCAAGCATTCCAGAGGGCGGGAGAATAACGGATCCGCCTGCCGATCCCCAGAAGGAAGGCTTTATTTTTGAGGGATGGGCATACGCGTATGATGAAAATGACACCCCGGTTTTATGGAACTTTGCGGCCGATGCTGTGAGTGAAAACACAACCCTGTGGGCAGTCTGGGGGAAAGCCTGTCAGATCGTATTTGACCCCGAGGATGGAACAGGCTACAGCGACTGGTACAAGGTCACCATTCCAGCGGGCGGAAAGATAACGGATCCGCCTGCCGATCCCCAGAAGGAAGGGTTTGTTTTTGAAGGATGGGCGTACGCATATGATGAAAATGGCACTCCGGTTTTATGGAATTTTGAGACCGATGCCGTCAGTGAAAATACCTCCTTGTGGGCCGTCTGGGAAAATGGAACCATCGTTGCCTTTGACCCGGATGACGGAAAGGCAACGTATCCGGATTTTTATAAAGCAGTTGTCAAGCCCGGGCATAAAGTGACCGACATCCCCGCCGACCCGCAGCGTGAGGGATACGTTTTTGAGGGATGGGCATACGCATATGATGAAAATGGCAACCTCCTGCTCTGGGATTTCAACCGCCCGGCCGGAGAAAAAAACATGACGTTATGGGCATCGTGGACCAAAGAAGACAATGGCAATCACGCCGGAATAGGCAATGGGACGGCAGGAGCAGACAATAACAGCGCTGGAACGATTCAGGACAAGACAGACACAACCAGCAAAAACCCGGCAACCGGTAAGGAAGGCAATTACTTTTTAGGCTTCCTGGCAGTCCTGGGCGTCCTGTCCTTTGGGGCACTTGCGCTGCTGAAACACCAAAGATAACAACAGACCATTGAGGAACGATGAACAGGAAGCAAGCTAAAGCCTGGAAACTCCGCGGAAGACGGTGTGAGCTGTGATCAGGGATAAAATGCCTTCGATGAATGGATTGGGGAAAAGCACAGGCCTGTGTTTAAAAAGGGCAGACGCCGGGTATAAATATTTCTGAACACACAGACCTCTTATTTTAACGAACAATTCACTCTCCCAATTTTCTCTCAGAAAGCCCTGGCCATCACATGCCAGGGCTTTCTTCAGTTTTCAGGAGGTACCACAATGAATAATGGTACAGTTAAATGGTTTAATGGCGATAAAGGTTTTGGTTTCATCTCAAGAGAAGACGGCGACGACGTATTCGAACACTTCTCATCCATCGTTGGCGATGGCTTCAAGACTTTAAATGACGGCGACAGGGTAACCTTTGACACCGAACAGGGTCCGCGCGGCCTGCAGGCTAAGAACGTCTGTCCGGCGTAGTCTGCCGCCGATTTATCAAATTTTAAGCCGGATGCTTCCGGCTTATTTTTTTTATCCCAATTTTATTTAAGTTTTGGAACAAAAAAGCTTGAAACCCCCCGGATGCTATTGTATAATATCCTGAGTGAAGCCGTCCTGAATATGGAAAAAACGGCGCGCATCAAATCGTATCTATTTAAATTAATTTATAATCTTTAAGGAGATAACAAAATGGCTAAAGAAAAATTTGAAAGATCCAAACCACATGTTAACATTGGTACCATCGGTCACGTTGACCACGGTAAAACAACATTAACCGCTGCAATCACCACCGTATTAAACAAACGCTTCGGAACCGGTGAAGCTGTAGCTTTCGACAACATCGATAAAGCACCAGAAGAAAGAGAACGTGGCATCACCATCTCAACCGCCCACGTTGAATATGAAACCGACGCCCGCCACTACGCACACGTCGACTGCCCGGGCCATGCCGACTACGTTAAAAACATGATCACCGGCGCAGCCCAGATGGACGGCGCGATCTTAGTTGTATCCGCAGCCGACGGCCCAATGCCGCAGACCCGTGAACACATCCTGTTAAGCCGTCAGGTAGGCGTACCATACATCATCGTCTTCTTAAACAAAG
>NZ_FRBP01000014.1 GCF_900142645.1 Eubacterium callanderi
TGCCATTTTTTTCTCCTCTTTTTATGTTCTTATATGCAAAAAACCCTGATGACCACATACACGTGTGTGTACGCGGCCTTCAGGGTTTTGATGGGTGACAGCCGGTGTCCCATTTTATGGTCGTTAATTCATTTAATGCTTTATAATTCCAGAGCGCCGTGGCGCTCATAAAAACGCCGCAGCGCTCCGATAACCTCTGGGTCGTACTGGCCGCCGCTCTGCAGCTCCAGTCTGGCTAATATCTGGCAGGGCCTCAGCCCGTCCAGCGCCAGATGGTCCCAGATGTTGGCCACAGCGCATACCCGGCCTGCCAGAGGAATATCCCTCCCTTTGGCCGATTCATGCTGGCATTCGCCATAATGGTCATGATGATAACGGCAGATATCTGCCGCGATGCTTGTAAAGATGGTTGCCTGGCCGCTTTTTTGGTTAAAAAGCTGATGCAGGCGTTTAAAAAAAATCTCGCCAATCTCAGTGTGGCCTGTCCCATATTCGCCGGGAATTTTTCCCATATCGTGATAATTCAGGGGAGACAGGTCTCCCCAGTTCCAAAGGTCTAACAGGTCCTGCCTGTCCATTTCCTTTAATATTGTCTCCATACGCTGACCTGTCCGCAGGCTATGGGCCCGGATTTCTGGGTCCATAGCGTTTGCGGCAGTTTCAAGGGCCTGGCGCAGCCCAAGATAAGCTTGGTTCGTTTGCTCCATTATATTTCCTTTTTAGCTGTTTATTCCAATTTCCCAACGGGGCGCTTTGGCTATTGCCGTCTGTTTTTGCGGTACCATATCAGGCTGACCATAAACGCTGCCGCGATGGCCATTAAACATCCGGCCAATCCCAACAGCTGCCCAGCTGTAAAATACAGTCCGGTCACAGGGTTCACTACTGTTGTCACTCTGGTCAATGGATTGTCACTGGTGATGGTAAACCGCACACGCTCCATTTCGCTCAGCTCGCTGACATTTCCGGCATGGTCCCACACCTTAAAGGAAATGTCATAGGCCCGCGCGTCCTCAACGGTGATGGTATTCTCACCCTTCTGATTCCAGAGCTGCGGCTCCGTCCAGGTTTTGCCGCCGTCAAGGGTGTAGGACCATGCCTTCAGGCCGCTGGTCTCAATGCCCTCGATACTGTCATTTGCCAGGACGGTTAATGTCTGCGGCTCCAGAGCTTCCCCGTTTTCAGGCGCTCCGGTGATGGCCAGCCCCTTGGGCGCTGTCTGGTCAATTTTTATAAAATCCTCTCTCTGTGTCTTATTGCCTGCATTATCGGTAATGACATGCAGCATTTGATGAACGCCGTCCTCGCTCAGCTCTCCGGTCACACGGTATTCCGGCACAAGGCCCTCTGCAAATACCGCTTCCCCGAGCATCACCGGCTCGCCGTTATCCATGGTCTGTTTAATGCTGTGAATCCCCGCCTCCGGACAGCTGACAAGGAGCTCGTAGGAAACCGGTTGGTTATACCAGCCGCCGCTTGCTGCCTCGCCGTTGATCCAAAGGTTCGGTACTTCAATTTTGCGGGTGAGTACCCACTGGCTGCTCTCTTTGCCGATGGCAAACAGCCCGGTCTCATTGCCGGCCGTGTCCTCTGCATGGCAGGTGACCTTGGCGTCTGTGTCCATTGGGATTTCAAAGCTGGCTTTTCCATCCTTCACAGGTGCTTGTGCACTTTGGCCGCCAATATTGTAGGTAAGGGCTTCGCAGCCGCTGGCCGCATCGGTTACCGGTACGGTTACCTGGACAGCCTCGTTATAGAAATTGCCAAAGCTGAGCCAGTGGATAAGTTTTTCAATGGGCTTATTGCCTATGTCCTTAAAGCTGGCTTCGCCGATTTCCGGCGCTTCTGTGTCAATATAGAACACTTTTTCAATATAGTTTTGATCCCCTTCCTTCGCTTCATTTCCGGCCGCATCCTTCGCGTAGACGCGCAGGATGTTCTCGCCTTCTTTAAGCCATTCTCTCAGCTCAGTTTCACTGTCAAACACCACTGGCTCACCGTTGAGGGTGAAGGTATGGGTCACCGGGGCTTTTCCTGCCGTTTCCATTTCTGGAACCAGGCGCACGCTCGGTTTTCTGTCCTTGTACCAGTGCACGTTTTCGTGCACATTTCCGTTGGCCTCGTCCATCTGGACGGCCGCAAAGGCTGGCGCTTCACTATCCTTTTTGATGGATTCATAGGGGCTTTCCTTCTGGTTACCAGCCATGTCCGTCACACGGACTGCAATGAGGTTCTGCTGTCCGGCTGCTCTTGCCGCCTGAGGCTGGCTGTAGACGCCATCCTCCTCAATTTCAAGGATATTTTCATCTCCCCATGCTTCGGGGGCGGTCCAGGTCTGGCCGCCGTCCAGGGTGTATTGCCAGGTGTCGATGTCGCTTTCACCCACTGCCATATTGGCCTTGAGCCTTACGGTTTCCTCGCTGCGCCAGCGGTCCGGGTCCACCGGGTCGCCGCTAAGCTCAGTAATATAAGCTGCCAGCTCCTGACCGTGGTCCAGCTTAAAGCTGTAGCTGCGTTCTGCGGTATTGCCCGCGTTGTCGGCGGCTTTCACTGTCAGCGTGTTTACGCCGTCCTCGGTAATGTTTATCTCAATATTTTCACTGTCCTTTCGTTCATGCTCAGACGGCATGACCGTCTGCTCGGGTTCGTCATTTAACTGCCAGCTCACAGCCGCCAGGCCGCTGTCCATATCCTCGATACGGACGCTGACAGGAATATCCTGGGTGTACCAGCCCGCCGCGTTGGCAGTCACGCTGGTGACAGCGTCACCGATGATGGGGCCGCTGTTTTCCGTTGTCCACTGGGCGGTTTCTCCTCCGCCCTTTACCGGCAGCGTCTCAGACACATTGCCTGCGATGTCTTTGGCCCAAACCGCAAGGGTCTGGTCCTTCACACCGTTCACCGGCAGGGTAAAGACAGCTTTGCCATCGTTCGCCACTACCTCTGTGGAAATGCCGTCAACACTGTAGGCAAGCGAATGATTACCGCTCATGGCGTCCTCGACGGGCACCGTAACACGGATGGTGTCGTTAAAGAAATTGCCAAAGCTGAGCCAGTGAATAGCCGCCTTGACCCAGTTGTCCACGCCCTTTTGCTGTTCAAACAGAATATCCTGTTCTTTTACTTCAGGAGCGGTCTGGTCTTTTCTCACCTCTGCGGCGCTGTCGAGCTGCGACAGATTGCCGGCCGCATCCCAGACCCTGAAGGTAACAGCATAGACGCCGTCCCCGGCGATCGGGATGTTGTTTTCACCCGTGCCGTCCCAGGGAATATTGGCTGTCTGCCACGTGTTTCCGCCATCGAGACTGTAGTTCCATTCCTTCAGGCCAAAGCTGATGACTCCCTCTGCCGGGTCGGCCGCGTGCACTTTTAGCACTCGGTCAGCCTTCCGGTTATCCCAGGCGCTGTCCACCGGGCTCGTCCCGTCGGCCTCTGTAATACTGAGATTGATGGGCGCGGCCGTATCGGTGACATGCACGCTTTTGGGTTCACTGTTTACGCTGGTGTTTCCAACCAGATCCGAAACCCGGACCACCAGACTGTCGGTATCCAGGCCGCCCTTGCTGGCTATCACCCGGCTCAGGCTTGACGCCTCACTGCTGATGGAGTACTGCTCACTCCATGTTGCCCCGCCATCCAGGCTGTACTGCCAGCTGGAAAGCGGCGACGTCTTCTTTTTATCGGGGTTGGTCTGGTTTTCATTGGTCTCGTCTGGAATCACTGTCAGGGTTATATCTTTGTCGGTTCTGCCATCACTGCCCAGCTCACCCTCGCTTGTTGTCAGCTTAAGACCCGGCTTGTCCGGCGGGGTCGCATCGTTTTTGAACTGCCATGTTGTTTCTGCGCTGTTGTCCCATGCGTCGTAGGCGGTTATCCTGAGGACAAGGTCCTCACCTTCGCCGGTGATATCCGTGATTGGGACATCTGTCTCGGTCTGTCCGCTGTTGTCTGCCCGGGTATAGTCCAGTGTGACCATCCGGTTGTCGGGATAGGTGACATTCACCTTGGTAATGCTGTTGGCATCCGGGTAGGCCTTGAGGACATTGCCGGAATCATCTTTAATGTCCTCTGGCTTACTGCCGCCCTCCACGGTGATGTGCGCATTGGCTGTCAGCGGCTGGTCATGATACCAGCCTGCGATGGTGGTCTCACCAGGAGTGATCTGAAGCTCTATTTTTGTCAGGTTAATATTTCCTGGGATCGTTAAATCAGGAATTCCCGTCTGCTCGATGCCGTTTCCCGCCTTATCATAAACTTTTTTTATTTTTACACGGTCCCCTGCTCCAAGGGTATTAACATCCAGTACTGCCTGGCCGGAGACATCACAGCTCATAGTCTGTGACGGTCCCTCTGCACCGTTTTTGGTAATCGTATAGTCAACACTTCCTCCGCCGCTCAGGGCATCATTAACCAAAACCTTAAGCTTCAGCCTGCCGTTGTCCATGAAAAAGCTGGCATTTGTCTGGCTGGCATCCGGTGGTGTTTTGTCTACCATTACCTTCTTTTCACAAATATTTTCTGTATCCTGAAGCCCGCTGTCTTTCTGCCGGCCCCAGGCTTTAACGACATATTCTCCCTCCTCTGTAAAGTCTGCAAGCGCCACGGACTGCCCGCTCTCTGACGGAGCGATGGTTCCTGTTCGGCTGGCGTCCGCTGTGCTGTCTTTATAGGTCTGGTATTCATATTCTGTGGCCTGCCGCACACCGGCGTCGTCGCAGGACGGCACCAGCACCGTGGCGGTCTGATCCTGGTTGCTCCAGGCTTCATTCATTATACTGCCATTCTGGTCTTTTACCTCAATGGCTGGCGCGCCCGGCATTTTACGGTTGATGACCACTTTTTGCGGCGCTGTGGCCGCGGACACATTGCCTGCGTTGGTCACAAGCCTGAACTGGTAATCGGCGTTGGTCTCTGAGCTGATGACGTGCTTTTTACCCAGCGCGTCGCTCACCGAGGACCAGGTGCTGCCATGATCGGTGCTCACCTGTAAATCCTCAACACCCGAAACGGGCTCCTCATAGGTCAGCGCTGCGCAGACGTTATAGCTGGTGGCGTCCGTGTAAGACGTGTCTGCTCCATCCATGAGGGTGAAGCTTACGCCAAGGGCCGGCGCCGCGGTCTCGACCTTAAAGGTCTTTTCCACGGTCTGGGTGTTGCCCGCCCGATCCTTGGCCTCAACCGTCACCCGCTGGGCGCTGCCGCTCTGGGTGATGGTGCTGTTGTACTGCTTTGTATTCTTGCTGTCTGCCGCGTCCACGGTGTCATTGGCGACCACTGTCTCGCTGCCGTTTTGGTCCATAGCTGCCCTCACGGTTTCCAGGCCTGCGTCGCTGTCGCGGGCAGTGACGGTATAGGGCAGAACGCCCTTATACCAGCCCTTGTCGTTGGGTGCAGTCTTTGGTGTGATGCTGACCTCTGGCTTTTCAGCCTCCAGCAGTAAATTGTCAATGGTTACTGGCGCGCTCTCACGCCCGGCCAGGTCGGTGGCTGTCAGCTTTAAGCTGGTATTCAGCGGCACGCCCTTTTTTGGTGACAGCCGGAAGCTCACGCGTCCGTTGCCGTCTGCGGTTAATGTCTTCTGTGCTGCGTTGTCATTTCCCAGCTGATACGTGATTTTGTAAACGCCTGATCCCACATCATGCGCGGTCACAGAAACCTCAATGGTGTCGTTGAACAGTATGCCGCCCAGCAGCCCAAGGGTTTTTCCTCCATTTACATCCCGCACTTCAATGTCATTATCGGCAATCGCCGGGTCTTTTGTATCTACCTTGACTGTTTCTCTGGCAGTCAGATCCGAGAGATTGTCCGCAGCATCCCTGCTTCTTGTCATGAAATTGAATACACCCTCCCCGTCAAGGGGGATGCAGCCGCCTTCCTTCCACTCCGCAGGAGCGGCAGCTGTCTGCAGGCTTCTCAGGAATTGACCGCTGCTGGCAGCCTGAACAGATGAATTGGATAACTGATATTCTGTTTTCACAGCGCTTCGCTGCTCATCGTCAATATCCAGCCCGGCGCCTGCAAAGCCATTCTCTCTGACGCTTATTTGCGGCCTTGTAATATACCAGCCGTTTTCGCCGTCCGGGTTTTCAATGTTTTTGGCCAGCACGGGCTCCTTAGGCTTTTCACCGTCAATAAATGCCGATTCCGATACGATACCGGACTCATTTCCAGTTCCTGAAACCGCTTTAAATTCATAGGTCTGTCCTGCTCCCGGGGTTGTCTTCCGAATAGTCAGACTATCGCCCGCCATTTTTTTCCACGGATCACCGCCCCCCTCACGGTAGTAATAATCAATTCCTGAAGGTGGTGCAGCGCTAAGGAGCTTTGGTGTAAAGACAACATCCTTGCTCCATTTCACACCGTCAACAAGATCAGAGTTAACCTCAATGTCAATTTTTGCTTCTGTATCATCCTTCCACACCTCAAAGGTCTTCTCATCGCTGGCAATGCCGGCATTGTTGACGGACCGGACCTTCACGAGGGCTTTTCCATTATCGGTCACATCATATTTTACATTCTTCCACAGGTGGTCAATACCCGGATTAATCCGGTCTGCCTCGGTAAAGTCTACCCAGGTGTTGCCGCCTGCATCGTAGTACTGATATTTTTCAAAACCGGATACAGTGTTTTCACCGCCGTTAACCTGCAGGGAAAAGCTTTCCTTTGCCCATTTCTTCTGGGACTTGTTACCGGCCTCGGTGATGGACACGCTGGGCTTTTCGCTGTCCGCGCAGATTCTGGCGCTGACGGTTTTTTTCTGACCCGCGTTGTTTTCAACCTCTGCCTCAATGGCTCCCTTAAAATTCTCAATTTCCACTGGCCCTGTATAACGGGTCATCTCGCCATAGCGCAGCTTTGTGCCTGCATCGGGTACTAGCTTGAATTTCAAGCTGTTTTCCTTAATGCCTACCCGGTCATCCTTTGCGGTGATGGCCGCGTTAACGCTGCCCGCGTAAACCGGTGTATTGCCTTCCGCCAGCGTCTTGACCACTGTATTGTCAAAGCTGATTTCCAGCACAGGTAAATTATCAGCCTTAGCGTAGTTAAAAACCTGCTTGGCCAACGGCGATGTGTTTCCCGCTTCATCCTGGGTGTAGGCCTCTATAATCCACGTGCCGCTTTCTTTAATGAGTGCGCCAACGCTGGCCTCTGTGCCTGCTGCTGTGATATAGTCCGGAACGCTCACTGCGCCGTTATTGTAGACACGGTAATAGAGGGTTCTGGGGCTGGCTTCTCCTGTCTCAGTCGTTTTGTCCTTAATTTTAAGGGTGTCCAGCACACTGTCGTCGTACCATGTACCATTGTCCAGACTTTGCTCTGTGCCATCCTTGTATAAAGACATTGCAGGCTGTTCTGGCGCTTTCTGGTCAAGGGCAATTTTATAGATTCCACTCTCCTTCGTCTGTTTTGATTTATTTTCTGATTTAAACCGATAGGTTGTAATGCCGTCCTCTGTGACGGTGATGGTCTTATGGGTTTTATCATAAACAGTATACGCTTCCTGACTCTTTTGGCCAGACAACTTGACGCCGTCGGTGGAGACCTCAAGGGTCACTGGCTGGCTGCTCCATACCAGCTGTGCGTCAGCGCCTTCACTGCATCTGCCATTGGCCTCTACAGAAAGTGATGGCGGGGTTTTTTGAATATTAACGTTCACCATGCTCTCAGGGCTTTCATGACCAGCCTGTGAGACCACCTTAAAGCAGACATTGAAACTGCCATCATTGCTTCCGTCGATGTTAGCGGTAATTGCAACACCACTGCCGCTATAATCCTGCCAGTCTTCCTTTAACACACCGTCCTTGTAGACAGCGTACTTTATACCCGTTGCTCCGTCATAGCCGGAAAGGGGCGCGGTTGGGTCATTCGTGGCCGCGGTGATGGTGACCTCTTTATCGGTCCATCCTCCGTCATAGGCTGTGCCGCCTGCTGTTGCTGTAAGCACAGGCGCCTTGGGCGTCATGGTGTCCACAATAAATTTGCTGGCGGCAGTGGCGCTCTGGCCCGCGCCGTCTGTGGCCGTAAACTCAAAATCATATTTACCATCCTCAATTACAAGAGGACTGGTGTAAGGCTTGACTGCGCCTCCGCTTGTCAGCTTATAGGTCTGGCTTTTCAGGCCGCTGGCAATGCTGCCGCTTACGCCGTCGATTAAGCCTGTCTGAGGATCATCTGAAGCGGTCACGCTCAGGGTTGGCTGCTGGCTGTAAACTGCGTAGTTGTCGCTGTTTGTCAGGGCGCTGGCAATATCCATCACTGGCATTTCAGCTGTTGGGCTTTTTTTGTCTATCTTAATGCTGACTGCTGTAGTCTCAGACACGGTTTTGCTGTCTGTTCTTCCGTTAATGGCTGCCCGGAACATAAAGTTCTGGCTGGTGGGTTTATCAAAGGTCAGTATCTGGGTTGTACCGCTGACAGCTGAGGCAGTGAAGACACTGTTATTATCGCCCACACTGATATCACGCCAGGTCGTTCCATTGTCAACAGAATACTGATATTTACTGAAGTTTCCTGACAGCGAATTGCCACGGCTGTCTGTTTTAATATATTCCAGACTTACGCTCACATTATCTTTTGACCAGTCCCCGTCATAGGGCAGGCTGTTTTTGGTGGCAGTGGCCTTGACCCGGGGCAGGGTTGAATTGATTATTATCCCGTCGGTACTCAGCTCTGTGGCGTTTCCGGCCCTGTCCGTCGCCGTAGCGCGGACATAGCCCTGAAAGTCCGGTGTGACGCTGAAGGTCACTTTTTCTTTTCCACTGACACGCTTGGTCTCGACAGGGGTTCCCTCGTTCGCGCCTGGGTCTGTATTAGCTTGATCTGTCTTATAGACCGTATACTCAATGCTGTCAATACCACTGACGTCATCGCCCGCCTCCAGCACCACATCGGTGGTTTTATCAAAGAACAGGCCAAAGGTAAGGCTGTGCAGCAGCTCGGTAAAGGTGTTGTTCTCAACACTGGCGCTAAAGGGCGCCGGACCGCGGGTATCCACCATAATGGTCTCTTTAACCATTCCCGAAGTGTTTTGCCCTGTCCCGTCAACCCTGGTGGCCGCATCCTTTGACCAGGTCTCCAGCGTGTACACGCCGTCCGCCGCAATCTCAGGATCTTTATTGGACATATAATTGGTGCCCGCGAAGCTGTTGGCTGTGGTGGCACAGGTGTTAATGCTGCCATTGTTCTGTTTTCCGACAAAACCAGCTGCCTGCTCCGTTGGTATGATCGCTCCTGGCGCTGCGTAGCAATTCACGATGCTGCCGGCGTTTTCGCCCACTGCGCCGCCCATGACAGGCGCGCCGCTGACGTTGGCCGTCGTTTTGGAGTCATTGAACCCACCGGCATTGCTGCCCGTCAGTCCTCCCGCAGCCACACTGCCCGTTACCGCGCCGCTGTTGATGGTGTTTCGGACACTGGCGTCTTTTTCTACCACCCCGGCGATACCGCCGGCTGTTTTTCCGCTGACAGCACCGGTGCTCTCACAGCTGCTTATGCTGCCCGACTGTATTTTACCCGCGACGCCGCCCACATTGGCGCTCTCCGCCGCAGTAACTGTCATGGCGTTTTCGCAGTCTGACAGCGCTTTGGCGCTGTACAGGCCCACGATCCCCCCTACACTGTCAAGGCTGTTTGCAGCAGTCAGGGTTCCACTGGTTTTACATCTTGTCAGGCTGCCGGACGCTGTGCCCGCAATTCCGCCGATATGGCCGGACGCGCTGGCAGCTGTGGCTGTAAGAGTGCCGCTGTACTCACAATTCTGTATGGCGCCGCTGGACTGGCCGGCAATGCCGCCTAGATTGGCGCTGGACGAGCTGATATTTCCTGTAACCTTACAATCCTGAATGGTCCCTGTGTTGGTTGGGGTGATCCCACTGTCTGTTAAAAGTCCTGTGGTATTCAATGTGCAATAGGAAATACTGCCTGAGTTGCTCACACCTACCAGGGGCCTGGTTGTCGCTGTGCTGCTGCAATGTGTGATCTGTCCAGCGTTGGCGCCGCTGACCAGCTGGCCGCCGCTGATGTCAAAATTCATGAGGCGTGCCGTCTCTGATGTATTGGCGAACAGCGCTTTTCCAGCAGCCGCACCACTGAGGGTAATTTTATAGCCGCCGCCGTCAAAGCTGCCCGCAAAATTGCTGATCCCGCTGAAGGACCCATCTGTGATGGCAATGTTGTCGCCCAGAACATAGACGCCATTCTTATCCGCAGGGTAAGAGGGATCGGTACCGATTGCCTTAAGCTGCTCCTCGGTACGGATAATGGCCGTTACCGCCTGGGGCTCCCCTGTGGTAGTGGTAAACTGTGAGGTTGGCTTTTGGGCAAGGCTTACCATCGTATTGACTAAAAGCTTCTCCTCCTCGGTTGTCGCATAGCCTGTGGTATGCCCCACCTGGGACATACCGACGTTTCCGCTGGTGGTCAGGTAAAAATTGCTTGTTCCTTTCTCACCTTTATACTGCTTTAGCTCTTTGTCCAAAAGCTGGCCGCTCGCATCGTCTGCAAACTGAACCCATACGTCTCCCTTTGCAAACTGGTATTGATTATGCGTTTGTTTTATAGGGATTTTATCCGAAATTAAAAATGGAAAGGTTGTGATTTTTCCGGATTTTACCACCCTGGCTGTTGTTGTCCTTATGCTTGTATATTGAGCGAAATCCGGATCAACGTCCGAAGTGTCAAGATTGAAAGCTGGCGTAATGTTTGCCAGGCCCTGCATGGCCCTTGTTATATTTGGCGCACGATTTGAAAACGCGTCATGGCCTACCAGAAACCCATTTCCGGCATTCATATAATTCTGCAAAACGCCCAGTGTCCCTGTGGCAATATCCTGGTTTCCATTAGAGTCCGCGGCTCCCACATAGATAAGGTCATAGGCAAAACTTGAGCCGCCGTTTTTCAATACGCTGTCGGCATTTGCGTTAAAATCGCTGATTGACACCTGGGTAATATCCAGTGTAATCACCTCGCCATTATCTGCCTTAACCTCAAACTGAGCAGTGCTTGAATCCGCGTTTCCTTTTTTTACTGTCATCTGACTTTCCGCACCCGCCAGCTCGCACATCCATTTGATTAAGACCTTGCCATTATCCCCAGGATAAAGGTTAAGGACCTTTATATTCGGTTTATTCAGCTTATTGCTCTCCTTAAGGTCTGGCGCCTTGTAAGCACGCGCGCCCTCGGCCATAACGGCAGGGTCCGCGGGGCCGGGGCCCGCCGTGGCAGCCAGCTGATCCTTTTGGTTGTTTTGGTCCCTGAAAATGCCCGGAGCTGCCCCAATCCCCGGTGACGTGCCATCCTGATTAAAAGAGCTGTTCAGAATAGACTGCCCTTTGGTAGCCGTCTGTGCCTTACTGCTGTCATTTCCGGTATAAAGCTTATAAAAAATACTTTCAAGGGCTTTCTGCGGGTTTGTAGGACTGTCTGGAATTGTAATGGTGGGCCAAGCGCCCTTATACCAGCCGTTATTACCGTCTGGCACTTCTGTCCCACCGCTGTTTTTTATGCTGACAGCCGGTTTGTCCGGATTTGTCCTGTCGACCTTGACGTTGATCTCCGCCGACACTCCCTCTAATCCGGTTTCATTGACTGCTTTAAACCGAAGGGAAGCATCCGCTTCATCAGGATAGGTGTAGCCCACAGTTTTTTCTGTAGGCGTTTCATTGATCACCGTCCACGTATCGGGCTCCGGCGTGCCGCTTTTCCAGCTCCTGTAATAATAGCGTACCCCGGAGAGGGTGTGTGTTTTGCCAGCATCCGCCGGGTTTACGGCTTGCCTGGTATTTTTAATGGTCAGTCCCGGGGCCTCGTTATACCATTTCCCGCTTTCTCTTCCATCTGTAAAAACCGCCTCAATCTCAGGTGTTACATTATCTATTTTATAATTTTTTTCAATGGCGTCCGCCGCGTTGCCGCTATTGTCCTCAGCATCCAGAGTAAATTTTTTCCCTGTTCCTTTGTTAACGGAAGGCTCGTTGGAATGATAGGTAAAGGTAACTTCGGAATAAATACCGGAAGGTTCCTTTTTATAGGCTAAATTTTCAATACCCAGCGCTTTCCATTCTTCAGGGGTTTTTCCTTCAATCTCGGCAGCGAGAACCGTCACGTCATTGTCCGCCAAGACATGTATGAATTTAATTCCCGACTCTAAGTCGCTCACTTTCACGTTAAAAGTCACGTCGGTCTGCCATTGGCTCAGGTCCTCATTGGCGGTGACCTCGGTCATTGGCTTTTTATCATCCAGATAAAAGCTGGAACTATGGCTGTATTCACATCCATCCTCCGCGGGCGTCATGACCAGTCCGGCCTTATCTGTCACACGGATAAAAACATTGCCTTTAAATTCCGGCGCGAATACTGGCTTATGGTCCTGATCGTAAAGCTGCCAGACACCGTCTGCCGCAGGGGCTGTCTGGTCGATATCGCCGCAGATCTGGTATTCGATTTTATCAACGCCGGACGCTGTATCCTGGGCATTGATCTCCAGCTCGCCCTGCTGGTTAGCGTACCAGAAATAACGGGTTCCTGTTCCGGAAATCATTTCATCGGTCCAGGAACGCAGTTCTTTTTTATTGTCCGCGGCTATGATAAACTGGCTTGGATTCAGTACGGGTTTGGTTCGGTCAACCCGATAGGTATATATTTTGGCAACACTGCCCCGGCCGGAGTCTGTCTCGCTGTAAATCTTAAACTTGTAGATTCCTTCCTTATCGCAGGGGATCTCTGCTGTTGATGGCGCTGCTCCAACCTCTGTGGAAATTTGACTGTTCGCCACTACCTCAACCTGGCTTTCATCAGCGTCCTCTGCAGGCTGGTAAGTTACTTCATATTTTCCGGTTATCCTGCTCTCGCCATTGTTGGACAAAGACATCCCTATTTTGAGAGTGCGGCCAGCGTCTGTAAACCATCCGCTGGCGCCCGGCTCAGTTACCACGTCTGAACTGTCCGTCTTCAGGACATCCTGCGGCGTCAGCGCGACAATATCCAGCGGGCTTCTGTCAATCAGTATTTTTTTCTGGTAGGTGTCATTACATACCGCTGCCTCTGTAGCCGCTTTAAACTCGTACTGCCAGTTTCCATCTTCAGTAACTGTATAGTTTAAAGTCTCCGTAGGATTTAAAGCATCCTGATTGATCTTGACCCACGGAGCGTCATTGATATCATTGTCACGTTTGGCGCGGCGGTAATAATAATTAACCTTATTTGCAATGTCATTGGTTTTGTCGGTGTCGGTGTTGTTGGTAATCTGCAGGGTCACGGTCACGTCCTGGTCGCACCATTTGTCAAATCCATAAATATCGCCATCCACCGGCGCTGCCCACTGGGTATCGATGACTGGTGCAGCCGCTTCAATGCAAAGCACATCACTGGTGCTGGTAAAGCTGTTTCCAGCCTTATCAGTCAGAACAATATTTACTGCGTAGTCGCCCGTCTGGTTACAGGTAAGGATCACGCTGTCCTGCACTGGTCCCTGTCCTCCAGGTGCGCCAGATACCACTTTGCTTGCCAGCAGCTCATTATTGTCTGCTCTAAAAATTTCGGCCTTGGCGATACCAGATTTTTCTGCCAGGGTATCTTCATAGTTTATTTTCAAATCGACCTTATGATAGATGCTTCCCGCATGATAACCAGCGGGAACAGACTCGACGCTTCCACTGTCGGTCTGTCCCTTGTACCCTGTGTACTCAATGGACTGGATCATCGGCTGATGCTCCTCAAGCATGACTTTGTAAGATACTGTCACGTTTTTCCCATTAACGCTGGCGGCGTGAATATAAAGGGTTCCGTCAAAAGCTTCCTCTAAATTCATGGTAATGCTGTGGGGGTTCTGCTGATCCTCAAAATCAGTAGTTGCCCAGCTTACACTGGCCTCGTCGGCTCCAACCGGCACAAATTTATATTCCATACGGCTGACATACAGGCTGTTATCATTCATGGCCGCCTTTGCGTCAAAACGAATGTGCCGTTTGGCGAACATGCTGTACCCATCACTGCTGCCGCCCGTTAAAATGGTTGGCTCCTCGTCATTATCCTTTTGGGCAGTAACCTCTATATTAATGTCACTCTTATTAATTTTAATGTACTCTGTGGTTATGGATGAGGAATGGCCCTTTTTATCTTCCATACTGGCTGTGAGGGTTGTGGTGAGCTGCTTGCCTTTTTCCACATGCAGCTTAACCGTGTAATTGCCGGCTCCATCCTGCGTATACGCCTGCTCGTTACCATTGGCATCCTTGATGGTCACTGCCTGCATACCGCTGATCTCATGGCCCTCCTGGTCGACTGTATAGGGCGTGCTGTCGCAAAGGGTGTCATAATTGCCGCCCTTTGTAAAATCATTGATGTTAAAAGTGACCGTGACGTCCTGATCGGTCCACGCGCCAGTTTTATAATCCTTGCCTTCTTCATCGGTATAGGTAATGGTATTGCATACTGGCGCTTCTCTGTCCGCAATGGGGTTAACGATCATTCTGGCGTTGAACGGGTTGGCCTTTACGTCCGCCGGAGAACTGTCCACTCTGCCAAGATGGTAATCCCTGTTTTTTTCCTCAAATTCAATGTTATAGGTACCTGGCAGCTTGACGCTTTCTTCGCCTACCACTGCACCCTTGTCATTTTTATAGATGTAATCCCAGTCACGCCCTCTCTGCGTTTCCTTCCAGGCGCAGTTGACCGTGGCCTTCTGTACGCTGCCGTCATAGGTTCTGACATAATCACTTACTCTAAAGTTCAAAACCCCACGGGTATTGATCTCGGGGTGAATACCGCCGTTGCGCCAGTAATTGAGAAGCCTGTCCCCCTTAACCACGTAGTCGTTAAACTGGTCGGTGACAGGGTTCCAGCTATACGCGGGTATCTCCGTACTGCCGGGGGTGATGTTATTCTGATTATAAAGATCTAACGGGCTTTTACTGCTGTAAACATTTACGAGGCTGGGACGGTATTTTTCTTCCAGCGATGTACTCGGGTAGACACTCCCTGTTTTCGCGAAATTTTTAAAAAGATTACCGCCCACACACTGGAGCCAGGGAATGGTGTGAGAATTGGCAATAGTCCCTGTAAAACGAACAGAATAGCCGTCTCCCACAGTGCCGCAGGCCACAATTCCCCCGCCTAAAAGATACCGGTAAACATTTATCTTTTCCTTCTGCCATAAGAAAGCCATTTGATACTCGCCGCTGGCAAAATCATTATGATAAATCGAGTTGCCTTTAGTAAAGCAGTTCTCAATGGTTGCGTTTTCCCCCGCGGCTGCCATCTGCGCGCCAGCGGCGATAGCCACATTCGTCCCGGAAACCTTAGGTACCGAAACATAGCCGGAGCTTATTCTATGCACATTCAAATTTACAATGGTAGCGTCCTTTAAAAACCCAAAGAGGGCACATCCGTAAGCGGTTACCTGACCGCCATTTTTATCATAGGCCGGGATAGGCACATATGCTGTTTCCAGCATATCGTCTGTATTAACACGTTCGCCTCTGATTCTGTAACCGTCACCATCCAGCGTTCCCATAAAGGGGCGGCCCAGCTGGCCAATGGGCACACCGTCTGTAAACAGGTCGGTTCCCTGGACAGGTCTTAAACGCCAGTACTTGCCCTTGCTTGCTGTGCCCTCATATTTGTGCAGGTTCCACAGCTGCTGGTTGGTTGCGATGATATAAGGGTCGCGCTCAGTGCCGCTGCCTTCCTCAAAATCGGCGTTGGTTCGGATCATGGCCGCGGGCGTGGCGATGGCCGCCTCACTGGTGCGGGCCACCATACGGTAGCTCACGGGCTTACCGGCGGTTTCTGAGTCAACAGACACAGCCAGCTCTGTGCCGGTCGCGCCCGCGATATCGGTCCAGCCCTCATTATCCGGCTCGATGGGGCGTGTTTTTGCTTCTGCAATACCTTTTGCCTTATTCTGCACTGCCTCGGCAGCTTCGGGGCTTTCCTCACCAGTAATGCCGGTTAAATCAATGGATTCCGCTGCCTCCAGGCTGCTTTTTTTCTGTTCCAGAGCTTCATCGGTGCTCTGCGCCTCTACGCCGGCGTCGCCGCCGTTTTTAGCCTGCCACTGATAGGTAACGCCAGCAGGATCCTGGGCCTCAATATGGGCGGACAGCACCACGCTCTCCCCGATCTCTGCGTCCTTTGACTCTGGCGCTTCCACTACCCTGAGGGGGTTGCCGACTTCCATGATGCCAGACTCCTCCGGGAGGCTTTCAGGTTCTTTTTCCTCCGGTGTTTCGGCAGGGCTTTGTACTTTCTCTGCTGCCTGCTCTTCTGATGTTTTCTCCAGGGTCTCTGCCGCTTCAGCTGTTTCCTTGCCCGTTTCATGGTCAAGTGGCTTTTCCTGCTCTCCGCTGCCTGCATCTGTAACGGCTTCCTGTGGGGTTGAAGGTACAGGCTCTTCCTGTTTCTCCTGGATATTCTCATTCATGGTTTCAGAGGCCGCACTCAGACGCGCGCTGCCAGACGCCAGAACGCTGGCCGGAACCGACCCAAGCACCAAAGAACTGATTAAAAGCATGGCCGTTGCTTTTTTAATACGCTGAATCCATTTTTCGTTCCTTTTCATCTTAACTCACACTTTCCTTGTTAATCCTATTTTAGTCTTTCATTTCATTAAAGTTGTTTTTGAACAGATACATACAGTTTTAATCATAGTGCCTTTTACGCACCTTTTCAATAGTCCGGTATCCAATGACCATTCAGAGGTACGATAAAACCAAAGGCCGCCTCATGAGGCGGCCTTTGGTTTTATGTGTTATTCTTTGGATAATTGTCTGGAATAATAGATGGTCAGATGATCAAACACCGCGGCGTAGCGTTTAACCGGGATGGGCAGCTGGATATTCCCCTCCATGTTTACCTGATACCGGCAGCAGTCGATTACATAGTCCATATTAACAATATAACTGCGGTGGATGCGCAAAAAATTTTCCGGCAGCTCTTTTTCGACATCGCTGATCATCTCCTTGATCTCAAAGCTGCGCTTCAGGCATTTTACCTGGCATTTCCGGTGCTGAGCCTCAATATAGAGTACGCTGTTCAGATTAACATAGTGATCGCCGCGGGCCGCGTCCTTGAATTTTACACGCTGGGGCTTTTCCCGGTTTTGCCTGATCTTTTTGTTGACCAGCTCATAGGCTTTCTTTCCAACGGCAAAGGGGAAATCCTCGTTTTTTCCAAGCAGGTTATCCGCCGGGTTGGACACATGCATAAAGATGACCTTTAAACCGCCGCGCTCCTTGCGGTAGATGAAAGTACAGCGTTGGTCCTGAAGAAAAAAATAGTGGTTTATGCCCATATTGGATACTGTGTAGTGCCCATAAACGGTAGCTGTCTGCCCATCCTCACAGAGCAGACTGTAATGCTCATTGGTCACAATAAAAGGGATCCCTTGTTCAATCCTCAAAATCTCCCGCACATTCTCAACACCCGTTACATACTGGCTTCCAAGAGGGCCAATCCACACAACGTTTTCATCCATGTACTGAATAATTTCATCCAATTTTCTGTCATAGTGCAGACGAATAATATCTCTTGTCAAATTTACTGCGTTTTTCATGGTTCTGTGCTCCTGTCCTCTCCGTCAAAAACAGCGATGTTCCTGTTTTTGGGCGCGCGGAACCAAGCCTACAGACAATATCGTTTTTAACAGTAATAATGTTCTCATCCATACTCTCCTTTTAATGATTCATTATTCTACCTTTTACGTTAAGTTAGGAACTTAACGTCAAAACTGTCTAAAAAGCCTATTGTAATTTTCTAAAATACGCAGTAAATATAAAATTTCGAGTTGTTTGTAAAGTTATTTTGTTTATACTTGTTATTTTTATTTTAATATGCTACCCTTATTAATAGTTTTGCTTTTACTTTTTACGTTAAGTTCCTAACTTAACGTCATATTTATTCTATTTAAAAGCATTTGGCTATTTTTTCCATTTCCAGCCGCTTCTGCTCGGTCACGCTGTGTCCATAGGTGTTCAGGGTAAAGGCCACGCTGCTGTGGCCCAGCAGTTCGGACAAGGTATGGATACTGGCGCCCAGCTCCAGGGCTCGGGTGGCAAAGCTGTGGCGCAGGCTGTGGAAGGTGACGCCGGGCCGCAGCCCCAGCTCTTTTTTCACGGCCTGAAACCGGCGCTGGAGGGTGCGGGCGTCGTAGGCCCTGCCCTGTCGGTTGGCGATCAGGGGCTTTTCTTTATCGGGGTTTCCCATATTTTTCAGATAGTGCGCCAGCGCGTTTTTGAGCGCGGGATGCAGGGGGATGCTGCGGCAGCTTTTCTGCGTTTTGGGGGTCTGCTCCCTCACCGGGTAGGTGTTTGTTTTGGGATCGTAGATACGCTGGCGGTTGGCCCGCACATGCAGCACGCTGGCCCTGAGATCAACATCCTTTACCCTCAGGCCCAGCACCTCCCCTAGCCGCAGGCCAGTGGACATGGCCAGCAGAATGCCCATATCCACTGGCTTCTGGCTGTGCCTCAGTTTTTCGCTCAGAGCCTTGTGCTCCTGAAAATCCGGAACCTCCTTTTCACGCCATTCCACCGCTGTTTTCGGGGTTTTGATACACACCGTGTAGCCTTTCTGCTTCGCCCTTTTGAGGAGGGTGCGCAGATAGGATAAAATATCCCGCACGGTTTTATCTGCGAGGCTTTCACACAGCTGCTTTTTAAAGGCTCTCTGCTTTTTAGTTGTAATTTCAGCCAGATATAAATGGCCCAAAAAAGGGCGTATATGGACCCGCTCATAGCTCTTATAGGTTTTAAGGCTGCTGCCCTTAACGTCGGCCTCCTGCTCCCCGAGCCAGGTCTCTAAAGTGATGTCTGTCTTCACTGTAAAACTCCTTTATTCTGCTTTTCTCAGCTTCTATTGTACACCCGGATTATTATAATCTGTTTGATTTTCAAACACAAAAAACCCCCGGCTTAAAAACCGGGGGCGCTTGAAAGGAAAAGTATTGGGGGAGATTAGGTATTTCGCTTAATCTAAGTAAGAGGTATGTGTGTTCAGAACTATTTATACCCCTGGGCGGGGAGTTTAAACATACGCTCTTCTTTTTAGTCTCTTTTAGGCATGTCTTAAGGATTTTTGCATAACAGACGCAGATGTGGTATAATTAAAAAGTAATTAGAAGTCTAACGTTTTTCTCAGAGCACGGTACTACCCCTATCTTTTTTAGTAGACCGCAGCCATCTGAGACAAACCTGTTAGATTTTTATTGATGTCCAGCGCTGGCTGGTCTTTTTTTATGCCTGAAATAAAAAAAGCCTCCGGCTCTTGACCGGAGGCTGCTAAAAGGGAGAGTAAAATTTGGGGGAGATGTAAATTAAATTTGAGGTATGTTGTTCAGAACTATTTATATCCAATACAAAAGCATTTAAACATAAAGCCACTCTGGAGAGTGGCTTTATGGGGGTCCCGCAGGGAGACTGAGCTAAATGAAAAGAGGTTACCATACAAATTATAGGAGATTTGTATATGCTGACAAGAATATTTATACCCTTTTAAGGTGTTTTTAAACCATCTTATAGCAGTTAAAAAAAATTTCTTTTGGATATATTTATAAAAAAAACAAGGAGGCCTGTACATGAAACGATTAGCAGCTATTAAAGATTACATCATTGAACAAACCTTACACAAAACCTTTAATCCCAAAGGACAGTTAACGCTTTATTTTTCCAACTGTTGTTTACCGGACGAAATTGTCCTCGCGGCCAGGGAGCTTGGCTACACCATTCACTTGAAATCGGAACAGGCCAGTGCCTGGATATTGGAAGAACCGCCAACAAAAAAATAAGCCGGATTTTAAATCCGGCTTAAAGCTTTTTACAGCGTTTTATTTAGATAACAGATACGTTTGAAGCCTGAAGGCCGCGAGCGCCCTGTTCGATATCAAAGCTTACCTTGTCGCCTTCATTTAAAGTCTTGAAGCCGCCGCCCATGATTGAGGAAAAATGAACGAATACGTCATCGCCTTCTTCTCTTGAAATAAAACCAAAACCTTTGTCACTGTTAAACCATTTTACTGTACCATTATTCATTAATTGGTACCTCCTAAGATATTATATTATATTTGCAATCGTAGAATAAAAAAACACATATTTTTGCAAACCCTCTTGTCACCAAGCTTACATTGAACTTAAGTAGACAAAAACGACTTGCAAAAATATGTGAAATCAATTGATACTCTCTTAAATACACTCTTAGTATACCTGAATAAATATGCTTTGTCAAATTTTCTTTATAAGTCTGCAGAATCTCTTAAGAAAGCTCCAATCTCAAGCTGGAAATGCCTGAGCAAAATAAAAGCTGCATCGGCTCTTGTGGCGCAGTGCAGCTTTTATAAATTCAGGCTTCGCGTATTATTTTGCGACGGCCTTGTACCAGGTCTCGCCGTTGATCACACCGCGTGATGGGTAGTTTACCCAGCCGGTGATTTTATCGGTGCGGTAAGGGAAGTAGGTTTTCATGATGGCCAGGGCAATACCTGGGGCTTCCTGAGCGTTCATTTTCTGGATATCCTTGAAGGCTGCGCTGTACTCGTCGTAGTTTTTGGATTTCATCATTCCTGAGTAGGCGTCCAGATAGGCCGGGTCGGCGTAGGTTCCAAAATGCTGGTTGCTGGTCATGGTAATATCGGCAATGTAGCTGGCAATGCCTGTCCAGCTGGCAATGCCGACGGTGGTCATGCCCAGATAGATCTCATACGCGCTGTTGGTTCTCAGCTGTTTGGTATAGTCGGGGTTTGAAATGGTCTGCTCGTCAACGGATACCCGTATTCCTGCTTCTGCCAGGTTGGTCTGGATCATCTCTGCGATACGCTTATAGATTTCGGTTGATCCCTGGAGGGCGATTTTTACGTTCATGGGACTGCCGTCCGGAAGCTCGCGCATGCCGTCGCCATCTTTATCCACAAAGCCTGCCTGGTCCAGCAGCTCGGCCGCTTTTTTGAGATCCCGTTTGTTTTCCGGGAGGCTGCTGTCATAGCCCAGGCATGCCGGAGATACAGCGCCTTCATTGGCGATCTGGCCGTGGCCGCCGCCAATGGACTGCGCAAGAAGTTCATAATCCAGGGCATAACGCACGGCCTTTCTGAAATTAAGGTCATTTGTCGGGTATTGATTGAACCCGAAAACGATCTGATAGGTGGCGGAATTCAGGCTTTCTCCCGGGTCGATATTGGGGTCGCTTTCGATGGTTGGCAGCAACGTGGTGTCCAGTGAGGAGGAGTAGCCGTACATGACGTCGATCTCCCCGGACTGCATTGCCATGATCAGGGAAGACTGGTTATCAAAGCTCTTCAGCTCAACTTTATCTACGGTGATCTCTCCCAGCGGGTAATCGCTCACTGCTTCATAATAGGAGGTCTGGGCATCCGCGTCGGCTGAAACGAATTTATAGGGTCCGCAGCCGACTGCGGCGTTGGGCTCTGTATACTTTTTGGACTCTGTGACGTTTTCCCAGATATGTTTTGGTAAAATGTAGTAAGACAGGGTTGCCTCATTCATAAACGCAAAGGCTTCGTCCTCGTCAAAATTCAGACGGATACTGGTATCGTCAATCTGGTCGACAGAAGTGATCTTTAAGAACCAGGTCATGTTCTGCTGTTTGTAGTAGTCGAAGGTAAACAGCACATCTTCAATGGTCACGGGCTCGCCGTCATGCCATTTCAGGCTGCCCAGCGGGTCGAAATGGAGGGTAACCTGCCTGTTATCATCGCTGATCTCCCATTTTTTGAAAAAGCAGCCGTCTCCGGTCAGCTTTCCTTCCTCATCAAAACGCCACAAATTCAGCTGCGAAAAGGAATGGTAGTTGAGACGGCCATAGGCACTCTCGCTGTTCATGGCGCTGTAGCCATCGTTTTTGTAGGTTGTCCCGATGCGCAGCACCTCTACATGCCCTGATCCGTTTCCCTGCTGCTCCCCGCTGGAATTTCCACAGCCCGAAAGGGGCAGCACCATCATCACGGCCGCTAAACAGGCCGCAATCACTCTTTTAATTTTCATTTCTTTTTACTCCTTTGTAAATGGTTATTTTAAACAACAGCCGGATTGAGCTGTTGGTCTTTAACAATGACGCCCTCTTCAATGGTATATATCTTATCTGACACATAACGGCAGAGGGCTACGTCATGGGTAATAAAAAGATAGGACAGCTTTCTTTTTTTCTGCAGCGCGAGCAGCATCCGCATGACCTGCGCCTGCGAGATCACATCCAGCATGGACGTGGGCTCATCCAGTATGAGGATGTCGGGCTCTGGCAAAAGCGCCCTTGCAATGGCAAGGCGCTGGAGCTCACCTCCTGAAAGCTGTGCCGGCACCCGCTTCAGCTGCTCTGGATAAATACCAAATTGCCCGGCCATTTCACGCCGCGCTTCTGTGTTATACGCTTTACCGCAGAGCTTATAAACTTCTTCCATACTTTTATCCAGTGAAAGTCTGGGATTAAAGGACACCTCTGGGTGCTGGAAGATCATCTGGATACGCTTTCGCCTTTTTTCCCTGGCGGGCAGGGCCTGAAAGGGCTCATCATTATAGAGCACTTTTCCCTGTGCTGGTCGGAGCAGACCGGCGGCGATCTGTCCCAGTGTTGATTTTCCGCTTCCACTTGTTCCTAAAAGACCCACAATCTGGCTGTCTTCCAGTGTGATTGAAACATCCTTCAGGACAAAATCCTCCTGCTGGGGATAGCGGTGTGATACGTGGTCAATTTTAAGCCCCATAGAGATGACACCTCACATTATGCTGTTCTACTCTGACCATCTCCGGCGTTTCAAAGCATTTTCCGCTGGCCTGTGGACAATGGTTCGCAAAGGCGCAGGCGAAGCGTTTGTCAATGGAAGGCGCATAGCCGCCCGGGCAGTTTAATCCGTTTTCCGGCAGCGCTTCCAGCAGCATTTTACTGTAGGGATGCTTTGGTTTTTTAAAAAACGCTTTGGCGGGGGCCACCTCAACGGTTTTTCCGCCATACATGACACAGACGGTATCGGCGATTCTGCTGGCAAAACGAAGGTCATGGCTGACGCACAGCAATGTGCGGTCATCCATTGACAGCAAAAGCTTTTCCACCTCTGCGATCCTTTTTTCATCCAGGCCCTTTGTGGGCTCATCTGCCAAAAGGATTCTGGCGCCTCCGGCTGCGCCCATTGCCATGAGGGCGCGCTGGCGCATGCCGCCGCTCAGGGTATGAGGGTATGCCCTTGCCAGTTTATCGGCTGGCGTCAGGCCCAGCCTTTCCATCCACGCTTTTGCCTTTTGAAGGGCTTCGTCTTTTTTGAGGCCGCTGTGTTCAACAAGGGGTTCGGACACCTGCTCCCCGACGGTCATCAGCGGGTTCATCCCGTTTCCGCTTCCCTGCGGAACATACCCGATGACCTTTCCTCTTATTTTGCGCAGCTCACGCTCTCTGAGGCCCAGCACCTCGGTCCCACCGATTTTTATGCTTCCCCGCACTGCGGCGTCACTTGGCAAAATGCCTAATATAGCCGCCAGCGTCACACTTTTGCCGCTGCCGGATTCGCCCAGAATAATAGTGCGTCCTCCCTCTGGCACGGTAAGGCTCATATCCTCCACCACTGGCGGCTGTCTGTTAAATTGTATGGTCAAATTTTTGATCTCAATCATTGTATCACCTGATACTCCTCACTTTTTCCCAGGCTCTTGGTTCCCAGCCCATAATAGCCGATCAGCACAAAGGCAAAGATGCAGAGGCTGATGCAGATGATTGGCGGCACGTACCACCAGGTGTAGCCCGCCACGACACCGTTTTTATGGAAGGCGTAGTATAAAATGGAGCCCCAGCTTTTCTGGTCATAGACGCCGAGCCCCAAAAAGCTCAGGCTCGCCTCGGTTACCATTGAGGTCGCTACTGCCAAAGTTGCCCGCATCAGGACAATGTCGCTCATATTGGGTAAAATGTGACGCAGCATAATAACGCTGGATTTCTGCCCCATCATCTCCTCGGCCCGGACAAAGGGGAGCTGACGGACTTCCAGCACCTTTGCCCGGACGAGGCGGGCTGTGGTCGGCCACGCGGTCACGCAGATCGCGATCACAATGTTCCACATGCTCGGCTCCATAAACGCTACAAATACGATGGCGAAGGGCAGCTGCGGGATGGTCATCCCTACGGCTGTCAGGGACTGCAGGGCCTGATCCAGCCGGCCGCCAAAATAACCGCCTGCCAGACCGATGCCTGTGCCGATAATAATGATACACGCCGCCGCGGTGATTCCTGTCAGCAGGGTTGTCCGGGTACCGAGAATGAGCTCGCTGAAAATATCCTGCCCAATATCATTTGTTCCAAGCAGGTGCTCCGGGGACGGCCTCTGAAAGGGCGCTGTGAGGGCTTCCATCCCATATGGCATAAGCTGTTCTGCAAAAACAGCCACAAAGACAAAGAAAACCAGAATCGCCGTCCCGATCCAGACACAAAGGTGCACTCCTTTCAAGTTCTGTTTTTTAAGCTTCATGAATGACCGCACCGTCCTTTATTCTCGGATCAAATTTCCACGCGAGAATGTCCGCAATGAACTGAAAAAAGATGACACAGACCGCAATGAGCAGAAAGCACAGCTGAACGGTTGGATAGTCATGCTGGATAACACCGTCGTAAATAAGGGTTCCCAGGCCTTTCCATGAAAAAACAACCTCGATCAGCATTGAGCCTGCGAGCATATAGCCAAACTGCATACACAGCAGTGTCACATAGGGGACGGCCACGTTGCGCAGCACATGCCTGAACAGCACCTTGTGCCGGGGCAGCCCCTTGGCCTCAGCGGTGAGAATGTACTCTTCATCCCGAATCTGCGAGACAAAGCTTTTCATCATCAGAAAATTGGTCGAGGTTTTAAACAGGGCTAACACGCTGACCGGAAGCACCATATGGTAGAGCGTATCCGCAAATTTCGCCCACCCTGTCAATCCGCCCGAGGCCATGCCCCCAACGGGAAACCAGTGGAGGTTAAAGGCAAAGATCACCAGAACGATGAGTGCCAGGCAGTTGGCGGGTATTGTCTCGAACAGCAGAAAAACAAATGTCAGCGCCGAATCTGCCCGTCCGCCTTTATGGTACCCTGCAAAAATGCCTAAGGCACCGCCCACAAAGGAGGACAGAATAATAGCGGTAACCGACAGAACCAGGGTCCAGCGGAGCCGGAACAGCACCACCTGAACCACATTCTGGCCGCTGATATAAGATTTTCCAAATTGAAAGGTGACGGTATTCCAAAGGAAGCGGATATACTGCTCAAAAAGAAAGCCGTCCAGAGCGTACTGAGCTCTCACTTTATCCAGAATCTCCGGGTAATTGTAATAGAGTGTAAAATACTCTTCCTCTCCCAATATGTGCAGCAGCGGGTCTCCGGGCATCAGATGGACTAATAAAAAGTTCAGGCTGATTGCGACCAGGATTAATGCAAGGGCGCGGAGAAGATAATAAAGCACTTTTCTCATACAGTCATCTCCATCGCTGTTTCTTCTGATTTCAGCGAGCAGACTAAAACGCCCATAACGGTTTTCCCCTCGTTGATAAAACGTCCATCCTGTAAAGCGTCTTTTACATAAGCGCGGATCGCCTCACGCCAGTTTTTAACAATGATCCCTGTTTCCACGGTCTCATAATGGCGGATGAGGCGGCCTACTGCCAGAGCTTCCTCCTCCTCGCAGCGCCACTGGCACTGTACTGGCAGCACAACGGGTCTGTAGCCCATCGCTTTTAAAAGCTGACAGGGGTACTGCACGTGGTTGCTGCCGCTGTGAGTCAGGGTGTGACCAAGCAGGATTTCGTCTAAGGATTTACAGCTCCCGTTGTCTTTCTTTTTAACGGGCGTATCGCAAATACCCACATATACCACCAGATCCCTGCTGAGGCTCAGCATTCTTAAAAAGGGTTCTGGATGGTAAAGGCCCGGATTCATGCTTCCGATTACCAGATCATAGGCCCGCGTTTCAAACGGCAGCCGGTTAAAGTCGCCAGTCTGTACCTTCACATTAAGGTCCTTTTCCCGAGCTTTCTGACGGACAATGCGGTTCATCTCCGGCGAGCAGTCCAGGGCTGTTACCGCCGCGCCACACGCCGCGAGGGGCAGCGCGAAAGCGCCTGTCCCACTGCCTATATCCAGTATTTGTTTTTTCGATCCATTCCAAAAGCCCTGTCGTTTTAAATACCCGAGCAGGACATCTACCCGTTCGTTGCTGCTGCCCATACCCGCATCATAATAATCTGCCGTGGCATCCCAGCATTTACGTTCCTCTGGAAAGGTTTCCCGGTACAGAGATTTTTCCGCTGCGTCCCTCCAGCATTTCACCCAAAATTCTTCTCTTCGATTCACTGAACTCTACCTTTACTTTTTTATTGCACAACAAAAAAAGCTCAAAAGCCATGATTACAATCAAATCAACAGCCTTCAAGCTTCAATATTTTTTATTCACTTTTAAAATTTTTCTGTACGTTTATAAGCTATAGTATAGCAGAGATAAAAGGTTTTCACAAGCTTTTTTTGTGTTTTTACGCATACCTAATATCACCAGTACTTTTCGGATTGATTTTTACAGGGAAATAAGCTACTATAAATAGTAACCTGATAAAAGGGCAATTCTATAAAAATTTAAAGGGGGAACCCAACATGGCCGACCCATCAAACCCAAAACAAGCCCAGGATAACCGGGCCTTTAATGAAATGCTCAAGTCTGCAAAAAAGCGGCTGGAACAGCGTCCGCCGGATGACCTTGCCCGCAAAGCAGGCGTTATCTTTGCTCCGAAGGACGCGGTTTTCACGGTCCCCAGCCTTGGATGCACCTACACCATCACTTATCCAGGATTTGAATGTAAGGAGGCCATCGACGAGTGGTTTCACCTTGTTCTGCTCCACTATATGGATCTGGCGGACGAAACACCAGTTTCCGACGCCTTTGTTCCCTTTGCCGACCAGCAGGAGGGCCTGATCCGCGGCACTAAGTTTGACCACACTGCCGCGCAGGCCCTGCGCGCCTTTCTTACAGGCAGACGGCCTGAGCAGGTGAAAGCCGCCCTCCAGAAACTGGACGCGGCCTTTGTGCCGTCAAACGCAGACCTCTGCGCTGTCCTTCCATTTCTTCCCTTTTACCCCATCGCGCTAAAGATCTGGTTTGACGATGATGAGTTTCCACCCGAGGGTAAGCTGCTGCTGAGCAAAAGCGCCTCCCACTATCTGACCATTGAGGACGCGGTTGTGGCAGGTGAGTTCATTTTGAGGGAATTGGAGACTGCGTTTGTCTCTTAAATAAAAAGCGGATCGGGTTTGATCCGCTTTTTATTATGCGGCATCACGATAAGTATTAAACTCAAAGGTCAGGCGGGTTTTTAATTTTGAAGGAAAATCCAGGTGAAGATTCTCGATTATAACGCCATTCTCCTTGTATTTCCCCCTTTTAACCGCCGTTATTGCCTCATCCTTGGAAAAATTAGGTGCAACTGGCTTAACAATGTATTCAATGATTTGTGCTGCAATGTTCTGGTCTGCCTCAATTTTCTGTTCACTTTGGGCTTCTATTGTTGCCTCTACGATCAAACTTCGCTGGGTATTCCAGTCATTCTCAATTCCGCCATTCTTGATCGCAACCTGGTAATTGCTGACATTATCTCCCAGCACCTCGTTGGGCAGCAACAGGGATGCACTATATTCTGAATCAAATTTCAAAGCATTTTCTAAATACGCGTTGGGATAATACTGTTGAAATTGTTTTTGATAATACACGATGGCTATCTCTTTATTGGCCTCCCCCTGCTGAACCAGTTCCTGGTATTGCTCCTGCTGCTTTGCCTGCTTTCTGGGTCCAAGAATAAACAGGCTGACAAAAATAAACAGCATCAGCAAAAACACAATCCCAGCCAAAACATAGATACTGACAGCGAGGACTTTTTCTTTTTTCATTGCAGCAACCTCCAGTAAATTTCTTACATATCCTTGCCCGCGGTTCGTTTTGTCATTTTTCCTTTATGCTATTCTTTTTATGATTATAACATGATTTTCTTAGATGCTGGACTTTTTTCAAATATGTATATTTTGATTTTTTTGAAAAACTTAATGAAAACGGGTAAAAAAATAACAGGCTCGAAAGCCTGTCTGTTTGCTGTATATATGGCGTGCCACGAGGGATTCGAACCCCCGACCTTTCGGTTCGTAGCCGAACGCTCTATCCAGCTGAGCTAGTGGCACGCATTGTGAGCACCTGTCGTGCTTACCTTTCATATTATAACAGCTTTCCAAAAGATTGCAAGTCTTTTTTGAAAAAAGTTTTAAAAAATTTCAAGCAGCGCGTATTTTGCCGCTAAAATCCTTATGGACGTCTTTCGTCCTTTTCCTCCTGCATTTTCAGCTTGAGGGTGGTAGCCTTGGCGACGGCCTTTACGCGGGTCTCAATATAGCGCTCACGCCAGCCGATTTTTTCCACAATGTCATCGCAGAATACCTGGACGCTAATGTCTGGGGCGCCCTGCGCCTTCGCGGCGGCGGCGGCCCGGGCTTCGGTTTCCTGCTTCACAAAGTCTACGGCTTCGGCTTTATCTTTAAAGCTCCGGCACTGGCCCGCCACATGGGCCACATAACCGTCGTTTTCCTCGTCGGGGCGCACCAGTGCGGTCACGCGCTCCTCGACGGCGGCCATGGCTGCGCCCACAGCGTTGGCGACCTCGTAATGCTCTGGGACAATGACCGTGCAGCCTGTTTCCTCGTGAATTTTCTCATACCAGGTTTTGGCCGGTGCCCCGATGGCGATGATGGGGACCGGATGCGCCTCGTACAGGCTGAGCACCTCTGTCCTGATGGTTTCCAGTATCTGCGCTGCGGCCTCGTCGACGTAGGCGTCGGGGGCTTTATCGGTCTGGGCGTCCACAGCGCCGACGACCAGCTCACGGTCCCAGCCCTCAAAATCTCCGGTGTAGTGCAGCAGATCGGTGGGGGTCAGCCCATCTCTGCCGCCGCGGCAGGCTGGCAGGACGCGCCGTCCTGTCAGGGTCGGGTGCCCGTCCACTGCGATGATCTGCGTATCGCCGCCCAGGCCGCAGGTATTGATCTGGGCGGAGTCGATCTGAGTCTGCCAGTCGCCGACACGGGCGCCGATGGGCGCAAGGGTCAGGGTATTGTCTAAAACAATGCCGCTGTCGGTCGTGGTGCCGCCCATATCGACAACCACGCCGTCTCCGCAGCCTGCCAGACTCAGCGCGCCGATGATGCTGGCTGCCGGGCCGGACAGAATAGACTCGATGGGCTTTTCCCGTATAAAGGAAAGGCTGGCCAGATTGCCGTCGCCTTTCACCATATACACGGGCGCGTCAATGCTCTGGTCGGCCAGCGTCACCTCCACCGCGCGGATAAAATCCTCGAGGATGGGGATCAGGCTGGCGTTGAGGACAGTGGTGACGGTTCGATCATGGAAGCCCAGCTGACTGCTGAGCTCGTGGCCGCAGACCACTGGCAGGGCGCACTGCTTTTTGATGATATCCTTGACGGCCAGCTCCTGGCTGGCGTTGCGCACGCTCATCATTCCGGACACGGCAAAGGCCTGCACCTGGGGCGCGATGGCTGCGCAGGCCTCAATGACCTGCGCCGTATCCAGCGGAATAACTTCCTTCCCCTTGATATTGACCTTCCCCTTGACCTGGGCCCTGTGCGCGTCGGGCAGCTCGCCCTTTGGCAGCTCGCCGATGATGATCAGGCCTGTGGGGCGCCCTTCGCCCTCGACAATGGCGTTGGTTGCCAGCGTGGTGGACAGCACTACCTTCTCGATGGTATCTGCCGGGTCAAGGCAAAGGCCGCGGATACTCTTACCGATACCGACAGCCAGATTGTCTCTGGTGGTCGGTGATTTTGCTTTTTTCAGCACTTTCTTTGTTTTTTGTTCCAGTAAAACGGCGTCGGTATACGTTCCGCCGGTATCAATTCCTAATACTGTCTGCATCGAAATTTCCTTCCTGTCTTAAAACCTGTCTGTGATGAACCCATTATAACAAATATCCGCCTGGAAGTCTCTCCTGTTTCGCGTTCTTTCCACGCGCTTTTATCAGTGGCCTCTGGCCCTTTTCTGTGTTAAAATGATCTAAAACAAAACGAAAAGCAAGGAGTGCCTATGTATCCCACCATCCAAAATATTTTTCTGCTGCAAACCGGCGGCACCATCGGCAGCGCCATTCATGACGGCTGCATTGACGTAGACCCTGAAAAGGGCGACGCCCTGATCCAGACTTACCTGAAAAGCGCGTCCCGGCTGGTCGATTTTGAGGTCAGCCGTCCATTTACCATTCTGAGCGAAAACCTGGTGCCCGCCCACTGGTCCCAGATCATAGATGCCCTGAAAACCGTTGATTTTGACCGGTACAAGGGTATTATCGTGACACACGGCTCCGATACCCTGCCCTACACAGCGGCGGCTTTAAGCTACTTTTTTAATACCACACCCATTCCCATTGTGCTGGTCTGCTCGAACCATCCCCTGGGCCACCCTGAGAGCAATGCCCTGCCCAATTTCAGCGGCGCGGTAGATTTTATCCTGAACACCGGCCTGCCAGGCATTTTTACCGTCTATGAAAATAAAGACGGCAAAACGCAGATCCATCTGGGGACACGGCTTCTGGAGGCGGACTGGATCAACGACAATTTTCTGAGCTTTGGCGGACGTCCCTTTGCTGTCAATGACCGTCACTGCCTGTCTCACGGAAACGCGCGTCTTAGCCCGTCCATGGACGCCTTAAAGAAACGCGCGCACCACACCGGCTGGGTATCCACACCAGTTTTTACCGAGAAGGTGCTGGCTCTGCGCGTTTACCCGGGCATGGATTACCGTTATATTGATCTGGGCACCACGCCGCCGGCCGCGGTTCTCCACGCCCTCTACCACTCAGCCACCGGCAATGCTGAGGGCCCTGGCGGCGCTTCTCTGGCCGATTTCATCGCCAGCCATCCGTCGGTCGACCACTACCTGATCTCTTTTAAAAACGCCCAAGGCGACCTCTACGCCACTGGCCACGACCTGATCGGGCGGGGCGGCATTCCGCTGGAAAACATTTCCTTTGAGGCTGCGGTCACCAAGCTTTATTTTGCCTATAACCAGAAAGAAACCAATCCAGTGGCCTATATGCGCGCTGAACGCTTCTTTGAGTTCGTGTAAATTAAAATAATTCGCATTTAGCAAAAATTTGCATTTATCTTTTCTGTTTTTCGTTATAAAATAAGGATATATATTAAGGTAACGAATTTAGGAGGTAATATAAATGTACGATGTTGTCATAATCGGTGCTGGAATCATCGGAACGAGCATTGCCCGTGAGCTCTCCCGCTATGATCTCAAAATCGCCCTGCTTGAAAAGGAAAACGATGTGTCTATGGGCTCCACCAAAGCAAATTCTGCCATTGTCCACGGCGGCTACGCCGAAGCCCACGCCAAGCTCAAAGGCCGCGTGTGCTACCAGGGCCGCAGGCAGTTTGAAAAACTGAATGAGGAGCTGAATTTTGGCTTTGCGCCCATCGGCTCGCTGGTGCTTGCCTTTGAGGAAGAACAGAAAAAGGGGCTGGAGGACCTGCTTGAAAACGGACGCCTCAACGGCCTCCCAGACCTTGAAATTCTGGACCACGACGCCATTATGGAAATTGAGCCAAATGTCAACCCTGAGGTCAAGTACGCGCTGTACTGTAAGGGCGCTGGCGTCTGCTCACCCTACGAAATGGCCATCGCTCTGGCCGAAAACGCCGTGGCCAACGGTGTGGAGCTCTACCTTGAAACCCCTGTAAAAGCCATCGAACAGACCAAAACCGGCTTTGACGTCATCGCCGGTGACGACCAGGTCTTTAACACCCGCTACGTGGTCAACGCTGCCGGGCTGTACTCGGACAAAATCGCCGCTATGGTGGGCCTGAATGACTTCCAGATCCTCCCGCGCTCCGGCGAGTATCTGCTCATGGTGCGCGGCTCCGGCTCTGCCATCAACCAGGTGCTGTTCCAGATGCCGACTAAGATGGGCAAGGGCATTCTGGTCACTCCGACCTATCACGGCAATCTGCTCATTGGCCCGGACGCTGTCAATGAGGAGAGCGTTGACCGCGATACCCACGCCGAGCGCCTTCTGAAAATTTTCAAGGAGGCGACACTGACCACGGACAAGCTGAACATCAAGCAGTTTATCCGCAGCTTTACAGGCGTGCGGGCGGTCAGTACCACTGACGACTTTATCATTGAGGAAAGCCGTGTGCCGCATTTCATCAACGTTGCCGGTATCCAGTCGCCGGGTATCACCTCCTCACCGGCCATCGCTCAGATGGTCGCCGGGATACTGAAGGACGCTGGCCTTGCGCTAAAGGAAGACCCAAGCTTCAACCCCCACCGCGATCCCATCATCACCAAGAAGGAACTGGCGCCCATGAAGGAAATCCTGCCGCTTTTAGATTTGCCGCTGGGCGATCCAGAGCGCATGGTCTGCCGCTGCGAACAGGTTACCGAGGCGACCATTTTAGACGCCATGCACCGCGGTATTCCTGTCACCACCATTGATGGCATCAAACGCCGTACCCGTGCGGGTATGGGCTGGTGCCAGGGCACCTTCTGCCGGCCGCGTGTCGCTGAGGTTATGTCGAAGGAGCTGGGCTACGAAATTGACCCGGGCTTTGACATTGAGCACAGTGGGGTCAACCGCATCGGCAAAAATGAAATTGTCGCTTACATCGAAGCGCACATGAACGACGAATAAGCCTGCGTACAGCGCAGTGAAGCTTATATTATAAGTCAAAAAAACGGTACGGTCCAAAAGACCGTACCGTTTTTTGCTGATAACCTCTTAAACCATTAAACTCATGACAAACTGAAAAACAGAATCCTCATTTTCATCCCAGAAGGATTGCATGATCTCCGTGTTTTCTTCTTTTTCAATGCCCTTTTCCACCTGGCCTTCCCAGGATTTAATTGCTTCTGATTTAATTTCCATGATTTTCCTCCTATTTGTAAATGCCGTATTCGTGCACAAACTCGTTGACCGCGCGGAAGTTTTCTGCCTTAACGTCCTTGACGGTGAGCAGGGATTTATCCGTGGTAAAGAGGTAGCCGCCGTTCGGCGCTGCCTTGTCAATGATTTCCTTGGCGGTATCGACACACTGCTGTACGGTGCCGGTTCTCAGGATGCTGAGCGGCATATTGCCCATGATACACATTTTCTTGCCCAGTTTTTCTTTGACCACGCCCAGGTCATCCTCTTCAAAATAGCCGATAACGCCCTTTGGCAGATCCTGAAGGAATTCGTAATAGCGGGTCCAGTTCTTTTCAAAGAATACCTGAATGGTGTAGCCTTCGCCCACCAGCTCGTCGATAAGCGCTTTAAAGCTTGGCCAGTAGAGCTTCTCAAAGTCTTTTGTGCGCATGTAAGAAGGCATGTGCAGCGGCATGAAAATGGAGGCGCTGCCGCCCGGTGTCGGGTTGCTCAGACGGGCAAGCTTAGCCATGAGCGGTGTTGAAACCTCAGCCGCCTGGCGAATCTGCTCGGAATGCCGGCGGATATCCATGGACGCGCCGCTGAAGCCGCGCAGCTGGTCTGCCACAAAGTCAAAGGGCGCTTCGGTGATACCGCGCCGCAGGTTTGGAACCCCGTATTTTTCAGCCACCATGTTATTGCCTGCCACAATTTTGCCCATGATGCGGTTATTGGCGTTGATGGCTCTCGCCCAGTTCAGGCCGCCCTCCATACCTTCTGCCGCCAGCGCCGGGTACAGTCTTGGCACGACCTTGTTGACAATGGTTTTATAGGGATCAGCGATGTATTCGTCATATTCCTCCGCCTCAAGGCCCGATACCTCTGGATGCTGCACATAGCCGTTGCTGTCGTTGGGCACAAAGGATTTTGACTGCATGACTTTGTAGAACAGCGGAAAACGGCCCATATATCCGCCGCCGTCAAAATAAAAGTCCTCATAAACCCTGGAATAGGCCTCCGCGATGCGGTCCACGTTCCAGAGGGCTTCCTTCATGTCAAAGCCCGCGTACTCGATGGCAAAGGTCGGATCGACCTTACAGATGACCGGAATGCGGTCCGGTTGTTCAAGATTGACTGCCTTCTGGCATCTTTCCAAGCTTTCCTGATATTTACTCATTTTACACCTCTTAATGTTTATAATTATTTTTTTCCAAAATTGTCATCTTGTTTAAATTCATTCGCAGACATAAAGCTTGTTCTTTCCCGGGAAATATGATATTCTAATGAGACATCTTATGAAAAGGAGCCGCTTTATGTACGAAAAAGGGGTTCAAACCCGTAACATGATCTATCAAACTGCCAAGCAGTTATTCTATGACAAAGGCTACGAAAAGACCAAAATCAAGGAGATTGCGGACACCGCTGAGGTCCCCATCGGCCTTTTTACCTATTATTTCAAAACCAAGGATAAGATTGTTCAGCACATTTACTCTGAGTTTTTCACCCAGATCAGCCTCCGCATCACCGAAGCCACAAAGGACGGTCTGGACAATTCCATTCTGCGGCACGCCATTCTGTCCTGGATCTATTATGAGATTATCTTCAGCGATGCGAACAACCGCCGTTTTTACTATGAAAATCTCAAGAAAACCTCCAATTACCGGATTATGAACAAGACCGCGTCCCAGACCTACCGCCGCTACGTGGAGGACTTCAATGTCGTGATCTCCGACCACGATTTCCAGAACCTCCTGTACCTCGATTTTGGCGCCCGGCGGGAGTATTTCCTGAATTATTTTGAAAAGCCTCTGGACGACACCACCGATGATGTGATTTTTCTCATCAACGGCGTTCTTCCCAGGCTGCTCGGCATCGACCAGAACACCATCACCACCATGCTCTACAAAGGCATCAATACTGCTAAAACCATCCAATACGATGATATTCACTTCCTTGTATGAAGGAGGGCTGCCAAAGCAACAAAATTTTAAGAGACGGAGCCTTTTACCGCAGCGCCCGGACCTTTTTCCTTATCTGGATAAAAGGCGCAGTCTCGAGCCGCGCCACTTCTTTGATTGACCGCAGCCCGCCGGGCTGTTTTTTTATTCCTCGGCCTTTTTGGCGTTTTTGGCTGCCAGCAGGACCAGTATTCCCAGAAGCGGACCTGCCGCCATGGCGACCCAGACCGACGCGAAGCTGCCAGTGCTGTCCGACATGAAGCCGAATACCAGCGGACCGATAAGAGACGCCAGCTGGAACATGACATTGGTAAAGCCTGTGGCCGTGGCCGAAAAGGCTGCGCCGGAATAGTCAATGACAATGGCGTTGAGATGCGGGTTGGCCGTGTAAGAGAAAAAGCCAAACAAAAAGCCGGTCAGCATCAGAGCGCCCACGCTGGTCTGCAGCCCAAAGACAATGGTCATCACGATCAGCACCAGGTAACAGCCCATGATAAATTTACGGCGGTCCAGATGGAACTTGTCAACGATCAGGCCGGATACCACAGAAGCGATAATACCGCCCGCGCTGTAGAGCATCATGACCTGGCCGGCCACAGAGCTTTCAATCCCGAGAGAGCCCATATAGGCGTTTGCCCAGGTCGCGGTGCCAAGGGAAACCCACATCAGGCCAAAGCCTGCCAGACCCACAAGCACAACACCCTTATTTTTCAGAACATCGCCCAGGCTTGAGAAAAAACCAACCTTTGCGATCTGGCTTTTATCCACCTTTTCGCTTTTAACCAAAACAAAAACTAAAACGGCAATAATCATGGCGATAATGCCGATCACTCTGAAAGCGCCCTGCCAGCCCATGCTGCTCAGCAGAACTGGTCCAAGATAATTGCTTAAGAGTAATCCGGCTGTGGGGCCGACAAGCAAAATACCAAAGGCCATACTTCTCTCGTTTGGTTTGAAATATTTGCTGATCATTTTTCCGCAGCAGGCCATGATACAGCCCGCGCCAAGACCGGTCGCCACCCTCAGGGCAAAGCCCATCTCATAGGTTGTCATCATAGACAAGAAGAAGGTTGCCACGCCGCCAATCAAAAGCGAGATGGACATGACAAACTTGACGCCAAAGCGGTCTGCCAGCATACCGCCCGGAATCTGTGTGATCAGGTAACCGGTGTAAAAAGCCGACATATAAGCCCCTGCCTCGGTGGCCGACAGGCCAAATTCCTTACTCATGGTAGGAATGAGCGGCGACCAGATAAACCGCGTCATAAAGGTGACAGTAAAACTGGCCAACAAAATAAATAACATAAACCAACGGAAACCAGAGCTTTCTTTTGCTGCTTTTTCCATTTTCCCCTCCAAATTTTCTCACAATCAAATTTTATAAACCTCATGAAATTTACAATATTATTGTATTCGCTATCAACTGTTTTGTCAACTATAATTTTGTATTTTTTATTATTTTTATAATTTTTATCCTTTAAATTTTCATATTTTTTTTATTTTTTAGCTATTTAAAAGGCTTTTTAAGTTCTTTTAAGGCAGAGTATGGTCGTTATTGATTTTTTAAATTTTATAATTCATTCTATTTTTATAATATTATTTTTTAATTCAAAAAACAAAAAAGAAGCCAAAATCAAAGGATTTCGGCTTCTAAAAAGCGCTACCAGCCCATGAGCCCGCCAGCCAGCGGCACCCATATTGCTACCAGCGCCGCCAGCGCCAGCTGGATAAAGGCTGTGGATTTCGGCATGTCCATCATGGTGTAGTATTTGGTGGAATAGGTAATGAGCGGCACCGTATCCAAAGGGAAAAGGTAGCAGTTGTTGGCGCAGATCCCCATAGCCACCAGCAGTATAATAGCGCTCACGCCCGTGGTGCCCGCAAAACTGACCATCGCCGGCGCCAGGACCGCGATGAGCGCCGGTGCCACCGGTATGACCAGCAACATCAGAAATACAATGATGCTCACGGTAAACACCACGCCCGCGGTCGGCAGGCTCAGGGTGGCGGGCAGCACGGTGTCGATAAACCAGGCGCTCACGCCGTTGGCCACAATGCAGTTGGCAATGCAGAGCACTGTCCCCACCAGGAAAAAGGCCTCCCAGCTCACACTCTTCACAAATTCTTTCCAGGTCAGCACCTCAACGCCCGGCAGAAAGTAGCAGACAAAGCCAAACAGGGCGATGATGGTCACATCCAGAAACGGGAGCCAGGAGCTCGCAATCCAGAAAACCAGCATCCCCAGTGTAATGATAATGACCAGCGCCTCCTTTTTCTCGATCCTGTCCGGCACTGCAATGGTCTCCAGGTATGCCTGGATTTTCTCCTGCCCGACCTCTGCGGGCTTGTAAGCCTTGACGATGGCAAACCAGGCGATGGGCAGAAGGACAACGGCGATGGGAATTCCTACGAACATCCACTGCACAAAGGTAATGTTCATGCCTGCCAGCTGGTCTAACAGATCCATGGTCAGCAGATTCAGCGAGGTGCCCGCAGGCGTCATGATGCCGCCGATCATGCTGGACACTGGAATGGCGATCATGATGGCCTTTCCGGTACGCTTTCGGTCTGTCTCTGACTCAAAGATTTCCAGGAAGCCCAGCCCGATCCCCATGAAAATGGCAGTGGTAGGCACATTGGAAACCAGCGAGGAAATGGCCGCTGCGCAGATCATAATGGCGAGCAGGATCGTCTTGACGTTTTTGCCAAAGATCCGCATGAGCCCGATGAGTATGCGGCGGGACAGCGGTACCTTGGCTACCGCCTCCGAGATGCCAAAGGATACCAGCACAAAGTACAGAATCGGCGTAGTGTAGCCGCTGAGCGCGGTCTTCAGGCTGTCTGCCGCACCCAGTGCGGGCAGCAGCGCAAGGCAGAGAATACAAATAACGCCAATGGGAAGTGCTTCTGTCACCAGAAGCATCAGGAACGCCAGCAGGATACCAATGGTGGTAAAGCCTTCATCCGTCAGGCCCTGGGGCGTCTTTAAAACAAAAACGGCCACTAAAAGAGCAATACTCACTATCAAGCCCAAAAGCTGTCTTTTTTTCATCTTATTCCTCATTCTTATTTTATTGATGGTATAAAAAAAGAGCTCCCGAAAAAAGAGAGCTCCTATGTACTTTTCTATGAATACTTATTCTGCCGCTGCCTGATCGTCTGCTTCTGCTTTTTCAATGGCGGCTTTTTTGCGGAGGGCAATTTCGCCGTCCATTTCCATGACTTCCTTGTCGTCCAGCTTATAGAACAGCAGCGGGATGATGGCAACCGCGATAAAGATGGCTGGAACGATAAAGCACATGATGGTCGCGCCGCCTGCCAGGCTGTCCGTAATGGCTGCTTCGGCAGAATAGCCGATAATGCCAAGACCAGTCGTGATGACCAGGCCTCTGAGCACAATGGACATCTTAATGGAGAATGAGCACAGACCCATGATAAAGCCTTTGGTGTTTTTGCCGGTCTTGTACTCGCTGTAGGTGGCACAGTTGGTGTAAAGGCTGGTGGTGAGTCCGTAAGCCACGCCAAAGAATACCTGGCTCACAAAGATCAGCACGATCACGGCAATCTGGCTGCCTGCAAAGAAGTAGGCAATGGCCGTAAAGACAACACACCCTGCCATACCGATGATGGTTGACATCTTTGTTCCGAATTTGGCGACCGCGTGCTTGGAGAGCAGGGAGCCGACCAGTGTACCGAGGTTAAAGGCCAGCAGAACATTACCGGTTACGGCTGCTGAGCTTTCCGGGAACATAACCTTTGAATAGTAAGCTACAAAGGCCATGAGCGCATAGTAACCGATGAGACGGATAAAGTCACAGAACACTGTGGCTACCAGCGGCGGGTTGGCGAACACGCCCTTAAGCATATCCAGCACCGATACCTTTTCCACTGTCGCCAGCTCTGTTCCTTTTTCTGCCTTTGGCTCTGGCAGGTCGTAGCCGTTTGTAATAAAATAGTGCACATAATAACCAACAAGCATCAGCGCCGCGCCAACGAGGGCTGTACAGGTATAACCCCAGACAGCGCCGCCGCCAAACAGACCGGCGAAGGCAACCGCCATGAGCGGAACAAGTTTCGATGCGAACAGTTTACCAATACTGGAGCCTGCTGAGATACGGCCGGATAAGTGGGCGCGCTCGGTCGGTTCGTCGGTCAGGGCGCCAACCAGTGAACGGTTAGCGGTCCAGGCGATATTCCAGATAAAATGACTGATGATGAATCCTAAACAAATGACAATCGCGGCGGTGAGATCCGTCCCGACCTTGGTAAACTGGAGTGCGAAAAAGACAATGACAAAGGGTGGTCCGTAGAGCAGCCAGGAACGATATTTACCGTGCTTCAGGTTGCATTTATCAACGATAGCTCCGGCAACAATGGCGGAAACCGTGTCGCAGACACCGGTCAAGGTTGAAATAATAGCCGCCCAGGCCAGTGGCAGGTTCGCGACGTCTGTTAAAAAAATGAGGAAGAATGACGTTTCGACCGTGGTCATGAATGAAAATCCGGCGTCCCCCAGGCCAAAGAAATTCTTAATCTTACTGTTAATACGCTTCATAATTTTACTCCTCTTTCCCCTGTTTTGAAGCTGGAGCCGGCCTTACCCGGCTCCGTAACATTTCCGTGAGTGAACTTTATAAAAACAACTGGAACACAAAGCGGTAGATGGCTTCCTCGTAGGACTGTACGACCTCAGCCTCCGCAATCTCCTCTAATTGAGGGCGTTCCTTGACATATTCTTCCCAGGTTGTGTAGTATTCGCTGTTCATGATTTTCTCTCCTTTAAATTCTTAGTAAACCCCATAGGTTCTGACGGTTTCGATGACGGCCTTCAGGTTGTCGGCAATTGGCCCTGCCAGTGAGTACAGGCTCTTGTCTGTGTTAAAGATAAAGCCGCCGCCTGGCGCCAGAATGTCGATGAGCTCTTTGGCCTTGTCCACACATTCTTTTTCGGTTGCGGTCTGGAGCATGGTAATCGGGAAGAAACCAGAAATAATGTGTTCCTTGCCCACCTTTTCCTTGGCAAGCTTTGGATCGCCGAACTCAAACTGCATTTCGACGCGGTCCTTGAGGGAAGCCAGATAATCAATCTTCTTCATCCAGTCTTGCTCAACAAACAGCTTGACGCCTGCGCCGTGGTCGGACAGGTACTGCATCAGCTGTTCAAAGGTCGGCCACCAGAATTTGGCAAAGTCTTTTTCCTTCATGAACGGTGCCATGTGCAGCGGAATAAAGGTTCTCGCGTAGCGTGAGGAGGCTGGCACAATCCCGATTTTTTCCATATGCGGCAAAATGGCCTCAACCGCTGCCACAACCTGCTCCTTGTTTCTTCGCATATCCTTGATGATCCCTGTGAAGGAACGGATAAAGTCTGCCATGAAGTCCAGCGGCGCTTCTGTCATACCGCCCTTTGGCAGTGCAGCAAATCCGTACTTGTTGGTCATTTCCACCGCGACGCCGCCCATGGCCGCGTCGATATCGCATTTTGCCTTATAGCCCTTGGCAAAGTTGAGCGCCGCGCGCATGGGTTCTGTGTCCAGCGCTGCGAACAGACGCGGCATCAGCTTTTCAACCATACATTTGTAAGGGTCAGCGATGAATTCATCGTATTCTTCTACTTCCAGGCAGTGGACCTCAGGGTGCTGCATGGTACCGGTATTGCTCATGATAATGCCCTTCGCGCCTAAGATTTCGTAAAATCCAGGTGGGCGCAGCGTAGGGGCGATGGGCGCTTTATCCGTTGGGAACTCCGCGCAGACCTTGTCGAAAAAAGTCTCGAAAGTTTCAGGATTCCACTGGGCTGTTTTCATATCCATACCCGCGTACGGAATGGCCGCGTCCCACGTAATAGACAATTCGATGGGCACACGCTTTGGCTGCCTGCCATCATAAACATCTTTGAACAGCTGGGTTCTTTCCTCTTGCAGTTGTTTTACATCACTCATTTTAATTCCCTCTCTTAAAAACCAGTACATCGCTCCGGATCAATGTACTTTTTAGTATAATCTTTTTGCTTACTGTTTTTTCAGTAAATTTCTTTTTGTTTACTGAAATGATAAACCTTTTCAGATTTTTTGTCAAGGATTTTTTTATTAAATATTTTATTTTTTACTGTTTTAACAGTAAAAAATAACACTTTTCCTGAAAAAAGGCTGTATCCAGCCCTTTTCAAAAAAAGTGCTTTTTCTCTTTTCTTAAGCTATTGCAGCAGTCCGACGACAAAATTCATGAACGCCGCTTCATCACCCTCCCAGATTTCGCGCACAAGTGCTTCCCTTTCCGGGTCAAGGGACATGGTTTCCTTTACATCCTCAAAAGGGAACAGCCCTGTTTTTACATTGGTATCCATTCTGCACCTCCTAGTATTTTCCATACTCACGGACATAAGCGTTGACCGCGGTAATGTTTTCCAGGTTAATATCCCGCACCGATGTGGTGATCTTGTCAAAACCGAAGGCATAGCCGCCGCCCGGCGCCAGAATATCCATCAGCTCCTTGGTCTTATCGATACAGGCCTCCTTTGTCCCCTGGGCAATGGTCGTCACAGGGAAAAAGCCCGTAACGCTCATGATCTTACCAAGGCGCTCCTTGATGATCCTGGGGTCTGCGTACTCAAAACGCCCCAGAATCCGTCCGACAGGCAGCTCCTCCAGATAATCGTAATAGCGGGTCCAGTCGCCCTCAAAGAAAATATAGAGATAATGGCCTCTTTCCACCAGTGCTTCAACCATTTTTTTAAAGGTCGGCCACCACAGCTCGCCAAAGACCTTTTCGCTGAGGTACGGCGGCATGTGCAGCGGCATAAAGACCATCTGGTCCACTGCCGGGGGTGCGACACAGGCCTTCTGAATCATCAGCGGCAGCAGGGCTTCGCAGGCTTCTTTTACCTCACTCTTATGGCGGCGTACATCCTTTGAAATGCCCGTAAAGCTCCTGAGCAGATCGGCCAAGAAGTCAAAGGGCGCCTCCGCTGATGCGGAAGTGATAAGCGGCAGCCCGTTATCTGCAAGTATCTGTCCCACCGCTGCATTAAACGGCCCGAAGGTCCGGTTAAAGGTCATCATGCCTCTGGCCAGCGCCATACCGCGGTAAGGCTCAGGCTTGTCAAAGACCTGATAGAGCCGCGGCAGGCATGTGCCCGCCAGAAAGGCGGCCGGATCCGCGATCAGCTCTGCGTATTCCGTGTCCTCCATGGCGTGCACCTCCGGGTGCTGGACATAGCCTTCCTTGCTCTGCACAAAGGATTTGGCTTCCAGTGCGCTGTAATACCGCGGTGAACGGTAAAAGGTGCTGCGGATAAAATCGCCGTCATAAGCTGGAATGGCTTTACCCATCGCGTCGATAATGAGGCTGGTATCCCAAAGCCCCTCAAACATAGGATACCCTGCGTACTCGATTGCCAGCTCCGGCGTGACCACGTGCTCAATCGGCACATAGTCTGGTGTTTCCAGCGCCACAACCTTGCGGATATTTTCAATCCGCTTTTGTTTTTGATTCATTTGATTACCCCTTTCTCTCACTTGCTTTTTAATGCCTCATGGGCTTTTTCCGAAAAAGCCTTTGATTGATTCGTATTATAGGGCTTGTTTTAGTAAAAGTCAAATATTTTATTTATTTTTTATTAAATTTTATGAAATTTACTGTTATTTCATAAAGAACTTGAACTTCCAAAGCTTCATTCAAAAATAAAATCCCTGGTCTGAAATCCGAGCTAATATTTACATTGACACGTCAAAATTCTGCCCAATTCAGCAGGTTTATCCCTTGTCCTCCCCTAAAATCCATGTTAAAATTTGGGTTAGAACTTTTTTATAAGGAGCCCATCTATGCGAAAAATGACAAAAGGCGAAATGACGAAGGAGCGTATTCTCGCGAGCGCCAAGGAGCTGTTTTACGAGCAGGGCTATGACGCAACCACCATCCAACAAATCGCTGACCGTTCTGGTACAACACTTGGCTCTATGACCTACCATTTTGCGACAAAGGCCACCTTTGTGAGCCGTCTGTTTGACGACTACTTCACAAATCTTGACGCGGCCATTCGCCAAAAACAATACGAACCGTGGAATTCCTTTGAGAGTCATTTTCGGCTGACCATGATCTATTATCACAACCTTTTATCAGACCCGCACACGCGGAACTTTTACTATGAGGTTTTTAAGAACGATACGCTTTTCAGCTCTCTGCACGGAAATATCAGCCAGATCTACCATGATTTTATAAGAGACTACAGCCTGCGCATTCGCCCCATCGAGTTTGACGCTATTGTGACTGCTGACTTCGGGGCCCGCCGCGAATGTCTGCTGTCTTATTGTGAGGAGCGCCTGAAGATGCCCATCGAGGATTTCGGTATTTTTCTCCTGACCAATACCGCCCGCTGCATCGGCATTCCCGAGGCTGCCATCTATAAAACCAGCTATCAGTCTCTGGTTTTTTACAGAAGTCATGATTTCTCAGACGTTCAGCTTTTAAAATGACATTCTTTCCTGAACGGGGGTCAAAAAATACAGAAAAGTCCAAAACGCATTTTGATTTTGGACTTTTCTGTATTTTTTATGGCTTATTTGCGCGTGATACTGCTTAAAAATTCCTTTGTCCGGTCATTTTTCGGGTGCTCAAAGATGTCCTCGGGCTCGCCCTCCTCCAGAATGATGCCGCCGTTCATAAAGAGGATCTTGTTGGCGACCTCTCTGGCAAAGCTCATTTCATGGGTTACCACGATCATGGTCATGTGTGCCTCGGCCAGCTGCTGCATAACGTTCAGAACCTCACCGGTCAGCTCTGGGTCCAGAGCGGAGGTAGGCTCGTCAAAGAGCAGAATGTCCGGGTTCATCATAAGCGCCCGAGCGATGGCCACACGCTGTTTTTCACCGCCGGAAAGGGTGGACGGCATGGCGTCGATCTTTTCCAGCAGGCCAACCTGGGCCAGGTGCTTTTCACAGCGCTCATCCATTGCCTCGCCCTTTTCCTTTTTGACGACCTTGGGGGCAAGCTCGAGATTCTGGCGGACGGTGAGGTGCGGAAAGAGATTAAAATGCTGGAACACCATCCCCATTTTCATGATAATTGCCCGGATCTCGTTCTGTGAGGCGTAGACGCCATCCTTCATCAGGTCTTTGCCCTCCATGGTGATCGTGCCGCTGTCGGCCTTTTCAAGGTCGATCAGACAGCGCAAAAGGGTCGATTTCCCAGAGCCGGAGGAGCCGATCACAGCCACAACATCGCCCCGGTTCACCTGAAAGGAGATGCCCTTCAGCACATGATTGGTGTCAAAGCTCTTGTTCAAATTGGATACATTGATGATTTCTTTCATGGCAGTCTCCTAAAATTCATATTTCTTTTCCAGCTTTTTAAAGATAAAGGTGAGCACAAAATTGATGACCAGATAAATCGCTGCTGCCACCACAAAGGCAAAGGGGTTGGCGTCCCGGTTCACCGCTGTTTTGGCATAGTGAATAATTTCCGCCACACCGATGGTGGTGACCAGCGCTGTATCCTTGAGCAGCGTGATGGTCTCATTGCTGATGGAAGGCAGGCAGACCCTGATCATCTGCGGAATCACCACGCGGGTCATGGTCTCAAACTTGGTCAGCCCCAGCACCTTAGACGCCTCATACTGCCCCTTGTCGATGGCCAGGAGCCCGCCTCTGAAAATCTCGGCAAAATAGGCAGCATAGTTGAGTCCAAAAGCGATGCAGGCAGCCGAAAAGCGGTCAAACACCAGAAATTTGCCAACGCCCGGCAAAAGCGGCAGGCCAAAGTAGACAAACATCAGCTGTAAGAGCAGCGGCGTCCCTCTGAGGATATAGATATAGACTTCTGCAAAGCCCCGCAGTACCATAATCCTGCTTCTGGACATCAGGGTAAACAAAAATCCCAGCGGCAAGGACGAAATGATCGTTACCGCAAAAACAGCCAATGTCACCAGACACCCCTGGAGCATTGGCGTAAGCACATTCATAAAATAGGTTGAATCCATAATATCTCCCGTAATTATCAAATGGAGAATGGAAGGACCTTCCATTCTCCATTACTATTTAGTTTCCTGTATAGAAAATATTTTCGCCGAACCATTTCTTGGAAATTTCAGCCGCAGTGCCGTCAGCGACCATGTCGTCGATGGCTTTCTGAATTTTTCCCTGTAATTCGGTGTTGCCTTTCTTGACGGCAACCGCGTAGGTTTCCGGTGACAGGCTTTCGTCAAGGATGACATAATCGGCGTTTTCACTTGAGATGTAGTAGCGCGCGACCACAGAATCCACGATGACTGCATCAATACGGCCAATGCCCAGATCCTGAAGAGCCGATACATTTTCAGGGTATTCGTTCATGCCTGCAACCTTGGTGTGGATATCGTCCGCTTCAAAGGCGTCATAAGCTGAGGAGCCCTTCTGGAGGCCGACGTTCTTACCTTCAAGGTCTGCCTTTTTAGTGATGCCAGAGTCTTTTTTAACCACGATCACCTGGTCGTTTTTCAGGTACGGCTTGGTCATCAGCATGGCTTCCTCGCGTTCCGGTGTGACAGACAGGCCGTTCCAGATGGCGTCGATGTTGCCGCTGTCCAGTTCAAGCTCTTTGGTATCCCAGTTGACTACCTGCATTTTTGGTTCCATTCCCATACGTTTGGCGGCTTCGGTGGCTAAGTCCACATCAAAGCCGACAATGTTGTTCTGATCATCGCGGAAGCCCATAGGCGGGAAAGAATCGTCCAGACCAACCACAAAGGTCGCATCGTCATTGGCACTGTTTCCTGCTGCCTGGTTGTCGTTTCCGCCGCTACTGCTGCAGCCTGACAGCATGGCCAGGGCCAGAAGCGCAACGAAGAGTAAGGTCATCATACTTTTCTTTTTCATTTCTCTCTCCTTTTAAATGACAGTATTCATATACCTGTATTATACACTTCATTACAGTAAAATGCTACTACAAAATACATATTTTTTTATTATTTATTTGTTGCGCTTATTGATTGGCCATTAGCCTCAGAGTGCCTTTTCCTCACAATCAATCCTCGCCGTTTAGGGGCGAGAAGGCTGAAACCGCCTCGTAAAGCTGCTTCTCGCCACACTCCGGGCAGATACACGCTGTCAGGTCAATGGTGTCGGGATCAACCGCTTCAAGCGTTTCACCGCATTCACAAATATATTCCGGCATGGTTTTCTGTCCATCGGCTTTCTCCACCGCATAGGCAAAGCGCTTGTGAAAAGCGCCGCAGGCCGGGCAATGGTAAACGCCATAGCGGTAGTCAGTGATGAGGGTGCCTCCCTCCTCGGTCACCATGCGCTTTATCCGGGCCAGCGCCTCCGGATCCCGGACCAGCCTCGGCAGCACAGCGTACTCTGAATCAAAGTCCGGCTCCCCAAAGTGGAGCAGCCCGACCCCAAGATAAAAATCTTTTTCATAGCCGCATTTCCGGCAACTGATTGCCAGCGTATTTTTCATATAATGTTCCTCCCGTGTTTTTATTTAAATCAATGTCAAAAACAGGTCATCCATTAATTTTTTTAATAAACAATTTGATTACCACAGACATTTCTTTACTTTTATGGTGGTGAAGATAGTGTCCACAATCAAAAATTTCGATCGCTGCATTATTGGCTTGTGCATATTCCTTCTGGGCTGAAATCCAAAAATCGCCCACCTCTTTTCCATCAGACGAAAACATGATGATCGGGCAAGAAATATCACCATTGTTCTTGACCGTCTGAGCATTGTCATATACCGTCTTCCCCTCAACTATATAATCGATATTCACAGCATTGCGGTACGCCAACAACTTTTGCTGGTATATTTCCTCCTCGCTAAGACCCTTTTGGTTAAGAGGATAAACTCCTGGAATTCTTATTAATCCAAGTTTTGCCGCCATATGCCCAAGTCCAATCATCTTCTCAACTTTGCTGAAGTCAAAATTATCATAACAGCTGGGCGTCGCCATATCCAACCCTATGATACCAGAAACCTCAGTGGGAAATTGCTGGCTCCAGTATATTGCTTCTAGCCCAGACATCGAATGCGGTAGTAAGACATATGGTGGATTCACACCGGCCTTTCTTAAAGCTGTTCTAACCTCATTAACCATTACATTGACATCACGTTTAACTTCAAAAATATCAGAATAGCCGTAGCCTGCTTTTTCAACAACCGCTATTTTGTATTCATCAGAAAGCTGCTTATACAATGGCTTAAAATCATACACAGGCGCAACAGTAGCTGAACCGGATAAAAGCACAAGTGTCGGAGCATTCTGGCTTTTACCTTCTGTATACACATGGATTTTATGCCCCCCCATATTCACCATCTGGCCTGGTGGAGAAAGCCTGTCCGCCTCAACTTTCAGCCCAATCTGGTTATATGCAGCGAGAACAAAAATTAAGACAGACAGTGTTCCAAAAAATACTGCTAATATTTTTAAAAAATTTTTCAACACCTTCATAGCCTTTCTCCCATCCAGCAAAGAAGTAATCTGCTTGACATTGTATCTTTGTTTAGCATATCATAATCCTTAAAATTTTTCTATCTTTTACAAAGCAACAAAATGATTCTTCTCTTTCCAGCATCTGCATTTTCGAAATAATATAAAAAAACAGGTGCGCCTGTTTCGCGGCGCACCTGTCTGCTTTTTCGTTCTCTTACGGCATATGGTTGTAGAATACTTCCAGAATTTCTGCGGAGGATGCAGCACCCGGGTCCAGATGGCCGATGGCACGTTCGCCGAGACGCATGGCTCTACCCTTGGTTGCAACGATGTTGCGGGTCGATTCCAGGCCGTCCTTGCCGGCTTCTACTGCCTTCGCCATGGCTTCCTTCGGAGCTGCGCCGCCTTCATAGGCGGATTTTAAGGTTTCTACAGCTGGTACTAAGGTATCCAGCATTGTTTTTTCACCAGTAGTGGATTTCCCACGTTTTTTAATAATGTTGACGCCGGTTTCCATCATTTCGATGAATTCTTCAAAGGTTACGCCATCATCCGGGCCCTTTGTCTTGACCGGCAGGCCAAATTTCATGAAAAAGCTGCCGTATAACGGTCCGGAGGAACCGCCAACCTTGTCGAGCAGCGCGGTGCCGACTTTTTTGTAAAAGCCGTTTACGCTTTCCTTCTGCCATTCGTCCAGGTTTTTATCAACTTCTCTGAAGCCGATGGACAGGTTCATACCGTGGTCGCCGTCGCCGATGGCAGAGTCCAGCTCGGTAAAGTATTCCTTGCGGTCCTCCGCCAGTTTGATCAGATCTTTGATGACATCTACAAAATACTGTTTATCTAAAACATATTCGCTCATTTTATGGTCTCCTTTTTGTTCTTATTTCACCAAATGCGCCCTGTCCTATCGATAGGGACATAGGACAGGACGTACTTTGTGAAGTAAAGAATCCCGGACCCCGCAAAGGGCCCGAGACACGGTTAAAATTTATTCTCTTAATGCGTTAACGTCTTATTATTTTACCTGTGTGAAGTAAGGTGTGTCACATGGGTAGTCTAATAATTCTTTCAGTTCGTCATCCAGTTTACATAAGGTAACGGACATACCAGCCATATCCATGGAGCATGCGAAAGGACCAACTAAAGCTCTGTGAACCTTGATGCCTTTTTCTTCCAGGATCTGGGCAACGCGTCTGTAGCAGATATGTAAGTCAAGAACTGGCGTTGCGCCTAAGCTGTTAACCAGTACATAAACTTCATCGCCAGCTTCGTATGGCAGGTCTTTCAGGATTGGGTCCATGATTTCGTCAATAACTGCGTCAGCCGGTTCGATCTTGCCTCTTCTGACACCAGGTTCGCCGTGGATACCCATACCGATTTCCATGTCGCCGTCTTCCATGTCAAAGATTGGGCCGCCCTTAGATGGTAAGGTAGCGGAAGACATTGCAACGCCCATGCTGCGGGTGTTGTCATTACATTTTGAAGCAGCAGCAACAACAGCGTCCAGGTCTGCGCCCATAGCAGCTTTTGCGCCGGCAGCCTTGAATACGAAGAAGTCACCTGCAATACCACGACGGTCAGGGATATTTTCTGAGGAAACAACGTCATCTGTTACCAGAACGGTTTCAACACGGATATCGTCTTCTTCATCGGCCTTTTCTGCGCCCATGTCAAAGTTCATAACGTCACCTGCGTAGTTACCATATAAGTAGATAACGCCTTTGCCATTGTCAACTGCTTTAGCGGCTGCATAGCATGGGTCCGGAGAAGGAGAAGTATTGATATTACCAATTACAACGCCATCTGCAAAATTTTCACCGACATAACCGATGAACAGCGGTTCATGACCGGAGCCACCACCAATAACAACACCAACTTTGTCTTTTGTTCCAGCATCTTTTGCCACAACGACACGGCCCTGTGCTTCTTCAAGGTCACACATTTTTACATAACGGTCATGCGCTTTGACATATCCTTCCACCATTTCTTCCACTACGTCGTAGGGATCGTTGATCAAACGTTTCATTGTCATGATAAATTTCCTCCTGAAATTCTTTATTTTAACGGGTGACTCCCGTTATTAACATTTACACAGCTCTTTGGCTGATTTGGACACATTCATGATTTCTTCCGGGTCATCGGTGATAGTCGCCTGTACCACACCAGCGAAAGCACCCTCCACGATAGGGCAGTCCACCATATGAACTCTTTCCTGTAGATCATCATCGAGCATATCGATGGCGGTTTCCGCACTGATGATCGAGCTGCCCATATCGGCGTAAATCAAAATGTTCTTGCAGTCCTCCAGGGACTCGATGGCGTCCTGAATCTTAATCGCGCTGGTTCCGATTCTTCCGCCGTCAGCACCGCCTGCCGCGATTACCTTTACACTACCATCATTCATTTCTTCGACAATTTCTGCCAAACCTTCTGCCAGCTTTGCGCTGTGAGAAACGATTACAACACCTGTACCTGCCATAAATATCCTCCTAAAATTTGATTCACTTAGCCATGAAGCTTCTTTCGCGCCTGCTGGGCACTGCCAAATAGGCACGCTGATTATATAACGCAAGATGCGTGCCAAAACTTATATTAACGCTTATTTTTATGTTAACCCATATTTCTTAGCTTTGGCTGAAACCGTCTTGTGGTCAAGGCCAAGGGCCTCTCCGGCTTTTCTGAAACTTTTATATTTAGACAGGGCTGAAGCGATAAGATCCCGCTCCATTTCTGCAAACGTGGGTATTTTTTCCCCACTTTCGTCCGAAGCGCCCGAAAATCCGGGGATATTTTCCCCAATCGCTCGGACGTAGGACGGCAGGTCGTCCACACCGATCCACTCACCCGCGCTCAGGGTAACCCCACGCTCGATAATGTTCTCCAGCTCGCGGACATTTCCAGGAAAGACATAGTCCTCCAGGCACTGAAGCGCAGGCTTTGTTATGCGCTTTGGCGGCAATTGGTATCGCATACATATTTTATCAATAAATGCTTCCACAAGCAAGGGAATATCACCTTTTCTTTGCCGCAAAGGCGGCAAAATGACCGAAATAACATTCAAACGGTAATATAAATCCTTGCGGAAGCTGTTATTTTCCATTAATTTCTCAAGGGGCGCGTTGGTGGCTGCGATAACCCGCACATTAATCTTGACAGGCGCAAGTCCGCCGACCCGCTCAACCTCCTGTTCCTGAAGCACACGCAGCAGCTTGGCCTGCATGGCGCGGTCCATATCTCCGATCTCGTCCAGGAAAATGGTGCCGCCGTCGGCCAGTTCAAATTTCCCCGGCTTCATGCGCACGGCTCCCGTAAAGGCGCCCTTCTCATAGCCAAAAAGCTCGGCCTCCAGAAGGTCGGCTGGGATGGCCGCGCAGTTCATGCTCACAAAGGCCGCATCTTTCCGAGTGCTTGCATTGTGAATGGCCTTGGCGACCAGCTCCTTGCCGGTGCCGCTCTCACCCCGGATAAGCACCGTGGCGTCGGTTTTCGACGCCTTAGAGGCAAGGGACAGGGCTTCTAAAAGCACACCGCTCTTGCCGATGATCTTTTCAAAGGAGGTGCCAATATCCTCCCGCTTTTCCAGTTCCTTTTCGAGCATGACCGTTTTAGCAGAAAGCTCCTCCACCTTGGCCGCCAGCTTGGTGATCTCAGTCAGTTCACGCGCCACGATGGCGTTGCCGCTAACTGCGCCGTCAACGGCGATAGGGCGGACATCCAACATGAATTCCCTTCCATCAGCATTGGTGATGACGGTACCGCTCTGTCCGTTAAAAAAACCATTGGGGATTTTTTCCCCGGAAAACAAAATGCTGATACTCTGTTCAGTAAGCTCGGACACTCTCTTTTTCAAAATACCAGTGAAAGCGTCGTTGGCATAGGTGATCCTGTGATCCTTGTCCACCAGGCAGATACCATCATACACAGCCTCCAGAATACTGATGAGCTTTCCCTCCAGTTCCTTTACGCTGCTCAGCTCCCAGGACAATGCCTCGATCTGGGTGATGTCCTGAAGCACAGCCACAGCGCCCACATTACTGTTTTCCACCACCACCGGGCTTTTATCGCTGATAACCCAGTTGCCGTTAATGGTTTCCTTCACACCCAGCTTTTCCCTGCCGGTTGTAATCAATTCTACTGCGCCGAAGCCAGGGATCAGGTCGTCCACCAGACGGCCGATGGCCTGCTCAGCGTCGATGCCAGTCATGGCCTCAGCGGCCGCGTTAAAAATCGTGATGCGCCCCGCGCCGTCCATGACAATGAGGCCATTGTGGATGCTCTCAAAAATCTTTTCGCTGGTCAGGGTATTCTTCTGAATAATGTTGTCAACCTCATCCTGATCCACCACACCGGCGCCATCCATGAACTCAGCCAGTGAAGACACGGCCTGTTCGCTCCGTGTGCCGTCGCCGAAGAGCTCAATCTGCTCGCCCTTTTTCAGCTTCATCCCCACCAGCGGCAGTACAGAATTACAGGGGACGATCAGAGCGTGATCCACCCGCTTGATGTACAGGCGACATCCAAAACGCTCCTCAAGCTCTGTTGTTTTCTGAACCACCATCGCGGCCACCCGGGTATGAATACCCTTCTCGTAGCCGATGGTCACTGTTTTTTGTGTTCGCAAGCTGCGTCCCTCCTTCTCTTTCCAATTGCATTCATTCTATCCTGTTTTTATGCTTTTTTCCAGTGTTTATTTTGTCGTGTTCCTGTAACCTTAATAAAACTTTGTATTTAGTTTAGAAATTAATTTCCGCTATGCAAATAATTAAAAATATGGCATAATAGACTTAAAGAAACTAATAAAATTCCAGGAGGATTTACAAATGAGAATTGCAATTGATTGTGATGATGCTGCTTTTGATTTCAAGGATGCGATCTACGAACATTTAAAAAGCGAAGGTTACGATATTACGGACTTAAAATATTCTGCTGACCATGACTGCGATTACCCGGACATTGCTTTTAATCTGGCTGAAAAAGTAGCAGACAAAACCTATGACAGAGGAATCATCATCTGTGGTACCGGCCTTGGCGTTGCCATGATGGCAAACAAGGTACCAGGCGCTTTCGCTGGCACCTGCCACGATACCTTTGCCGCAGAACGCCTGGCAAAATCCAACGATGCCAATATTATCACCATGGGTGCGCGCTGCATCGGTGTTGAGCTTGGCAAAATGATCGTTGACGCTTACATGAAGAGTGAATTTGCCGGCGGCGGTTCTACCAAGAAAGTAGAACGCATGCGCGAGCTCGAAAAAACTTACATGAAATAATCCAGGTTCCAGCATGAAAAAAATGTTTTTAGGAACAAACTGGAAAATGAATAAGACAACCGCTGAGGGACTGTCTTATACGGACGCGCTGACGGACATTATTTCAAAGTATCCGGAATTTGAATTTTTCATCATTCCGCCCTATGTCCAGCTTTGGAAAATCCGTGAGCTCATCGACTCTAAAAAATCCACATTAAAACTGGGCGCCCAAAATGTGCACTATGAGGACGCCGGACAGTTTACCGGAGAGATTTCTCCAACCCAGCTAAAGGAAATCGGCGTGGACATCCTGGAAATCGGCCATAGCGAACGCCGCCAGTACTTTAATGAAACAGACTACACCGTCAACCTCAAAACCCTTGCAGCCTTAAAGCACGGCTTTACGCCGCTCGTCTGCATCGGTGACAGCATGCAGGACAAAAAATACGGTGTGTCTAAGGAAGTGCTGGCCCGTCAGCTGAAGATTGCCCTGCACGATGTGCCTGCAGATGCCATCGGCAAATTCTGGGTTGCCTATGAGCCCGTCTGGGCCATCGGCGTCAACGGAATTCCTGCAGAGGCACCACTGGTGAACGACATCCACAACCATTTGCGGGACGTCACGGTTGAGCTTTACGGCGAAGCCGGACGCGGCATTCCGCTGCTGTTCGGCGGCAGTGTCAACATTGACAACGCCAGACAGTATGCGCCCTTCGAAAACGTCAACGGCCTGTTCATCGGCAGAAGCGCCTGGCAGCCGGACTCTTTCGAAGCCATCATGAAATCTTTACACGAAACCTTAGCATAAAAAAAGCCCTTCGGGGCTTTTTTGTTGTTTTAAACACAAACAATGCGAAAAATATGATATAATCCCTTTAATTATCTTTAAAGGGGAGGGGCCATGAAAAAAATTACCACGCGTCAGGTCATGATGACTTTTATCGGCATTTATCTGGGAGCAAGCTTTGTCTCTGGACAGGAAATCTATCAGTTTTTCGGCGTGTTCGGCGGCTATGGCATTGCGGGCATGGCTGTAGCCGTATTTGTGTTTTTCATCTTTGGCTGTATGATCATGCGTATTTCTCACCGCACCGGCATCCGGGATTTTGAGAAGCTGGTGGTCCGGGGCTACCACCCGGTTCTGCGCCTGATCTTCGGTGGCTTTACCCTGTTCTTTATGTTTACGGTTGTCATGGTCGTGGTCGCTGGCGCCGGCGCGCTCCTCGAACAGCTCTGGGGCTTTCCCGCTTTTGCAGGCAGCATTTTCATGGGGCTTCTGCTCGCCGTGGCCGGCACGACCGGCGCCCGCGGCATGGTCTCAGCCTTTGGTTTTGTGGTGCCCTTTATGGTAGCGGTGGGCCTGCTGGTCGGTCTTATGTCCTTTTTTAACCTGGAGCTTTCTCCGCTTGCCACATCGCCTGTATCTGGAAGCAACCCACTGGTTGGCAACTGGTTTATCGCTGCCCTGACCTTTGTCTCTTACAATCTGCTGGTGGCCATTTCTGTCCTTACCCCCATCGCCCCCTCGGTGGAATCGGATCGCGCTATTACCCAGGGAATACTCTGTGGCTCGCTCCTGCTGTTCGTCATTGCATTGTGCGTTCTGGTTCCCATCGCCCTGCATTTACCGCTCGTTCAGGAGTCCAGCCTGCCGATGCTCACCCTTGCTTCGGCTATCCATCCGGCGCTGGGCATCCTCTACGCCCTCCTTCTGCTTTGTGGCATGTTTGGTTCTGGCCTTTCCTGCCTATACGCGGTGTCCACACGGGTGCGCAAAATCGGCCCGATTCATGGAAAGGGATTACTGGTTGTCATCATGGCTGCCGCTACGCTCGGGAGTATCGCCGGGTTCAAAAATCTTATCGCCACCCTTTTTCCCCTGTTTGGATACTTTGGCCTGCTGGCGCTGGCGAGCGTTGGACTTCATTACTGGTCAGTGCGCAAAAAGGAAAAAACAAACCATTAACACACGCAAAGCGGAAAAGCCTGGCTTTGGCTTTTCCGCTTTTTTATAAGTGCATAAAATCATACCGGGATGCGCAGGACGGTTTTCAGGCGCTCTGGCTTTGCCCGGCGTGGGTCGGAGAGATAGATTTCATGGTGCTTCTCCTCCCAGCCCGGGCGGCGGGACAGGCCCTCGGCTTCCATAAAGGCGGCCAGCTCATCAAAGGATCGGCCCTCGTCCGCGTATGGGCCGACATGCATGATCTGGACGCAGTCGCCCTCATCAAAGGTCTGGAACCGGACCCCCTCAAAATCAATCTCTGGCTTTTTCTCCCTGCTTTCCAAAAGCACTGCTTCGTACAGCGCAGGCGTTACAAATTCGGGCTGGCGTATCATGGACGTCCATTGCCAGTCATCACGATTGTCCGAAACACCCCACCAAAGGCCTTCCAGAGGCGGCACAACATATTCAAAATAACCCTCTGGCAGATCGCCTGACATTTTTTTCATCTTGATGCCAAAGCTGATGGCGTACAGCGCGCTGAGCGCATTCTGATAGCAGGCACTTTCTGGAGCGCCGGCGCCATCTGCCATAACAAAAGCAATCTCCGGCACCGTGACTCTGCCAGGCTTCTTTCCTGGCATGTATAAATCCTTGTATTCTTTTTTATAATCCATCTTGGAAACTGTCATCTGAGTATCCTCCTGTTTCTTTTTATCCTTAGAATAACCTCTCCCGCGCAGGGGAAGGTCAAGCTTTTTTAATGTATTTTTGGTTTCTTACAGGGCTTTGTGCTATAATTTAAAAAAGCATTGTCATAAGAAGGAGGCTTTTAAAATGATTTGTCATTCTCAGGATGCTGAGACATCCGGTATTTTGCACATCGCCCAGAGCATGTGTGTGGCTGCCCGCACAGCGCCAAAGGCCCGGGGCGTTGACCACATTGATTCCTGTTACCTGACCGGCGATGAAAAAGAGGCGCTGGCCGCCGAAATGGACCGCCTTGGCCGTGAGCAGGATCTCGCGTTTTTTATCCGCGATGCTGAAAATGTGCGAAACAGCACCGCCGTGGTGCTCGTCGGCACAAGCATTTCCCAGCGGGGCCTGAACGAAGCCTGCCAGTACTGCAATCACCAGAACTGTGCTGAGTGCGCCCGTGAAAACGGTCTCTGCGCCTTTGATCCCATGGATCTTGGCATTGCTCTGGGTTCTGCTGTGGGCGTGGCATCGGCGGCCCATGTGGACAACCGTATCATGTTTTCTGTGGGTAAGGCGGCCATTTCTCTGGGATATTTGGATAAAAAAATAACCATGGTGCTTGGGATTCCGCTTTCCGCCAAAGGAAAATCACCTTATTTTGACCGGGGATAGAGCATGAACGCTGGGGCCATTATTCGTATAATGCAGATGGTTTGCCTGCTCCTCATGCTGGCAAGCCTTTATTTCAAAGCGACATTACCCTTGATCGTCGCGACCGTTATCATGGTTATCTGTGTCGCACTGAGCTTTTATTTAAACGCTAAACAAAAACCGTGAAAGCAACAGGACAGCTCATCCGTCGGACGGGCTGTCCTTTTTTCATGGCTACACCATTTTAATATCAAAAACCGCGATCTCGGGCACAGCGCCAAGGCGGGCTGGAATCTGGGTACAGCCGATCCCTTTGTTAACGTACAGCTCTGTGCTGTTTTCAGGGTCGATGGTGTAAAATCCGCGGATATATTTCTTTCCGAGATCTGTCGTCACAGTGGGCAGCAGCGGCAGGCGGATCTGCCCGCCGTGGGTGTGGCCGGAGAGAATCAGATTCACACCGGTTCCCTGCAGGCGGTCCGCACCGTCGGGTTCGTGCATGAGAATGATCTGATAATCGCTGCCTGCTGTCCCCCGAACGGTCTGCTTTATATCGGGTTCTCCATAGAGCAGATCATCGGTGCCGCCAATGGCGAGGGTCCTGCCTTCTCCAGCAGGGAGGATGACCGCCTCGTTTTCCAGCAGGATAAATCCCGCCCGCTCCAAAACCGGCGCATACCATCTTGCCATTTTGGTGCAGTCGTGATTGCCCCAGACCGCAAATTTTCCCAGGCTGGCTTCAAGCTCTGCCAGCGGCTTTGCTGCGTCCTCCCGCCGATAACGGATAAAGCGGTCGTACAGGTCTCCGGTGAACACCACCACGTCGGGCGAGAGCCTGTTTACCTTACGCACCAGGCGGGCAACCTTGCGCCTGGGATAAAAGGGACCAATATGAATATCCGTGAGCTGGACGACCCGCAGTCTTTTCTGCCCGGTGCCCATCTCATATTTTTTAACCGCCAGACGGTTCGGTTCCACAAGGATACTGTAAGCCGCCAGCAGCCCGAGCCCTCCAAACGCAGTCATAATTGTTTTTTTCATCTGTTTTCCAGTCCTTTCAGGTCATCATTTCTTAGAGGTAAGGTACAAACAATGCCGAAAAGTCCGCCGTAAGACCTTTCGGCATTTTCTGTATGCTGTGTGAGGCTTATTGTAACGGATGATGCTTAAATTATTCAAAATAAGGGCCTTTGTGTGCTGTCAAAGCAGCGCTGCCGCCCGAGACTGCACCTTTATCCAGATAAGAAAAAAGGTCCAGGCGCTGTAAATAACAGCCAGAAATCGTGCCGAGCGGCCTGCACAGCCGAAGAAGCGCCATCTTTTACCTAAGCGGGAAAAGATATCCTGCGGCAAAAGTAACAATCCGAAACCACCTTTACTAAATTAAAAAAAGCAGATCATCCCTACCCGGCTGTTCCAGACAAAAGCCTCGATATCGGACCGTCACCTCAGCGTCTGGATTCTTTTCCTGTCTGGATAAAAGACAGCGCTTCGTCGCCCTTACCCCTGCTCTTCCTCCTCCGACGCTTCTCTGACAATATAAACCGGGCGCTCCTTGACCTCCAGGTAGGTTTTGGCCAGATACTGGCCGAGAATCCCAACGCACAGCAGTTGAATGCCGCCGATAAAAATCACGATACAGGCCATGGAGGGCCACCCAAAGGCAGAACCGCCGTAGAGCAGCTGACGGACGATGATAAATAAAATGGCGATAACCGCCACGCCGCAGAGGGCAATACCGCCGAAGGAGGCCAGCGCCAGCGGCGCGACGGAAAAGGCGGTGATGCCCTCCATCGAGTATTTGAACAGTTTCCAGACCGACCACTTGGTCTCCCCGGCCGCACGTTTGATGTTTTCGTACTCCAGCCACTTGGTCTTAAAGCCCACCCAGCCAAAAATGCCCTTTGAGAAACGGTTGTACTCGGTCACGCTGAGGATCGCCTCGACTACCTGCCGGGTCATCATCCGGTAATCCCGGGCGCCGTCCACAATGTCGGCATTGGATATCCGGCGCATGATCCGATAAAACCGTCTGGCCAGAAAGGAGCGGATTCTGGGCTCGCCCCTGCGGCTTACCCGCCGGGCTGCCGCACAGTCATAGCCCTCCTCGGTAATGGCGTCGTACATCCGCTTCAGATAGTCTGGCGGGTCCTGCAGATCGGCGTCCATCAAAGCGACCAGCCCGCCTCTGGCGTGCTTGAGGCCTGCATAGATGGCAGCCTCTTTACCGAAATTGCGCGAGAAAGACAGGTACCGCACACGGCGGTCACGTTCTGCAAACCTCTGGATCACGGCAAGGGTGCTGTCAGCGGAGCCATCGTCCACAAACAGAAACTCGAAGGCTTCGGACTTCTTAAAGGATGCGGCCACCTCACAGACAGCCTCATAAAAGGCTGGAAGCACTGCTTCCTCATTATAACAGGGAACCACAATGGTGATTAAGTCCATAACATTCTTCCTTTCCAAGTTACTTTTCATTCATTATAACATGACCAGGACGGGAATTGGCTTTAATTTTTCTGACAAAACTTTGAAATTTTACAGGTTCGGCCAATACATCAGAATTGTTCTCATAGTGATAAAAATAAACCAGAAGAACAGCGGACTGGAAAACCTGGTATTCTGATTGTGCATAACGCTGGATAATTATAAGTAGTTTGAAAGGAAGAAGTTTAATGGCAAAAAAATACGGAAAAGTCCAAAAATAAGACTTTTCCGCATTCATTGTACTGTCTATTTCAACAAAACACTGCCGCAGTAAGGGCAGATGCTCCGCCGGCAGCTGGCCCGCTCGCCGCACACAATACACACCACCTCTGAATCGCCGGATTTATCATACTTTTCCGGAATCTCATGGCCGTAATGGTGCCGTACCCGGTCACCTTCCTTAAAATAACCGGTCAAATCGATCTCCTTCACACCTTTAAAGACATAGGTCCGGATTTTTGCGCCCTTTTGGATCACAAAGGTATGAAAGCTGTAAAGCCGTTTAGAGTCTGGCGCACGGGGATCACGGGCCACATGGCGCTCAACGCGCATCAGCCTGCCGTCAAAGGTTTTATCCTCGTCAAAAAAGCTTCCCTTTGCATAGTATTTCTTCCCCTTCTGGGAAAACCCCAGGGAGCATTCTTTTTTCATTTTCCTGCACCTCCCATTCTTATATTCCGTTTCCGTGAATAAGCAGACAGCGGAAAAGGCCTGCCTCCCCGCTGTCCTGAGAAAGTCCAAATAAAAAAGCTGTGCAGGGCAGACATCCCCCATACACAGCTAAAAAGATTCTTCTTCTTAAAAATGCTAACACAAACAAAAGCCTACTTAAATAGTTAAACGAATCCCTTGTTTTTGGAACCCAAATCATCTATAATAAGTAATGCGGTACGTGCCTCCTGAGGCCGTTGTGTACGGTGGGTCTACACCTTGCGCAAGCCGGATTAGTGGTGCGAACACTTTTCCGGATGCCGCATTTTTTATTCAGTTTTCTACCCTTTATTATAAACTGCTTTTGCCTTTTGCGCAATCTCTTTATTTAAAATCCTAAATTTTGTTCAATCCTCAAAATCTCCCTGCAAACCTCATCTACTCCGTGCGCCTGCTCTGGAATTTTCCTGACAGGGTCGCTCTCTGCAGCACATGCCCTGCCATTACCTCGAGCAGCTCTGCCCGGTGGCTTTCTGGCGGAAGACTGATCTCACAGTCCAGCACGTAAGCGGTAAAGGTATAGGTATGAACGGCTTTAAACGGCGGTTTCGGACCTTTGTAGGCATGTCTTCCATAGGCCATGCCCTGCACCGCGCCGTCCAGGCTGTCCACGATTTTACCCGGCGGTATACTGCCCGGAATCTCTGCCTGCACGGGCAGGTTCCAGATAACCCAGTGGTTATAATTTTTAAATAAGGGGTGGGAAGCGTCGTCCATCGTGATGGCCAGTGACCTGGCCTCTGGGGCGATTCCTTCCAGTGTCAGAGCTGGTGAACGGTTTTCACCTCTGGCCGAATTTTTCCTGGAAATCCACCCCCCTGCCTCAAAATCTCTGCTGCTCAATTTTAATGCTTCCATCAGTAATCCTCCAATCATCTTACTGACCCCATTATACGCTGTTTTACTTTTTATTTTCTTTTATAAACCTGAAGCCCCTTTTCTTTCCTCCACTTCTGGGGTACACTAATAATAATCCAAAGGAGGCCATCATGAAAAAGAAACCACCCATACCCGATAATTTCACTGAAGAATACATTGCTGTCGGCGGCATTGAGGAGTATACCCTTCACTACACGGCCGCGCCCGAGCTGCCTGTCCTGCTCTTTATCCACGGCGGGCCTGGCTCCTCCGAGGCTTATTTCGCCTATGTGATGGAGGAAATTTTCGCCGACCTGTGCACTGTAGTCTACTACGACCAGCGCGGAACCGGCAAGACCTTTATGCGCAATCCCGGCGCGTCCCCTGATCTTCAAAATCTCATGAGTGACCTGCACGAGACCGTCGAAACGCTGAAGGCGCATTATCAAAAGGACAGGCTCTTTATCCTCGGACATTCCTGGGGAACGGTGCTGGGGGCGCTCTATGCCCTGGAGCATCCTGAAAATGTGGCGGCCTATATCGGCGTGGGCCAGCTGGTGGACGTGGTCGAAAACGAGCAGGCTGGTTATGACGCGCTTAAGCGCGCAGTGATCCGCTCCGGCAACAGCCGTGACATCCAAAAGCTCCGCCATATTGGCCCATACCCAGAGCGTCCCTTTGATGAGGTCATGCTCCGCAAAATGACCAAGATCAACGCCCTGAAGCAGAAATACTTTCCGGATGGCAAAACCGGGGCGATCATTAAATCCGCCCTCAAAAGCCCTATTTTTAAGCCATCGGATGTTCTCGGACTGTTCCAGAGCAATAAGCTCAACGCTGCGCTGCTGGTTTCTGTGAGCAATTTCACCCTTTACGACTACAGCCATGACTACAAGGTGCCCGTCTACTTCATCTCCGGCGACCGTGATATGACCACCCCAGCCAGCGAGGCACAGAAATACCTGAAACGCCTCACGGCCCCGGCCAAAAAAGAATTCCGGATCAAAAATGCGGGCCACACCCCCATGTTCGACGATCCCAAGGCCTTTAAAGAGGCCATGTCCGCCATCCTTAAAAATTAAACAAACGCTGATCTCACATACAAAAAAACCGAAGGACGGAGCCTTTTACCTAAGGAAGTGTCTTATGATACAAAAAATGCCGAAAAGTCAAAACATCCGACTTTTCGGCATTTTTTGTATCCTGCATCACAGCCAGCCTACACTGGCGCAATGACCTTGTTCTTAATGGCGAGCTCACGGCCCAGCACACGCTTGAATTTTTTGCCGCATTCGCTGATAATCATATCCGCAAATACGGAGTGGGTGGTGGTCAGCACCATCATCTCAACCACATCGTCCTTAATGTTACAGTCAATGTCCTTCACGATGCCGTCCATGCTGCGGTCCAGATACTCGGCGATCTGGAGGAAAAGACTGAGCTTGTCGATGAGGCGCTTATCCTCCTCGCACAGCAGCGTCATGTATTCTGCCTCGACCTTGACCTTTTTGTTGGTCCGGTGGTTCAGGGCAATAAAAGCGCTCATGAGCAGTTCCTTTTGCAGCAGCCCCTCAAGTCCGGAGTTCAGAATCAGGTAAAAGCTGTGCTCGTGGTGGTTGCTGTACTGGATTTTGATGCCCACATCGTGAAGCATAGCGCTGGTCTTCATCATCCGGCTCACATCCTCTTTAATGCCGTGCAGCGGCGCAAGCTGTTCAAACAGCTTTACGGACAGCCCGTACACGTGGTAAGCATGGGGAATGTTGACATCGTAGTTGAGCATGGTGTTGACAAGAGAATTGTCAAAAATGTTATGGACAAGATCCTCTGGTCCATTGCCGAAATGCTTGAAAATCAGGCCATCCCGCAGACCGGCGTCTGAGATGATCAGCTCCGGTGAGAAAATGGTCTGCATGACCTTATAAACCGCCTGGCTGGCGCCCACAAAAATATCGGTCCGGCCCTTGGACAGCCCCTTGAGATTTTTGCGTTCCTCCAGGTTCATCTTCGCGGTCATATGACAGATTCTGGCGACCTCGTCCTCGCACATACGGTAATTATGGGCGATTTCCAGAGGATAGTCGACCACCCGGCGATGGATACGCCCGATATTCCGAATGGTGCCGCCCACGCCCAGCACTGGCAGTCCTCTGGCCTTTTCAAACAGATCGACCTTAGAAAAAGCGTCCTCTAAAAAGGCGTGGAGGCTCTTAAGCCTGCCCGGCGTGGCCACATCCTCCAGCTCAAATTTTTCCGTCAGGTCAATGGAGCCAAAGGGCAGGCTCACCGCGTCTGCCATTTTGCGGTCACGGATGAGAACAAACTCGACGCTGCCGCCGCCGATATCCATGAGCAGCGCGTCGCGGATGTCGATGGTGTTCACAGCGCCTAAATAATCCATGGCGGCCTCGGTCTCACCCGGTATAATCTCAATCTCAATGCCGGTTGTTTTCCGGATCAGGTCGACAAAAACCTGGCCGTTCTTCGCCTTGCGCACTGCCGCTGTGGCGACGGCGATCACCTTGTCCAGCCTGTAGGTATCACACATGTTTTTAAACATCATGAGGGTCTGTTCCCCCAGCGCCATGCGGTCCTCCCGCAGGCAGCCGGTTTCAGACAGCCCCTCGCACAGGCGCACGTTTACCTTGACATCGTCAATGATGTGAAAATATTCGTTGTTGTGGTATTCCCCCACCACCAGATGCACACTGTTTGAGCCAATATCAATGACTCCAATACTTTTATCCATAGTAAAGCAATGGAGAATTGAGAATGCAGAATGGAGAATTAAAAGAACAAATTTGCAAAGCAAATTTGATTTAAATCAAACCGGCAAAGCCGGTTTGATCCTTTAATTCTCCATTCTCAATTCTTCATTCTCCATTCTCCCCCTTTCTCTACTTAACTCTTTATATCAAAATTTTAAAGCGCCGCTACTCTGCCTTCAGACGCAATCTGCGCTTCGCTTCCTCAAACTGCTGTTCGGCCTCCTCGCAGAAGTACTGCTGACAGCTTAACAGTTCCTTGCCCCGCTTGTCAACTCGGATATACTCGCCGGTCTCGGTCATCACACGGGTTTTGATGGTATCGCGCAGCGTGATGTCCAGTATATGCTTCAGCTCGGCCTTTAAGTCCGGGTCCTCCACGGGAAACAGGGTCTCGATACGACGGTTCAGGTTCCGCTGCATCCAGTCTGCGCTGGAAAGATAAATATCCTCCTTGCCCTGATTATAAAAATAGTAGATACGGCTGTGTTCCAGGAAGGTGCCCACAATGCTGTGGACCGTGATGTTTTCACTCACGCCCGGTATGCCCGGGATCAGGGAGCACATGCCCCGGACCACGAGGCGTATCTCGACGCCGGCCTGGGAGGCCTCGTACAGCTTTTCCACAATCTGGTCATCAATCAGCGAGTTCATTTTGGCGATAATCCGGCCGCGCACGCCCAGCTTCACGTTCTCGATCTCTCTGTCAATGTGGCGGTTAAAGGCTTCACGCATGGTGGTGGGCGCTACCTCCAGCTTTTTCCAGAGCGTGTAATGGCTGTAGCCGGACAGCACGTTAAACAGAGTGGAGACATCCGAGCCGTAGCTCTCCTTGGCGGTAAACATCCCGATGTCGGTGTAGAGCCGGGCGGTCACGTCATTGTAATTGCCAGTGCCCAGATGCACGTAGCGGCGGATACCATCCTCCTCCTTGCGCACCACCAGAATCATTTTGCAGTGGATCTTGAGCCCCACCAGGCCGTAGATCACATGGCAGCCCGCGCGCTCCAGCTTCTTCGCCCAGACGATGTTATTGGCCTCGTCGAAACGGGCCTTCAGCTCAACCAGCACGGTGACCTGCTTGCCGTTCTGGGCAGCCTCGATGAGGGCCGCGATGATGGGCGAGTCCCCGCTCACGCGGTAAAGGGTCTGCTTGATGGCCAGCACATCCGGGTCCGCAGCGGCCTTTCTCACAAAATCGACCACGGTGTCAAAAGACTGGTAAGGGTGGTGCAGCAGCCGGTCCTTCTCGCGGATCACCTCAAAGATATCCTCCTGCTCGTAAAAATCTCTGGACGGCAGCGGCTTGTAGATAGGCTCGCGCAGCTCGTCAAATTCCGGCCGCCCCTGGAATTTCATAAAGCAGGTCAAATCCAGCTGTCCCTTGAGCTCATAGACATCCGCTTCTGAGATTTCCAGCTCCTCGATGAGCTTCCGCTTGGCTTTTTTGCTCATGGCCTTTGTGATTTCCAGCTTGATACAGGCGCCCCATTTGCGCTGCTGGATGGATTTTTCAATCTCGATCAGCAGATCCTCGGCCTCATCCTCGTCAATGGCGAGGTCCCCGTTTCGGGTGATACGGAACTCGGAGACATGCTTGACGTCATAGCCGGTAAAAAGCTGTCCGGCGTGGTGGATAATGATGTTCTCGATGAAGATATAGCGAAAGGGCGCCTCACGGTCTGCCCTCGGCAGGGCGATGATCCGGTCCAGCACCTTGGGGATTTCCAGGATCGCCATGTATTCCTCATCCTCTTTGCTGTCCTTCTTCTTTTTCTTTTTGTCTTCCTGGGTGTCCAGAAGCTGGACGCAGAGGTATACCTGGTTGTTCTTGACCAGCGGGAATGGGCGGCTGTTGTCAATGGCCTGGGGCGTGAGCACCGGGTAACAGGTTTCCAGAAAATAGTCGTCCGCATATTCCCGTTCCTCGGGGGTCAGCTCGTCATACTCCACAAAAAAGATATGATTCTGGTTCAGCTCAGGTACCAGAGATTTCAGCAGGCAGTTGTACTGCCTTTTCATCATCTCCTGGGTGATGGTGTTGATCTCTGCCAGCTGCTCAGTGGGCGTTTTGCCGTCCAGTCCTTTCTTGTTATAGCCGACATTTACCTGATCCATGAGGCCGGCGATACGCACCATAAAAAACTCATCCAGGTTGGAGGCTGTGATCGCCAGAAATTTCAGCCGGTCCATGATCATATTGGTCTTGTCATAGGCCTCCTCCAGTACCCGGTAATTAAAATCCAGCCAGCTTCGCTCTCGGTTAATGTATAAATTTTCTTTCATATTTTTTCCCTCTTGATTTTTAACACCGGCTTCAGGCCAAAGACCTTTCGCATGGCCAGCTTGCTGGTACTAAAGAAATAGCTCTCCAGCTGTACGTTTTTGCTGGTAACCGCAGTGATAATGAATTCCCGTTCCTCGATCCGGCACTGTATTTTGCTAATCTTCTGCTTGTGGCTTTTATCCAGGGCTGTGGCCAGCTTTAAAATAGCGGTGAGGCAGGACACTGCCAGCTGTTCCTCAGCCGTCATGGATTTGTCCAGCAGGGACTCGTCAAAGGGGATGGTCCGGACACAGTCCGCCACTGTCCCGATGATGAGGCGTTCCTTTGCGCTCACCCCGATAATGTCCGCATTCTCAATGATCATACGGTTCATGGGCTTGCTGTTCTGCCCGCCCACATAACGCCCCACATCCAGAAGCTGGGCGGTGAGCCTAAGCAGGCGGCGCTCATTTTTATCCAGCTGGTAACGCTTTTTCAGAAAATCAAAAAGCTTGAGCGCCAGCTTTTCAACTGTCTCGGCGTGCTTGCCGTCCACGTGGTATTTTTTCCCAAGCATCCGGGCCGAGCTGTAGCTGCTCTCCTCAATCCACTCCCGCAGGCGCTGGTCCTTGGTCAGGTTGAACTTGAAATCCACCAGCGCATCGCAGAGGCTCAGCTGTACCAGGACGATTTCATCCATTTTGGTATCGTCCAGCAGCTTCAGATAAAACATCAGGGTGTGCCGCATGGTCTCCGCCTCAAACAGGTTAAGCTCAGGGTATTTCCTCTGAAGCTGTCCGGAGGTCAGGCCCTTGAGGCTTCCGTGCAGCTCCACAAAGCGCTCCCGGCTGATCCTGTAATAATCGCTCCCGGCTTCCATGCCGCAGAAACGGGCAATGATCTCGGCGTCGTGGGAGGTGACCACCAGATTTTCGATCTTCCGCTTGTGGATATTATCTGTCACAGTATGGAGATTGATGGCGAAAAAATCCGAGAGGAGGTTTTCAAAGTTTTCGGTTTCCTCCTCGATGGCGCGCAGAACCTCGCGGATCTTCAGATACCCCATCTCAAGGGTCTGGTAATAGTCGATGAGGCCGCCGTTCATCAGAGCGAGGGCGATGTTTCCGCTGGAAATGGAGCAGAGCATTGTCTCCTCCTGCACCCGTTCCTCGGTCAGGAAATCTTCGCATTTGAGCAGCATATAGCGGTAGATCAGCTCAATCTCGTCTTCCTTTTCCAGCAGGTGTACCCGGTAGCCGCCAGTGTAAGTTCTTATCTGCTCCAGCAGATAAATCCGGTTTTCTGCCTCGCGCAGCGCGGCGGTGGCTACGATTTCAATCTCTTCGACAGCCGAAGCTCTGGCGATCTCAATATATTCGCCGATAATCCGGCACAGGGCGTAGACCGAGCTGAAGGATATCTTCCCGCTGGCAAAGCTCTGCTCGCCAAAGTCAATGGGATAGACGGCACGGTCCAGGATATTAATGGTTCCTTTGCCGCGCTGGCCTACCACCAGCTCACATTTGCTGGAACCGATATAAATCGCTGCAAATCGTTTAATCAAGGAGGTTTCACCTCTTTCGTTTTTATTTAATATTATAGCATAAGAAGCTTTTTCGAATGTTAAATCTTTGAAAAAATTTCTTTTTTCGCTCCGCCGGTTATGATAGAATTGATGGAACAAACGCTTTAAAGCATTCTCGTAAAGGAGGGCATGTCTGTGCTCGGTACCATCATCAATGTCGCCGCCATCTTAGTGGGCGGTTTTTTAGGACTTATTTTCAGAAAGGGGCTGCCTGAACGCATCAGCACCACCATCACCCACGGGCTCAGCCTTGGCATCATGATGCTGGGGATTTCCATGGGCGTCCAGACGCAGAATTTTCTCATCGTTCTGATTTCACTGGCTCTCGGGGCTGTGATCGGCGAAGCTTTAAATATTGAGGGGCACCTTAACAGCCTTGGCGGACGTCTTGAACGGAAATTTGAGGGCGGCGAGAACAGCAGCTTTGCTCAGGGCTTTGTCACCGCTTCTCTTCTGTACTGTACAGGTTCAATGGCGATCATGGGCGCCATTGAAGGCGGGATTTCCGGCACCTACACCATTCTGGTGACCAAAGCGCTGCTGGACGGCATTTTTGCCATTATCTTTGCTTCCACGATGGGTGTCGGCGTTCTCTTTGCCGCTGTGCCCGTGCTTCTTTATCAGGGCGCCATCACGCTGGCCGCAGGCACAATCAAGGTCTTTTTAACTGATCCGATGATCACAGAGATGAACGCTGTCGGCGGCGTGCTCATCATGGGTATTGGCATCAACCTGCTGGAGATCAAATCACTCCGTCTCGGCAATTTGATCCCTGCTATCTTTATACCCATTTTGCTGCTCTGGCTCATGAGCTGCTTCGGATTTTCTTTATAAAATAAAAAAGCAAAACGGACAGGTCAAATAAGGGGGATTGCCTGTCCGCTTTGCTTTTTAGATATATTTATATGAGGGATGAGGAGTCGCTTTAAGGACTTCTCCTGAGTTTTCACAACTACTTTATTTTCTGTCAGTGTCGCAGCAGAACCCGCAGGGAGCGCCGACACTGTGTTTATTTTCTTTACCAAATACAAACATTATGCTTACCTCCTAATGTCATTTGAAGGAACAGCCGCTGTTATTCAGCTGATTCTTCTAATTCTGAGTATAATTTTCTTAATGGATTGTAGTACATCATTTTAAGTACCTCCCTTTTCTTTTCAAGATTTCGTTATTAAACCGTCTGTCAATTATTTAGCGGATTTTTCTGCTAATTCAATTTCTTCTAATAATTTACGGATTGGATTGTAATACATCATGGTGTTTACCTCTTTCCTGGTCAGTTTATTTTATATAAAGCGAATCGTTCGCCGGTTTATCTTTATTATCTGGATGCTTTTTCTAATAATTTACGGATTGGGTTGTAGTACATCATCTTCGTTACCTCCTTTTTTGTTTACTGTATTTTTTATTCTATTTACTTGGAAGCTTTTGCTCCGCGTTCTAATTTTTCTAGTAATGATTTCATTGGATTATAGTACATCATTGTTTTTACCTCTTTCTTCAATTTTTATTTTTTATATCAATCTAACAAGTTACCAGATACGGATCATTTTGATTCTTCTACAACTTTTTTAAGTTCCAGCAGTGCCGCTCTTCTTGGATTGTAGTACATCATTGTTATGACCTTCTTTCCTGTTTGTCTTGGGTGTTTCCCTTAACTTGGTTATAATTCTAGACCCTAGAGCATACTCTAGGTCAATACCTTTTTGCGGTTTTATTTTTATTTTAGATTTCCCGCGAAACCCTCACAAGTTGTGGTGAATTTAACCAAATCCTGACAGGTCGTTTACATTACCTAAATACAGTGCTTTCCAATGTTCTAATTCCCAAACAATATTTCAAGACTTTAATTTAGAATGATTCTTTTCTATCTAAGAATTTTTTAAGAATTCAGATTGTATTTCCGAAAGGACATTTTTTTAAACGAAAACAATAGAGTCTACTCTAGCTTTTTTTGCCGGAAATGATTGACTTTGATTCCTTTTTGGGGTATACCTATAGAGAGAAAACAGCTGTTTTATGGAAAGGAGAGGCGTCTATGAACATCTACACGATCAAGGAAGTATCTGAAAAGACCGGACTCAGCATCTATACCCTCCGCTATTATGACAAGGAAGGCCTGCTCCCCTTTGTGGAGCGCAGCGAGAGCGGCATCCGCCAGTTTACCGACGCCGACCTGGAATGGCTGTCGACAATCTGCTGTCTGAAGGATACTGGCATGCCGCTGAAGGAAATAAAAGAATACATTGATCTGTTTTTGGAAGGCACCTCCACCCTTGAGACAAGGCGGCAGATTTTTATCGACCACCGGGTCCGCCTGCTTAAAAAGATCGAAGAGCTGGAAAAAAACCTGGAGATGGTTGAGCACCGCATCCAGTTTTACGACGAGGCCTGCGCCATCTACGAGGCGCGGAAGCGCGAAAACGAAACCGATAAAGAGGAAAAGGCCGAAGCTCCTGAGCCTGCGGCAGCCAAAAAAATAAAAAATGCCGGATAACCGGCAAAATTAGTAATCGATATTTGGATTATCGGGCTCTCCAAACAGAGCCCTTTTTCTTTTCCTGCATTCTTCGTATCTACTTTGCCACAGGTTTAAACGCGTCCTTATCCACACCACAGGTGGGACAAAACCAGCCATCCGGCAGATTTTCGAACGGGGTACCCGGAGCAACGCCGTTTTCCGGATCACCTTCCTCCGGATCATAGACATACTCACAAATTTCACATTCATACTTCTGCATGATCGTGCCTCCTTGACGGTCCCTCTTACTTTAACAATCCGTTAACATTCTTAACCAATTATTATATTAATAAGAAGGAAAATTTTAAATTCACTTACCCTATCATAATAAAATACAAAGAATTTTGCAAGCACTTTCTTTAAATGCAGGAAGTTTTCTTAATCGTACAGGTATTCCTTAATGCAGGACGCTCCCACCAGGCCCGCGTCATTCTCAAGCGTCGCCAGAACGATCTCAGGCTTCACCAGGCTCTTATAGGTGATCCTTTCCGCCGTGGACTTCTGTACCGCCTCCAGCAGAAAAGTGCCCGCATGGGCTACTCCGCCGCCCAGAACGCAGATCTCAGGGTCCAGAACGTCCACAAGGTTTGAAATCGCAATGGCCAGATGGTCTGCCATCGACTTAAAGCATTCGAGGCCCACCGCGTCGCCGTTTTTGGCCGCATTGATCACCATCTCAGCGTTGACCGCCTCCAGATCGCCTCCGGCCATAGACAGAATTTCCGTTTCACAGCCCTCCTCAATGCGTTTTTTGGCCAGCCAGATCACAGCCGTAGCTGAGGAATAAGTCTCCAGACAGCCCATTTTACCGCAGTTGCAGCGGTAAAGCCCGTCGCCTACGATCATGTGCCCAAACTCTGAGGCCACGCCGTGCACGCCGTTTACGACCCGGCCGCCCACGATCACACTGCCGCCCACGCCAGTCCCCAGAGTAAACATAACGGCATCCCGGCAGCCCTGGCTGCTGCCAAAACGGTTTTCCGCGAGGCCAGCCACGGTGGCGTCGTTGGCAAGGTAAACCGGGCAGTGAATTTTTCCCTCTAAATCGCGTTTTAAAGGCTTATTTTCCCAGAAAAGGTTCGGGCAGGACACCACGGTTTTCCCGTCCGCTGAGACGATACCAGGCACGCCAATGCCCACGCTTTCAGGGGACTGTCCTCTCATCTCCGCCATCACCTGCTCCACCAGGTCTTCAATTCGTCCAAGGACAGTCTCATAGCCCTCCCTTGCCCTGGTCGGCTGTTTTTTCTTGAAAAACACCTCGCCGCTGTCTCCGATCAGCCCGGCGACCAGATTGGTACCGCCGACATCTATTCCGATATTCATGCTCTGCTGCTCCTCCGTTCTTAATTTTCAATCTTATTATAACATTTTATACCCCTAAGTTCATCATGCTTTACATTCCGCGGTTTCTGCGATATAATTACTTTCGCAATTCATTTATCTTAATGCAACCGGAGGACTTCATGAAGAATCAATTGAATACGAAAACCCTTGTTTTTACCGCGCTGCTGATCGCCTTATCCTATTTAGGCTCCCTTGTTAAAATATTTGGCAGCGTCGCATTGGACGCCCTGCCAGCCTATTTTGGCGCGCTCATGCTCGGCGGCCCCATCGGCGCGCTGATCGGTGCGGTAGGACACCTTTTCTCTGCTGCCCTGTCCGGCTTCCCTATGGGCCTGCCAATGCACATTCTGGTAGCTGCCTGTATGGCCGGCGCCTGCTACGCCTACGCCTGGATCAACAAAAAAACCAACCTGGTCGTCGCTTCAGTCGCCGCCATTCTGATCAATGGCGTCGTCATGACCTTCCTGTCCGGCGTCCTGGCTGTGATCCTGGGTATTTCGCCCTCTGTCATGGGCTTTGTCATCCCCATGCTGGTACCGCTGCTCATCGCTTCCACCGTCAATGTGGTCATCGCTGCGCTTCTGTATCTGGCCTTTGAGAAAGCGCTGAAAGGCAAATTTACACAGGAATAAAAAAATCCCCCAACCGGGGGATTTTTTTATTTCAGCAGAAAGTCTCGGATCACCGCAGCCATTTTCGGGTGGTGCTCCACATAGCTTTCGTGGGTTTCGCCCTCATAAATCTCAAGACTGCTGTCTGGAATGGAATCGGCGATATAACGGGTATGGTCGTCCTCGATCATGTCGTCGCTTCCAGCGGTCACCAGAACCGGGATACGGATACTGGCCAGGTCTGCCTTGGAAATATTGGGCTGCTCCAGCATCATTTTAATGCTGTCTTTTCCGGTGCGTTCGTAGGCCCGGCGGAACTTGTCCAGCCAGATTTCCTTCAGCCCGTCCGGCGTGGTATTGGCGCCGCTGACCACCAGCGCAGAGAGCAGCTCCGGGTATTTGTATGCCAGCATCAGCCCGATGATCCCTCCGTCGCTGAAACCGTAAACCGCTGGCCGCTCAAGCCCCAGGGCTTTGATAAAGCCGCGGACATCCTCAGCCATTTCGCTGTAGTCAAAGGTATCCACCGGCGTGCTGTCCCCGTGGCCTCTGGAATCCAAGGCGTAGACCGTGAAATCCGCGCTCAGTGGCTCCATGATCGCGTCAAAAATCGTGTGATCCTCGCCGTTTCCGTGGATCAGGATCAGGGGCTGCCCCTCTCCCTTTTTTTCATAACAGAGCTCAATCGCCCCAACTTGCTGTTTCATTTTCTACCTCCGGTCATTTTATCCCCTATTTTATCCGATTCCAGGGTAAAAGAAAAGCGCCTGTTCCTTTTTTAAGGAAATCAGGCGCTTTTGCTATTCATCTTCTGTTTTTTCCTGCCCGTAGGGATTGACATGGATCATGCAGTGCTTAAGGGCCGGGTAGGCGGCCTCCAGCACGTCGTGCACATTTTCGGCGATGGCGTGGGCTTCGACCAGCTTCATCTCACCGTCCACAGCGATTTCCAGATCCACATAAAATTTAGACGCGAAGGTCCGGGATTTGAGGTCGTCGATCCGCTTGACGCCTGACTGCTTCATGGTCAGCTCACGGATTTCCTTTTCGGTTTTCTCATCGATGGAGCTGTCCAGCATTTTGCTGATGCTGTCCTTGCCAATGTCATAGGCGGCCTTAATGACCAGCAGCGCAATGACCACAGCCGCGATGGGGTCCAGAATCGGCAGACCCATGCGCGCGCCGGCGATCCCGATCAGGCTGCCGATGGAGGACAGGGCGTCGGAGCGGTGGTGCCAGGCGTCAGCCTTCAGCGCGCTGGAATTGATCTTGTTGGCCGCAGCGCGGGTGAACCAGTACATCCATTCCTTGACTCCAATGGAGACCACAGCCGCTACCAGCGCCAGTATCCCTGGAATTTCCAGAGAATGACTCTCGGCGTCCATGATCTTTTCAATCCCGGTCCAACCGATCCCCACGCCAGTGGCAAACAGGATGACCGCCAGCAGAATGGCCGCCACGCACTCCAGCCGGTCGTGCCCGTACTGATGCTCGTGGTCGGCCTTCTGGCCTGAGATATTGACCCCGATGATGACCACAAAGGTGCTGAGCACATCCGACGCCGAATGCACCGCATCGGAAATCATCGCTCCGGAATTAGCTAAAACCCCGGCGATAAACTTAAAAACCGACAGGGCGATATTGACAAAAATGGATATGATGGACACACGCATGGCGATCTTTTTATTGCTGCTCTCGCTGTACTCTACTTCTTCAATATTTTTCACAGATAACCCTTCTTTCATTTGCATGACAAAGTTAATACCCCTTAACTAATCTAGATTCATTCTATATTACACACTTCCAGTATAAATAAAAAACAGATCTGCGTCAAGGGTGTTTTAAATTTAAGGCAAGAAAAGACCTGAAATACAGGGTTTTGTACTTCAGGACTTTTTTAAGCTTTATACATTCTGGAGCAGTTCAATCTCTTTGGCATAATCGGCAAACTTTTCCTGGGGTGTTTCGAGAAAAAAGGGCTTATCCCGGAGCAGCGGGTGCTTCACAATGGCGATAAAGGTATCCACTCCAATGCTGCCAAAGCCGATTTTTTCATGGCGGTCTTTATGGCTGTTAAAGGGCGTCAGGCTGTCGTTCAGATGCATGGCTCTGAGGTAAGGAAGCCCTACGATCCGGTCAAACTCAGCGATGACGCCGTCCAGGTCATTCACGATATCGTACCCTGCTGAATAAATGTGGCAGGTGTCAATACAGACGCCGATCTTATCCTTGAGCCGGACGCCGTCAATGATGGCACGCAGCTGTTCAAAATCCCGGCCGACCTCACTGCCTTTACCCGACATGGCTTCCAGGAGTACGATGGTTTTCTGGTCTGGCTTCATATTGCGGTTAAGGATATCCAAAATCAGCTCAATGCCTTTTTCCGGTCCCTGGCCGACATGGCTGCCGGGATGAAAATTGTAAAGATGGCAGGGCAGCTGATCCAGCCGCTCCAGATCCTCACGGAACGCCCGCTCCGCGAAATCCCGAGTCGCCTCTGTGGCAGATGCCATGTTGAGCGTATAGGGCGCGTGGGCCAGCAGCGGCCCGAAATCATGGTCCTCCATGATCTGACGCAGACCATCCGCATCCTTGGGATCAATGGCCTTGGCGTTGCCGCCCCTTGGATTTCTGGTAAAGAACTGGAAGGTATTTGCCCCAATGGATACCGCGTCCTTTCCGGCGGCGGTAAAACCCTTGGCAATGGAAATATGTGGTCCTATGTTAATCATATTTGTCCGTCCTTTCTCAGCCCAGCGCTACGTCCATGAGCATCATGACCGCAAAGCCGACCATCACACCAATGGTGGCGATATCGCCCTCGCCGTCATGGCCGAGCTGTGATTCCGGAATCAGCTCTTCTGCCACAACATAGATCATGGCACCGGCGGCAAAAGCCAGCGCGTAAGGCAGAATCGGGTTGATAAAGACAACCGCCGCCGCACCGATGACCGCCGAGATCGGTTCTACCAGCCCAGAAGCCTGGCCGTACATAAACGATTTGACCCGGCTCATATTCTCACGCCGGAGCGGAATGGAGACCGCGGCGCCTTCAGGAAAGTTCTGAAGCCCGATCCCCAGAGCCAGCGAGATGGCGCCGGCCAGCGTCATGTACTCATTGCCTGTGGCCAGCCCGCCAAAGGCGACCCCGACCGCCAGCCCTTCTGGGATATTGTGGAAGGTGATGGCCAGAACCAGCAGCACACTGCGCTGCCACGAGGTATGAATCCCCTCCTCATGGCCTGTTCCCTGATGGATATGCGGCAAAAGCTTATCCACACACCATAAAAACGCGCCGCCGCCCAAAAATCCGACCACAGCCGGCACATACGGCGGTACCGGACCACCCTCCGCCATCTCAATGGACGGCGCCAGAAGCGACCAGAAGCTGGCCGCGATCATAACGCCAGCGGCAAAGCCCAGCATGGCGTTTAATACCTTTTTATTAATCTCTTTAAAGAAAAAGACCATCGCAGCGCCCAGAGCCGTGAGGCCCCAGGTAAAAAGCCCGGCGACCAGAGCCTGGCCCACCGGAGGGATATTGTTTAAAACTTCCATTTTCTCCTCCTGTCTTTCTATTGTTTATAGTCATTATAATTTACTAAATCATAACACATCCCACACACCATTTCAAAGCATTTTAATCATTTATACCCCATTTGCTTTAAATAGCACTGCAAAAAAACAAAAACGGCAGGCAACAACAGCGTTGCCTGCCAATGCAGCGTTTTTTAAATTTACCTTGTCCTGACCCAGACCGATACCGAACCGGGCGCCACGTGAAAAACGCCGTCGCCGTTTTCGTTGACAGTGACCGTGCCCTCCACATTGCCCGTGATGTCATAAAAATCCTTTCCGGCAAACTGATGTCCCATATACATCTGCTTTGAGCCGCCGTCGCCGTTTGTCATCAGTACTGCCAGACCGGATTCCGGCTCTGCCGGGTCACCTTCGCGCACCCATCCGATGATATGGAAATCGTCAAAATAATCCCTCTGGGCGCCGTAGGCCGATTCGCGCCGGGCACAGAGCAGCTTGTCCAAAAGCGCCTGCATGGGCTCGATGTTCTGGGCGGGAATACCATAATAATCGCCGTAAAAAACGCAGGGATAGCCGTCGGCCCGCAGCAAAATAAAAGCGTAGGCCAGCGGCTTAAACCAGGGCTGTACCCAGGATTCCAGCGACTGGCCGGGCTGCGTGTCGTGGTTATCCACAAAGGTGACCGACCCTGTGGGGTCATGGGCTGTCAGGGTATTGCTTAACAGCTGCCGCATATCATAGCCGTCACCGCTGTTCGAGGCGTCAAAAAAATGATAGTGGAGCGGCACATCAAACAGGCACATGGTCCGGCCCGTGGTCTCCATATAGCGCTTGAGATCCTCCAGATCGCCAGACCAGTATTCGCCCACGGCAAACAGCTCCTGGTCCCAGTCACGCCTGACTGCGTCCAGCCACTCATTAAAAAAATTAAAATCAATGTGCTTGACCGCGTCCATACGGAAACCGTTGACCCGGGTTTTATCCAGGTACCATCTGCCCCAGCGGATCAATTCCTCAACCACCTCGCGGTTGTTTAAATCCACGTCCGCGCCCATCAGATAGTCAAAATTGCCATTTTCACGGTCCACGTCACTGGCCCAGCGCTTGCCCTGAAACTGGAAAACCGCGCTGTCCTCTTTCTTCTCATCCCAGTCAATGCCCGCAAAATGCGTCCAGTTCCATTTAAAATCCGAATAGGTATCGCCCCGGCCTGGAAAGTCAAACTGCGTCCACGCCTTAATGGGGCGGATAGGCTCAATCTGCTCATTCCGGTTTTCGTCATTTTCCTTGCAGGCGTAGACATTTTCCGTCCGGTCCGCGCCCAGACGGTGATCCAGCACAATATCCGCGTAAACCTCGATTCCGTTATCCTGAAGGGCGCTGATGGCTTCGCAATATTCACTGACTGTTCCGTATTTTGTGGCGACGCTGCCTTTCTGATCAAATTCACCCAGATCATAAAGGTCATAGGGCGCGTAGCCCACATCGCTTTTACCTGCCGCGCCCTTGTAGGCCGGAGGCAGCCACACCGCCGTGATCCCGAGCGCTTTAAGATGACTGGCATCCTCTGCCACCTGCCGCCACAGGGACTGGTCCTCAGGCAGGTACCATTCAAAATACTGCATCATCGTTCCATTCATAAAAAATCAACTCTTTCTGTTTTAGAATAAGCGTTAATTAAAGCATTACGCCCTTTAATAAATACCCAAAGTTATAAAAAATATCGATTTTCTCTATATTATTTCGCCCAGACTTAAAAAAGCCTGTATCTTTAAAGCGATACAGGCTTTTCATTTATTGTGCCATGGCCTGGTTGACAATGCTTTCCATCATGCTGGACGTCAGCATTCCCGGCACATAGCCTTTCACATAGCCATCTTTGTCAATCATAAAGGTTGTCGGGAAAGAACGGATGCCATAGGCCTGGAACACCGCGCCCGTACGGTCCATGAGTGCCGGATAGGTAAAGCCGTTGTCCGACATGAAATCCGCGATCTTTTCAGGCGACATATCGTTATTGTTCGGCCCTTCCTCTGTATGGGGATTGGCAACGCTCAGCACCACCAGGTCTCCAGAGTTATCGCCGTATTTTTTATAAAGCGTCTCAATATCTGGCATTTCTTTCTGGCATGGGCCGCACCAGGTGGCAAAGAAATTAAGAAAAACCGTCTTTCCACGATATTCCGACAGCGTGTGCGTCACCCCATACTGGTCTGTAAGCGTGAAATCCGGAGCCAGCGTCTTTTTGGCGTTTTCCTCCGGCGTGTTTTCCGGTGTGGGCGACGGCACAGGCTCTGTGGTTACCGTCGGGCTTGGCTGCGGTGCGCTGCTTCCGGCCCCTGCCTGAGAGAGATAGCCTGTGATCCCGTTCATCCATCCTGTAAACATCATGATCCCCATAATGATCATGAGCACACCCCCGGCCTTTACCGTGTAGCGGACCGCCTTCTGGTGCCGCCTGAAAAAATCCAGCAGGGTGCTGGTAAATAACCCCACCGCCATAAACAGCAGGACAAAGCCCAGCGTGTAAACCCCAATGAGGATGAAGCCCGACGCGAAGGATGACGAAGACGACGCCATGAGCAGCACACTGGCTAAAACCGGCCCCACGCAGGGCGTCCAGGCAAAGCTGAAGGTAAAGCCCAACACAAAAGCCAGCAGTGGATTCATAGCCAGCTTGTCCAAATTAAAGGGCAGGCGGTGCTCACGGTTTAAAAAGTCAAAATTAAAGACCCCCAGCTGAACCAGCCCAAATAAAATGATGATGACCCCGCCAATGCGCGCGAACAGCATCCGGTTGCCCGTAAAAAACTGCCCGGCCGCTGTGAAGCCCACGCCCAGAATAAAAAATGTCGCGCTGATGCCAATAACAAAAAAGAGCGTGTTGATGAGAACCGTCCGCTTTTTATAATGAACCGTCCCGTCCGCGTCCACTGTCTTTGTTCCGCCTGCCAGGTAGCCGATGTACAAAGGCACCAGCGGCAGCACACAGGGCGAGAAAAAGCTGAGAATCCCCTGTAAAAATACCATAATGGCCGGAACACCGGCTCCTGTCGCAAATCCCATATGATTACCTCTTTTCTGTCGTGTAATATTTTATTTTCCCACAAAGTGTAATTTTAAACATTACAGTTTCTATTTTGTAATCATAAATGTTACAGATGAATTTGTCAAGAGGTTTAAGGAAAATAATTTAAACTTATTCATCGAAGTATCAGATGGACTGTAAACAAAAAGCCCCGGTCTAAAGATCGGAGTGATATATACCCTCCTTACTGGTTTGTCCAGTAAAGAGGGTATATATCACATGCTGCCGGCATGCAGGGCTTTTATTTTTGTCCGTTACCGCCTTTTGGCTGAATCCCAATGGGCCCTCTTGGTATTCATCCGGCAGCTCCGGCTTCTGTTTTCCCCTTAACAGGCGTTCCAGTATATTTTCAAGCGCGCGCTTTCTTAAAAATACACGGTCTATATTCCAGGGGAGCACAGGTATCCTTTCTTTTAAAGCACAAAAGAAAGGATGGTTTTGAAGATTAATCATTGAAAGATAATGGCTTCAGGCAGCTGCCCTTTCCGGCCTTCTTTTTTCCTTCGTTTCAACGGGTTTGGCTGAAATCAGCGGTTTCGTTTTCGGACTGGATCATAAAGACAGAGCGGTTTTAGGCTGGAATGCCGGATTGATTACTTCTCGTTGATCTGTTTTAATCATACATCGCCTGCGATTTGCCTGCAAGTGCATTAAGAGCGCAATTTTGATGGAAGGCGCGCTGTGGCCGGGCAGGCATTTATTAGAAAAATTCTTAGAAACGGGCAATAAAAAAACGGCCGAAAGCCGTCAAGCGTTTAATTAATGGTGATCCCGATTGGGCTTGAACCAACGACCTCTACCTTTGAAAAAGCAGCATTTTATATATCTTTATTGTTTATTCCGCTGCTTTTTAATCCCTATGATTTTCCCGAAAACCAACTGATTTCAGGGAAAATCACGGGAGAAATCTATGATATTTTATAACTGTGCCTTATTGATATAAATTTTCGCTGATGCTATTTACCCTTGAAAATATCATTTCATTATTTCCAGGGGCTTTAAATTTATCTAACATCTTTAAACAGACCTTGATTTTGTTTAAAAAACAATTTTGGCAGCATTGTATTTTTGAAATTTTCACACTTACGCTGATGAAGGGTGATGAGGCGGTCGAGGTTTCTGAAAAAGCATCCAATTTGGACTTGTTCACTTTTCGTTGGTACTGAAACCATCTTCGCAATAAGTTCGCCTTTTGTAATTCCTTTAATTGATGTTCCTTGAACTGAATTTAATTCCCTTTGCAGTTTTCTATAAAGCAAATAGGCCGTAAACCATATATCAGTTTTAATCCTACTCAAAGACAAAAAATCTTGACTTGTAGTATATGAAAACGGCATAACTGCAAGCTTTCCGACACCTACACGAGTAATTATTGCAATGGAATTTTCGGGAACTAATTTCGTCGCAGAATTCATTAACCCACTTTGAGAAATATGCTTCCGTGGCTTTACTCCAAATATCCGGTGTTCCTTTAAATCAGAAGATTGTATCCAAGGAATTTCACCGTTCCAGTAAGTATCATTTGATGTATTTGGCGTTCCCCCACCATAGGTATTATCAGCCAGTTCCCCCAACTTCCGCTGTTCCCATGCGTTAGTAAACCACACAAAACTTCTTCTCTAGGCAAAGCAATTTCTTGATTTTTCACTAGGTCAGAATTCAAGTTTACTTGGCTTCCAGGCTGTCCGTATTTTTGCCATTTTGGCCTAAACATTTCTAACCATTGGAACATAAACACCCTGTTAAATTTTGGTTCTAAAAAAATTAAAAAGCCATCGTGTACGCCAGTCTTAACGTAGTTCACAACAGGCTTTCCGACCGTTGCGGCGATACTTAGTAACAAGTGTGGTTCAGTAAGTACACGAGTTTTTTCCTGACCTAATTTTGAGATGTGTTGTTCAAGATGATGAATACGTCCATCTTGCTCCGTAACGTCTGCAATACGAAGCCAACCAACATCACTTTCGTCATCAAACCATTTTGGATCTTGGATAGGTCGAGGACTTGCTCCACGTACAATATTAGCTAATTCCCCCAGCTTCCGCTGTTCCCATGCGTTAGTAAATCCTTTGAAGCGAATCTGTGGTTCTTTCGCTTTTTCTTTAGTCATTTTGTTTATTTTCCTCCATATCATTCACTTTTTTTAATGGAATCAGCCATTTCGTAGAAGGCTTGCCGGAAAGCGTTTCGATATTTAATCCACGACAGGGCAGCGACTTCATCGGCGGCAATTTCTTTATAATCTGCTTTCGCGCCGTTCATAATGGCGGTAAGCTCTCCCTGTTTATCCATATCCTGTTCACCAAGGCGGTGAGGACGTATCATGGCTTCCAGGTTTTTGGGATTGGTGCTGTTGTCCAAGCCCCAGGTACGGATAAACTGAGTGACAAGCTTCATATTGCTGTCCTTCTGCGCTCTGTCGATGGCTTCGTTCATCATCTCCACGTTGCGGGGGGCAGGATAGTCATCAAAGACAAAGTCCTTTGCAAATACTTTGTCCACAAAGCTGCGCACCTTGGCTTTTTCCTGATTGTTTTCCGATTTCGCAATTTCCCGTTGGATTTCATCCCGGGTCTTTTCGGCCGCTTCCATTTCATCGGCGTGGACTTCGTCCGCCATCTTGGCGATGAGCTCCACGAGGTAGTCATAATTAATGGTCACATCGTGGATATGCACCATGGCCAGATTGACCTGAGAAATATCAATCTTTTCCCGTTCGGCAAAGAAATCTTTGATTTCACCGGCAATCACCGTGGTCAGTATCACTTCCTGGTCTTCTGTAATGCCGAGTTCTTCATAAAATTTCTCTGGATCCTCATAGGCGGATACCTCGTTGCCTTCATCATCGGTGGTAAATTGCTTCAGCTGGCTCAACAGCTTATTATAGTCTTTGAGTTTTTCAAAGACGGCTTCCCGATCGCTCTCACTAGGCGGCGTGGTCACAAAGTTATCGGTCAAATCGGATAAATCTTTGATGGTGTCCATGAGCTCCCGCTTAACGTCACCATACTTCGGCGCAATGATACCGTCCTCCTGGTTGCCGTCAATAAGGGTCTCTATGTCCACTGTTTGCTGTTCTGCGGCAGAAAGCCGATTGGAGTAAACGGCAAAGGCTTTGTTCATTTCGTATTCGTTTTGCTCTGGCCAACGGTAGTTGACAACATTCCCCCAGGGCTTATGCACCATGTCGTGAAGGCGGTTGGTACGGGAATAGGCTTGAATGAGGTTTCCACCCTTTAAGGTTCGATCAATATATAAGGTGTTCATCTGAGGGGCGTCAAAGCCTGTCAGCAGCTGGTCTACGACAATGGCCAAGTCTAAGAAGTTGCCATCATCGGCGGTTTTATTGAGGCGGCGGGTAAGGTCTTCGGTGTATTGCTTTGTTGTTGTCATGTCGAAGGCAGTGCCAAATTGTTTATTGTACGCTATGATGGCACGGTGCAGGTTTTCATTCGTCGCCAGCTGGTTTTCGCCGTTGGAGTTATCGACCGAAAAGCTGACGGCGACCTTTAGCCTGTCCTCAGGCTCTTTGGCGGCGTTGATTTCGCTAAACTTGTCGAAGTATTCCATGGCTCTCGGTGTGCTGGCACGTCTGCCCCCTACGTGGACGGTAAAGAGGGCGTTGTACTTACGGTCTGCGGAGCGTTTCCGCCAGTTATCAAAGATATCGTTAACCACAAGATCAACGTGCTCGGGGCTGTCATCATAGACGCTGGCTTTGATATTATCGTCAATATCTTCTTCGGTCGGATCTTCTGGCGGCTTGATGGTCTCTTTGAATTCCACATTGAAGCCGAGGACATTTTTATCGGCGATGGCTTCTTTGATGGTGTAGGCGTGGAGAATGCTTCCGAAGATATCTTTTGTTTCCGGGAATTTTGGGGTTCCGGTATAGCCAACCCATGCAGCCGTAGGAATGGCGGTGCGGATGGCTTCAAGCATCCCCTGGTTTTCGGTGCCGTTACCGGTGGAGCGGTGGGCTTCATCCACGATAAAGAGGATGTTCTCGTCAAGGGGTTTAAAACCCTTTCGGGCAACGTAACGGGACATCTTCTGAATACTGGTGACAATAATGTTTTTATCACTTTTCATCGCAAGCTTTTTATGAAGATCTGAAATATTGGCCGTATCACTCACGACTCCGGTCTTCCCTTCAAAGCCTGCCACCGGGTCGTAGGCGCGGTAGGCGTCGGCTGTCTGGTTTGTGAGGGCGATGCGGTCAACAAGAAATACGACTTTGTCCACGTTGGGGAGGCGGCTGGCGAGCCACGCAGTTTTAAAGCTGGTGATGGTCTTGCCGCTGCCCGTGGTGTGCCAGATATAGCCCAACTTGCCATCACTATATTTGAAATCGTGTTTGCGGACTTTTTCAATGACGCGTTTGGTAGCATATACCTGATAAGGCCGCATGACTTTAATGCTTTCTTTATTTTTGGTGCCGTCGAGAATCATATACCGGGTGGCTAAATCGTGAGCCATGGGGATGGAGAGAACCTTATCCGCAAAAACCTTCCACGACCGCACTGGGCGGGCGTCATTTTCATTCTGCCAGCTAAAGGCAAAGGCACGGTTAAAGGATTCCCGGGTGGTGTTGGCCATATAGCGGATATCATACGGAGTCATGGCAATGAGGATCTGAAGGGTTGAGAAGATTCCGCTGTATTGTTTCTCTGCGATGTACTGCTCCATCTGGTTCAGTGCTTCCTGAGTTTCGTGCAGGGCTTTTTTAAGCTCGATTTGGATAATGGGAAGGCCATTGATCAGAAGGGTCACATCAAAGCGGCGATTGGGCTTGCCATCCACGATTTTCGGGCGTTCAATCTGATTGACGACCTGATAAACGGTATTCCCCCCGCCGACCTGCGCCTGGTCGAAAACGGTGAGAAAAACGTGTTTTCCGCAGTCGAGATCAACTTCGATTTCGGAGACCCCATTAACACCATACAGAAATTGTCCTGCGTGATAGGGGCTGTCGATACCTGTAATGATCCGCTTGACCTGATTAAACTCGGTGATGGATAAAGGATTGTCCAGCCGGGCAGCGTTGTTCTGCTCAAGGATGCGCTTGAAGTTGTCCCAGAGCTGTTCAGTGGTTTTAATATCAGCGGCGTATTCCCATTGTTTGACACCACCAATACGGGTTAAGTATTCGATGACTTCCTGTTCAAAAGCAAGTTCTGATTTCTTTTTCATTTCGCTCATTTTATCTTCTCCTTTATGCTTCTCTCCAACACGGCAGTGGTGAATTGTCCAATCTGCTCGGCATATTGATTGATCCGGTTTTGCAATTTGAGTGTTTCACTGTAAATCCTGCCTATTTTCCGTTGCTCTTCGCTAGGAATAATCGGAATTTTTATCTGCTCGAGGGACTTTATCGGAATTCGCTTGATATGGCCTGTCCCTTGAAGCTCCCTTTCCTTCTGACGGGCAACATCGGTATGTGCATTGAATAGATAGATAAAATAACGTTTATCCAGCTCTTCGCTTATAAATTCAGCCTTTGTAAAATTGATCGAGGGGATTTTTCCAATATTTCCTTCCCCAACCATTGCCGCCATTTGTAACGAATTGCTGATGATGATATCCCCCTTGTTCACTGCCAGTGAATTTTGTGCTGGTGTACGGTCGTCTTCTATAATCCCATTATCGTGATTAAAATCCAACTCAAAAGCGGCCTGATCGTAATAGATAAAGTCCTGATGGGGATATTGCTTTTCGGCCCGCGTTGGGTTAATTCCCGGGATAAATTTTATAAACTGCTTTATTATCTGCCTTTCCAAATAATCACCTCCCACTAAATAATATTTTTTGAAATATCTTAATATTTCATTTTATGATTATATTATGCCAACCGTTTTAGCAAATGTCAATAAATTTTTTAGAATATCACGATATTTCAAATCATTATTTTAAAACTATACCAAAATACAAAATAATTTGATATATTTTGCTGTCTATGTTAAAAAGTTTAGAGTATATCAGAAAGTTACCGAAGCGCGGAGGCTGCTTTGACCAACTCATCACCCTTCATCAGTGCGAGTCATATATTGCACCATTACAGGAGATAGATATATGTTAATTTTAAAGAATAAAGACGAATTGTTCCATATTTATTACAAACGCTGGATAACAATATATAAAGAAGGCGCCATCCGTAAAGTTACCATGTCAAAATATTTAATGACCCATCAATGGTTGGTTAAGCTTGTTCCAACCCTTAAGCTGTGTGACCTCTCACGAATCAACTATCAGCAGCTCCTTAACGATTACGCACAGGAGCATGAGCGGCAAACCACCATGGATTTTCACCATCAGCTTAAAGGCGCCATCCTCGACGCCGTAGATGAAGGGTTAATCGACCAGGACCCTACCCGAAAAGCAATCATCAAAGGTAAAACACCCAGAGCAAAAAAACCGAAATACCTCAATCAATTCGAGCTTCATACCATGCTAACAGATTTAAATTTGACTCAGGAGGTTAATTGGGATTGGTTTATCCTGTTGGTCGCCAAAACCGGGATGCGTTTTTCAGAGGCTTTAGCATTGACACCAAAAGACTTTGATTTTGCGCATCAAATGCTCTCTATCAGTAAAACATGGGATTACAAGACCGGAACAGGATTTCAGCCAACGAAAAATCAATCCTCTGTTCGGAAAATACAAATCGATTGGCAAACGGTTATTCAATTTTCAGAACTGCTAAAAGGTCTGCCCGAAGAAAAGCCAATTTTTATTGACGATGGAAAAAAGGTCTATAATTCAACTGTCAACGGCGTATTAGAAAGACATTGTATAAAATCAAACATACCTGTCATTTCCATTCACGGGCTAAGACACACGCATGCATCGCTATTACTCTTCGCCGGGGTATCCATTGCCAGTGTTGCCAGGCGGCTTGGCCATGCCAGCATGACCACCACACAAAAAACATACCTTCATATCATTCAAGAACTTGAAAATAAAGATGTCGACCTCGTTATGCGGTCGCTTTCTGCATTAAATTAATAAGATATGTGACGCGCACTGTTGAAGGGTGATAAGGGCGTCGAAGTAATACCGATCGGTACAGTCGGTCAGTTTTCAAAAACCTTAAAATACTCACAAACGTCTCGAAACTGATCCTGTGCCAGCAAACAGGTATCCCTCAAATATCCTTTTTCTTTTTTATACTCACTCAGCCCACGATAATAAAACAATTTGTATTCATCCAGAATAATAAACGGAAGGATTCCGTTTTTCAGGCACTCTTTAAACAGAATCAGCCGCCCGACTCTGCCATTTCCATCCTGGAACGGGTGGATGGTTTCAAACTGCACGTGGAAGTCAATCAAATCATCTAAGTCTTTTTCGGGAATGGCATCATATTTTTCAAGCAACACTTCCAACGCCGCCTGCACTTTATCCGGCGGCGTTGTCTCTGTGATTCCTCCAATAACGTTGGGATAAATTTTATAGTCACCAGTGGGAAACCCTTCACGCTCGTAGGCGGTGCCGCGCTTTAACAGATAGTGAAGTTTTTTTATGATATCTTCTGTCAGGGGCTCTTTGGCGAGATCAAGGATATAATCGAAGGCCTCGAAATGGTTGGTTGTCTCGACGATGTCATCAATTTTTACAGGGCTGTCCCCTTCTGGTAAAATGGTATTTGTTGAGAAAATACTTCGCGTCTGCTCTTCTGAAAGCATGCTTCCCTCAATTCGGTTGGAATTATAGGCCATTTTAATTTGCGTATAATGATAGATGCCATCAGATAACTTAGCACTTTTTTCTTTCAGTAATCGATCCAATAAAATACCTGTTTTCACTTTATACTCCCTTTTTTACAAGCAGTTAAATTAATCTTCATCGCCGGCGGTATGAATATTATACTCTGGAATTCTCAGCAATAGCTTGATACTCTTAATTGCCTCAAGCTGGCCGGCTGGGGTTAAATCCGAAAAATATCCGAGCATATCTCTTTTATTTTTTTGCAGCTGTTCGTCTTCACTTCTTTGTTTCGGCAAACGGCTTAATCCTGTGGGGTCCATCAAAACATCCATTGTTGTCTCAAGTGCCAACGCTAATTTTTGAATCTCACGATAAGTAGGCTGCGAAATGTCAAGTTCAAACTTTTGAATAGTTTCCAAAGGTAATTCCGTCTCTTTAGCAAGTTCTTCTTGTGTTTTTCCGAGAAGCTGACGATTTGAAATAATCTGATCTCCAGTAGTCGGAAAACGCCACGGTTTGCCCGTCAATTCTTCTGATGTAATTTCCAAAGCATCGGCAATGATATTAGTGGTACTAAGTCCTGGCTCAACAATATCATCTTCGTACATTTGAAGCGCTTCTTCTGGAATTTCAACTTTTTCAGATAATTTTTGAAGTGTAATTTTATCCTGTGTCCTTATCCGTTTTAACCTTTCACCAAACGTTTCGTCCCCTGTCGCCAGTTTTTCTAATGGGACATCAAGTGCCTGGGCCACCTTGCTTAACGTGCCCGTATCCACTCTATCACTATCCCTTTTAATAATTGAGTAAAGTGTATTGTATGAAACGCCAGCTTTTTTAGCTAATTCTTTAAAATTAATTTTCCGTTCTTTGGCAACTTCCCTTATTCGAAAACCAACACCCATAATGAATACCCGCCTTTCAAAAATTATATATGCTACCTTATTATAACACTTTTTCATTCTTAAGTGCAATCGCACTTTTTAAGAATTTTAAAAATAGTTTGACATCAATGCGATAAGATAATATAATTCATTTAAAGGTAGCAATGCACATTATTTATTTTAAGTGCATTACGACCTCTTTAAAAATCGAAAGGAGGTGAAATCCATGACCAAACCCAAATCCACATCTGACCGCCTCGCCAAAGTCGATCAAACCATCGAACGCAATAAAGAGGAACGGAAGCGCTTACTTCAAAAACTGAAGGAAGAAGAAAGCAAAGCCCGGACCCACCGGCTCATCGAATATGGGGCCATTGTCCAGAGCTGCTTTGGCTGGCAGGACCTTGCACTTGATCCGGTTGACTTTCAGTCGGCCATTCAGTCTGTCAAAAATTTTCTGGATGTGACCGGCACAGCTTATGACGTGGAAGCCGGGCAGCTTTCTTATTCGAAAGACTTGCTCTCCCAGTTTGCTGCGTCACTGCCAGATACCAACGCTGTCTGGTAGGGTGTCATTTTTTCTTTTGTACCCACAAACGACGCGCGCGACTTCCTTATAATAAGGCACTACTCCCCGTGCCTTATTCCCGAAGGGCGCACTTACGCGCCACCTGCGGTGTCGCTCCGTGCGCTCTGCGAGGCTTGAATATGAAAAATCACGTTGTGATTTTTCTTTATGGCAGTTACCGCTTTTATGGTTACAAAGAAAAAAGAAAGGAGGTCTGCTTTTGGCAATCTACCATCTCAGTTGTTCGATTGTCCAGAGTTCCAAGGGACAATCGGCAGTTCAGAAGGCTGCTTACTGTTCGGGTGAGCGGCTACAGGCTGTTAAAACTGGACGGTCTTATGATTATTCTAAAAGAAAGGATGTGGTTTTTTCGGAGATCTTACTCTGCAAAAATGCCCCGGGCTTTTTTGCAGACCGCACAACACTTTGGAACAGCGTGGAACTTTTTGAACAGTCTCTGCCTTCCAGAGAAAATGCTCGGCTGGCCCGGCATTTTGATATTGCTTTACCCAAAGAATTGAACCGATCCGCTCAAATTTTTCTGTCGCGTAAATACCTCCAGGAAAATTTTATATCCAAAGGGATGATTGTTGACTGGTCTCTCCACGACAAAGGTGACGGCAACCCGCATCTTCATTGTATGGTGACATTACGGGAGCTGACGCCGTCCGGCGAGTGGAAACGTCACAAAAGCCGCAGTCAATATCTTTGCCGCAATCCGGTTACCGGTGATGAACTCTACCTTTTTCCGGATATTTTAAAGGACTATCCAGCCTATGAGAAGGTCTACCGATTTAAGAATTCATTGGATGAAAAAATAAAAATGACAAAAACGGAGGCCTCGGCTTATCCGGATTTGATTTTATGCAGTAAGACAGCCGTTAAAAACAAGGTTCCAATCAATGACTGGGACGATGTTGAAACATTAAAGGCCTGGCGTAAAGCCTGGGCCAATCTTGCAAACCAGGTATTGATCGAAAATGGATTTTTGGCTGCGGCGACTTTGGATGAACGCACCCTCGAAGCCCAGTCCATCATCCGCATTCCCCAGATTCACGTCGGGGTTTCAGGACAGGACATGACCAATAAGGGACTTTATTCGGAACGCTTTATTCAAAATGAAGGCATTAAGACGGATAATGTCCGGCTCAAAGCGCTCGATCAAACACTTGCCTTGCTGGAACTTGAAAAGAAAAAACTTTTGGATACGGCTATTTTAACACCAATATCCCCCAATACAAATAGAAATGAGGAAAACAATGAACCCAAATTTACCGATTCAAGAACTCAGACAGCGCTGTCAGATGCTGATGGATTTGAATACCTTCTTAGAGAACGACAACGCCGAGCTGACGGACGAAAGAGCGATTTTAATGCACTCACTCAGCGATTCGCTGGAACTGCTCGCGAAATTGAAAGAACACTTAAAAAAAACCGCGAGCGGTAAGCCGGAGATGGAGCGCCTGATCGAACAGACTGGTAACCATCTGGCAAAAACAGCCAAAATGCTTAAGGATTTTAAAATTTCTCAGGAAAAGCGTGACGCAAGGCCGCATTCTATGGAAGCACCGCCCAGCCAGCCGTCTAAAAAGAAAAGGAGCCGTGGTATGGAACGATGAGGTATGCAGAAGAAAAACAAGAAAAAAGAAGCGGCAGCTGCTGATCCACAAACTGCCACTTCCCATAACAACAACACCATTATAAAGGATAGCCCTCCAAAAATCAAGGAGTGGCGGTCCGATACGCTGGACGCCTCCAATTTTGAGCGTCCCGCCTATCTCATTGATCATCTGCTCTTTGACGGCGTCACACTTTTAGTCGGCGGCCCAAAGGTAGGTAAAAGTATTCTGGTGGAACAGATGGCCCACGCCATCGCCACCGGAACCCCTTTGTGGGGCAATTCCGTAAAAACAGGCACTGTACTTTATCTGAACATGGAATCCGACCCTTCAAACGCCAAAAATCGCCGCAGTGCCATGGGACTGGACGCCACAGAAAAACTCTATTATGTCTTTGAAAAAGCCTTGAATTTGACCAATCTGGATGCTTATTTAGGACAGTTCAAAGAGAAGCATCCTGATCTGATACTTGTCATCATTGACACCCTTCACCGCATCCGCGGCATCCACAGCACGACACAGGAATATTCCTATGCTCAGGCTGTCAGCGACATTGATGTACTTCAGAACATCGCCTTAAAACAGGACTTATCCTTTATCGCAGTCCACCATCCCGCTAAAAATTCCAATGATCCTCTGGGTTCTCAGGGAATTTTCGGAACAGTCAGCAGTAAATTGACGCTGACACGCCCGGAAGAATCGGCTTTTGGGCAGCTGACAGTTATCCCACGGTTTCACCCGGAGTGGACCTTACCGCTTAAATTTGTCCAAAATCCTTTAATGTGGGTTATAGATAAAGAAAACGGCGGTAATGAAAACCTGCCTGTCTTTGTGAGCTATATCTTAAAATTTCTGGCAGAATGTGAAGCCCACCAATTTGAAGGCACCTGCAATGCCCTTTGGCTCAAGGCCAATCTGGCAAATCTTTGTAAGAATCCTCAGACCCTCAGCCGTTCCCTCAATGATTATATGGCTGTCTTCCAGGAGAACAATGTGACCATTAAAAAGGGCCGCAGCAATGGCCGCCGGATCATCTGCCTGAAATGGCATGATTTTTAATTCCTTTGTAACCCTAAAAAACTGTTCCTTGCGACCCTGATTCCCTTCTAACCATGATAAACAGGCAATTTTGGCAGAGTCGAATACAGGGTCGCAACAGGGTCACAAAACTAAAATTTAACCAAACATTTAAGAAAGGATTTAATACTATGAAAGAAAAGTCCCCCTCTGTATGGGACATCATTACCCCAATGGAAGCCGCCGAGCTGCTGCATATGAGCCGGAATTCCATCTATAAACTTATTCACTCGGACAATACTTTTCCTGCTGTTCAGGCGGGAAATAAGTGGCTGATCTACAAAGCCAAGATTCCCGATTGGTTTGAACAGAAAATGGCTTGCAAACAGCGGCATGTATAACCTATAATGAATTTATCAATAAGGCATGGTTGGAAAGGTTAAAAACAAACCATGAAAGCACAATATCCCTATCGTACCAAGAATGGAAAAAAGTATTATTACTGGACCTACAAAGATGTTTTTGACAAAACACGCGAAGAAAGCAGCCCTACCGTTTCCGGTCTGGAAGAAAAAATTAAAAAGCGCCAGCAGCTGCTGGCATTGGGCGTCAACAGTCCAGATTCAACCTTTGAAGATTATTTGTATCAATTCTTGACCACCGTCCATTTTCTGAAATTAAAGCCCCGCTCCAAAGAGCGCTACCTCTGCACCTTTAATAAAAAGCTTAAGGGAACGCCTCTGGGGCAGATGAAAATGAAACAGCTCACCGTCGATGCGATTCAAACCTTTTATAATCAGCTGTTTGACGTCAAACAATCTTCGAGCCAAGTCAAGGACATCCATAAAATCATCAGTCCGTGTCTGCGTTACGCCTATAAAAAAGGCGATCTTCTCAGAGATTTTCAGGGAATGCTGGTCATTCCTCTAGATTCCCCTGAAAAACGTCAGGCACAGATCGCCAAGAATTCAGTAAAGCCTTTAACCCGCGAAGAACATATTCGTTTTGTGAACGGCATTCGCGGCCACGAATATGAGGCATTATTCCGAACTGCCATTGATACCGGCGCGCGGCAAGGCGAGCTTTTTGCCCTGACCTGGAACGATATTAATTTCGACACCCAGACCATCATGATCAACAAAAGCTACAGCTACACTAAGGGCGACACCGATACCTACACGGCTCAGACAGGTCCTACCAAATGCAATGAAATCCGGCGCAATAAACTGCCGGTGGTTCTGGTCAATATTCTAAAAGAACACAAAATCAAGCAAAAGCGTGAATTGACGGAATATGGTGTGATTCAAACCGACGAAACCCTTGTCTTTTCTACCTGTATCGGGACACACCTGGATGCTTCCAACGTCTATAAAAAGCTGAAACAGGTCTACCTCGACCTTGGAATCAATGAAGAAGGCAGCGCATATAATAAAAATTTTCATGATCTGCGGCATACTTATGCGACACGAAATTTTGAGGAAGGCGTTGAACCGCTGGTTATTTCAAAATTGCTGGGCCATGCAGATTTCAACACGACATTAAAAACCTACATCCATGTGCTCAACAGTCTTCGCGATGCCACCGCAGGCTTGACCGATTCTTTTTATGACGAAATGGATTTTTCTGAGAATACCACACCGGGTGGCAATATTATTCCGATCAACAAAAGCATCGGCTGAATATTGCTAAAGCTCATATGAACCAACGACCTTAAAAACGGCCTTTTCTCTAGCATTATAAGAAAGGGCCGTAAAGGTCTGAATCTGGCCAAATCCCCATTTTAAGCGAATCCGGGAAAGCCTCGGGAAAGAATTTTTTGCATAAAAAAACACAGGCCGCAGCCTGCGTAAATACTCATAAATGGTGATCCCGATTGGGCTTGAACCAACGACCTCTACCATGTCAAGGTAGCGCTCTTCCAGCTGAGCTACGGGATCACTTTTTGAATGCTTGTCTATTATAACGAATTCCCAGCGGTTTGTAAAGTCTTTTTTTACTCTGCCTCGGAATTTTCCTGCGGGGTTGGTATTTCCGGGGATTCGGGAGTGGGGTCGGCGGGCGTTTCCGGGGCAGGCGCCGGAGCTGGGGTGACGGTGGTTTCCTCGGGTTCGGGGGTATCGGCAGGTTCTGGAATGGCGGCGGGGGCGGGCGCTTCCGGGGCACTCGCGGCCTGGGGGGTGGCTGACGCGGCGGCGGGCTCTGCCGCTGGGGTTGGGGCGGGGTCGGTCGTCCAGACGCCGGTCTGGGCGGTGAAGGTGACTTCGGCGGTCAGGGTATCCCAGGCGCCGTAGGCAGGCTGAACCAGGCTGAAGAAAATCAGCCATGCGATCAAGCTGTTTATGATTTTCCATTTTCTGGTCATGTGAAGCACCACCCTTTTTCAAGTGGAAGGTTGAAGGTGGAAGGTGGAAAGTGATGGTGCAAACTGCGCTTCGCTGGTTTGCCCGATCCTGGCACCTCCTGTTTCAATCTCCAATTTAATCTTATGATAACATCTTTTCCCTTTTTCTGCCTGAATGTGTGTTTTAGCCCTTTATTTCGTCCATGGAGGGGCGTTTAAGCGGCGGGGCGGACGGTGGACGGTGTCTTGGGGTTTCTCCCCGCAGATAGCGTCCCTTCGGCGGTTTGACGTTCTTGGCCTTAACCCGCTGTTTAGGCTTCATGAGATCCTCCTCATCCTCGGGATATTTGTAGGACAGCCATTTTTTGACCATGTGCTCCATCATGAGGATAAAGCCCCAGAGCAAAAACATGGTGAGCGCCGCCGGGCTCTGGAGAAACATGGCCACCCGTCCAAGGTACGGGATATGAAAAGCATATGTACCGACAATGTCCTCCCGGTGGATTTCAAACTCGTCATACTGCCCTTCCTGATAGCCCTCCCCCTGGGTCATGTAGCGGACATAGCCGTCACTGGTATCAATGTAACGGAAATAGTGGGTGACAAAGACCTGCTGACCCTGAAGCTCAGCCTTGAAGGTGATGGGCGTGTTTTCCGGAATGGGGTCATCCTCGTCGATGGCATGGTCGATGACGAGCGAGCCGACGGGCAAGGTTGGGACCATGCTGTTAGTTAAGATGACGTAGGGTTTATAGCCAAAGAATTTTGGGGCATCGGTGGGGTTAAGTTTCATGAAAAACGTATAAAACAAGGTACAAATTAAAAACAGTATCAAAAAACTATTTTTTAAGATTTTACATATAATTTTTGTCTTTTTCATAATTAAATAGTTCTGCTAAAAACAAAGTGAGCGGTGAACTAAGTAGTACACCGCTATTTTAAATTCTTTTATGGATTCTGAGTTTTAGCAACTGCAGAACATTTAACTTCTAAATCAATATTTTTCCCAGCATATTTTGCCACTTTATCAGCATTCCAAGTACTTCCATCATCTGCAAATTTAACTTGGACATAATACGTATTATCTGTTCCACCTGTTAATATACCATTTGTTATCGGAGTAGTACAATTTTCATCTGTATAAATTCCAGATATAAATGTAGAATCTATTGCATCACCTGAAGACCCATTCACCTGAAGCTTAGTAACTTCACCCTTAAGATCATTGGCTGTTGCACCCGCAACTAGTTCTGCTTTGAAACTCCCCACTAAAGATGTTGCCTCTCCAGAAGCAGGGTCTATAGGAACCAACTTATCACTTGGTGTCTTAACCACACTAGTTTTTACCGCAACAGAGTCTCCAGCAGTTACAGAGAATGTTTCTGTACTATCTGTAATTTTCCAAGCCGCAAACGACCCAACAGCCGTAACCAATAATGCCACTGTGGTGATCCCACTAATCCATAACGAAGTCTTCTTTTTCATTTCTAAATTCCTCCTGTATAAATACATCTAAATTTTTAATCATTGCTGCCTCTTGACAATGACTTATTCTTAACGATGAGCCTATTATACAATTGGATACGCTACACTTCCGCTACTCCTTAAACAGGAGGAAGGTGGAAAGTTATTGTGCAAATTTTTCTTTGAAAAATTTGATTGAGGATTGCGGCCTTTGGCCGCAATACGAACTGCAATCATTTAAGAAAATAAAATTAAGGGACGAGCGGAGGGATGTTCTCGCACTTCGGCGCTGTATATGGCGCGGGATCAAATAACTGCCTGAGCTGTCCGAGGATTAAAGAACACCTGGGTCGAGATTAAAATGCACACCGCAGGTGTCGCATTTTACCGAGAGAAGGTGTTTTTAATCCGCGGACAGCGCCAATTCTCCTCCACCTCCCCCTCTAACCATAAGCAACCGCTAATCTTCCCCCCGCTGTTTCTCGACCAGCTCCTGGATTTCCCAGATTTCGGGCACGCGTTCTTCGGCCCAGGAATACTCAAACAGGTACTCGCCGGTGAAGGGGGATTTTGGCAGGATTTCGCCTTCTAACAGCTTGTAGTAGTCGCAGTAGACTTTATCCCGTTCGATATAGCACAGGCCGCGCCGGGTCTGGAAAATGCCCGGCGCGCCCGCCTCCTCAAAAGTGTGAGTGGCGATCATGACCGCTTTGCGGTAAAGCTTTTTGGTCTTTTCATCAAAGAGCCGGTCCTCCCACAGCTTGTCGATGGCCTCCTCCATGGTGACCACGCCGCCCCGGTGGTCCACACACAGGGCCACCAGCTCCTTGGCCTTCTGGCTTTTAAAGATGAGCAGCTCCCCCCTGACAAAAATATCAAACCGGCCAAAGGTGCGGATAACCACATCGTTTTCCGGCTTCCGGGACGCTCTTTTGCCCACCTTGTCGATGACCGCCTGAACCCGCTCGGCCGAGAAGGGCTTGAGAATATAGCCCACTGCCTCCACGTCAAAGGCCTGCTGGGCGTAATTGTTGTAGCCTGTCACAAAAACTGTCTGGATATCCGGTGCAGCCTCCTTCAGGTAACCGGCCAGCTCGATACCTGTAAAGCCTGGCATCTCAATGTCCAGAAAGGCCAGATCAACCTTGTGGTCCCTCACAAAATCCAGCGCCTCCGAGGCGTTCTGGAAGGTGCCTGCCACCTCCACGCCCGCCATGTCCTCCAGGACGTATTCTAAGGCTTCGATGGCAAAGCTCTCGTCGTCTACGATGATCACTTTCATGTCCGTCTCCTATTCTTTCTTGGGAATCTTTATGCGCTGCACCGTGCCCTTGCCGGGCGCGCTTTCAATGGTCAGCACCGCGTCCAGCATGTGCGTGAGCTGAAAGCGGGCGTTATAAATGCCGCCGTCTTTTTTCTCCAACAGCTTATCCGTCTCAAAGCCCACGCCATCATCAGTGATGACGACCTCGTAATAGCCGGGGTGCTCCCGGGTGGACAGCGTGACTGTTCCGCCCTCTGGCTTGCGGCAGACGCCATGTTTGACGGCGTTTTCGACCAAGGGCTGTATGCACAGGGGCGGCACGCTGAAATCAGTGGCCTCGATGTCATATACGGCGTCGAAACGATTTTTAAACCGGATTTTTTCAATGTCCACGTAGCACTGAACCGGCACCAGTGCTTTATCAAAGGGGACTGGCTGGTTAATCTTGACAAAGTCGAGGTTAGCGCGCAGGTAGTTGGAAAAGGTAAAGATCACCTTGTCGGCCAGCCTGGTATCCCGCCGGGCCAGCACCTGGATGGCCTGAAGGGTATTGAACATGAAATGGGGCTGGAGCTGGCTGACCATCATGTCAGCACTTTTCTGCTCGATCTCCTTGTACAGGTTTGCGATACGGATCGCCTCTGCCTGCCGGATCTCGATGACCCGCTGGTAATAGATGTAGATCATGCACATGAGCAGCAGGCACAGGGTGGCCGGATACAGCATATACATGTCGGACGTGGACCAGCCTGACAGGTACATGGTGTCTGCGAACAGGCCCACCGTAATGGACGCGTAGCCCACGAGGGCTGGCCGGATGTGCGGAATTTTCTCCTCCACCAGACGGTACAGCCGGGCGTACATGTAGAGCAGAGGGTAAAACAGCCCAAGGCGGATATGCTGCTCCAGAAACAACGTCCGATTACTCTGAGACACCACAGCGATGGCGAACAGCACAACGGCGTACCAGGCGGCCAGGACAAGCACAGGCCTCAGCCTGATCCTGCCCCTTGTCTGTTCCTCTACGGTAAGGCACAGCAGAATACAGGCGTTGAGGGTGGAACCATAAAAGATGGTGGCCAGAGTGATGTTAAAGGGTGTGTTGAACAACGCCTCGAGAGTGACAGCCATGTCCACGCTGAACATGCGCACGATCAGAAACACTACCGCCCCCAGTATGAGGTTTGAATAATTTTTGACCCGGCTGATCATAAGCACAAGCAGATAAACCAGGCAGAATACCAGCACAGCTGTGCTGAGAACAGAAATGGAAAAAATCTTTAAGGGCGAATAGCTGACGTCGTCCTTGAGATTGGTAAAAACAGAGGTGATATAAACCCCGGAGGGCAGGCTTTCCACACCCCCGTCCCCGATATTCATGGTGAGCTCGCTGTGGGTACGGGCGTTCTCGACCTGGCCGGTGAGCAGGCCGTGCAGGCCCATGCCCGCAATGAAGGCGAGCATGACAACCAGACAGATAAAATAGACGGTTTTTTCGGATGGTTTTGGAATGGGTTTCGCTGACATGTTACCTCCACGCCGTTTTTTTGACAAGGGCTGTGAATGCCGCCTCGGGCAGCGGCCTTGAAAAATAGTAGCCCTGGATATAGTCGCAGCCCAGCTCCCGCAGAATTTCGACCTCCTCGGCCACCTCCACGCCCTCGGCGATAACACGCATGCTCAGGCGGTGAATGAGGCTAATGATGGCCTCCACGGCTATTCTGGTTCTGGGTTCGCCGGTGAGGCGGTCCGTCAGGCTCTTATCCAGCTTGATGAGCTTAAAGGGCAGGTTGAGCATATTGGTGACGCCAGAGTAACCGATGCCGAAATCGTCCAGGGCAAAGGCGCAGCCATAATCGATGAGCCGTTCCATGGTGCTCCGGAGGGTGGACATGGAGGCAGCGGCCACGGTCTCGGTGATTTCGAATTTAAAGCGTCCGGGCGGCAGCTTGTAGTGCTCCATGACAGCGATGAGGTCATCGGCCAGGCTCTCCTGCATGCACTGCACCACAGAGAGGTTGACGCCAATGGTCTCAAAGCCTCCTTCGGTATAGGGATGGGCTGTCATAAACTGGCAGACCTTTTCAAACACAACGAGGCCGATGGAGACAATCATACCGTTTTCCTCGGCCATGGGGATAAACTCATCGGGCGGGATGAGGCCAAACTCAGGGTCGCGCATGCGCACCAGCGCCTCACAGGTGGCGAAGCGGCCCGTGGCAAGGCAGTAGATGGGCTGGTAATGCACCTCAAAGCCATCCTTTTCGAGAGCGTAGGCGAGCATGGCGCGGATATGGTTCTTACGCCTGAATTTCTCGTTGAAGATTTCGCCGCCGCGCACCACGCCATTTTCCCGGTGCTTGGACTCCTGGATGGCAAAGTCGATGGCAGACACGATCTCGTCCACGGTTTCGGTGCCGCCTTTGCCCATTGGCACCACTCCCAGACTGCAGTTCAGGCTGTAGTCGATGCCCTGGAAGTGCCAGGGCTTTTTAAACCGGTCCACGATGAGGTTCACAAGCCTGTCGGTGTTTTCTGCGCCGTTTGGCTCTGCGATGCAGAAAACATCGCCGTCAAAACGATAGACCCGGCCCGTAGGAGCCAGCCCCTTCAGGAATCCGGCGACCTCCTTGAGCAGGCGGTCACAGGTCTTGACACCGAAAACCTCGTTGGCGAACTTGAAATCCCGCAGGGCAAGGGCAATGATATCCCCCTTTTTCCCGTTCTTCAGGTGCATCTCGATCATCTGCAGAAAAACCTGCCGTTTAAAGGTTCCGGTAAGCTCGTCACTGACCATGCTGTTGCTCTGGGTGGAGAGGTGTACCAGCAGGATACAGCAGGTGCAGGCCACGCCGGTGAGGATATAGCCTGTAAACACAAACTGGAGCAGGATGGCCGCCAGCGACAGCACCATAAAGGCGCAGAGGGCAGCAAAGACAGACTTTGATATTTTCTTCCGGTTATAGATGGCGATGACCGCAGCGCACAGGATATAGGAAATGGAGCTCACATGGGTAAAGGGGTTGCCGATGCCCCGGGCATAGCCGTTTTCAAGATCCAGTGTGAAATAAAAATGCGTCAGCGGGTTGGACAGCGCCAGCACAAGGTAAATGAAATACATCGAAAAAGCCAGGATAACCAGGGCTCTCTTGTGCCAGAACTCCTGGTAAATGATGGAGATCACATAGAGCAGCACCATCATAGGCATACTGGGCAAAAAAATCAGGTACAGGTTGTTGAAGAAAACAGCCAGCCCGAAATTGGCGGGCGTCAGGTGCTCTAACAGCAGAGTAGCCACAATGTTCGTAAGAATAAAGGCCATTGAAATGACAAGGGTCGCGCCGTAAATACGGTTCTGCCAGGTGGGAACCCGTGGCCCTCTGAAATAGTAGACCATGATGATCCCGATGATTAACGCTGAATAGATTTCAAATTCCAAATGCCATGTCATTTCTTTTACCTCATAAATTTTCAGATTACCGTTTCAGCGTCGATTGAGAAATAGTCTTTTCGGATATAAAATTCATTGTAGCTGATGGGCATGCCGTCCTCCACGGACAGAATGCACTGGGAGATGAGGAATACGCTCTCCTCCCTCGGGATTTTGAGATACCCCCGCACCTCGTGGGAGGGCTGTACGATCTCGATGTGCAGCTTTTTCTTGAGCTGGAACTGGAGCTTGGACTTTTCCATGATGCCGTGGAAATTGGCAAAATTGATGACATCCTCCACGATGGGATTTCCTTTCTGGTATGGCAGGTAGATGTTACTGTACTGCACCACGTCCCTGCCCATGTAAAAGGCCTTCTGGACACGTATGACCTTGTCGAAGGACCCTACCTTGAGCTCGCGCATGAGCCGGCGCCCCGGCGACACAACGCCCACCTTGATGAGCTTGACCTCGTCGATCTGGCCCTTGAGGCTGTCCACCTCGTCGAAATAAAACTGGTAATGGTTGGAGGTGGGCTCACAGACAAAATTGCCCTTTCCCGGAATGGTGTAGATATAATTTTCATTGACGAGCAGCGCCAGGCTTTTGCGCAGGGTGGTGCGGCTGACGTCATAAAACTCTGACAGCTCATGCTCCGACGGCAGGATGTCTCCGGGCTTCATCTCGCCCTTTTCGATTTTTCCTTTTATGTCATTTACAATATCGAGATATAAAATTTTACGCATGGTTTCTTACTCCTGGGTAAGCCATTCTCTGCAGATGGAGACGCCCTCGATGGCATCGCTGGAAAAACCATCGGCGCCCACATATTTGGCGTATTCCTTGCCCGCGATGGCGCCGCCCAGAATGATTTTGATATGATCCCGGAGGCCGGCCGCTGTGATGGCGTCCACCACCACCCGGATATTTTCCACCACGGAGGTCAGAATCCCGCTGATGCCAAGTATCTGGGGCTTTTCTTTCCGGATGGCCTGGATAAATTCCTCTGTGGGGACATCAGTGCCCAGGTCGATGACCTCAAGCCCCTCGGAGTGCAGCATGCTGACAAAAATGTTTTTGCCCACATCGTGGATATCGTCAAACACAGTGCCCACCACGATCTTGCCCGCTGGGGCCTGCCGGCTTGAGCGCTCCGACTCCATGCCGGATATTTTGAGCAGGCTGGACACCAGCTCGCCGGCCATGATGAGGTCCGCGATGTAATATTCGCCCTTTTCGTAGCGGTTGGCCACGCGCTGAAGGGCAAAGTTGAGGTCGTTGGATATTTCCTTCGGGTTTCTCCCTGATGCGAGCAGGGATTTCACCTGGCGGATGGCCAGGGGCTCGTCGATATTTTCTACCGCTTCGATTAATTTTTTCTCCATGATAACTCCGTCCACAATCAATCTATTTTAGTAAAAATCATACCACAAAAACCAGTCTGTGACAATCGTTTAACCAGCGGATTTACGGCATTTATTTGTTTTTCTTTAGTCAACCTTTCGTTAAAGAATTGTCAAGGAATTCTTCTTTATTCTATTGGAATTTTAATGAAAAAAGCGTATAATGGGTATATACATTGCAAAGGTTCCCAGAAATATTGTGAAAATACAGAGAATTTTAAGGAGCATTCTATGGAAAACTTTACAAAAGCCGAGCTTGAAAAAAACAAAAAATATCTGGAGCTGCTGTCCGGCAGCTTTCCAAACATCACCACCGCTGTGGGCGAGGTGGTAAACCTGACGGCAATTTTAAACCTGCCTAAGAGCACAGAGCACTTCCTGACCGATATCCACGGCGAGCACGAGGCCTTTAACCACGTGATGCAGAACGCCTCGGGCGCCATCCGCCGCAAAGTCATGGACGAGCTGGGCAGCACAGTCAGCCTTGAAGACCTGGAAGAGCTGACTACGCTCATCTATTACCCCAGCGAAAAGCTGGACCTCATTAAAAAGGAAAAGAAAGGCCCTTACCTGGACAACTGGTATGAGCTCACCATTTATCGCCTGGTCAAGGTCTGCCGGGCCGCTGCCTCCAAATACACCCGTTCTAAGGTGCGCAAGGCCCTGCCCAAGGATTTCGCCTATGTGATGGAGGAGCTTTTGCAGGAGGATGAGCACCGTTTCAACAAAAAGGAATACTATAACCAGATTATCGCCAGCCTGGTGGAATACGGCCGGGCCGAACACTTTATCATTGAGATTTCCGGGGTCATCAAGCGCCTGACCACCGACCATCTCCACATCATCGGGGACATCTTTGACCGTGGTCCTGGGCCGGACGTGGTTATGGACACCCTCATGAAGCACCATTCCCTGGATATGCAGTGGGGCAACCACGATATTCTGTGGATGGGCGCTGCCGCGGGCAGCGCGGCCTGTATCGCCAATGTGGTGCGTATCGCTCTGCGCTACGCCAACATGGACGCCCTGGAAACCGGCTACGGCATCAACCTGCTGCCTCTGGCCACCTTTGCAAACCGCGTGTACCGCGAAGACCCGTGCCAGCAGTTCACCCCCAAGGTGAGCCCGGACGACATCGAGACCGACGCGGAAATCCTGCTCATGACCCGCATGCACAAGGCCATCAGCATGATCCAGTTTAAGCTGGAGGACCAGCTGATCTCCCGCCACCCCGAATATGAGATGGACGACCGCCTGCTGCTGCGCAAAATCAGCGAGGACAACAAGACCGTCGAGGTGGACGGCGTGGTCTATGAGCTCAATGACACCAACTTCCCTACCCTTGACCATGAAAAGCCCTGGGAACTGAGCGAGGAAGAACAGATTGTGGTGGATAAGCTGTGCTACACCTTCCGCCACAGCGAAAAGCTCCAGAAGCACATCCGCTTCATGTACGCCAAGGGCAGCATGTACCTGGTGTACAACAACAACCTGCTGTTCCATGCCTGCGTACTGCTGAACGAGGACGGCACCTTTAAGGTTAAGAAGATCAACAACAAATACTATTCTGGCCGCTCCCTCATGGACAAATACGACCAGATGGCCCGCGAGGCCTATTTCGGCGACATTGAGGAATGCCCGAACAAGTCGGACTTCCTGTGGTACCTTTGGTGCAACAAGGACTCCCCGCTTTTCGGAAAGGATAAGATGGCGACCTTTGAGCGGTATTTCATCGACGATAAAACCCCGCATAAGGAGCGCTACACCCCGTTCTACACCAGGATCGACGACAATGAGAGCATTGCGGTTATGATCCTCAAAGAGTTCGGCGTGGACCCGGTGGAAGGCCACCTGATCAACGGCCATGTGCCTGTAAAAGCCGGCTCGGGCGAGAGCCCCATCCGCGCCAACGGCAAGCAGCTGGTCATCGACGGCGGCTTTGCCAAAGCCTACCAGAAAACCACCGGCATCGCCGGCTATACCCTGACCTACAACTCCTACGGCCTCACCCTCATCAGCCACCGGCCCTTTGAATCGGTCGATATGGCCATCCGCGAGGGCGTGGACATCAAATCCACCCGCCAGGTGGTAGAAACTACTCTGGAGCGCAAACGCGTCAAGGACACCGACATCGGCAAGAGCATCCAGGCTCAGGTACACGATCTTGAAATGCTGATCTCGGCTTACCGGAAAGGGATTATTAAGGAGAAATCTTATTAAAAGAAACGGGCTCTGCCCGTTTTTTAATTGGAAGGTGGGAGTTTTAAGCGAAAATGTGCTCCGTACATTTGCTTAGACGCGGCCTGTCGGCTGCAGATTCAATCGTTTTGTATCAGCAAAACGTTCTATAACCTTCCACCTTCCACCTATTGCTAAAACCCTTTCCTTGTGATAAACTAAAACTACTATTAATCACTAATACTTCAATACAATCGGAGGGGAAAACATGAGCTTTGAAATTGTAACAGATTCTTCCTGTAACCTGCCAAAGGACATCATTGACCGCTACGGTCTGCATATCCTGTCCTTACGTTTTTTAGTCGGGGGAAAAGAATACTACAGCTATACCAAAGGTGAGATCACCGATCTGGCCCAGTTCTATACCATGATGCGCAACAAGGAGGAAATCACGACCTCTCAGATCAGCAGCGATACCTGTACCAAGCTTTTTGAAAGCCTGCTCCAGGACGGCAAGGATGTCCTGTACATCGGTTTCTCCTCCGCCCTCAGCGGCACTTACCAGGTCGGTTACCTGGCTTTGGAGGAACTGAAAAAGAAATATCCTGAGCGCAAGATTTACGCGGTGGATACCCTGGGCGCTTCTCTGGGTGAAGGGCTTCTCGTCTACCATGCCGCAAACCTGCGGGAGGCCGGCGAGAGCATTGAAGCGGTCAACGGCTGGCTTCTGGAAAACCGCCTGCACCTCTGCCACTGGTTTACTGTGGACGACCTGTTCTTCCTGCAGCGCGGGGGACGCGTCTCGGGCACCGTGGCTATTTTCGGCACGCTCTTAAACGTCAAACCCGTCATGCACATGGACAACGAAGGCCGCCTGATTTTTGTGACCAAGGTGCGCGGCCGCAAGCGCTCTCTGGACGCTTTGGTGGAACGGCTGGACCAGACGGCCATCAACCCTTCTGAGCAGTCCATTTTCATCACCCACGGCGACTGCCTGGAGGACGCCCAGTACGTGGCCAAAAAGATCGAGGAAAAATACCATCCCAAGGAAATTGTCATCAACTGGGTGGACCCGGTCATCGGCGCACACTCCGGCCCCGGCACGGTGGCCCTGTTCTTTTTGGGGACAGAACGATAAGGTTTTACCCCGCCCGCTGACACAGCCGGGCGGGTTTCTTTTTTACCAAACCTGTCCCCTTTCTACTGAAAACGTTCCTCACCTCTCCCGCTCCTGTGGTATACTTAAATTAAACATTTGTTTCGTTTAAAAATAGAGCCCAGGAGGTTTTTGCTATGGGAAAATTTGTTGTCAAGCCGGTCAAATCTGGTTATACCTTTCATCTGAAAGCCCGAAATGGCGAGGTAATCGCGACGTCTGAGGTGTACGCAAGCCTGACCACGTGCAAGCACGGGGTGGAATCTGTCAAGAAAAATGCAGAGGCTGCGCATCTGGAAGACCAGACCGCCAAGGAGCCTGTGCCCGCCAAAAATCCAAAGTTTGAGCTGTACCTGGATAAGGGCGGTAAATACCGCTTTCACCTGAAGGCCAGCAACGGCGAGATCATCGCTGTGTCTGCCGCTTACAAAGAAAAGGGCAGCTGCCTGAAGGGCATTGATTCCGTCAGACGCAACGCCCCCGAGGCCGAAGTCATCATTGAAGAAGCCTGATCCTTACCTTTCATATATTTTATAAGACACCCCCGGATAAGCCTATCCGGGGGCGTTTTTCTCCCCTCTGCTTATCGCTGAAGAGAACGGGAATTCGTACCTTTTTTCCAAAATTTTTTTCAAAAAAACAAGGGAGGCATGTACTGCTTCCCTTGTTTTTATTTATTTGCTTGCTTGGCTTTCTTACCAGCGTTTTCTTCTCCAGACGACAATGCTGCAGACCAGGAGCGCTGCGACACTGAGCAGTGCCAGTACGCCCCAGAAGGTGGCCGGGCTGACCGAGCCGGCAATGCCGGTGGCTGCACCGTTGTTTGCATCTGGATGATCGGAGGATGATGTCTGCGGCTTATCGGGTACATCTGGTGTCCCGGTTTCAGCCGCTGGCTTATCCTGCATTCGGACAATGTTGCCTTCGCAGGTCTTGCCGCCCACGGCCACAGTGCCGTCGGGCATCAGAGCAAAGGTGATTTCCTCTGCCACCTCATAGCCATCCGGCGCGGTGATTTCCCGTAAGACATAGGTGCCTGCCGGCAATCCCTCGATTTTCTTCATCTCCTTGCCCGATGTCCAGCTCAGGCTTTCACCTGTGATGGTCTTTGCCACGATTTCGTTTCCGTCCTCGTCGCGGGCAATGCTGCCATCCCCGGCAGTCTCGTAGACGGCCAGGACTGCACCTAGCAGCTCGTCGGTGCCGTTGATGGTGGTCTTGCTGATGAAGAAAGAGGTGAGTTCATTTTTTAAAACCACCTGCTCTGTAAGATTTTCTCCTGGACCGACACCCTGTTCTGGCGTCCTGACGGTAAAGTCAACGGGCGCTGCAAGCTTGTAGCCTGAAGGCGCTTCTATCTCTTCGAGCCGGTAGTCTTTTCCTATTTTCATGAGTTTGACAAAGGTTTCTGGCTGTTCGCCGGATACCCATTCGGCAGGCTGTCCATCTGCCTGGGTAAGCGGTATGTAGACACCACTCCCGTCCTTGACGGTAATACGCAGTCTGGCGCCTGCCAGCAAGTTTGCGTTCATATCTGTCTTGGATATTTCTGCCACAATGGATGGTTCCAGCCAGACGATCTCCCCTGTCTCGGGATCCACGGTAGCGGTTGGCGGGCTGTTGGGGTCGCTTGGGTCTGCCAGTCCGAGGTCGATGCTCTCAATGACAGGCTCACCCGCTTCATTAATGCCAAATTTGATGTTTACAGGCTTTTCAGATACATGGCTGCCTTCGGGGGCTTTGAGCTCGCGGATAGAGTATTCCACACCCATGAGCACGCCTTCGAAACGGAGATAGCCGTCCTGGCCGGTTGTCGCCTCAGCGATTTGCTGCCATTCACTCTCGTCTTCTGTTTCCGCAGCGCTTTCTGTGCCGAAGAAGCTGAAAGATCGTGCCTGTGCTGGCAACGCTTTGGCTGCTTTTTTGAATAAACCGTAGGTAGAGCCCGGCAGCACTTCATCTGGTTTCTGCTCATTGACCTTTTTCAGAACAATATCGGTGGTGACAGCCGCGTCCACGACACGGTTATCCGCTACCTTTGTATCGTCCAGATTGGCCAGTCCGTCAAAATGTCCATCGCTGTCCACAACGGCCTTGTAGACCGTCGTATCCAGCATGTAATGCTGTGGTGCTGTTATTTCCTTGACGTACCAGGTTCCCCGGGCAACGCCGGTAAAGACAACCTTGCAGCCATCACCAGGATTGCCGCTGACGGCAGTGTATACCGGTTCCGCGGCACATTCGGGATCTTTGTACAGGCCGTAGACAGCGCCTTCAAGAGGCGCGTGCTGCGGGTCGCCCGCACAGGTTTCGGTGATGATGCCGCGTTTGTGGAATACCACCTGAGACAGGGCATTCACCCGGCTGACGGTCACCTTCTGGCTTGCGCCGCGGCTCAGGGTGACTTTGGTCACGTCTGCCGATACCGCGTAGGGATCAGGAGCCGCTGTCTCCACAATGGTGTAACTGCCCATGGGCACATCGGCAAAGACAAGCTGTCCATTATCGCCGGTGATCTGGGTCTGGATAACCTCGCCCGCTTCGTTTTTCAGTTCAAAAGTCACGCCTGACAGCGGACCGTTGTCATTCCCCTTCTTGTTCAGAGTGATAACACCCGCGTCAGCGTTGACAACCTGGGTGACAGTCTCGTCGTTATTTTTCAGGGTGCAGGTTCCATCATTATCCACCACTGCTTTAAACTCGGTGGAGTTCAGGAGATAGTCATCCCCCGGACGTTTGGTTTCTTTGACGGTATAGGTCCTGCCCTTGTTCAGATACAGGAAGGTGACCATGCCGTCCTTGTCAGAGGCGGCCTTTGCCTTTTCCGTACCGCTGTCGTACAGAGTAAATTCTGCGTCTGGCAGACCCGCGCCGGTGGTGTCAACTTTCTTGAAAGTCAGCTTGGTGGGGTCATTGGTAAAGGCAATGTTTTTGTCTTTTTCGCCTGTTTTTAAGGTTATATTTTGTGTCACCGGACTTAAAACATAACCGCTGAGGGTCTTTGTTTCTCGAACGCCGTATTCGGTATCCATAAGCAGGTTGTCAAACACCAGTTCACCATTTTCATCGGTCACGCCGGTTTTTATCTTGATGTCATTGCCCTTGCTGTCTTTTTTCGTCAGTGTAAATTCGATGCCCTTGATGGGTTTGCTGTTAAAGGAATCGGTTTTGCTGATGGTGATGCTGCCGCGGACGGCTTCATTGGTGATTTCGCTGACCGCTTTATCCGCTTCCTGACTGCCCGTCACGGCGTGCAGCCCGTCGCATTTTCCATCTTTGTCGATCACAGTCTGATAGACCGTGCTGTCCGCTGTATAGTTAGCCGGGGCGGTGATTTCCTTCACGTAGTAAGTACCCACGTAGATGTCATTGAAGGTAACTGTGCCGTTGGGGCCGCTGGCCGCAGTGATGGCCTTGCCGTTGGCGTCTTTGACAGCTGTTTCAGCCTTGGCATCCATATACAGTCCAAAAACTGCGCCGGACAGCTCTGTCTTAGCGTTTAAATCATTTTCGTCATTCGTGCCGTATTTGATAAAGGTGATGTTGCCCTGGTTCAGGGTGTTGGCAAAGGACAGGCTGACCTTGTCACCTGACAGGGCAGCAAAGCCTTTAACCGCGTCTGCGTTGGTGATGGTTACCTTACCATCCGTGTCCACCGTGAAGGTCACCGGCGTTTGCTGAAGCTGGTAAGCTTCCGGCGCGGTGGTTTCTTTCAGGGTGTATTCATTGCCGGCGATGAGCAGGGCGGACAGGTTTTCACTGTCTTTTTCTGTCAAATCGATGGTGTGTTTGTTGTTCCCGTCTGCCAGCTCACCAGTGAGCTCAAATTTTGCGCCTTTAAGCGGTTCATTTTCGTTGTTGGCGTCAGTTTTCTGTAAGCTCAGGGTGATGGGCTGATCTTTGAAGTTCAGCGTCAGGCCATTGTTCACCACCGTTGCCGGAATATCTGATGTGTCATGTGCAATGCTGATGGTGCCAGCGGTGGACATGGTAATCTGCACCTCACGGGTTTCGAGCTTGTAGCCGTCGGCCGGTCGGGTTTCCCTGAGTGTGTAGGTCTGACCTGCGGTCAGCAGGCCTTTGAGGCTGTATGCCTCTTTATCTTTTGTCTGGATTGTCTTTACTTTTTCTCCATCTGCGAAATCGCCGGTCAGGCTGAATTCCGCGCCGCCGCCGATGGCTGTGCCATCCGCGTTGGTTTTCTGGAGGAATACTTCATTCTGTGTGTTTTTCAGGACGATGGTTTCATTGCCATTTTCAAGCGCCGCGTGAGCCGGGGTGTCTGTGAGGGCCACCTTGCCCGCGTCATTGACTGTAAAGACAATGGGTTCAGCCAGTTCGTAGCCTTTTGGCGCGGTGGTTTCTGTCAGGGTGTAGGTTTCGCCGGCGATCAGCTGTCCAGACAGAGTTTCTGTGAGATTTGCTGGTGTGACTTCAATCTCAGTTATCTCTTTATCGGCAAAAGTTCCGGTTACCTTAAATACCGCACCTTCTAATTTCTCCTTACTTTCAGCATCAATTTTCTTAAGGCCGATTTCGATGGGCTGGTCTTTTACAGTGATGGTTGAGTTTTCTGTCACACTTACGTGATCTCCACCTTCTGTTACAGTGATAACGCCCTTTTCATTCATCGTGATCTTAACCGGGGCGGCTTTTTCGTAGCCGTCCGGGGCTTTGGTCTCGGTGAGGGTATAGGTCTTGCCCGCAACAAGTGTTTTGGTAATATTTGACCAGGTGCTGGCAAACGTTGTATTATCCGGTGTTTTCCAGATAACCTTGTTGTCGCTGTCATCCGTCAGTTGGAAGGCCGCGCCGTTGACGAATGTTTCGTCGGTGGCATCTGCTTTCTTGAGTGTGAAGGTGCTCTGAGCGTTGCTGATGGTAGTCGCTGCACTCTGTACTGCACCAAAGTTTACCTGACCTGCTTCAATGGTAAATTCAAGCGGGACGCTGCTGATGATATAACCTGTCGGAGGGGTAATTTCTACCAGCTTGTAGCTACCCCAAGGCAGGTTCGTGATTTTCAGCTCTCCGATGTTTCCTTCTGTTTCAGACTGCATTGGATCAACATCATCATAGACATAGGTCCTCCCGGTTGTTCCAGTCAATATCGGTGTTGTTGCCTCGTCCTTATATAAAGCAAATACCGCATCATTTAATTTCGTATTACTGTCTTTTGCGTCTACCTTGGTGATGGTCATGGAACCTGGGAGACGGTCGTTGGCGATGCCTTTGTTGTTTTCAAAATTCCCACTCAATACATTCCAATTTGTTGTCTCATTAAGTTTTACTGTCTTATTATAATGGGTGTCGTCAATCTCAAAAGTCGCTTTAAACGCGCCGTCTGAACTATAGCCTTCTGCTCTTACTTCTTCCAGCAAGTACTTGCCTTTTTTCAAAAGCTGTGCGGTGACCTCGCCCTTATCATCTGTAACGACGATTCCGCCTCTACCCGCTTCTTCGACGAGTTCTGTATAGGTGCTTCCACCATCTGTTGAGCGTGTGAGTTTAAAGGTAACGCCCTGTATCCCGGATTCATCTGTAGTGTCTGTAGTGTCGTATTTTTTGAACGCTATTTTTGTCATGAATCTAGTGTTCGTCATGGTACTTTTCACAGGTGTACTGGTTTCAGCATAGTGATTTTGATCTGTAATTTCAAATGCCACCAGATTATTGTTATTGGTGTCGTCATAAACCAAGCCGTCAGTTGGCTGTTCTAAGAAATAATACTTGCCTGTCCAAAGGCCTGCGCTTAACGCTTTCTTTGTTTCCTCATTAGTAACGCTGTTAAGCTTGCTAGTGTCGATGACGCCGTCATCGTCGGTTGTCAGGTTTTCGGCGATCAGGGTATCCTTTGTCGGGTTACTCAGATCGGGCGCATCGCCTGTGCATTTGTACAGGCTAAATGGGATACCGGATGCATCTGCTCCCTGTACACCAGTCACCGTTTTAGTCAGCTTGGCCTGACCGTAGACACGGGTGTCAGTCATGGTGAGCTTATTGCTTTCCAACTTATTCTCATCATTGATTTCTGCCCCTTTATAAAGCTGCCCGTTATCAGCCAAAGTAAACTGAATGGGGTCTGCCACTTTATAGCCCTCCGGCGCGGCGGTTTCCACCAGCCAGTAGGTGCCGGCGGGCAAGCCGATTACGGCGTGAGGTTGACCGTCACTTACCCATTTAAAGGTATCTGATACCGCTGATCCGTCTTTATCTTTACGGATTTCCAGGCTTGCGCCGGAAAGTTTATCTGGATTGTCAACCGGTTCATTGCTGACCTTGTCGACTGTAAAGCTGGTTTGATCATTTATGACTTCGACAGTCGCTTTAGTATTGGCCACCGTTAGCTCTGTACCCTTACTCGGCAATTGATAGCCGTCCGGTTGTTTGATCTCACAGATGGTGTAGGTGCCTGCTAGCAGATCGTTGCCTTTGACGTAAGGGATTTTAATATTTTTTCCATCAATAGTGATGATTTTATTTTTTGTAACCGTATCGGTAATTGCGGAATTTAAATCCGTTGTTTTTAAGGTGTTGTAGGTTCCTGAACCCGATGCACTTTCCGTCAGCTCCGCCACAAGGGCATTACCGTCATAGACCGCGAAGACTGCGCCGCTCAGCGCTGCGCCACCTGCGCCGGTCTTTTTCAGCTCAATGGGCTGGCGTTTGGCGGTGTTGATGATGGGTTTCAGGTCGGTGGGTGCAGTTTCACCTGCGCCAGCTTTTGTGTAAATGACGTTATCAGCGTTACTCTCTGGGGAAATCCAGGCGGTACCCTTTTCGCCAGTTGTCGTATCACCAATGGTAAATTTATAAGACTCATCGCTCATTGTAAAAGCATTGTCTACACTGGTTTCTTCCAGTACGTAGTCGCCGTAGGTCAGCAGGCCGACACCGTCTTTTTCCATTTCTGTTTTGTCTAATTTGCCGTTTTCATCTGTTGTCAGAGTCAGGATAGCGTTGCCTGTCTTATTGCCGGCTGCATCTGTTTTGTAAATATCGAATTTTACACCCGGCAGATTTTCGCCATTATCGGTCTGTTTTAACAGGTTGACGTAGCCGTATTTTATGGTGTTGGTGACAATATTGTTATTACCTTTTTTTGTAGTTCCATGTAAGTCTTGTATTTCACCATTTTCGTTCACTGTAAAGGTAATTTCTGGAGCGCTTACATCGCTTGCCGGGTTATCGGGTTTTGTGGTCTCTACAAGCTTATATTTGCCGTAGGCGAGGCCTCTGATGGTTAGCGTACCGTCTGCGGCGCTTGTCGCGGTTAATACTTCAGTCTCATTTTTGTAATAATTGGAGTACTCTGTTCCATTTGGATTTAAGACAAAACTTTTAAATTTATTATCAGCTTCACTACTCGCCTGACGCTTAACGGCAAATTCAACGCCGCCAAGTGGCATACCTGCCTGGTCTTTTTTGGTCAGGGTAATGCTGGCTTTGTTCAGGGTATTGGTGACTTCTGATTCGCTATAATTGAACGTTTCAGTCCCACTGTTTGTAACTGTCAATTTTGATTTTAGAATATCGAATTCTTTTGTGGCGGAACTATCCGCTCCTTTTGTTTCAACCAGTTTATAGTTGGCGTAGGGGATGCCGGCAAATCTGACTGCTCCATTATCTCCAGATGTCGCTTTAAACACCCTGCCTTCACCGGCCGTCTGGGCAACGCCATTGACTACTCGGCGCAGTTCAAATTCAATGCCTTTCAGAATTCTGCCATCTTCATCTTTTTTTGTAAATTCGATAGTACCGGCAACCGGTTCATTGGTAATGCTAATACCGTTATTCTGAACGTTGAAATTTGTTACTTCTATCGTCACGTCATTATTAACGGCAGGTTTTACAAAAACCTTATAAGTTTTTGTAAAATCAGTGGTATAACCATCCGTATCCGCCGTGGTATTTTCCCCGATCTGGGTTTCCGTCAGCGTATAAGCGGTACTGCCATCACTCGCGCCGATCGGGATATCTCTGAAGGTTGCCAAGCCGTCTGTTCCTGTCGTCTGTGACATATTTATATCACGGTTGTAGGCATCTTTCCCAGTTAATGTGAAAGTGACATCCTTCAGCTTATCACCCTTATCATCGGTTTTGGTGATCTTAAATTCATTGGCTTTTTTCAGCTTGTTGACAACTGTATCTGTTCCGTTGTTAGCAGTGAGGACTAACGCATTATTGCTGGTCGTTTCATGGCCGATCAGCTGATCTTTTTTGATGGTCAAGTCCAGATTCTGGTAGATATTGGTAGCTTCATTGTTTGTGGTTTCTGTCAGTTTATAATCACCATAGGGTAAGTTGGTGAGCTGGAATTCACCCTGACCGTTAGTGGTTACTGTTATTTTTCCGCTTTCACGCTTAATGCTGCCTTTGCTGTCTTTTATTTTGACTCCGTTACTCTCATTTTTCCATGTATCATAGTTATCATTATCTGTATAAGTCAGCTCAAAGGATCTTTCAAGCTTATCGGGTGTTGCATTGTCATTGGTCTTTGTCAATGACACATCATAGCGCAGGCGGGTATTTTTAACTGCCTCCGTCACGGTATGGGTGAAATTTGTATTCGGTGTAAAGCCCAAATCATTTGTTTTAATTGTAATCAACTTATTCTCATCTGTGGCTTTGTATCCTGTCGGTGGCACACTCTCAATGATTGTGTATCCTGTGGGTGAATAGGGCACATTGTTAAAGGTCGCTGTGCCATTTCCGTCTGTGGTGGCTTCTCCGATGTAATTTTTGTCAGAGCCATCCTTTTTCAATTCAGCTTTATCGCTGTGTACACCGGAATAAATCTCAAACTTCGCGCCTTGCAGCTTAATCGTGTCTTTTTCGCTGTCGACTTTATTAATTTTGATGGTGCCGCTAACGTATTGATTACTGATTTTATAGCTGGCTGTGGTGTCACCCGTCAGGCCGTCTCCGGCAGCGATGGTGGCCGTGCCGTTTTCATCCACGGTTACTTTGCGATCACTGCCCAGCAGATACTGATCCGGCGCCGCGGTTTCTTTGAGGGTGTAGGTACCCGGGTCCAGCTTGCTAAAGGTGACTTTTCCGCTGGCATCGCTGGTGGCGGTCTGATCTTTTACCTTTTTGTCGTCACGAACTAAGGTGAATTCTACAGCTTGAATGCCTTTATCGTTAGCATCGGTTTTTGTAAACTCCAGCTTGCCGGTCGGGGTGTTTGTCCGGTCAAAGGAGAATCCTTTTAGTGCGGTTCTGTTAATCTCCAGAACCGTTGCATTAGTTGCTGTTCCTTCATTAATCTGAACATTCTTATGCTCAGTCGTGCCAGGGTCAAACGCCCCTTTATTGACAAACCTAAAGTAGTATACTTTGGGTGAATCCTGTGTATCATCAATATCATATCCGCCCGGCGCTTTTGTTTCCTCAAGCTTGTACAGGGCTGCTGTCGGAATGAGGTTGACAAAACTGGCTTGTCCGTCATCGTTGGTAATACGTGTTTTGTCCGCTACACTTGAAGGCTTCCATACCGCATTATCATAATCAGATGATGCCCCATCTGCTACATACTCGGTCAGAGTAAAGGTTGCGCCGCCCAGCTTGATCTGGTTTTTGCCACTGGTGTCTTGGCTGCTGCTTGTTTTTTTAACCTTAATATATGGTCCGACAGAGATGCTGGCATATTCATCAATATCGAAATAATCGAGACCATCCGCGGTAGAACTATCTTCTTCGCCCTTGTTTACACCGCTTAAAGGCTCCAGTTTGATGGTGTTTCTGACATCCGCACCGGAGGCGCTATTGGTAATATAGGTGTCAAACTCAAAGATAAGGATTGTATTTGCGTACTTATCCGGCACGGTAAACTTGAAGCCCTGATCTGCAACATCTGTAAACTCACTTCTGTCCTTAATCACTGGTGTATCATTTGCTTTGACAATTTTCCCGTTTTCCCATTTTCCTTCATAAACCTTAACGGGGTCTGTTAAAAGACCGCCAGTTTTTGGGTCGCGGTGCTTAAGCTCAAGAATGGGGTTTGCACTTAAATCCTCGGTAATCACACGGCCCTTCATAGCGGCCTGACCGCCGTTAAAGGCCGCTGTCCAGGTAATAATCTGTGTACCGCTGTCGTATTGGCCGTGTTTGTTGAGGGCGGTTGTGGCGATGGGCGCGGTGGCGTCATCGGATACTTTGTTGTCTGTTTGGCTAACGTCCTTGCTATCCCGGATCGGCATCCCTTTTACAAAGCCCCGAAGTACGGCTGTATTCACAACATTATTTTCCGCGTTTGTTGTTAAATACTCATTGATGAAAGTCTCTGTCAGCTGTGTGGTGACATCAATCTCATAAATACTCTCGTCATTTGTCTGATCTTTAAAGGTAAAGACAGGATTATCATCCGCAGACCAGACGATTGTTTGGCCATTCTTACTGGCTGTCCTATTATCTTTATCCAGCGTAAAGGCCATGCCGTCTTTTCGGATAGCATCCACATTTAAGAAGGTCATATCCGCTGTGTTAAACACATCGGTGACTGTGCTGCCTGTGATGGGCAGCTTGTTCTGGTTAACGGTAATGGTCCATTTCACCTGATGTGTCGCCTGATCGTAGCCTGTATTGACTTTCTGGATAATGGTATTATCCACATCCTGTTTAGCTTCAGTCGTATGCTCTACGTCTGCTCCATTGTCTTTAGTCAAAACTGTTGCTTTGTTGCTTACCGACGATTTGTCATCTGTTACCTGAGCCATCTGTCCATCCACATTAGTATGAAGACGCAGCTCATAGTATTTATCCGGTGTTAAATTGCCAAAATAAAAGGTTAATTTCTTGTCTGCGTTGTCATACACATAATAAGGTGTTCCCTGGCTCAGGCTGTTGTGGATCGTCACCGTCTTGCCATTTTGGTCTTTGCACGTCCAGTTTTTCGAGGGATCGGCGGGATCGACCAGACTCATATTCTGGGCTTTTAGGTCTTCAACAATCCGTACCTCCTCGGCGTTCTTCTGGTAATGGTTAATTTTAAAAACCCAGTCCATGGTGCCGCTGTCTTTCTGAAAATCAGCGGTTTTCTGAACAATATCATAATTACCCGCAACACCCTTGTCAATGTCAATATTTACGTTAAAATCGCTTTTGCCAATCCCATTACCATACCAGTAGTGGCTCCAGATCATTTTAACCTTGTTGGACAAATTCAAGGATGGTGTCACCTTATCCGGCTCTTTCAGCAATGTCGCATAATTGATTTTTACCTTCGCATTTTCATATTTATCGAAGGGGATGATCATGATTTGAGCGTCACCACTTTCGTAGTAGATGGCTTTACTTCCATTATTGGTCAAAGTTTCCAGCGAATTTAACAATGCTTTATCTGAATTCTGTAAAAGTGCATTGGTTAAATCTGTATATACTTTATCTGTAAGATTTGCATCTGTCGTTTTTTCAAGCGGCATATCAACCGTTGCGGCGCTGCCTTTGGTGATTTTTATTGGCTCGCCATCCACATAGGTGTGCTGGTTCTTACTGATGCTGTCAATGATATACGCGTTGGACAAATGGCTAAACTGGGTATTGACATTGATTTCCCAGTCAAAATATTTACCGTCATAGGCACGCTGTGTCCCGTCTTTTGTCATAAAGGTGGCTTCCATATCAGTCTTGATCTCTTCTGTCTGGGCGATGGGGCCATCTTTATCTGGATCCCGCAAAAAAGCCTGGTTGGTAAAATTCCAAAGCTTGCCAGTTCCGCTCTCCATAAATTCGGTGTACTGTTCAACGGTCAAAATCGCGCGAATGGTCAGACTCGCACGCTGCAATGGCGCTCCACCTGGAAATTGATAGCTGAAACCCGCACGGCCACTTTCAGTGACCGTCTGATAAGTGCCATCACCCGGTGTAGTACCGCTTTCAATCCCACTTTCCGCCGCACCATTTAATCCCACAGTGACAGAGTCAACGGTCAGACCCTCTGGCAGCAGGTCCTCAACAATTTTTCCTCGCAAATCGCCGTCATTTTCTGCCCTTAAATCAAGCTTATAATCCACATACATGGCATCGCCCACACTGTTGGTTTCGCCAACTTTGTTCACAACGCTTTTGTCAATGGTATAATTATCGTCCAAGGTATCTGGAAGACTAGGGTCTCGCCATTCACCCACGTTAAGGCTGCTGGTCACCTGATCCCACTTCACCTCAACAGGATTACCACCTTCAAACAGGCTATCCTGTAGTCCCAAAGTAAAGCTCATTCCCGCCATCGCAGTTGTTACACCATAGACAAAGGGCTCAAATACAAAATGAAGCTTTAACGCACCGGTAGTACTATCCTGTATGAAAGTATACTCTCCCACAGTTACATCTGAACCGTCAATGGTCGTGGTAACCTGGTGTGCGTTTCCTAGAATGATTCCCGGGTTGCTGCTTTCTTTCCAAAGGAAATCAGTGTCAAAGGTATAATCAAAATTAATTTCAGGCAAATTGCCATTAACACCAATATATTGCGATAACGCTTTATATTTAGCATCTTTGTTTTCAGCATCTGCTTCCATTGCATCTTGAAGCAAATTTGCTGCATCTGCTTGCTTATCCGTCGGAATTTTACCCCACTCTTGATGTAAATAGGCTGAATCCGGCTTTAATTTCAGCTTGAATAAAGTATCCGCTCCTTCTGCCGCTGTGTATCCCCCAGCCGGTGTGCTAAAGCTGATATTAACACTTGAAAACGCACCAGCGTTGGAACTTTCCGTCGGATCTGTTCCCTCCCCTTTATAAGTCGAGTTTCCGTCCTTAATGATATCAGCAGAGTATCTCATGCTCTCCCCTTCCGCCAACGCCACACTCCCCGGGCTGAACCCAATCATCTGGAATGTCATGCAAAAAACCAAAACAAAGGCCAGAAGCCTTGTTCTCAAACTTTTTTTACTCTTCTCTCTCATTTTTCTACCTTTTTTATTTCTCTATTGTATTTGTGGCAAGCGCCAATTCGCCACTATTGATTACCTTTATAATAAGTCTATCAAAATCGAAATTCCTTTTCACTTTTTTTACCGATACAGTCTTTTTATTACTGAATTTGCATGTTTAAAATCCAAGTCTTTTCAGAAAACGGACAGACTATGGTTCTGTAAAATCTCTCTCAATCTTCAATATTTCTTCAAAAAAGCAGGGCCTTACATCGGCAGATCTGCCCCGAAGCCACCATGCCCTCTGGTATGCATCTGTTCTTTGCGGGCAGTCCGGCAGACAGCACGCCCTTTAAGACAGGCTGGCTGACCTCTGAAAACATAAAAAAAGCCCCGCCATTGCATTGACAACCACTTCCTCAATCTGGAATACAACCCCACCGTGCTGCCCGACACCGTGGACGGTACAGCCCTCAGCCTTGAAGCTTTTGAGCTGCGCTATCACCAGTCCCTGATACTCCTTGAGAACTCACCGGTCTTTTATCTGAAGGGTATCAATGCAGCCTATAACACTTGGTACACTCTTCGTTGAACAAGCAGTTTTTCGCGCTTTTTCAAAACCAACAAAAAGAGGCCAGCGCTTCAAATTATCCAATAATTAACAAATTATTAAATTAAAGTTCTTTTGCATACTATTATCTTGACAATCGCTACAACACAAAGTATAATAGTCCAAAGTAATTACTATAATCAAATTGTACTAATTGAGGTTTTGTGAATGAGTAAAAGAAAAATAAAACAACACGTGGACTTTTTTTCAGAAAAATGGAAAACACTCGAAAGGTTATCCGAAGCTTATGCCAAAGCTGCGGGCTTAACTCCCATGAGTTTAAACGTACTGGGTGTCCTCTATGAACACACCCAGGGTTGCACACAAAAGTTAATTTGTAAACAGAGCCAATACAACAAACAAAGCGTCAATATGATTATTAAGTCCTTTTGGCGTCAAGGCTTAGTCGAACTTTCAGAAATGAAAGAAGACCGCAGAAATAAGCAGGTAAAATTAAGCGAAAAAGGACAAAAATACGCAGATTGTGTTATTGGCTCTTTATGGAAATGTGAAAATGACGCACTGGAAAAGATAACCCCCGAACAGCAAGAAGCCCTGATTATCTTTTTAGATATCTATGAAGAATGTTTTCGCAACGAAATTGCCGCGTTGACGAAGATTATGAATGCGGAGGCCTCGACTAATGCATAAAGAAGTTTGGATTTTCTGCCCTGTATGTCAAAATAAAACACGGCTAAAGGCTAGGCACGATACCGTATTAAAAAATTTTCCACTTTTTTGCCCAAAGTGCAAACAAGAAACCCTGATTAACATAACAAAACTGAAAATGACTGTTCTTACAGAGCCAGACGCTTAAGACGCAGAGCCAATGAAATGTGAATAAATTTCATTGGCTTTTTATATTTGAATGGAGGTATAAACTTGATAAAAATACTAAAAAATCTTACCACAAAAGAGTGGGGGCTGGTTGCCATCGTTCTTGTCCTGATTGTTTTTCAAGTATGGATTGATTTAACATTACCGGAATTTATGGGGAAAATCACCGAACTTGTTCAGACGCCCGGCAGCGGAATGCAGGCGATTTTATTCGCCGGCATCCGGATGCTGCTGCTCACCCTGGCAAGCGTTGCGGTTTCCGTTGTTATCACCGGGCTCGCCGCGCGAATCGCAGCCAATCTTTCTTCAAGATTGAGAGCAGGCCTGTTTAATAAGGTACAGTCGTTCACAATGCAGGAAATTAATAATTTTTCCATTTCCAGTTTAATTACACGAACGACAAACGACATTACACAGGTTCAAATGCTGATGGTAATCGGGCTGCAAATCCTGATTAAATCACCAATTTTAGCTCTATGGGCCATTGTAAAAATCATGGGCAAAAGCTGGCAGTGGTCAGCCGCGACAGGTATTGCAGTTGCGATACTGATTATTGTATCTTCAATAATCATTTCTCTGGCGATCCCAAAATTCAAACTGCTTCAGAAGCAGACCGACGATTTGAGCCGTGTTTCAAGAGAAAACCTAACCGGCCTTCGGGTTGTCCGTGCCTACAACGCGGAGCAGTATCAAGAAGATAAATTTGAAAAAGCCAATTCTGCTTTTACCCATACCAACTTATTTTCCAACCGACTAATGGCCGCACTGATGCCTTCAGTTGAGCTGATCATGAATGGTTTAACCTTATCGGTATACTGGATTGGCGCTGCGCTCATTGCATCCTCCGCTGTGTCGGAAAGGGTTCCCTTGTTTTCAGACATGATGGTATTTTCCTCTTATGCCATTCAACTGCTCATGGCCTTCATGCTGCTTGGTGTTGTTTTAATCCTGATTCCCGGCGCCAGCGTATCCGCAGACCGCATTTGCGAAGTCCTAGATACCAATCCGGCCATTCAGGATGGAATCATCAGCCATACACGCACCGCTACGCCCGGCGAGGTAGAATTTAAAAACGTTAGCTTTAAATATCCAAACGCGGAGGATTATGTTCTGCAAAACATCAGCTTTCGGGCAAGCAAGGGCGAAACCATCGCCTTTATCGGCTCCACAGGCTGTGGCAAGAGTACGGTTATCAACCTCATTCCAAGGTTTTATGATGTTACAGAAGGCGGCGTTTATGTGGACGGCATCAATGTCAAGGATTTTACCCAGGCGGCTTTGCGCAATAAAATCGGGTACGTTTCACAGAAGGCCATTCTTTTTAAAGGGGATATTTCCTCCAATGTGTCCTTTGGTTCAAACGGAAACGGCGGGGTAAGTCATGAGGCCGTTACCTCTGCCATTTCAACCGCCCAAAGCACAGACTTTGTGGAAGCCATGGAAGATTCCTATCAAAGCTATGTGGCGCCCGGCGGCACCAATCTTTCCGGCGGACAAAAGCAGCGGCTTTCCATCGCCCGGGCCATTGCAAGAAAGCCCGAAATTTTGATATTTGACGATAGTTTCTCAGCCCTTGACTATAAAACCGATAAGTTGCTGCGAGGCGAACTGAGACATCATGCCACAGACGCCACCATTATCATTGTGGCTCAGCGCATCGGAACTATTAAGGATGCCGATAAAATTATTGTTTTAGATGAAGGCCGGATTGCCGGGATGGGCACACACCGCGAATTGATCAAAAAATGCGATTTATACAAAGAAATTGCCTATTCTCAACTCTCAAAGGAGGAACTGGAAAATGAATAATGCGCAATACAATAAAAACCAGAAGGCCGAAAACACGGACCTCTCCGATTTTTCCGGCATGAGCGGATCTGTTGCAAAAGCAAAAGATACGAAAAAAACAATAAAAATGCTGTTGACTTATTCAAAAAAATACCTGCCGGGTATCATCATTGCAGTTATAGCCGCTGTTGCAGGGACTATCATTGCCCTGGTAGGCCCTGGTAAACTCAAAGTTTTAACCAATCTGATTACTGAAGGTATCCCGACCATCATCGATATGCCTGGCATTGTTAAAATTGGGATTCTTTTAATTGTATTGTACTTAACGAGTGCGCTCTTAAATACCTTACAGGGATGGATCATGGCCACCGTCACCCAGAAGATATCTCAAAAAATGCGAATTGATATCAGTAGAAAAATCAACCGTCTGCCCATGTGGTTTTATCATAAAAACACCACCGGCGACATTCTTTCCCGCATCACAAACGATGTCGATTCACTGGGGCAGAATTTAAATAACAGTTTGACCACCCTTGTAACGTCCATCACCATGCTCACGGGCTCTCTCATCATGATGTTTATCACAAACTGGACCATGACTCTTGCGGCAATTGCCTCTGTCGTCCTTGGATTTATCACTATGATGATCATTATGAGTAAATCTCAAAAACATTTTGACAACCAGCAAAAATATTTGGGGCTTATTAACGGCCATATCGAAGAAACCTACACGGGCCACCTTATTGTAAAGGCCTATAACGGCGAGCAGCAGATGTTTGAACCCTTCAAAGGCCTAAACAAAAAACTAAATAAAAGTACCTATATGGCCCAATTTCTTTCTGGCCTGATGATGCCTATCATGACCTTTGTAGACAACATCAGTTATGTTGCTGTCATCGTTGTCGGTGCGTCTTTAGTGATAAGCGGACAAATCTCTTTTGGCGTGATTGTCGCGTTCTTGGTCTATGTGCGCTATTTCACCCAGCCCCTCACACAAATCGCCCAATTGGCTCAAGGCTTACAGATGGCGGTTGCCTCTGGTGAACGCGTCTTTGAATTCTTGGATGCAGAGGAGATGGCTGATGAAAAAAATAAAAAAGCGCCACTGCAGAATGTAAAGGGCCATGTCGAATTTAAAAATGTCAAATTCAGCTACGAAGGGACCGATAAAATGGTTATCAATAACTTTTCCGCCATCGCCAAACCCGGACAAAAAATTGCCATTGTCGGTCCAACCGGATCAGGAAAAACAACCCTTGTCAATTTACTCATGCGTTTTAATGAGATCAACAGCGGTGATATTTTGATTGACGGCGTTCCAATCCGGCAAATGACAAGAGCTCAGGTGCACTCTCTTTTCTGTATGGTCTTGCAAGACACCTGGCTTTTTGAAGGCACCATTCGGGAAAACATTGTTTACAACAAGCAAAACGTATCCGACGAAGATCTCAAAAAGGCCTGTGCGTTGGTGGGCTTGCACCACTTCATCCGTACCCTTCCCAATGGGTATGATACAGTCCTGAACGATAAGGTTAATCTTTCAGCGGGCCAGCGGCAGCAGATAACCATTGCCCGCACCATGATTGATAACGCACCCATGCTCATTTTAGATGAAGCGACAAGTTCCATTGACACCCGGACAGAAGTGATGATTCAAAATGCGATGGACAAGCTTATGGAAGGCCGCACCTCCTTTGTCATCGCCCATCGCCTTTCCACCATCAAAAACGCAGACATCATCCTAGTGCTCAAAGACGGTGATATTATTGAAAGCGGCAGTCATACCGAATTAATTGAAAAAAACGGTTTTTACGCCGAGCTTTACAACAGCCAGTTTGAAGTCGCTTAAAAGGCCGGACCCTTTCAATTAGGGCTGTCCCTATAAAGATTCCTTGAAAAGCAAAAATAAAAAAGCACAGCCCTGGAAAAATTTATCATGACATAAAAAGTCTGTTTTCTCTGGGCCGTGCTTTTTTGGGGAATTGGATCAAAACAAGCATTATCCAATTGCCGCCTTTTACGGAGGATTTAATAATTTAGTTTTTTAGATTTTCAAATATTTCCACAATTTCGCTCATTTTCTTTGCGCCAAAGACCACATCCCGTTTGTTGAGGATCATGGCAGGCACGCTCATGAGCTTGTATTCTTCCTTGAGCTTTGGAAAAAGGGCTGTGTCGATCATTTCCGCCTGTATGTTCGGGTTCAGCAGCGCGATGCGCTGGCAGGCCGCTACCACATCCGGGCAGAAATGACAGGACAGGGAGATACAGATCTGGGCATTGACAGGATGGTCGATGGCCGCAATCCGCTTGGCAAGCGCCTCATCCACTGCCTGGCCCGGTCCGGCAAAGTTATAAACCGCCAGAACAAAGGAATTCATTTCATGGCCGCCGGGGATACCGGTAAATTTGACGCCGGAATACTGGCCCTCTGGATCAAACAGGGCCGCAACCGGCAGGTTGTCAAGGTGCATGGCGGCTTCCAGCTCAGGCTTCTCACCTTTTTTATAAGCTTCCACCTGGATATGGTCGTTAAGGGCTGCCACTTCCTCTAAGAAACCCTGCATCTCAAGAGTCTTTGGCACAGCCGGGTCGATGATGGTCACCACCCGGGCGGTGCGCTCGAGCTTTTGGAAGATTTCCCTGAGCTGTCCCTTCATGGCTGCCGGGATAAAGCCGTCTTCCATGCCTTGGGGCGCTTCTGCTTCCGGCTCTGGTGCTGCTGGTGTTTTGGCTGCCTTTGGCTCAGGCGCTGCCAGGCCCAGGCGTTCCCGCTCAGCCGCCACGTATTTTTCCGCCGCGGTGGCTGCAATGGCGCCGTCGGCCACTGCCGTGACAATCTGGCGCAGCTCCTTTGGCCTCAGGTCGCCCGCGGCGTAGACGCCGGGAACATTGGTTTCCATGCGGTCGTTTGTGGGGATATAGCCCTCAGCATCGACGTCCACCCGGCCCTTAAAAATCTGGGTGGCCGGTTCATAGCCCGCAAACACAAACATGCCAAAGGGCTTGCCGTCCTTACTCTCGTAAGTAAAGGTCGCGCCGGTTTTGTTATTGAAAAATTCAGCCTTTTTCAGAAAATCGTCACCGGAAACCTCCTTCACCTCAGTGTTGTACCACACCTCAATGCCAGGATGCTCTTTTACCTTGTCCGCCACCATCTGGGCGCAGGTAAAATCATCCTCACGCACCACGATGGTCACGCTTCTTCCATAGCGGGTCAGGAACACAGCCTCCTCGGCCGCAGCAAAGCCGCCGCCCAGAACAAAGATGTCAAGTCCGCTGAAAAACTCGCCGTCACAGGTCGCACAGTAGGCAATGCCGCGGCCGGTATATTCCTTCTCACCAGCAAAACCGATCTTGCGCGGGGAGGCGCCTGTGGCGATGATGACCGCGCGGCTTCTGTAGGTGCCGCGGCTGGTGTGCAGCGCCTTCACTTCACCCTCAAGGTCTACACCCTCGATCTCGGCTACAGTAAATTCCGCGCCGAAATCCATGGCGTGCCTGTGCATTTCATCCATAAGCTTAGGGCCGGTGGTGCGGCGGATACCGGGATAGTTGACGACCTCTGCGGTATTCACAGCCTGGCCGCCCGGCTGGTTTTTCTCAATGATCAGCGTATCGAGCATGGCCCGGGCGGCATAGATACCAGCCGAGAGTCCGGCGGAACCGCCGCCGATAATAATCAAGTCATAAATCTTATCCATGGCGCCCTCCTGCTTCTTACAGCTTTCCGACTAAATCTAAGCTTGGTGTCAGTGTGTCTTCGCCTGGCTTCCATTTAGCAGGGCAGACCTGGTCGCCGTGTTCTCTTACAAACTGAGCGGCCTGCACCTTGCGCAGCAGCTCCTCAGCGTTACGGCCGATGCCCATGTCATGGATTTCGTAAACCTTGATAACGCCGTCCGGGTCCACCACAAAGGTACCGCGCAGCGCCTGGCCTTCTTCTTTGACCAGCACACCGAAGAATTTTGCCAGCACGCCTGCCGGATCGCCTAACATCGGGTACGGAAGGCCCTTAATGGTGTCGGTGGTGTCCGCCCAGGCTTTATGTACAAAATGGGTATCTTCAGAAACCGAATAAATTTCACAGCCGATTTTTTTGAACTCCTCATAATTGTCCGCTACGTCCGCCAGCTCTGTCGGGCATACAAAGGTAAAATCTGCCGGGTAAAAGAAAAACACGCCCCATTTTCCCAGGACATCTTCCTTTGTGACGGTTTTAAAATCACCTTCATGATATGCCTGTACTTCAAAATCGATCAATTCTTTGCCAATTAAATTTTTCATGTTGATACCTCTTTTCAATAATATTTATTTTTGTTAGTTATTTCTAACTGTTTGATGAGTGTATCTTAACACGATAAAAGAGGCTTGTCAAGAATAATTCTAAATTAAAAACAAATTTTTAACAAAAAAAAGCCACAGAGATTTTGAGGGATTCTCTGTGGCTTCAACACTCAGATTTTATAAAACAGGCTAAAAGCGGCCCTGTTCCGCGCTCAGGGATACAGGTTTTTCTTTTCTGCGCGCAAACGCTGGCAGCAGGTTCGCGATAGAGCCGGCCAGAATCAGCATCACACCAATCACCATATTGAACGGCACCGCTTCGTGCAGGATCAGCACTGCCAGGATGGGCGACAGCACCGGTTTAAAGAAGAACACCAGCGACGCCGTACTGGCTGAGGTTTCCTCAATGGCCATGAAATAAAAGGCATAACCGCCGCCAGTCACACCGATGCAGATATAAAGCATCGTGAGGACATTGGACGCCGTATAACCCGTAAACAGCGGAATATTGGCAAATAAGGCAAGGCCGTTGCCGCTCAGCATATCCGCCACCGGGCCCACATGGCTGAGGCCGATGAGCAGCAGCATTTCCAGGCTGGCGAACAGAAAGCTCCCGCAAGTCACCACCACGCCGCCGTAGCGGTTACACTGCTTCTTGGAAAAGACCGAGTACAGGGCAAAAGCCACTGCGGCCAGAATCGCCATGACTACCCCCGCGATGTTGAGGGAGGTGTGCAGAGGGTTGACAATCACCAGGATTCCGATGATTTCAAGCACAATGGCCGCCACATGGTTTTTCTTGATCACCTCGTGCAGGATAACACCCGAGAAAAACAGCACAAACACCGGATTGCTGGAAAACAGTACCGCCACCACCGAGGCGTTGGCGTTTTCCACGGCCAGCTGGTAAAAGGTCATGCTGACCACAACCCCTAGAAAGCCCAGCCCCGCAAAGTGCAGCAGACTTTTTTTATCCAGATGTTCCTTTTTCTTCTTAAGCGTCCTGAGCGCAAAGGGAATTAAAACAAGACCGCCGATCAAAAAACGGGTCAGGTTCATCTGTACAGCGTTAAATTGGCCTGAAACACTTTTGAGGGCGATCTCCATCGAACTGAAAAACAGCGTCGCAATGACAATATATAAATAGCCTTTTTTCAAAATCAAATCTTCCTTTCATTTTTCGTACAGTAACGATTTTACCCCTCTCATTACCATAAGTAAAATGAAATATTCTTATACGCTTTATAACCATTTGTTATGGTAAAATAATGTCCAGAAAAGCCTCCGCAGCCTTCGAGATACCGCCCTTTTTCCGCTTGATCACACAGATCTGCCGCTTTGGTATCTCAATTCTGGACCGGATCTCGATCAGGCTCCCCTGCTCCAGACGCTCCTGTGCCACATCGCGCACCGCGATGCCAATGCCCAGGTTTCTTTCTGCGTAGGGCATGATCAACTCCATGGTGCCCAGCTCAAAAGCCGGTTCCAGCCGCATCTTATGCTTGAGGAAAAACGAGTCGAGATAATGACGGCTGGCCGTGTTGCGCTCTGTACAGATAATGGGGTGTGCCATGATCTCCTCAAAGCTCAGCACCTTCTCGGCAAGCGGCGCGTAGTCCAGCCCTGCCACAAAAACATCCTGTATCTCCCGGATCGGGTGAATCTCAATATCGTCCGAGGCTGCCACCGGTGAGGATACCACCCCTACCTCAATACGCTCCTCCTTCAGAGCGATGCGCGTGCCCGGCGTAGTGCCGCTCTGCATATTGATACGGATATCCGGGTACAGGCTATGGAATTTTTCAAGATAAGGCAGCAGGAAAAAGCGGGCGATCATGTCGCTGGTACCCAGGCGCACCACCCCATTGTTCAGGTTCAGCATTTCCCAGAGCTTCTTTTCGCCCAGGGCCAGCTGCTCATAGGCCTTCGCCACATGGCCGTACAGCATTTCGCCCTCCGGCGTCAGGGTCATTCCCTTCTGATTCCGGTGAAAAAGCTCGCACGACAGCTCCTTTTCCAGCAGATGGATCGATTTGCTCACTGCCGGCTGTGAGATATACAGCGCCTGGGCCGCCTGTGTAATGGTGCCATGGCGCGCTACGTAGTAAAAGACCTTGTAATGTTCAAAATTTACATTCATAAAAATACGTCCTTTTTCCGTTAATCCGTTTCATTATATCACATTTTGAATTTTATGCAACCTGCCCACTTTTCGACTTTTTGTCACGATTAATCTGCCTGAAAGTACGAATTTTTTTCAACTTAAAATATTTTAGACAAACAAAAAAATCCCCCTGCGCCTGTCTTTGGGAGAGAATGCCGGACTTTTTTCCGGTTCCTTTCAGTTTTCTTACAGAGACTTGAAATTACCTGTAAAAGCGGATATAATTAAGAAGTCTACTGTGGTCCTATAAAAAATGCGCAAAAGTGTCTGGTTTTTAAATAAACCGCCGGCTTATATCACAATGGTATAGAGTCAACAGCTAAAAGCGTAAATACTATTTTTAGGGGGAATTGTATGCAAGAGCTAGATCATAAGGCGATTGGCCTTCGTATTCGTAAACAAAGAACATTTCTGAACATGTCCCGTGATGAATTGGCAAGAAAAATCGGTATCACACCAACCTTCCTTGCCGATATAGAACTGGGGACTAAGGGCTTTTCTCTAAAAAGCCTGAATCGTTTCTGTGACGTTTTGAAAATGTCCGCCGACGCAATTCTCTACGGCCCCAAAGAATACATGGGGACGAAGTACGCAGCACTGCTGGAGCTTTTGGAACGCTGTCCAGCAGAAAAAGGAAAATACGCAGAAGAAATTCTGACTCTGTTTTTACTCAGCCATGACCCAGTAGAATAAAAAAATGCGGGTGTCCAAATTGCAGTTGGGCACCTGTTATTTTTTTACACTCTTAAACATACTGCCAGCGCCCGGCGTCTCCTCCGCTCTGCTCCGAACCGCTTCCCGGATCAGTTTTGAGCCGATTTCCCGCATTTCGCCAGCTGTGTACCAGGGCTTCGCATAAAGCGTATAATCAATATCGGTACGGTATCCCTGCAAAATCGCCCGGATCTGCTCCGGGCCCATGCCCTGCCGCACATACTCCGATACGTCAAGCCCTTCCTCTAAACCCATCCGGATCAGGTACATCTTTTTCCAATCCAGATTTTTGTCCGCATAGACCGATACATCTACCTTTCCTGTAAGCCCTTCCCGTATTTGCCACATCTGGCAGTTTGAATACTCAGGATCGTTATAAAAGGTCACATCCACACCGGTCATCAATCCCCAGAAAATTTCCCGTATCTGCTCTGGTGTAAAGGCCTCCGTAATATACGGCGACACATCGAAACCACATTCCATCGCTTCCTGAATCACATTCTGCTGTTCTCTTGTATACCTTGGCTTAACGCCCATTTTTCCACAACCCCAGCAGCATCATCAGCGCCTCAAGGCCCAGGCATTCCGCGGCGACCAGACCAAACCGGCTGTTAAAGGCCAGTCCGGCAAGCAGCGCGCAGGCACTGATAACCACCAGTATTCTCCTCGCCTGTTTCCGGTAGTGGGTGCACTCCGCGTCGTCCAGCGGCTTTGCGCTGTTTTCGACCGGCGCCCATTTGTAGATCACCGGAAAAGCGGACAGCGTAAGCGCCGCGGTAACCACCGCAACCGTCCCCGCCGGGCAGAACCGGGCAATGAGTAAAACAGAAAGTATTGTGATCCATGACAGCAGATAGCAGACCCCGCGTGTATCGGCGTGGTAACCGCCGGCATAGGCGCGGATAGCCGCATAAACAATTTGGAATGCAAGTGTCTCTAACAACATGTTCAGGCAAAATCCTATTATTAACATTGAAACATAATGAAGTGCCTTTAACAATGTTGATTCCAAACCAAATTGGTAAATCTCTATATCTTCAATATTAATGATCCGGTTTACTACAAGACGGTTAACCATCCATCTTGCACTTCGTCCAATCATTAAAATTTACGCAAATCCTTTACTTTTTCGGGAAGTTTATCCTGATGATGGTAAACCCAACATGCCGTGTTTGCATTTTTCACTGCTTCCTGGCGTGCTGTTTTTGCCATACCTTTTAAAAGTTTATCTTTTAAACAAGTTTTTTTCATTATAACACCTCATATTTCATATGAATATATCAGCTGATATATTCATTTTACGTCATTATCCGTATATTCTTCAATATCAAGTGCATAAACAGGCATTCTGTATGTCTTTTCTATAACAATAGATGTCTTAAGTCAGATATTACATGTCTGATGTAATATCTAGAGTGAAAATAACACCTTGGCTTCAAAATTATCTTTATTCTTTTTGAATTCAATATTTCCATCGTATTTTTCTACAGTAAATTTGACATTCTTTAATCCTAGTCCCATATGATTCCCACTTTTTGTAGATATCAAGTTTTTATTATTATCCCATATTAATGATTCCCCAAACCTATTTGATATCTTCACAACAATAAAATTCTTATAATGATAGAGCTTTATACTTATTATTTTTTGGGAATCTTCAAGCGTTTCACATGCTTCAATTGCATTGTCTAATAAATTCGAAAAAATCGTAGTAATATCAAAAGGCTCTATAAAGTCTAAATCTATATCTTCTATTTCAGTTTCTAGTTTTATGTTTTTTTCATCACATTTTAATATTTTATCATTCATTATAATATTAAGTACTCTATTCGTACATTTAAATCTACTTCCCATTCTGTCCATTGAACTTAAAATTGTTTTTGCATAATCATCAGCTTCTTTTGTATTTCCAATACTATATAGCTCTTCTAAAGTCTGCATATGGTTTCTCATATCATGAATTAATCTTCTGGACCTATCGTACTGGGTTTCTATTACATGATAGTAATTATTCTGCATTGCCATTTGCTGATCACGAAGTTCAACTTCTTTCTCCAAAGCATATTTCTGAGATATAGCTTCAAAAATATATATTAAATAGATATCTAATCCAAGAAATCCTAAATTTAATATTGTTAAAATCGTTCTATTGAAAATACCCTCAACAATACTCATAGTAAAAATTAGCTGCATAACCTCAAATAATGCTAAAATTCCTAAAAAAAGATTTTGTTGTATTGAAACTGCATCAAATTTATGTTTTTTCATAACCGTTAAAAGAGGTTTATAAAAGCACAATAATATAATTTGATTTCCCGTCCCTGCAGTCAACAATAATAAAGGATTCTCACGAACTGATTCAATTGTATTGTTTGTAAATACTGCAAATGTTAATACGGATAAAGCGTCAATGATCACCATATATAGAAAAAATAAAACACAAGCTCCAAAAACTTTTCCTTTTGAATTAGATTTAAATAATGTTGTTCCAATAAATACAATAGATAAAATACCATATAAACTTTTTAAAATAGCGATCCCTAACCAATTAAAGAAAATTGCTAAAGTTACAAAAGTCAAATACGCAACAACATATCTTTTCTTTTCGTATTTAGGTTTAAATAGTCCAGACATAAATTTAAATAAAACATATCCTGACACACCATACGACATAACCATATCCAACGCATAAATCCACTTATCCATACTCTTCCCCTAAACTTATCCTTCTAGCCAATCCTCTACAACAGCTTAAAATTCTCTTCAATATAATCAAACAGCCGCGCCTTAAATTCCACGGCCCGTTTCTGGGCGATGGGCAGGGTTTCGCCGTTGTCCAGATACAGGTCGGCGCCCGCAATACGCTTACAGTGAAACAGGTTCACGATCACGCTCTTGTGGCAGTATTCAAAGTCAAAGTCCTTAACCTTTTCCATGATCTCACTCAGAACGCCGTTAAATTCAAAATCGCCCTGGGTGGTGCTCATTTTAATCTTCCGCCGCACACGCTCAAAATAATAAATGTCATTGCTGGCAAAAACCTTCAGCTCGCCGCCCATCACCAGAGAGATGTCATGGCTCTTGTTTTCCTTTTCAATAAAATCAAACACCTCGGTCAGCACCATGTTTACCTTAGCCGTGTTAAAGGGCTTGACCAGGTATTCAAACGCGTGCACAGCAAAGGCGTTGCGCATGTAGTGAGTGTAGCTGGTGATAAAGATAATCTTGACCCGGGCGTCCCACTTGCGGATCTGCTTGGCCGTATCAATCCCATCGGTTTCCGGCATCTCCACGTCAAGAAAAAGGATATCAAACTGGATACGGTCTTCAAGCACTTCACTGCCGTCATGATAGACGTATGTCTCCACATCAATATTGTGTTCCTCACCATATCTGATAATGAGCGCCTCCAGCTTTTCTGCAATCAAAGCATTGTCGTCACAAATCCCAATTCTAATCATCCCATCCACTGCCTTTCCAGTATTTCTTTCATTATACCATATTTTCTTCCCGCACCCTATACAAAGCCATCGTGAAGATTATTTCCCCTTAATAATTTTATACCATAAAAATACTCTATAAAAACGAAGATTTCAAGATTTTTTTCAAAAAAAGAAGCCCCGGCGTTTGGAGCTTCTCAAAAAAGGGAGGGGTTTTTCAGCCTCGCTGACTGAAAAGAGGATTTAATGACGCCTGTCTGATGGAACAGGCATTATGAGATTTAATTAAATACGAATGATAAGGTGACCGTCCTTAAATTCCATAAAAAATCCCTCTCGGATTCAGAGAGGGATGAACGAACACAGTATAATCTGGATGGTAAGGGTTTTTGTTTCGTTTCTTAAGCACTCTAAATCGGAGTCTTTTAAGAACCAATCACTATGTCGGTCTTCTGGCTCAGCAATATCATCTTTCCGCCTTCCCATCATCGTTGACAGTGGCTTTTCAGAAAGCATTTTGCATTACAGCTGCGATTACAGCAAGGGATTCTCACCCTTTTCCCACTACATAGGATCATTCAATATTTAATTAACTTCATCATACGCCCTTTGAGCGGCTTTGTCAACAACTTCTTTTTAAATATTTACGATTTTTAAAGCCTGCCTTCTCTGGCCGCCAGCTGCCTTTATAATAATAGAGCACCAGTACCGCCCCTGTCACAATCCAGGTCAGCGGATAGCTGATGTAGATCATGCGCGCGTCGTGGACAAACCGCAGGGTGGTAAAAATCCAGCCCAGCCGCAGGCCGCACATGCACAAAAGCGTGATGATCATAGGGATTACCGTGGCCCCGGCACCCCGCAGCACGCCCACAAACACCTGATCCGCAGCGTAAATACCATAAAGGGGCACCACGGTGTAAAGCTGGCGCATACCGTTTAAAACCACTGTTTCGTCCGAGGTAAACATGCCCAGAATCAGACAGGCGTTCAGGATAATGGCTGCGCCCAGGCCGATGGTCACGCCCACGCACAAAAGCAGGCAGACGTTTTTGCCCTTTACCACCCTCTCCCAGCGTCCAGCGCCCATGTTCTGCCCTACAAAGTTAGAAATCGCCAGGCAGAAGGCGTCAATGGGCATAAAGAGAAATCCGTCAATTTTCATATAGGCGGTAAACCCGGCCATGACCTCCAGCCCAAAGGTATTAATCTGGGACTGGACCACTACGTTGGAAAAGCAGACCAGCACAGACTGCAGTCCAGCGGGCAGGCCAATTCGCACGATATCCCTGAACACCTGTGCGTGAAACCGGATTTTGGCCAGCCGGAGCCGGTAGATGGGATCAGCCCTCAGCAGGATAATGACAATCAGCACAGCGGCGGCCAGCTGCGAAAAGGCTGTGGCCAGTGCCGCGCCGGCCACGCCCATGCCAAGCGGCCCCACAAAGAGCAGGTCGAGCCCGATGTTCAGCACAACGGTGACCACCAGGCAGGCCAGCGGGGTTTTGGAATCGCCCACCGCGCGCAGAATCCCGCTGCCAATGTTGTACAAAGTCATGGGGATCATGCCCAGAAAATAGATGCGGATATAGGGCACGGCGTAGGCAAGCCCGGCCTCTGGGATGTTCATCATCCGCAGCATGGCCGGCGCAAGGGTCAAGCCCAGAACGGTGAGCGCAAGGCCGGCCGCCAGGCTCAGGGCCACGGCGGTGTGCACAGCCTCCTGCACCTTGTCGTATTTCCGGCTGCCGAAAAACTGTGAAATCAGCACGCTGGCCCCGATGGACAGGCCGATGAAAAAATAGATCATGAAGGTGATGAGCAGGCTGCTCGCGCCCACGGCGGCCAGGGCATTTGCGCCCACAAAACGGCCGACGATCACAGCATCTACGGTGTTGTATAGCTGCTGGCAGAGGTTTGAGAACATGAGGGGCAGGGCGAACAGCAGCAGCTGCCGGCCTATCTTCCCCTCGGTCATCTGGCCTTTTAACGGGATTTCACGGGTTTCTTCCATAATGCTTTCCTTAACTAATAGAGATGGCAGGCCACCTGGTGGCCTGGCGCCACGTCCTTCAGGCGTGGCTTTTCGGCTTTGCAGACGGGCATACATTTTTCACACCGCCCGGCAAAGGGGCAGCCCGGAGGCAGCTCCAGCGGGCTCGGCGGATCGCCGGGGATGGTTTCGATTTTCTTGCAGCAGTCCATATGCAGCGAGAACACCGACCCCAAAAGCGCCTGGGTGTAGGGGTGCATGGCTGTTTCACACAGCTCGCCGCCGCCCACGGTCTCCACGATATTGCCCAGGTACATGACAGCCAGCCGGTGGCTCAGGCTCTGGACCAGGGCCATGTCGTGGCAGATAAAGATCATGGCAATGTTTTTCTCCCGCTGAAGCCGGGTCAGCAGCGCCACGATTTTCTTCTGGATGGAGACGTCCAGGGCCGAGGTAGCCTCGTCGCAGACCAGCACCTCGGGGTTCAGGGCCAGCGCCCGGGCAATGCCCACGCGCTGGAGCTGTCCGCCGCTCATGCTGTGGGGATAGCGCTGCATAAAATCAGCGTCCAGCTCTACCATCGCAAGCAGCTCCCTGGCCTTTTCCGCCCGCTGTTTCCGGGGGAGCCGGCCAAAGTTGACAAGGGGCTCGGTAATAATGTCGCCCACGCGCATCTTTGGGCTGAAGGAGACAGCCGGGTCCTGGAAGACCATCTGGATATGGCGGCGGTTCTGCCGGGCCGCCTCGCCCGTCAGCCCGGCAATATCTTTTCCTTTAAAGTATATCGCACCGGCAGTGGGCTTTTCAAGCTGTACCAGCATTTTTACAAAGGTACTTTTTCCGCAGCCGCTTTCCCCCACAATGCCAAGGGTCTCCCCGCGCCGCGCCGCCAGGCTGACGCTGTCGCAGGCTGTAAGGGGCCGGCCGTCTGAGGTATGGAAGCGTTTGGTCAGCCCTCTAGTTTCCAGAATAATTTCATGATTTTCAGACAAAACGCGCACCTCCAAGCTCGGGCACCGCGGCCACCAGTTCTTTTGTGTATTCCTGTCTGGGATGAAGGATCACCTCTTCCCGGGTGCCGCTCTCCACAATCTCGCCGGCCCGCATGACAATGATCCGGTCCGCCATATACGCGGCCACGCCCAGGTTATGTGTGACGATCATGATCCCTGTGCCAAAGTCCTGGCGGAGGGCCATCATCTGGCGCACAATCTGGGCCTGGGTGGTCACATCAAGAGCGCTGGTGGGCTCATCGGCCAGCAGCAGATCGGGCTCAAAAGCCATGGCCATGGCAATGCCCACCCGCTGCCGCATGCCGCCGCTCAGCTGAAAGGGGTAGCTGTCCATGATGTTTCCCGCGTCGGGCAGGCGCATGCGTGTCAGCATCTCCACGGCGCGGTCCCGGGCGGCTTCCCTTGTCACGGCCTTGTGGGTCTGGATATAGTCCACAAACTGCCGGCCGATTTTGCGGATGGGGTTGAGCATGCTGCCGCTGTCCTGAAAAATCATGGCGATGCGGCTGCCCCGCAGATCCCGCCAGTCCTCTGGCGTTTTCTGGAGCAGGGGCTCCTCATCAAAAAGAAGCTCGCCGCGGGTGACCCGCCCGTTTCCCGGCAGCAGTCCGAGAATGGAGCGGATCACTGTGGTTTTTCCGCTGCCGCTCTCTCCCACCACGCTGATGATCTCATGCTTTTTCATGTGCAGGTCAAAGTGCGCCACCGCCGGCGGTTTTTCGCCGTACTGTACACTCATATCCCGGATTTTCAGCATCTTTTTCTCCTCTCGTTAGCGCGCCGCCCTACTGCGCCGGCTTGATTTCCTTGGTCAGCCAGTAATAGTCCGCTGGCAGCATTTCGACGCCGGTAATCTTCCTGCTGGAAATAATGTTGGTTTCCGGATAAGCGTAGAAGACGCTGGCCGCGTCGTTCATGATAAGCTGCTGGGCCTGGATGACCAGCTCACGCCGTTTGGCGGTGTCAAACTCAGTGGACAGCTGGTCAAGGACTGCGTCGACCTCAGGGTTGCTGTAGCCGGCTGTGTTGGCGTTTTTGTTTTCATCGGTATGAGTTTTCCAGTATTCCTTCAGATAGTTTTCCGGATCGCCGGTGTTGGCGGTGATGACATTCCAGATCAGCAGGTCGTACTCGCCGTTTTCCTGCATGTCCAGCAGGGTGGTATACTCATAGGTTTCAACCTTCACGTCAATGCCGATCTCCTTCAGGTTCGCCTGGGTGGCAGTAGCCAGAATGGGCAGCTCGGCGCGGCTGTCGTAAATGACATACTGGAGGGTCAGGTTCTGGCCGTCCTTTTCCACAATGCCGTCGCCGTTGGTGTCCGCGTAGCCTGCCTCAGCCAGCAGCTGTTTAGCGCTTTCCAGATTGTAGGCGTTCTCGTCCTTCAGGGTGTCAAAGCCGTAATCCAGAGACGGCGGGATCGGGGCCTTCCCGGCCTCAAAGGTGCCGTGGAGCAGGTTATCCGCATAGGTCTGGCGGTCCAGCGCACGGATGACCGCCTGGCGCACCTTCACGTCTGCCAGCGGCCCGCGCTGGTTCATAAAGGAAAGCACTGTCCGCAGCGACGCAATGCTGTTGATGTCAAAGGACTCGCTGCCCTCAAACAAAGCTAAGTCACTGCTGCTGATATTGACTGCCATATCCACCTCACCAGACTGCAGCGCCATGGCGCGGGTGTTGGCGTCGTCGATAACCTGGATATTCACTTCATTGTAAGGCACCTCGCCGTCCCAGTAATTTTCATTTTTTACCACCACGCATTTTTCCTTGTCAAAGGACTTAACCGCGTAAGGCCCGGTACAGACTGGCCCGTCGGTGGCAAAGGTGCTGGTGTCTACGGTGGTGTCCACGATCAAAAACAGCGGGTCGGCCAGGCAGCCCGGCAGCCCCGGCGTGGGGCTCTTGGTCTTGATTATGAGGTTTGAGCCCTCCGCGGTCATGGCGTCATACTGGAAAAAGTCCGAGCTGGCGCGCTTGCTCATCTCAAAGGTTCTCTCCAGCGACGCCTTGACCAGGTCAGCGGTCAGGGCTGTGCCGTTTGAAAATTTGACGCCGTCACGGATTTTGAAGGTCCAGGTCAGGTTGTCGCTGCCCAGCTCCCAGCTCTCCGCCAGCCAGGGCTCTGCGCCCATCTCATCGTTGAATTTAACCAAGGTTTCGCCAACGCCGTAGCGCATGACCACCCAGCTGAAATACTGCTCCGTGGGCTCAAGCGTATCCGCAAAGCTCGTCACTCCAATATTCAGCTGCTCCGAAGACCCCGAAGCGCCCCCGCTGCCGCCGCAGCCGGATAAACCCGTGGCCGTCATGGCCAGAATCGCCACTGTCAATACTAATTTTTTAAACTTACTCATTTTATCTCCTTTCATATTCATATGAAAATTTAATTAACAACAACATCAGACTGTCAAAAAAGTTAAAAGGCAACGGCAGAGTTAAAGTAAGAAGCTCTTTCAATGGAAAATTGAGAATGGAAAATGGAGAATGAATGAACTCTTTTTCTAACGAAAAAGCGATTCGTACAGCGGCCTGCGGCCGCTATTCTACTCAAAATGCGCAGCATTTTGTTCCTGTAATTTTCCATTCTCAATTCTACATTCTCCCTTAACTGGCCTCTTTTTAACGCTTTGTCGCTTGCTGATAAGTTTTTTTGACACGTTGAATATTTTACGCCCTCTAATCCTGCCGCGGATCCAGAATATCCCGAAGCCCGTCGCCCATCAGGTTAAACACTGAAACCACAATAAAGATGGCGATGCCCGGAAACAGCATGAGCCAGGGCGCGGTCTGCAAATACTGCCTCCCCTCGTTGAGCATCAAGCCCCATTCCGGCGTGGGCGGCTGTGCCCCCAGCCCCAGAAAAGAGAGCGCTGCCAGCTCAAGCATCATGGTGCCCACGTCCAGTGCCGCAGTTACGATCATGGTCGGAATAATGTTTGGCACCACATAACCGCCCAGAATATGGCCAGTCCTCGCCCCTGTGACCACCGCCGCAGAGATATACGTGCTGTTTTTGATCTTGAGCACCAGGCTCCGGCTGAGCCTGGCGTATTTTGTCCAGCTCACCACAGCCAGGGCAATGACCGTGTTAAACAGGCTCGGGCCCAGCATCCCGGCAATGGCAATGGCTAAAACCATGCCCGGGAAGGCGATCATCATATCCGAAAGCCGCATGATCACCGCGTCCGCCGCGCCGCCGAAATAACCGGCGATCATACCGAGAAGGGTCCCGGCCGCAAAGACAATGACCACCAGCGTCACCGTCATTTCCAGAGACGCCCGTGTCCCGTAGATAATTCTGGACAGCTCGCAGCGGCCCAGCTGGTCTGTTCCGCAGGGGTACTCGGCTGACGGTGCCCGGAGGGCGTTCTGCATCACAGCCTCATAGGGGTCATGGGGCGCGATCCACGGCGCAAATACTGCGGTCAGCACAATGGCCGCTGCCAGAATGCCGCAGATGGCAAAAAGCCTGTTCTGCCTGAAAAAAGCCTTCATCTACGCCTTCACCACCTTTCTTTTAGCCTCGCGGTGCCGCTCCCGCAGTCTGGGGTCCAGATAGCCGTAGGAGAAATCCACCAGCAGGTTAATGACCATGTAAATCAGAGCAATCCAGATTACATAGCCCTGAACCAGAGGGTAATCCCGAGTGGCAATGGCGTTGACTGCCATCTTGCCCAGGCCGGGCCAGGAAAAAATAATCTCCACCACCGCTGTGCCGCCGAGCAGCGAGCCCAACGACAGGCCCAGCAGCGTGACCAGGGGCAGCATGGCGTTTGGCAGCACCTCCCGCCACAGGATGGCCGACTCCTTAAGGCCCCGGGCCCGGGCGCCGGCCACGTAGTCCTGCCGGAGCTCCTCCAGCACCGCGGTGCGCACCTGCCTTGTATATTTGGCCGACATGGCAATGGCCAGTGTGACTGCCGGCAGCACCAGCTTCATAAAGCCTGTGCCCGAGGTGGCAATGGGAAACCAGTTCAGTTTAAGGCCAAACACGTACAGCAGCACCAGACCGATCCAGAACCCCGGGAAGGACACACCGGCAAAGGAAAGCCCCCGCACCAGGTAATCCGGAAATTTATTCTGATAAACCGCTGCCAGAATTCCAAGGGGGATGGAGATCACAAGCATGAGGATCAGCGACGCGGCCGCCAGCTCCAGGGTCGGGCCAAGGCAGTCGAGCAGCACCGCGCTCACCGGAGCCTTTGAAGAATAGGATGTTCCCATATCCCCGGTCACAAACCCCTTAAGCCAATTTCCATACTGCACCAGAAATGGATCATTAAGGCCCATCTGCTCCCGGGTTTCTGCCAGCAGCTCCTCAGACGGCACCGTGCCGCCCTCCACCAGCATCAGCTCCGCCGGGTCGCCGGGGGATAAATAGGTCAGGCAAAAGGTCAGAAAGCTGATGCCAAAAAGCACCAGTACGATTTGCAGCAAACGATTAACAAGCTGTTTCGTGTTCAAGAAAAAAATCCTCCTCTGTCAAAATGGCAATACGGGTAAAAAACCGAAACGGAGAATGAAAGGAAAAGGACATGAAAATAAAGCCCTCCTATCTACCGTAAGAATACTTAAAACAAAAATACAAGCAGGTCTCCTGACTTAAGTTCTTTGTATGTCCACGCCTTCCCAAGGCTGCGCCTCAGTGACATTTTGCGGACAACTCCCTATTACAGTGACGGGATCGTACCGGATTCGCACCGGTTTCTCTTTTAATCCCCGATCGGGAACTTGTATCTGGCATGATTAAATTTTTTAAACAAAGATTTCACTGTGGTAAACTGTGAAATTGCTTAAATTATACTGGACTTTTACGCACTTGTCCAGTCTTTTTTAAAAATTTCAGCAATAATTTTAAACGCATACCCCCACCCGGTATGTTTTTTACTTTTATTTTTTTCTGCTTGACATTGGTTTTCATCATGCCTTATACTCAAGGCAATCGGCTTAAATCAAATCATTTCAAAAACGAAAGGAGTCCGCAATGGAAAAAAACCTGTCAATCGGTACACTGGCCGCCGCCCCCGGCGAGAAGGTCCAGGGCCTGCTGCCCATCCCCCATACAGAAATCGAGGTGCCCGTCACCCTGATCAACGGCGCGGGCAGCGGAAAAACCGTCCTCATCACCAGCGGCATCCACAGCTGCGAATACGTCGGCATCGAGGCCGCCATCCAGCTGGCCGGCGAGCTGGACCCCGCGAGCCTGAATGGAAGCCTTATTCTCATACACCCCGTCAATGTCCCGGGCTTTGAGTCCCGCTACCCCACGCTCATGCCCCAGGACAATAAAAACCTCAACCGCGTTTTTCCCGGCACCCGGGAAGGAACCCTGGCCGACCGCGTCGCCCATTTTTTTGAGTACAGCCTTTATTCCCAGATTGATTTCTACATCGACCTGCACTGCGGCGAAATTTTTGAAGACCTGACTCCCTACGTGTATTACGTGGGCGCAGCAGACAACGCCGTGTCCGAGGCCGCGCGCCAGGCCGCCCTTCACGTCGATGTGCCCTACATGGTCAAATCCTCCGCCACCACCGGCGCCTACAATTACGCCGGCGTACTCGGCATTCCTAGCATTCTTCTGGAACGCGGCTGTGCAGGCCGTTTTACCCAGGCAGAGGTGGACGCGGATAAAAAAGATGTCCTTAATATCCTAAAACACCTGGGCCTGCTGCAGGGCGCCCCCGAGCTGCGGCACCGCCCGGTCGACCTGACCGACCTGGTCTACCTCATGCCCGCACGCCATGGTCTCTGGTATCCTGAGGTGAAAGCCGGCGACCTTATCGCCAGAGGTCAGCGCCTCGGCGTGGTCAAGGATTATTTCGGCCATGTTCTCGACACCTACTGCGCCGAATACGACGGCGTTGTCCTGTACCAGTCCGCCACCCTCTGGACCGATGATTTCTGCGAGCTCATCACCTACGGTAAATTTGCAGAAACAGCAGGAATGGTGCGTTAATTTTTGTTTTACCCCTTGACAAACCGCCTCGGGACAGTTAATATTAACATATGAACAATGATTCATATGTTTTATTCATCATATTTTAATCTAACTTTCCGAGGAGGCCATTATGGCAACAAAAACTTATATACTTGAGCACCTGGGGTGCGCCAACTGCGCTTCAAAAATCGAGCGCAAAATCGCTTCCCTGCCTGGTGTCAGCGAGGCCAACATCGTCTACGCGACCAAACAGCTCCGTCTCACTGCCGAAGACCCAGACGGGCTTTTGCCGGAAATGCAGAAAATCGCGGTTTCCTACGAACCCGATATTCTCATTACCGAGCAAAAGCGCCGTTCCCTGAAAAAAGCCCCCGCGGCCGTCGGGCGTGCTCCTCACAATCACGAGGAACACCATCACAGCGCAGCTTGCGGCTGCGGCCACGACCATCACGATCACGGGGAACACCACCACGACACTGATTGCGCCTGCGGCCACGACCATCACGATCACGGGGAACACCACCACGACACTGATTGCGCCTGCGGCCACGACCACGGAGATCACCATGCGCATTATCACGTTCCCGGCCATCCGGCGGACTGCCAGTGCGATCTCTGCCGCCACGGCGAGGAATACTGCCATATCTGCGGCGAGAGTCTGGCTAACTGCACCTGCAAAATGCCGGACGCGGACGTGGAAAAAGCGGTTTTCATTCTTGAGAATCTGGGCTGTGCCAACTGCGCGGCCAAGATGGAGCACAAAATCAAAGAGCTGCCCGGCGTCGAGTATGCCACCATCACCTACGCCACCAGGCAGCTGCGCCTGTCTGCGGACAACGCCGCAGCCCTGCTGCCAGAGATTCAGCACATCTGCGCCGCCATCGAGCCAGACGTCAAGGTTATTCCCCGCAAAAAGACAATGGGCAAGGGCGCCACAAAGGTTTATACCCTTGAAAACCTGGGCTGCGCCAACTGCGCGGCCAAAATGGAGGCCAAAATCAACGCCCTGGACGATGTCTCCAGCGCCACCATCACCTATACCACCAGGCAGCTGAAGGTTACCGGGAAAGACCCGGACAGCCTGCTCCCGCAGCTTCGTGACATCTGCCAGTCCATCGAGTCAGATGTGCAGGTTATCCCTAAGGAAACCCGGCCCAAAGCCTTGATTCCAGAGGCTTCCGCCTCTGCCGGGAAGGCTGTCAAGAAAAAAATGTCGGCTGAGACCAAAACCCTCATCGGTATTATCATCGGCGCGGCGCTGTTTATCATCGGCGAGATCATGGAGCGTACCCTGCCCCCGGTTTACAATATTCCGGTTTTTGTGCTGGCCTACATCATTCTCGGCGGCCGTATTGTTGTCACAGCGGCCAAAAACCTGATGAAGGGTCAGGTCTTTGACGAAAACTTCCTGATGAGTGTGGCCACGCTGGCGGCCTTCGCCATTCAGGACTACCCTGAAGCCGTGGGCGTCATGCTGTTCTACCGTGTCGGCGAATACTTCGAAGACCGCGCGGTTGAAAAGAGCCGTAAACAGATCATGGACGCGGTGGATATGCGCCCTGAAGTCGTCAGCCTGCTGGTCGGCGACGAGGTGCGGGTTATCGACGCAGAGGACGCCGCCGTCGGCGACATCCTGCTGGTGCGCCCCGGCGACCGTATTCCCCTGGACGGCGTCATTGTCGAGGGTGAGAGCCGGATCGACACCTCCCCGGTGACCGGCGAGCCTGTTCCTGTCAAGGCCGGCTACGGCGACGAGGTTGTTTCGGGCTGTGTCAACACCTCCGGCCTCTTAAAAATGCGGGTTGAAAAGGTTCTGGAAGAATCCATGGTCACCCGTATTCTGGATTCTGTGGAAAACGCAGCGGCCAGCAAGCCAAAAATCGACCGGTTTATTACCCGTTTCTCACGGATTTATACTCCTTTTGTAGTCGGTCTGGCCATCCTAACCGCCGTGGTGCCGTCCCTTGTGACCGGCGACTGGTATTACTGGATTTACACGGCCATCACCTTCCTGGTCATCAGCTGCCCCTGCGCGCTGGTGCTCAGCGTACCCCTGGCCTTTTTCTCAGGCATTGGCGCCGGCTCCAAACGGGGCATCCTGTTTAAGGGCGGCGTCTCCATCGAAGGAATCAAAAACATCGCTGCTGTGGTTATGGATAAAACCGGCACCATCACCGAAGGGAACTTCGTGGTACAGCAGGCTGTCCCGGCAAACGGCATGGACGAGACCAGGCTTCTGGCCCTGGCGGCCAGCTGTGAGCTCACCTCTACCCACCCCATCGGCAACAGCATTGTAACTGCCGCCGAAGAACGGGGACTGTCTGTGGAACGGCCTGACTCTGCCAGAGAAATTGCCGGCAAAGGCGTCGAAGCTGTGTTGAAGGACGGCACTGTGCTCTGCGGCAACCGCTCGCTGCTCGAATCCCAGAACATTGACCTGGACGGCTATAAGAACGACCATTACGGCACCGAGGTGCTCCTGGCCCTTGACGGCAAATTCATCGGCTATCTGGTCATATCAGACACTATCAAGGCCGACGCGGTGGACGCCATCGCCAAGATCAAGCGCCTTGGCATCCGCACTGCCATGCTGACCGGCGACGCCCAGGAAAGCGCCGAAGCGGTCGCAAAGTCCACAGGCATCGACGAAGTTCACGCCAAGCTGCTGCCCGAAGACAAGCTGAGCGAGCTCCAGGCTATTCGTAAAGCCCAGGGCGGCGTCATGTTTGTCGGCGACGGCATCAACGACGCGCCGGTACTGGCCGGGGCGGATGTCGGCGCGGCCATGGGCAGCGGGGCCGATGCGGCTATTGAGGCAGCAGACGTTGTGTTCATGAATTCCAGCGTCGAGGCCATTCCCGAAGCCATCGAAATCGGCCGCAAAACCAGCCGTATCGCCTGGCAGAACGTGGTTTTTGCCCTGATCATCAAGGCGCTGGTCATGGTTCTGGGCCTGCTGGGCTTTGCCAATATGTGGATGGCTGTCTTTGCTGATACCGGTGTTGCCATCCTCTGTGTGCTCAATTCCATCCGTATTTTATATAAAAAATAAAAAGCATTAAAAAAATCCCGGCTTTCGTCCTCCGAAAACCGGGATTTTTATTGTCCTTTTATTTGAGCAAAACACCGCCGCAGTAGGGGCACTGGTTTTTATCCACCGGTGAAAATTCGCCGCAGATAATACACAGGATCTCGTCATCCTCTGTTTTGTCATACTTTTCAGGTATTTCATATCCGGCATGGTGGCGTACCAGCTCGCCTTTTTTAAAATACTGGGTAAAGTCTATCTCCGGATGGCCTTTAAAGACATAGGTCATCTCCTTGCCGCCCTTTTTTATGACAAAGGTGTGGTAAGAATAATGTTTTTTGCTCCCCGAGTTCTCCGCATTTTTGCGGACCACCCGTCTGAGAGATTTAAGCTCGCCGTCAAAGGTTTTATCCTTGGAAAACAGGCCCCCTTTTCTGAAATAGGTTTTTGCCCGGGTGGAAAAGCCTTCCTCCAAATCGTTTTTTGCGCCTCTCATTCGCTTTACACCTCCCAATAGATACTCCGATGCTTCATTTGATTTATTTTATCTATCAATTTATCTATTTTCTTGTTTTTAGTATTTTATCACTTTATTTTTCCTGTTACAAGCGCCTCTAAAAATCTTAATTATTATTAAAGCTTCCTTATCTTCATCATTCCTTTAAAATTAATAAAAGATACCCTCTCAGAGATAAAGGGTATCTTTCGAAGTCAATAAATATTAAAGGCCCTTTATCTTTCAAAGGGCCTTTACGGAGGCCGGATTTATGGGTAAACCGGGTCCCGTGATGGGTTTATTCTTCTACAGCAGGTGAAGGTGTTTCCTCCTTCGGGTATTTTTTCTTCATGTAAATCTGAGTCGCGATACAGCCGCCGATGGCAATAACCGCGCTGACGGTCAGACAAATGAAAATATAGGTGTAGCCTTTGAGCTCATAATTGTCAATAAAGCTCCCGAACAGCTGGTGCATAAAGCTTTCCGGCAAGAATCCAATGACGGACAGAAGGCCAGAGGCTGCCCCAAAGATATGGGCCGGCACATGGGTTTCTGTTAATACCGAGGACGCAACGCCATAAGCGCCGTTGGCCAGGAAGCCCAGCACCAGGGTAATGACAATCGCAGCCATCAGGAAGCCGGCTGTCTGCGGCAAAATTAAGTAGGCGAAGCAGCAGACCGCGCAGGCGGCCATGACCACCAAAATGGTTTTGGAGGGAGAGTTTACCTTTTTGGCAATCCCGCCCAGCAGTGGTGCAGAGATAATGGCAATCCCATAGTAACGGATCATCCCGACAATGCTGACTAAGGTCAGCGGAGCTAAAAAGGCGTCTGTGAGGTACGGGGTGGTGTAGTTCATCCCCATATAGACGATCATGACAAAGAACAGCGTGCCGCTGGCCAGCCAGACGCCCGGATGCTTGAGTGCCTCAATGAATTCATTGATATTGAACTTTTTGTCGGGGTCATTGGTGACCTCACCTTTGAAATGCGGAATCGCGAACAGTGAGATGATCCCCAGAACCAGGATAACGCTTGCCAAAAAGATCAGCGAAGCGCTGACACCAACGCGGTAGTCAGGCATTGCGTTAAATAAAGCCAGGGTCACAGCGTTGATCGCCAGGCCGCCAAGACCGTACAGCGCGTAGCTCACACCGACAACCGCCGGATAATCGGCTTCGGCCGCGGCAAAGCGCAGTAATTTATAACGGCATCCCCAGAAAATAAGGATGGTGGTCACAGCCAGCACGGCAAAAATTAAGACCAGCACCGGATAAGACGGCAGCGTCGCATACCAGTAGACCACTGCCGCCGTGCTGATAAAACCGCCGGCCGCCATGGTTCTCAGCCTCAGCTTATCCGCGATAATGCCGCAGGGAATATAGAGAATCGTCGCCATGATCCCATACATCCCAGACAAAAAGCCGAGCTGGGCGTTGGTGATGTCAAGCCCCATCAAAAGTGGTTCGTAGAATACATTTTTCAAATAGATCGGAACATAAATAATCCCGCTGCCGGCGCCGGATAAAAAGATGAGCAGCGCGCGCCTGAATTTGGACAATTGTTGGTAGGTAATCTCTTGTTTTTTCATCTTTGCTTGACACGGCCAAAGGGCCGGGCCTGCCCCCTTTACAGAATAAAAATCATATAAAACCAAATCCGGCTTAGTTTATTTCACAAAAACCGCCGGATTTTACATCAGGTTACAATTCCATAGATTTAGAAACGGACTGGCAGAGCCCCTGCTTTGCCAATCCGCTGAATCCTTTGATATGCCGTTTTATTTGATCTTGAATTTTTCCGGAAGGTGTTCGTTCAGCAGGTCCTTCTGCGCCTGGGTCATATCCGGTAATTCGAAGCTTTCGATTCTTTCTTTGTATACCTTGTAAGCGCGTTCCTGGATCGGTGGTGTTGCTGCGCGGCCTTCTTCGTTGCAGGTGCCTCTGTTGAAAACTGGGCTGGTGAGGTAGGTTTCTTCGCGGTAGTCCTTTGGTGTTCTGCCCTTCAGGTAAACGCCGCGTGGCCCAACCTTCTTGATCAGCTCAACATTGGCTTTCTTTTCGGAAATGGCAACACCATCGTGGAGACGCTTCATGTAGCGCAGCATTTCTTCGTCCATCATGAATTTCGGGAAACTTAACAGGTTAAAGTTTGATAAGTCGCCGGAAGCATGGGGCAGGATACAGGCATTGGACAGGGAGACGGCCAATGCGCCCAGGGTACTTTCAACGCCGGCCTGGTAGTCATAGGTGAAGCCATCGGCCAGAGCGCCGGAGCAGCGTACCGGAATCCGGTAGAAATCGCCCATGGCGATGTGGCCGGACATGATCATCAGGAATTCCGGCGCGCCGGTCATCAGACGGACTTCACGCATATCGGAAACAGATGAGAACGGGCTTAAGATCACCGGTAAACCCGGTTCGATCAGCTGGATCATGACCGCAACGGCCAGCATGTTGGCGAAATCGGCAACGATGGAGCCCATCAGTGACGGTGGCGCGGTCATATTGGTCATGGAGCAGGTGGTAATGGTGATCGGCTGTTTTTCTTCGGCGAAAGCGAAGTAATGTTCCAGCGCATCTGTCCCTACTGTCAACGGCGGCAGCACGCACATACCGGAGTAGCAGACATAATCATCGAAGTTATCCATGTATTTCTTGATCAGCTGGACACATTCACGGGCGCCTTCTCGGGCATTGCCGCGTTTGTAGTTGTGAGGGGTGATCCCTAAGATATTGTACATGGGCTTTCTGGAGTATTTCGCCATCATGGCCATCTGCGCCAGCGCAGATTCGGTCGGGCAGTTTTCAAAGCCTGGAATATCCGCGGCAACCTGGCTGGAAATGCCGTAAACATCACTGGTGTTAATGATTTTGTAGAAGTTTTCCAGGTCGTCTGCGTTGGTCTGGCGATAGTTTCCGTCCCAGTCTTCCAGATTCGGACAGCCGTTGGTTGGTGCAACCACCAAACCCTTGCCAATCCCGATTTCCAGTTTGCTTTCTGGTCCAACGATTTCAAATGATTCTGGAATGGTGCTCAGTGCTTTATTGAGTAATTCTTCCGGAATGAATACCAGGTCCCCTTCAACCCGTGCGCCGTGTTTTTTGAAAAGTTCCAGTGCTTCCTCATATTCAAACTTAACGCCTACTTCGTTGAATACTCTCAGCACACTTTCGTGAATCAGTTCGATATCATCCTTTGAATAAAATGTAGTAAATAAATTGCCTTTTAACATAACCCTTCTCCTCACTTTTTTAATTTTTTCTTAGCTAGCTTATGCCATTATACTATTGCAAGACCCGTGCCAACTTTTTGATTTTCCATTTTCAGCATAATTCCGCCATTATTTACGATTTCTCTCCAGTTTTTCTTTGTCAATTTTGAGAAAACCCCGTTATTTTTCTTATATTTAATAATTTTGCAATTTTATCTAAGATTCGCTATAATAAGGGGAGAAATTTCCTTGAGGAGGAATCACCATGAGTTCAATTGACCGCTACAGTGAATATTTTCAGGAATATCTGAGGTCCCTGTCAAAAGATACCTACATTGATATTTTAGAACACTGCTTTGCCGAAATTACCGTCACCGACGCCGAAGGCTATGTGATCTACGCCAATCCAGCCAGCCTGCAGTACCACGGCATGTCGTCAGAGGATATGTGCAAGCTCAATTTTTTTACTTCCTTCAACGGGTTGTGGACCCCGCCGTCTGTGGATTATGCCATCGAAAATAAGCGGACCGTTTTTGCCAGGCAGCGGTATCTGATGACCAACGAGACCCATATCACCATCACCACCCCTATATATGATAAAAACGAAAACCTGGTCATGGTCGTCTTTACTTCCTTCAAGGAAAAACCCATCAACTCTTTTGACCTCGACTGCGAAAAAAATGAATCCAGCGAAAAAGCAAAATACAGCAGCAGTGAAGAAACTAAAGAAAGCAACAACATCGTTGGCCGCAGCTACAATCTTTACGCCACCCTCAACAAGCTGCGAAAAGGCGCAAAATCGGATATTCCCGTTCTCCTCCTCGGTGAGAGCGGGGTCGGAAAAAGCCTCTTTGCCAAATACATCCACGATTCCAGCCTGCGCAGCGACAAGCCTTTTGTCTCCATCAACTGTGCCTCCATCCCGGATAATCTCATCGAGAGCGAGCTCTTCGGCTATGTCCCCTACGCCTTTACCGGCGCCAGTCCCAAGGGTAAAAAAGGCCTGGTGGAGCTGGCAGACGGCGGTACCCTGTTTCTCGATGAAATCGGCGAGCTCCAGCCAAATATTCAGGTAAAGCTTCTGGACTTTCTCGAAAACCAGCGGTTTACCTCTGTCGGCGGACTGGAAATCAAAACCGTGGATACCCGTATCATTACCGCTACCAATAAAAATCTTCAAAAGCTCGTCCAGAAAAACAAATTTCGTGAGGATCTGTTCTGGCGTATCAACGGCATCACCCAGACCATCCCCTCCCTCCGGGACCGCCGCAGCGATATTCTGCCCATTGCCCAGTATTATCTGGATAAGCACAATAAAAAATACGACAAGGACAAGATGTTCGCAAGCCCGGTCATCGAAGCCCTCATCCAATATGACTGGCCCGGCAATGTCCGCCAGCTCAAAAATGCCGTGGAGTACATGGCTGTTATGAGCATCGGAAATATTGTCAGCACCGATAAACTGCCCGAGCAAATCCTTGATTTTCTCAAGAAAAACCAGACGAAAAAGAAGACTGTCATTTTTGACGATATGGTTGAGGAATACAAGCGCGAAATTATCCAAAGTTATTACAAAAGCTATTCCAACGTCAATGAGATGGCCTCAGCCCTGGGCCTCAGCCAGGCAACCGCCTACCGCCTGGTCAGCAAATATGTGGACAAAGGCAGCAAAAAAGAAAAAAGCAAAGAATCAAAAGAATGATTCTTTGCTTTTTTCTTCTATAATTCAATGCTGATAATATCCGGATCGTCCTTAAACAAAGCCAGCAGATGCGCCGCCGGATAATTTTCAGGCAGCTTTACATACAGCTCCATGGAAATACAGTCCTCCGCATTTCGTTTAATTTTAAAATTGATAATCTCCACGCATTCCTGAGTGATTTTTTCCTTAAAACGCTCCAGCGCCGCTTCACTCGGTACCAGATGCACATGGATCATCTCACCCACATAAACATTGAGCCAGCGGAAATTCTTGTGCAGGATAATCTGAAGAATAATGATCAGTAAAGCCGACGCCACCCCGATGAGGTAAAGCCCCGCGCCAATGGCCATGCCAACGCCTGCAGTCGCCCAAATTCCAGCTGCCGTTGTCAGCCCGCTGACAGACTGTTTATGGACAAAAATAATCCCCGCGCCCAAAAATCCAACACCAGTGACAATCTGAGCCGCAATTCGCGAAGGGTCCAGCGCAATACCATCCTGCCCGATAATATCCGAAAAACCATATTTTGAAACAACCATCATCAACGCCGCCCCCAGGGCTACAATCAGATGTGTTCTTATCCCCGCCTCTTTCAGGCGGTTTTGACGTTCATAACCAATGGCAGCGCCGCAAATCCCTGCGACAACCACTCGGGCAAATAATTCAAGTTCCCATATCAGCATCATGATCATCTCCTTTTTATGGTATTTGATCAATTGTATCACTAAAAAAGATTTTATCTGATTTCATTATAGAACTTTTTTGTTGAGAAAGCCAGAAATGTAAAAAGACCCCGCGATGTCCTATCCTCCCAGGCAGTTGCCCACCAAGTACTTTCAGCGCTGAAGGACTTTACTTCTGTGTTCGGTATGTAAACAGGTGTTTCCCCTTCGCCATCATCACGAGATCAATCTTGCGTTTTTATTCAGTTTTTGGTCACTCAAAACAACATAAAGGAAAAGAGTTTTTCAAAATGTCTTGTTAGATCAAGACCTCGGCCGATTAGTACTGGTCAGCTCCATACATTGCTGCACTTCCACCTCCAGCCTATCTACCTGGTCGTCTTCCAGAGGCCTTACTTCTTTCGAATGAGATATCTTATCTTAAGGGGGGCTTCGTGCTTAGATGCCTTCAGCACTTATCCCTTCCAAACTTAGCTACCCAGCGATGCTCCTGGCGGAACAACTGGTGCACCAGCGGTTTGTCCATTCCGGTCCTCTCGTACTAGGAACAGCTCCTTTCAAATATCTGACGCCCACGACGGATAGGGACCGAACTGTCTCACGACGTTCTGAACCCA
>NZ_FRBP01000008.1 GCF_900142645.1 Eubacterium callanderi
CTGATAAAGTAAAATTGAAAGAGGTAGTAGATGCTATTCCAACGACAGGGCAGAACCAGCCAGTGAATGTAAAGGTAACTTATGCTGATGGAACCAATGATACAGTTATTGTAACGGTCAACTATGGCTTGGCAGCAGATGCATATAACCCATCAGGGCAAGCAATCACAGCCGACAAAGGAAGTCAGCCAAATGCAGAAGACGGAATCAAGAACAAAGACGATCTTCCAGAGGGAACAAGGTATGAGTGGAAGACCCCAGTGGATACGGATACAGCGGGAGAAACCACAGGAACGATCGTAGTGACATATCCAGATGGAAGCAAGGAAGAAGTAAATGTTAAAGTTATTGTAAAACAGTCAGAAGTTGCAGGTGATAATAACAAAAATATTGGCAATAAAGATACTATTAGTAAGGACGAAAATAAAAGTGTTAATTTTGGTCCAAACACAGGATACACGGGAAATGGTAGCTTACAAGTTGCTGGGTTACTTAGCTCCATTGGTGCATTATTAGGATTAAGTTTTGCAAGAAAGCGAAAGAAAGAAAATAAACACTGAATATTCTCATTTGTATTACGCAGAAGTTAGAAAAATAATTATATAAATAAGATTTTTGCATACTTGCATCTGAAATAGTAAATATAAAACAGCTTCGAAATCTTGGATAACTACAAAGATAGAATATCAAGATTTTTAAAGCTGTTTTTATTTTATATCTTTTTATAGATTTTTGTATTTAGCTATAATTTAATGAAAATTTGTGTAACACTATATAATTATTTTATTTTGAAGGTAAGAATATTATAAAAAGTCCCAAATTCCTTTTCTTATATAGCTTTTGAGAGATTCAGTCACGTGAGCGTAGAATTTAATAAAGGAAAAAAATAACATATAATGAACACGTACATATAGAGTGCAAATAAACATTCTTAGTCAAAAGGGGGATTTATTATGACTCAAAAATATGGTTACATACGTGTTTCATCTAAAGATCAGAATCTTTGGCGGCAAATTGATGCAATGACAGCGCAGGGGATTTGTGAAGAAAATATCTTTACAGATAAAATTACAGGTGGGACATTTGTACGGCCTGGATATGAAGCACTACTAAAAATAATTAAAAAAGAAGATATTCTATTTATTCATGGAATCGACCGATTGGGCAGAAATTATGACGAAATTATAGAAAATTGGCATGTAATTAATCGAAAAATTGAAGCTGATATTGTCGTTTTAGATATGCCATTACTGGATACCAGAGTAAATAAAAATGGTTTGACGGGGAAATTTCTGTCCGATATTGTATTACAGATTTTATCATATTTTGCACAATTAGAAAAAGAAAAAATTAATCAACGACAGAGAGAAGGAATTGCAGCAGCAAAAAAAAGAGGCGTTAAATTCGGAAGACCTAAAAAGAAAATTGACATGAAATATTTCCAGCAGATCACTTCTGACTGGAGGAGTAAGAAGATCACATGCGAAGAAGCCACAGAAATGCTGGATATAAGCCGTGCCCACTTTTATAAAATAGTGAAAATGTATAACCTGTAAGAAAAAATAGGCGTCTAAAAAATTATAATTTTTTAGACGCCTATTTTTTTTGTTTTATAACAAACCCTTTTGATTTTGTTTACTACTTTTTTGTATTTATTATTTTCTTTATGACCATATTATAACAATTGTTATAAAAATTGTCAAGGGTTTTATTTCTAAAAATGTATACGTTTAAAGATAAGCGCTCTATATGTATGACTGCTAAATGAGGTGACATGATGACGATTGGTGAAATTATTAGAACTGCCAGAGAAGAAAAAAACCTAAATCAGAGCCAGCTGGCGGCAAAAGCCGGCATTTCACAGGCAACGGTGAACTACCTGGAAACAGGTAAACGTAATCCTGGATTTACAACAATTGTGAAAATCGCAAAAGTTTTAGATCTGAATTTAGAAGACTTAACAGAATCAATGAATTAATTGCGTGGCAAGTTAAGTCAATGGCAGACGCTTTGTAGATTTTTCTAGCTATAAAGAATGGGAGTTCAAATCTCCCTCTTGCCAAAACACATATAAATTGGTCTTATGAAATTTAATAAGAAAGTTTTTGAGAAACGCTCCTGCATGTGGCGTTGGTTCGAGCCAACTGCACAGCATTAGATTTGCTTTATTTTATCGATGAATCTAGATGGTGAAAAATCTTTCGGATGAAGGACGGGGAAAAGATTTATGTGGAAAACATTGTAACCACAACAGCGCAATAGGGATATATAGCCTGGCTAAAGGAATGGGTTCTGAATTTAGCCAGAGAGTTGCCAATGGACACTCTTGAAGCTCAAGCAATATGTTGAAGTAAATAATCATGGTAAATCCTTCAATAAGTCATTATTGAGCAAATAAGCGAAGACACATAACGGAGTAGAACTTGGTGTCCATATAGAAAGGGCAGCACATCAATGGCGTGACGTAGAGCAAAGCTTGGCGGTGAAGCAAGGTGTGTGGGTAAATCTCCAGGGCGGTGGAATGAGCCGCGTTCAAAAACTAACCATGTTATATTCCTGGCGTATTGTTTTGTTATCGAGTTTGTGATCTCATAGCAGTAATCAAATATAAAGCAGCAATACTTACGTCATTTTTATTTTTTATGGTGATTCTTTGGAAGAAAATAATTGAACCGGTTCGATACCGGAAATCACCACCAATAACACTCGGGAGGGAGTGTATTTTTTTTACAAAGGAGAAGATTAGAATGAAAACAAAAGTAATTGCGGTGGCAAACGAAAAGGGCGGTGTCGGGAAGACAACGACAGCCATAAACCTTACCTATGAGTTACAGCAAAGAGGAAGAAAGGTTCTTTTAATCGACAATGATCCGCAATCAAATATGACGCGGCATTGTGGTACGAACCCACACAGTAAGGATCATATCACGTTGACAAATTTGATCGAAAACATGATTAACTATGTTACTGGTGTTGATAATGGTGTGTCTTATGAAGATATACTGCCGCCTGCAGAAGAAGTGGTTATTTTCAAAAATGGCTTTGAATATATAGCGGCGAATGTGGTTTTGGAAGTAGCTGAGCGGGCCCTTTACGTTACGCCCAATACAGAGCAAATTCTTGATGAAATAGTAAAACAATATGGCAAAGGTTATGATTATGTCATTATTGATTGTAGACCGACACTTTCTAAGTTAACTTTAAATGCATTTGTAGCAGCAGACTCTGTCATTATACCAATCGAGTCTGAGCCATATGCGGTTGATGGCCTCAACACGCTATTAAAGAACATAGAGATTATAAAAAGGGGTTTCGGCCATGGTGGTCTTAACCCAAAATTAGAAATTGAAGGAATACTTTTTACAATGTATAAAGGGCGATTGCGCTTGACTCAGGATTTAGAAAAACAGGTAAAAAACAGATTTGGGGAAGATTTAAATGTATTTAAAACAATGATCCCAACATCTGTTAAAGCACCTGAATCTGTACTTGCAAAGGCGGCTGTGCGAGCTTATGACAAGAAAAACCCGGTAGGGCTTGCTTATCAACAATTAGCCGAAGAAATTGATTCAAACTACTAGGAGGTGTTTGTATGGATGAAAAATTTAATTTTGATATGTCAGAATTTTTGGGAGCAACAAAACCCGATAATACATATATAGCAGGTTATAATAAAGATAAAACAACCAGAGACGAGATTGACATATCTTTATTGGTTCCTTCACCCTTTCATCCAATACCATTATATGGTGAGGAGAAAGAGAAGGAGATGGTTGAAAGCATTAAAGCTTTTGGTGTGCTTCAGCCAATTCTCATCAGAGAGTCAAAAATTCAAATTGGTAAATATGAGATTTTAAATGGCAGAAATAGAGTACATTGTTCAGAGCTTGCTGGAAAGACAACGATCCCGTACATTCTGGAAGAATACTCAGATGCTGATGCGCAGTACGTCACTTTGGATGCCATCATTCAACAGAGGGGCTTTAACGACTTGAAGTTTTCTGAACGAGCTGAGATTGTTCATTTACTGGTTGAAGAAGTAAAGAAAGAAAACCTCAGTGAAAAAATACAGCAAAGCTTATCATCGGATGATGAAGAAGAATCGGGAGTGTTTCATGGTATCTCAGAACGGACACGACGTCGATACTTACAGTTATACAAATGCTGCGAGGAAATAAAAGGCGAAGTAGATGATAAAAAAATGGCCATGAAGGTAGCTTTAAATTTATCGGTACTCTCTCTGGAAGATCAGAAATTTGTCATGCAAATGAGCCGGGAATATAAAAAGCCAATTGATGAAAAAATCTCTAAAATACTTAAAGATAAAATGGAAAAAAGAGAGCTGAATGAAGAGATGATTCGAGAAGTTTTCGAAGGCAAGAAACGAAACAACCGAAATGCTTCATTTAGTGTAAAACTGCCAAAAGAAATCAAGAATGAGTATTTTAGTGAGAAAAAGCCTAAAGAAATTCAAGAAATTATTGAAAAAGCATTAAAAATATATTTTGCAAATATGAATGAGTATGATGATGAAATGGATGAAATAACATCGGGCTGACAAGCCCTTTTTTGTTTTCCGGAAAAGCGGTCACGTGACCGAAAGTCTTGAAACCCGCTTGTAGTCTGGTCTAGAGCCATGTTGAAAAAATCCTTATGGAGGGACAAATGGATGTAAATTACGAAATTGCTGAAGAAGTAGCAGCATTGGAACTGGATGATGAAAATGAAGAAAAATTTTTAACAGAAGAACAGACCCAAGAACTGTACGAGATGATCTTCAGCGACGAGCATGGTCTTTTTGATGGTGTTGATTCAGTGCTTGAGGAGCTGTTAAAAGATTTCCTTGCAGAAATTGCAAGGGAACAAGGGCACGAAGAAATTAAAGACCAGTGGGAAAAAATCAAAGCTGAAAAAAATGAAAAAGTCTTGCTTGAGCTTCAGGCAGCGCAAAAGAAAATAGATGCGCTAGAACAACAGTTAAGTGAGAGAAATATCGAGATCGAAAATCTGCAAAATGAGATGGTAAAAAACAGTCAGATCATTGCAGTTAGCCAGACCCGAAACTTAGGAGATGAACGCCGTAAATTGTCGGAACAATATAATCAAGAAATTTCAAAAATACAGCAACAGTATGAGACAGAAATTCATGAAATGAACTCTAAAATAAAAGAAAAGGAAAACGAACTTTTTAAAATAAAAGAAAAACAAATTAATTTAGAGAAAGAGAACGAAATAAGAGATGCGTTTATGTATGCCGACAAAACAGAAATTGAAGCTGGAATTCGTGAGGCTTTAGTGGGCGAAAAAGAAGTCAGCCTAGAAGCTTATGCGAAAAGACTCAATGAACAAAGTGAAAGTATTAAAATGGTAGCACAGACAATTCACGATTTGGTGGATCGTGCCTGTTGCAGTGAAGAAAGAATTAAGCAGGAGGTTATTAAAGCAGCCCAAATGTTTTTTGAAATAAAATTATACCCGAAATTAAAAAGCGAACTGATCGAAGAGTTGAATGGACAAAAGGGATCAATTGATAAAAATACGGTAACCGAAAAGTTATCTGTACAAAAATAAAGTTGTAAAATCTTGTTAGGAGAAATAAGAAAATGAAAATCGCCGAAGTATTGAAAAAATACAACGAGAAATTAGAAGAATTGTATCGTGAAGAGAGGGCAATACTTGAGCCTCTTTTTAAAAAAGAATAAAAAAAGGATTAAAGCATGAAAACAGGTTATGTCATTGAATATAGTGTAAAAAAGGGATTTTTTGAAGAACTTGGAGATCAAAAAAAAGCGTTTTGTTCACAGGCAACTTTAGTGTACCTACTCAGCTCCAGACCGTCATATACAGTTTGGTCAGCCCGCTTGACTACAGATGAAGATTAACAATCCCAACGAAAAAATAGAATTTTTAGAAATAAAATAATTGAGAAGATTAAGATGAAAGAAGGAACTTTTGTATATAGTCCACGATCAGAACGGATGGACATTCGCTTCGGAATGGAGGAATATTACGGAGGTTTGCATTGCGGAGAATTTAATTTCTTAGTGTGGTTGATCGCAACCGCCATTTTGCTTTATCTAGTGCGAGATATGTTATAAATAGAATATATATTACATGCTTAAGTTAAAAAATTGAAAATGAAGGACAGTAAAATGGAAAACAATATAGATATGGCTATCAATAAAGAAGCTCACATTTACAAAGTAAAAAGAAAAGTAGGTAGTGGGTGGATTATGGGATTTCCTTTGATCATAGATAATGAATGGTACATTCGTAGTGAAAATGATTTTAGGAATTACAAGATTGATGTTAAAACGCTTTGCCGCTGCACAGTAAAGCGTAATGTCAAAAATGAATTGATTTTCGAGCATGATTATATAGAAAGTATGGGTACCAGCCTAGTTATGGAAATATGTTATGGTGAATACCAGGCGTACTGTCCGGTAGATGATATATGGCTACCAACAATTGGCTTTTACGCGAAAGCTGAGAATTATAAAGATATGCCAATAGGCGATCTGCCAGAGTATGCGCTTAGATTGTACAATAGATTCGATAAAAAAGGAGAAGAAAATGAAAATTCAGAACAATTTTAGAAGCATTGAAAACCGAGCATGGGTTTATTTTATCGGCAAAGCCTACCAACCCTCGTAAGAGGGATGGGCAAGATACGCGATTGTCGGACATTTTGGTTTCACCAAAACGTCCAACAATCGCAATCTTGTTTTTCCGTTTGTTCCAAACAGAAAAAATTGAAAGGGGCAAGCCCCTTAGACCCCAAAACCCCAAAAATCTAACAATATCCTAAGGAGAAAAAAATGACAAAAGTCAAAGAAAGTTATGAGGAAGAATTAACCACTGTGTTATCTGCCATGCTTGGTTGCGAAGCGGATGATGTAATGGATCTTTTCAAATCAAAAGACTGTGATCTTATAGAATTGGCAGCACAGGCTGTATCAGAAAATGCATCAGCCTCAAGGGATTATGAAGTGAGCCTTGAGAATCTTAAAAAAGAAATTAATGATCAGGAAGAATGGAGAGAAACATTTGAATCGGAGGGATACATCGGCTCTAACGAGATAGATGAAGATGGGCGGTAAAATGTAGAATACACTGCCGGTCACGTGACCGGAAGTCGTGCATCCCGCTATTTGAGTAGGTTTGAGCCGGTTTAAAAAAATGCTTAATGTTTAAATGATTATGGAGGTATCATTATGAAATACAAGAATATGGCCCAGAAAGAAGCTCAACTGAATGAAAAGGAAGCCTACCTTAAACAGTGGGAAGCAGAACTTAATAAAAGAGAAGAAGGGCTTAATTATCGACACAATGAAATACAAAAAACGGCTGATTTTTTAAGTGTAAGGATCGAAAAATTTAATGAACAGTTAGGAAAAGCACAAAAATCTTATATGGCAAAACGACAGCAGTTATCCGCATGGGAATGTAAATTAAAAATAATAGAAAGGAATATTGGCATTCCGGACTATGAAACAAATAACGTTCATGGATATATACCCACAGAACGATAAATGCTCAAAAATAAGAAAAGTATCCAGCAATGCTTTTTTTCTTGATGAAAATAAAAACATATCCTATGCGTCTAAATGCAATGATTGCAGGTTTGACTGTAAACAGAGTTATCGTGCTAAGATAATCTGTTGCCCTAAATATAGAAGTAAAAATAAAATCTAAAAAAATAGCCTTTTCTTGCACTAAATTTTATCACTCAGTTGAGTGATTTTTTTATTGTCTAAATACAGGAGGAAGATCAATGCGGTATCAAGAGAAAGTTCAAATAGCAAACACAATGTCAATTTTTGAATATTGTCAGTTAATTGGCTTTGAGCTCAAGAAAGTCGGCAGTGATTATAAGCATCCAGACCCGCAAGGGGATTGGAATGGTCTTAATGTTACTTTGGACGGTTGGGGTTGGAAAAACTTCTCGCCGGACAGTGTTGCATTTGACCGTGGCGGCCCGATTCTCTTTGTCCGTTGGCTGCATGAAGTTCAAACTGGTGAAGCCTATGATCAAGTAGAAGCTATCAATGAAATGGTAAAACTCAAAGGTTATGACTTGTCCGAAGAAATTTCAAAAAAGGATTATCAAGCATTGATCCGCCAAAATATAGGCAATACGAAAAAGAGATGGGAAAACAAGGAAAGCAGAATAAATCAAAAGAAAGAATTTAAACTGCCTCCCAAAAGCAATACCTACAATCGGCTTTTTGCTTATTTAACAAAGAAAAGAATGCTGGATAAAGCTTTTGTTCAAAAGCTCGTAGATCACCATGTTCTTTATGAAAGTGGTGATTTTCACAATTGTGTGTTTCTTTACAAAAATTTCAATCAGGAAATCGTTGGTGCATTCTTGCGAGGAACCTATGACCGTGGTGGAAAGAAATTCCAGAAATGTATTGGGGATGATGAAAAATATGGTTTTGAAATAAAAGGAATAAACGACCGGATGCGAATCTTTGAATCGCCTATTGATCTTCTCAGCAGAATGACCATATTTAAAACATTTGCACCACATCGACTTAAAACAGCGCTAGAAGATACATGGTTTAGTATGAACGGATTAAAGCATGAGAAAGTTTTTCATTATCTGGAAAATCATCCGGAAATCAATGTTGTTGTATTGTCCGTTGATAATGATCCACCAGATAAATTTGGAAAAAGAAGAGGGCCTGATTTTTGTATTAAATTCAAGGAACTGATCGAAGAAAAATATCCTGGAAGATATGAACTAAAAATAGATACTCCAAAATACACAAAGGATTGGAATGAAGATTTAGTTTATATGAAAACCCAAAGCTTATCAATACATACACAAAATATAGAATGTGCGGCTGAGAGATAATAACCGGTCACGTGACCGAAAGTCTTGAAAGCCCCATAAATAAAGACATAGAAGCATATTAAAAAAATGGCTAAGGTCTATTTAAGCATAGAAAGGGGGGATGAAAATTGTAAAAATAGCGTAAGAGGGATGTTTCAAAAAGAGCATATTTATGTTGACTATGTAACAAAATGAGCGTAAAATATAACTATGATTTTACGCGAGAATTCAAAAATTAACGATTTAAATTCAAGAAAGAAGGAAATAAAAAATGAAGAACAATAATGAAGTATCAAGCGTAATCAAATCAGCAAAGAAAGTAGCTATCGGAGCAGGCGTTGTTAGTGGCGTGGCAGCATTCTCAGTATTGTCAGGTGGGCAAGTATTAGCAGAAGAATTACCCGCAGATCAGGCAAACCTGGAAATGGTCGTAACCGAAGAGGCACAGCAGGAAGTTAATAACGTATCAAACGAAGAGCTGGCAGCAGCTAATGAGGTCATTGCCAACAGCGTTGAAGACACTAACGTTGAAGCAGAGACGTCCGATTTGGCAGACACACAAACAGAAGCGTCCGCCAATGATGAAGACTATTCTTGTTCAGAAGAACCAGAATATGAAAAAGACACCTCTTATGCGGAAGATGCCGGATACGGGGAAGAGGATTCATACACTGAGGACACTGGTTTTGAAGATGAATTGATTGAGGACAGCAATGCTTCAGCAGACGAAGAAATCGTAGATGATACGATGGAAACACCGGATACAGACATCAATACCGATCAGTCCATTGAGAATGATCTCGCAAACGATCTGGTGCAGCCACCAGTAGATGCGTCCACCGATAAAACAATTCAGGATGAAAACAGCACAGATAAAGACACAAGTGATCTGGACGCAGACAAAACCGATGGTGAACAAATTCAGGATGAAAAAACAGATGCCGAAGTAAAGGAGGATGATAAAACTCCAACGGTAACTGAGGACAATAAAGTTAAAGACGAGATCAAAAATAAAGAGGAAAAGGAACAAGGAAATATGATAGTAGATTCAAATGTACAGAACACAACTGTACAGGACGCCCAAGTTCAGGCAGCCCAGAATACGCAGCAGTTCATAGAAGCCGCAATGCAGACGGCCCAGAACTATGGCCAGAGTTTAACCCAGAAAGATATTGTGGATCTGTATAACAAGTACGTGTCCCCATATCATGACGCATCGAAGGAAGGCGACCTGTTTGCAATGATTGAAGAAACCTATAATGCAGACGGCACCTTGTCGCAGCAGAGCCAGGAAGCCGCATTAGGACTCATTAACTTTTTCCGTGCGCTTTGTGGACTCGGTGAAGTGACGATTTCTCAAGACGATAATAAATATGCCCAGGCCGGTTCCGACTATCTGGCAGACACAAACTTTGAAAGCGGTAACCCACATAACGCGGCTGATGGCAGTGGAAACGAGGACGCGATCAAAGGGCTGCACTCGTCCAATATTTCCATGGGCAGCCATGGTTACAGCATTTACGATCTATTACTCATGCAGTTTGGTGATGATGATGATCAAAATGGGACTTCCCTCGGTCACCGCAGATGGTTACTCGACCCCGATTTGAAGACTGTGGGCTTTGGAGCAGCCAAAGGAAATAGCTGGAAGTATTTTGTGCTGACCTACACGGCAGCCGACAATCCAGACCGGGAAAATGTCGCATTCCCTAATAACGGTTTCTTCCCCATTGAAGCGTTGATCAGCAGTTCAACCATGTACGGTGCCCCTTTCAACGTATCTCTGGGAACAGACTATAAAGTCACCAGCCCAAGCGGTATGAAAGTGACCATCACAAAAGATGATGGCACGACCACTGAATTTAATTATGTCAGCTCAAGCTCCAATCCGGATTTTAATGATAACTGGTGGACAGTCAACACGGGTGGTTATGGCAGCGGCTCCGCCATTATCATCAACCCATCCTACAGCTGGTTAGGCGATTATCAAGCCCTTGCCGGTCATTCGTTCACTGTCACCATTACTGGACTAACCGATAAAGATGGCAACCCGGCTACCATCACCTATACCATCAACTTCTTCTCATTGCAGCAGGCCATTAAAGACCAGGCAGCGGATCGGGAAGCCGCGCAGAAGGTGACGGATCAGATTAACGGGATTAAACCAACAGATGAGCTTACCTATAAAGATTATGATCCTGTAAAAACAATTGAATCGGCCTACAATGGTTTGACCGCATCTCAGAAGGATTATGTTTCTCAGAACAGCGTCCAGAAGCTCACTGAAGCTGTTCAGAAAGTCACAGAACTGAAAGCGAATCATGAAGCCGATCAGAAAGCAGCAGACGCAGTAAAAGCCGCCATCAACCAGATACCAGCAGACGTTACACTGGACGCCGAAGACAGTGCCATCTCAGCTCGAGAAAAATACGATCAGCTGACACAGGATCAGAAAAATCTGGTCGATAACTACCAGAAGCTGACCGATGCGGAATCAACCATCGAAGCACTGAAGAAAGAACAGGCAGAAAATCAGGCAGCGGCACAGAAGGTAACCGACCTGATCAATGCTCTGCCGGATACCATTACCTTGGAAAACAAAGCAGCGGTTGAAGAAGCAAGAGCCGCCTATGATGCACTAAACGATAAGGCAGAAGCCATGGTCAGCAGCCAGACCGTAAGTAAGCTGACCTCAGCAGAGTCAAAAATTGCTCAGCTCGAAAAAGAAGCCAATGACCTGAAAGAAGCGTCCAAAGTGATCAATCAGATCAATACCCTGCCAGGCGTTAATGACATTGAGCTTGAGGATGAAGCTGAAATCGTAGCTGCCAGAGCCGCTTATGCCGGTTTAACGGATGATCAGAAAGCCATTGTTGAAAAAGAAGGCGCAGTGAAGACCCTTGCCAATGCGGAAAAGAAACTGGCCGAAGTCAAGCTTCAGCATATGCAGGACGAAGAAGCGGTTAAAACGGTCACCGAGGCGATCAATGCATTACCGGGTACGGACGCGTTAGAGCTGAGCGATGAAGCAGCTGTCAACGACGCGGCGAATCTCTACAATGCCATGACCGACACTCAGAAGGATATGATGGATCTGGCCGTTGTTCAGAAATTGGAAGATGCAAAAACCCAGATGGCCAAACTCATTGAACAACACAAGATTGATGTTGAAGCCGCAAAAACGGTCACTGATCAGATCAACAGCTTACCTTCAATTGTAGATCGTGATGCGGAAACAGCGGTGACAGAAGCCAGCGAAGCCTATAACGGATTAACCGATACCCAGAAAGCATTAGTCGATCCAGCTGCCGTTAACAAACTGGAAGCTGCGGTTAAGGTTATTGACAATATTCATACCGCAGACGCGGTTACCGATCAGATTGAAGCGTTACCCTCGGTCGATGATTTAACCTTAGAAAACCGAGAGGCTGTGAAAGCTGCTGTTAATGCCTATAATGCCCTGACCGACGAACAGAAACAGTACATGGATGCCAATGCCAAAGCTGCTCTTGACAGCCTGGTACATCAGATTGACGTGCTTGACGTTGAAAATGTGACGAATATCATCAATAGCCTCAAGGATCTTGATGATCTGACACTGGAAGACAAAGAAGCCGTACAGCGCGCATCCGACGCCTACGACGCACTTTCTCCTGAAGCCAAAGCAATGATGGACAAAGAAGTCTATGATAAACTGGATCAGGCCGAAGATAAAATCACCGATCTGGAAGACGAACAAGCAGCCGATCAGGTTGAAACAGTGGTCGGCGCGCTGAAAAATCCGGGTGAACTCACACTGGATGATAAAGGCGCAGTCTATGCAGCTAGAGACATGTATAATGCACTCTCCGAAAATGCGAAATCTAAAGTTGATCCTGCCGTGGTGCAGAAGTTAGCCGAACTGGTGAAACAGATGGATCAATTAGTTGCTGATAATGAAGCCGCACAAAATCCAGGACAAGATGGAAATGGCGGAGCCGGTAATGTGAATGATGGCAGCAACGGTGGAGCTGGTGGTTCGACAACCGGCACTGGCACCGTCGTTGATCAGAACGGTACGGATAATGGTACAAACGGTCCGAATACCGGGATCAGCCAGACAAGCAGCACTGGATTAATCGCCAGCATTCTCGCATTGTTCGGAATTGGCGGTGCTGGTTTATTCGCCAGAAGAAAACGTAAAGCCAGCAAATAAAAAGCAGAAATGGACAAAAAACTTAAAAAAGGCGCATTGCGCCTTTTTTCATTTTTTGCGTTGAAGTGATTTGATATTTCAAAATATAATAAATCTAGGTACCTGAAACAGAATTTTTAATATAAACAATCCGTTTCAAGAGTGGCTTCTTATTATAAAGGTTTGATCTATGCTAAGTTAATGTTGGAAGGTGATTTTAAGTTGGACTAAAGATTACTAAAAAAATCCCTACCAATTACAACCTTTTTTACGCCAGCAGATAAAAGGGTTTTGGCTCGCTTAAAAGAAATGCCTCCATCAGTCCAGATTGCCTGTTGAGGGAAATCTTGACTAGCTTTTTTAATTTTATCGACCATAGTGTCAATAAAACACTGGTTTTTTCCATCAGGTTCGCTAGTCATTAACAAAATCGAATGACAACGTTGGATAAGATATGCATAATTGTTAAGAGCAGTAAAAGGCAAAAAGGCCAACCCAGCGGTTATATTATTTTCCTCAAAAAGAGAAAGAACTTCTGCAATATGTTGGGTGGATTCAGCATGAAAAAAGACACTACATGGGCTGAGCTTTTTCAGAAGTGGAAGGTAGGCCACTGGTTCCGTGACCATCAAATGAACATTAAAATGAAGAGGACTCACATTGCGAAGGGACAATAATGTTCTCTCTCCAAAAGTGATATTATGGATAAAATTACCATCTTCAATATCAAGATGAAGTTCAGAATACCCTTTTTGTTCCACTAATTCTGCTTCAGTGCCAAGACAGAGTTGATTGGCCGAAGCCAGCGATGGTATGATGTAGTTTTGCATAAAAACCTCCTTGATAATTTATTGATTACAGCATATCAGATCTCTTTTTATTTTTCAGGGGTCAATTTTTCAGGAAAAAGTTTAAAAAAATGAATATTGTGTAAATACGTCTCGGGCATTATGATTAAAGTGCAAAGGCGCTACCGGAAAAAAGGAGGTGGAACAATGAAAGTGAATCAAAGACTGCTTGAGCTGGTTTATTTTTTTGAAAGTCATCCTCAGACAACAATGAGAGAGATCCAACATCAGCTGAGTCTGTCAGAAAATGCGGTGCGTTATGAAATGGATAATCTAAATTACTACCTGTCTGTACTAAAATATCCTGAAATAATTAAGACAAATAATGGTGTTTACCATTCTACAATTGAGGATTTTGAAGGACTTGGTAAAAAATTGCGGGCGATCTATAAATCTGATCCCCAGGAACGTTTAAACTATTTAATGTTTAAACTTGTCCTTACTGGAAAGATCAATATCCGAAAAGAATCTGATTTTCTTGAAGTTTCTAGAAATACAATAAAGTCTGATCTTCGAAAAATCCGACCAATTTTGGAAAAAGAAGGAATTCTCATCGATACTGGCCGTCTGATTTCTGGGGATGAAAAAATCATACGAAGGTTCATCTCACGCAAATATAAAAGTTCTTATATGGTTCTTTTTTCAGGAATAGGAAAAAAAGAATTGATTAATCCGGCAGACCATTTGGTGATTGAAGATTTTTCTTTGTTGGATATTGAAAAATTGCTTATGCATATCAATGATCTTGCATCTAATTATCTTTTTACGGGCTTTTTCGAAGATTTTTTGTTACAAATTCTAGTGAATGTGCATCGAATAAAATATGGATACAGCCTCAAAGCTGTCTCAAGACAAAAAGAGCAACAACGGATTTCAAAAGAAGAACAACGGCATGTTGAAAAAATCATAGAGCTCTTTGCTGCTCAAATGAACGTTGATATCAATGATGAAGAAAAGCATCAGATGACGACGATGCTTGTTCAGTATAGTGATAAATTTTACAATAGTGCGTATCAGAAAAACCTACTGGCTATTAAGATATTTGTATCGAAGTTGGTCACTGCGGTTGGACAAGATCTCGAGATTAATCTGTCGGAGGATACCATATTATTGGAAGGGCTCTATCAGCATGTTAAGGGAACGATTTATCGTTCAAAAGGTGTTTTTGAAATAGATCGTCAAACTTATATTCAGGCAACTGAAGCTTATCAGGATTTGATTGAAAGTTTAAATGCACATGTTGGAAAATTATCTCAACCACTGAAGGTTAGTTATGATGATGCGGATATCGCCCTTTTTGCAATTCATTTTTTAGGAGCCATCAGACGACATGATGAAGAAAACAGAAAAAACATTGTTGTACTTTTGGTCTGTCCTTCAGGTTATGGGACATCCGTTCTTTTGAAAAATTTTATGGAAAAAAACTACAATGTAACGATTGTCGCAACTGCATCAATCTATCAGATTTCTGAATATTTAACCAATGATATTGCCGTGGTTATAAGTACAATTAAACTACCTTTTGAAGTAAAGAAAGGTATTGATACTCCAGTTTTGACAATCTCTCCTTTTCTGACCTTTGAAGACGATAAAAACCTAAAAGAATTTGGAATTATTCAAAGAAAAAATCCTCAAAAAATTCCGATGGAAAAATTAGTAGAGGTCTTGGAAAAGTATGTTAAAGTTTCGGATTTAAATTGTCTGACTCGTGAGTTAAAACAAAATTTTCCTGGGATCATTGAAGAAGAAAAGTTGGAAAAGAGTTTGTTTGATCATTTGACCGAAAATGATATTACCATTATAGATCATATTGAAGACTGGAGTAAAGCGCTTCATCTATGTAGTCAGGTATTAATTGGAAAAAATGTTATCAACACAGCTTATTGTGAAGAAATTGAAAATTCAATTCATCTATATGGTGCACACTTTATCTTGCGTAATTCCATGGCAATTCCTCATGCTGGTGAGAAAGCTGGTGTGTTGGGCTCTGGAATGCACGTATTGTATATTAAGGACGGTGTGATTTTTCCTGATAATCTTAAAGTACGGATGATATTTTTCATTGCATCGAAAGAAAAAGAGCTCTTAATTAATACAGTAATGCGAATTAATGCTTTTTCAAATGACTTGAATTTTTATGATGTTTTTGATCAAAAGATTAAAGAGGGACGTTGTTTAGCAGCGTATCTAAAAAACTGGAGAAAGGGGGAGAGGGATGATTAACGAAGAGTTTGTATATTGTAATGTTGATTTTTCGACATCTGAGGAAATGTTAACCACAGTTTCAAAAGATCTGTTTATAGCTGGGTTTGTTACAGATATGTATGGAAAAAAAATAATAGAACGTGAAAAAAAGTACCCCACAGGATTGAAACTGGATGGCTTAAATATTGCGATATGTCACACGGATCCAGAATATGTACTCAAAAATACCTTATTCTTTGTCAGACCAAAGCACGCAATTAAATTTAAAAATGCTGAAACACTCGAAGATATTGATGTGGATCTGGTCATTGGACTAGTATTTTCAAGTGGTGAAGAGCATCTGAAAATCTTGTCGTTTTTGGCTGGACTTTTATCAGATTCACTGTGTATTCATAAAATCAAGGAAAGCAATACACCAAAACAGTTGGTAATGACGATGAAAGAAATTTTTAGAGAATGTGAGTAGAATAATGAAAAAATTAAAAACAATCATTCGAGAATTGACTGATCTGCAAGGCAATGTCGGTTATGAAGACGCGGTAATTCATTCTGTGGCTGATCACTTGGAAAAGTTTGGAAAGGTAACAATTGATCATCTCGGTAACCTGATCTGTCATCTGACACCAGAAAATGTAGGAAAAAAGAAGGTAATGTTATTTGGGCATACGGATGAAGTAGGTATGATGGTTAAAGCCATTTCAGACGATGGTTTTGTTTACTGTGAAAAACTTGGTTCATTAAATCCGACATGTCTTGCTGGGCAGAGGGTTCAGTTGGATGGAGAGTTTGGAAAAGTTAATGGAATTATTGGAGTAAAATCGCACCATTTGTTGACGGAAACAGATAGAAAGGGACAAAAGACAGTTCAGGAACAATATATAGATATTGGAGCAGTAAGCAAAGAAGATGTACTTGAAGCTGGGGTTCAAGTTGGAACGCCGGTAAGTTTTAAACCGGAATTTATGGAACTCCAAAACAATTGTATTGCGAATAAATCGATGGATGATCGGGCAGCTGTTGGAATATTGATTTACCTTGCTGAATGTTTAGATGTCAAAGCATGTAAAGCAGATATTTATTTGGTCTTCAGCGTTCAAGAAGAATTCAACACTCGAGGAATTATGCCTGCTGTACGGACAATTGACCCTGATATCGTTTTGGGAATTGATGTAACACCAGCGACAGATACGCCAGATCTTAAAGGAATGTCGGAAATAGCTTTGGGAAAAGGACCAGCAATAACATACATGAATCACCACAGCCGTGGTACTTTGGCAGGGATTGTTCCTAATAAGCGTTTTCTTTCACATTTAGAGGAAATAGCAAAGGATGCAGGAATTTCGTTAAATCGTGAAGTTGCTTGCGGAATACTGACCGAGACGGCCTACATCGCGATTGAGAATAGTCGGGTAGTGGTGGCGAATCTTTCTCTACCTACCCGATATACACATAGTCCAGTGGAAGTAATTAACCTTGAAGATGCTTTAGGAATAGTGACTATTTTAGAAAGATTTTTAATGGGTGTAGATGAAAAGACCCGTTTTGGAAAAGATGTTGATTTTGAAAGGAGAGTAAAATCATGAAAAAAGTAATTGTCGCCTGTGGAACAGGTATGGCTACGTCTTCGATCATTTCAGAGAAAGTTCGGGAGATTCTCGACAAAAATGATATTCAATATACATTAAGTCAAGTGCAACTGAGTGAACTTGAGATGTACAAAGGAGCGGATCTTTTTATCACATCGATGAAGTTGCAGGAGGATTACGGGCTGCCGGTTGTGGTTGGTACCCCGTTTCTCATTGGAATTGGCGAGGATGAAGCGGCTCAAAAGATTTTGGATATTTTGAAAAATTAAACTGTCAGGGGGGAGAGAGTATGGAAGCAGTTTTTGATTATATTTTATCATTAGGATCGACCGTTTTTGTTCCTATTGTTCTGTTTGTGATCGGATTATTCTTTGGTTTGGGATTTTTTCGATCATTGAAATCGGGCATTACCGTAGGTGTAGGTTTTATTGGATTTAATCTAGCCGTTGGTCTAATTTCAAGTATTTTGTCACCAGCGGTAAATTTAATAGTTGAACGTTTTGGGTTCAATTTGACTGTAATTGATCTTGGCTCAGCTGCAGGCGCAGGCGTTGCTTTTTCGACAATGGTTGGTGCATTAATCATCCCTTGTGTTTTTCTGTTAAATGTTATCTTACTGGCAATTGGCGCTACAAAGACGATGAATATTGATATTTTTAACTATTCTCATTATGCTTTTACTGGTGCCGTAGTTAATCTGATAACTGGAAATGTGATTGTAGGGATGGGTGCTGCACTAATTCAAGCGACTTGGTCGTTGCTTTCGGCTGACTATACAGCGAAGCGTGTTCAAAATGAGATTGGTGTAGAAGGTATATCGATCCCTCAAGGTTATGCTGCAAGTAGTGTACCACTATTTGTGATTTTAGATAAACTTTATTCAAGGATTCCATTTATTAATAATTCAGAACTTGATATCAAAAAACTCCAAAATAAAGTGGGCTTTATAGGAGATCCAGTAATCATTGGGGCAATCCTTGGTATTATTCTGAGCCTACTGGCAGGGTATGGATTTAAAGACAGCGCGAACCTTGTTATGGGCGTCTGTGCGATTATGGTTCTATTCCCGAGAATGATTAAAATTATAGTTGAGGGATTAATGCCTCTTTCTGAAGCAGCCAAAGGATTCTTTGCTAAACATTTTTCTGGTAGGGAAGTGTACATTGGCTTGGATTCAGCTGTGACGCTTGGTCATCCAACAACAATGATTATAGGAACCCTTATTATTCCTATTACACTGGTCATTGCAACGATTCTTCCAGGCAATAAGGTTCTTCCACTGGCAGATTTGGCTTTTGCAGCGTTTTATATCTGTATGGCCACCATTATCCATAAGGGAAATATTTTGAAAACATTGATAAGCGGTATTATCAATATGATCGGTATCTTATATATTGCTACCTGGGTATCTCCTTACTTTACGACATTGGCAGTTCAAGGTGGTGTCTCTGAAGGCGGACAAGAGGTTAGTTCGCTGTGGGCAGGTAATGTTTTTGATTTTATTATCGCGAATTTAGGATTTTTAGGATACGCCGGTTTAGGAATATTGGTTATTATTACCATCGGATTGATGGTTTTTGTAAAAAAATATGCAATGAAAGAATAATATATAATAAAGGAGAAATAAAGAATGACTTGGTTAAAAGATAAATTATTTACAGAAAAAGCGGTAATTGCAATGTGTCACTTGGATGCACTTCCAGGCGATCCTCATTTTGACAAAGCAGGTGGGATGGAAAAAGTAATCCGTCATGCAAGAGAAGATTTTTTAGCGCTTCAGGAAGGTGGCGTGGATGCAGTAATGTTTTCAAATGAATTTTCTCTACCATATCTAACTAATGTAAAAACAGAAACCGTTGCGGCTATGGCACGTGTCATCGGAGAAATTAAACCGTTGATCGAGATTCCGTATGGTGTGAATGTACTTTGGGATGCAAAAAAATCCTTAGATCTGGCTGTGGCAGTTGACGCATGCTTTGTTAGGGAGATATTTACTGGTGTCTATGGGTCGGATTTTGGTCTGTGGGATACAAATGTTGGGGAGACAATTCGTCACCAACGATATATTGGTGCAGAGAATGTAAAATTACTGTTCAATATTGTTCCAGAAGCTGCAGCTTATTTGGGTGAACGCGATATTGTATCAATTGCAAAATCAACAGTATTTAACAATCGTCCAGATGCATTATGTGTTTCTGGCTTGACCGCGGGGACAGAAACGGACGCAGCAGTGCTAAAACGTGTTAAAGATACAGTTCCTGATACGGTTGTCTTTGCGAATACAGGAGTACGTTTGGAAAATGTTCGAGAACAACTTTCTTTAGCCGATGGTGCAGTAGTAGGGACAACCTTTAAAAAAGATGGCATATTTGAAAATCATGTTGACAAACAGCGTGTTAAAGCGTTCATGGATGAGGTTAAGAAATTTAGAAAAGATGTAAATGTCTGCTGATAGATGAAGAATAGAAAAAAATATAAATTCATTATTGATTTTGATGGTACAATCTCTGTAAATGACAGCACAACAACAATTGCCAGGCATTTTGTACCTGAAATGCAAAAAAAATATGAAGAAAGGCTCCATAAAAAAGAGATATCTATTGCTAAATATGTTCAAGAATTGCTAGAAGCTTCCAATTTAACAGAAAAAACTTATATCCGTTTTTTAGAACAAAATATTGTTATTGATCCAACTTTCAAGGACTTTATTAAAGAAGGATATGATTATACCATTGTTAGTGCAGGAGCATTTCAAAATATTTTTTATAGTTTAAAAGCTGCTAGTATCGATATACCGCCATCAAGAATCCTATCAAATCAAATCCAATTTTTGTCAGGATGCCTAAAATTGCATTCATCAGAGTATCCTCATAAAAATGGGATCGATAAGAAAAAAATCATTCAAAACTATCAAAGTTACAATATTCCTGTGATTTTTATTGGAGATGGTATATCTGATTTTGAAGGTGCAGAAGCGGCAGATGTTGTTTTAGCAAAACGAGATAAACTACTTGAGAAATACTGTGTCAAACATCAAATTTCGTGTTTTACCTATGAAAATTTTCGAGATATATGTCATATTCTTGAAAATGAAAAATTAATTTAAAGTTAAGGCCACCCTTTGATAGCGTCTCAAAAGGTGGCCTTTTTCTGTGTAGGAAAGTGATTTATTGTTCTTATGGTCTAGATCTGAGAATAGATCCTCTTAGGGCGAAAGGAGGAAAATTTATTTGAATATCATTATAACTGTGCTCATAGCAATCGGAATTTTTATCTTGTCCGGTCTGATTGGAACCTGTGTCGTACTGTATGTTAACGTCCGATATGAAATGAAAAAAGACCATACATTAAAGTTTAGTCTGGCAGTGATCGTTTTTTTATTGATCTGTTTGATTTTAGGGCTTTTCGGTATGCTTACTGCATTTGGGACAATGCCAAGTTTTTACTATGGCATTGTCCTTTTTGGTTTTTTGGCCGGTTTAGGCTGCATGTCCCTGATGTCCGTAGCTTCCCGGCAAGAACAGATCCATTACACCGGAGGTGAAAGAAGATGATCAAAAGAAGCCCCAAAAAGATCAGAGCACCAACCTGACAGCAATCCTATTGCTAAAATTGAAAAATTAAAGAGAGGAAGAAAAAGTATGTATAAAAACAAAGCTTTGAAAAAAACACTTTCGCTGCTTTTTGCGTTCTTATTCACCTTGCTGACGCTGTTGTCACCGCTGAGCTCAATGGTGGCAAAAGCCGAGAAAGGTGAGGATCTGCCACCGACGGGTGACTTGGCGCAGTACGCAGTAAACGAAGTCGGACAATCCGATCAGGGCTGGGTCATTTACGCGTCTAAAGATCCTAACTACAATCCCATGACGCGGGCATCCGGCAGCTCCGGCGTGTCTGTCTCGAAAGATTACGGGGGATATACGAGTTACACCCAGATTATCACCGTCGTGGACGATTCCGGTGTCGCGCATACCGCGTACTGTATTGAGCCCGATAAGAATACGCCCAATGGAACCATCTATAACCAGCAGATCACGGATAACGCTCAACTGAGAACCGTGCTCTATTACGGCTATGACGGCCCAGGAGGGGCTGAATTCATGGCCCGTGAAGGCGGCGATGCGCAGAGCGCTTTCATGGATACCTGGTGGGCAGTAAGATTGGCCTGTGGAGAAACGTCATCGAACCCCGCGGTTTATAACGATCCCAATATCCGCTGGCTGCTTGACCACGCGCCAGTTGAAGTTGGGGGCATCACGGTAAGTGGCTCACCGGATACCCGGTGGAACGTTGGTGAAAAGATGCAGGAAACTGACTGGTACACCACCAGCGGCTCCGGTACCTTTACCCTTGAACTCGATGGTCTGGGCATTGTTGCAAAACTGAGTGACAGCCGTACCATCACTTCCACCACTTCAGGTATTCCAGTAGGAACGGCTTTCAAATTGTGTGCAGGCCCGGAAAAAGATGGAACCGTTACGGTACCGATCAAAGCCACCGGCGTGGCTTATGCAAGCCTGATGTTTATCCCGGCGTCTGAACCGGATACACAGAGTGTTGTGGCCGGTGCCAGTGTTCAGGGGCAGGGACAGGAAGCTTCCGCTAGTGCAAACTTTGTGAAGCGCGTGACTTACCCGGATGTACAAAAAACCGACAATCGCCATCTGGCCCTTGATCTGAGCAAAACACAGCCATCCGGGGACGCTAGTCTTGACGGAGCCGTTTTTGGCCTTTACAAAGATCCAGAATGCACCCAGCTGGTGACTCAGGCAACCGTAACGAATGGGATTGCTGACTTTGGCGCGGTTGTCTTAGGCGACTATTTTTACAAAGAAATCAGTGCCGGTAACGGCTATAAAACTAATGAAACCGTCTATCCGGTCACCGTATGGGCAGAAGGCATGCAGGGCGTTACGGAGATCCCCAACGATGTTAAAACCAATCCTGTCAGCATTGTCAAATATGCGATCACTGATCCAGACAATGTGGATGATGTGTTAAATCCCCTGGCAAACGTTGATTTTACCCTGACCTTAAAGTCAGCCATCGACAAAGGCGAAAAGCTGACGGAAGGGGACAATTTGTTTAGCGGAAAAACCGACGAAAATGGCCGTATCCGCTGGGAAAATGTTCCTGTGGGGACTTATATCCTTCACGAAGTTAAAACGCCAGAGGGCTTTATTCCCATTGATGATCTGATCGTTGTCGTTGACGGCAGCGGCGAAGAAATTGAGATTCCGCTTACCAACAAAATGATGTACGGCGATCTTATTATCGTGAAGAAAGATTCGGAAACACAGAAAGAAATCCCGGTATCCGGGGTCAAATTCAAGGTCATTGACCTGGCGACCATGCAGTTTGTCAAACAGTCCAGTGCAGCAACCCTGTTTATACCGACCGATACCTTTAAGACCAACGATGAAGGGAAATTGTCCCTTCCGAAAAAACTCAAAAGCGGCAGCTACGCCGTGGTTGAAGCTTCGTCTCCGGATGGTTACTTAACCGCAGGACTGACCGCCAGCAACAACACGCAAAAATATACGGTTGACGGCAAAGAATACCAGGGTATCCCGGTCACCATCAGCCCGACAACCTGCGATAAAATTGAAATTGACGGCAAAACGGAATACAGCAGCACAGTCAGTGTCTACGATCAACCGGCCAAAGGACGGATTGAAGTCACCAAAACCGGCGACCAGCTGGACGGTACTAAAACCACTCCAAGCAAATATGGCAATGTCACAGAATTTATTTTTAATGAAAAAGCCTTAAAAGGCACGGTATTTGAAGTTTATGCGGACGAAGACATTACGACACCCGACGGCACCGTTCGCCTGCACAAAGGCGATCTGGCGGACACCCTGACCACCGGAGATAACGGAAAGGCCATTACCAAAGACCTTTACTTAGGCAAATACAAAGTGGTCGAAAAATCCGCGCCGGAAGGTTTTGTCAACGCGGGAACGGAGCAGAAAGTCACCCTGAAATATAAAGGTGAAACCGTTCAGGCATCCGACAATGTCGAAAACACCGCCTTCCACAATGACCGCCAGAACGTTGAGTTTCAACTGACAAAACTGGAACAGGAAATCGACAAGATTGAACAGGAAGGTGACGGCGTCACCTTCCATTATAAGGATGTTCCGGCCAATGACATCGACTTTGGCCTTTACACCAAAGAAGCCATGAGTGACGGTAAAGGCGGCACCATCGCCGCGGACACACTGGTATCGGTGAAGACCGTGAAAAAAGGCCAGGCAAACACCGTTGAAAACCTGCCTGCCGGTAACTACTACCTGAAAGAACTCAGCACCAAGGATCATCTGGAAGATAACAATTTCCGTTATGAAGTCACTTATGCCATCCAGGGCAACGATCCGCTGGTGGTGGTTCAGGCCAATAAAGGTGAAGCCATCAAAAATTACTATGTAGAGCGTCCTTTTGAGTTTACAAAAAAGGATGTTTCGGATGGCATGTTGATTCCGGGCGTCACCGTCAATGTTTACGACGAAACCGGGGAGAACATCATCTTTACCGGAAAAACCAATGAAAACGGCGAAATTACCATCACACTGCCAGCAGGCAAATACTTTTATCAGGAAGTCGATGCACCAGCGCCGTACTTATGCCCGGACGATTTATACCCGTTTGAAATCACCAAAGACAATAAAGTCACCCAGGCACTCATGACCGATGAGATGGCCATGGGGAATATCCGGTTACACAAAGCAGCTGAAGACCGGAATAATTACACCATTGACGCATCCGGAAAGGTTAACTACAAAGAAAAAGACCTTGAAGGGGCTGAATACGCGGTGAAAGCAGCCGAAGACATCGTCACACCGGAGGGGGTCGTCAAAGCCTTTAAAGGCGATACTGTCGCCCATATGGTCACAGACAAAAAAGGAGAAGCCACGATTACAGAAGCTTTCTTCATGACCAAAGAGGGTGCAGCTGCCCGGATGACGGAAGATACGGAAAAACCAGATGTGAAGTCTGAAGGGACAGAGACACCGGGCACTGACAAACCAGACACCGAAGCAAAAGCGGTTGAGCCGATGGATCTCAAAAAAGTCGATGAAACATCGACCGTTCCGGTAAAATCCGAAACGGCTTTATTCCTTGGCAGCGGCACGGCCAAGTATGACGTGGTGGAAACCAAAGCCCCGGACGGTTATCGTTTGGATGAAACCATCCATACCGTGGAGCTGAGCTTCAAAGACAATAAAACCCCACTGGTGGAAGTTAAGCTTGAATGCTTCAACGAAGCCAAAGGCGGAGACATTGTTCTTTACAAAGAAGATACCGAAGCCAAAACAGCCCTTCCGAACGCAGAGATCAGCGTGATGGATGCGGATCAGAAGGTGATTTTCAAAGGAAAATCCGACGAGCAGGGTAACCTGAAAGTCGGCAAGCTGCCAGATGGCGAGTATTTCTATCAGGAAACCAAAGCGCCGGAGGGCTATGTTCTTGATTCAACCATCTATGAACTGAAAGTTGTGGATCATGAAACCACAACCGCCGCGCTGGGCAATGTGAAGGAAAAGATTCCGGATACCGGGATTGATTCAAACAACAGCCCGCTTTTCATTGGACTGGTTGGCGGCGCTGCCTTGGTTTGTGCAATTACTTTAGGGGTTCATAACCGCCGAAAAGCAAAGCGATAATCTGAGCGAACGTAATTATTACACACATTGGAGTGCCTGGTGCTTCCGGGCACTCTTTTCAATTATGGGAATGCAAGTAACTATCATATATAGTCATATGTGGTCAATGCTATAGAACGGAGGATAGCCTGCGGAAGGAAAACTGGCATTGTATGATGCGGCGGAGAAATTTGCCGCTAACGTTACTAATCGAAACAAAGATAACGGGGAGAGAATCCCTGATAACACGGCGGTGAAGATTCAGTTTTTTGATACAGATTATACGCTTGGTTTGTATCATATCTGGGGCAGTACCAGACACCGCCATTCATTTCCTTTATTTCTTTGAAATAGCCGGGGCGGCTACGCCGCTTCGGCAATCCTTTCAAAGAAGCACCATTTAGTGGAGGTGATGCCGATTTTTAAATTAAATAACGATAACCGCAGATTGATCATGCTTCAAACAGCCATAACAGACAGCTCAGGGAGCTGTTTTTTATTGATCAAAAAGAAAAGAGAAAGGGGAGAAGATCCATGTGCTACGTGAGAGCACCAACATGCACCGCACCAACCGAAACGGTGGGCTTAAGAATAAGCAATATAAGAGCAATTTAAGCCTTAAGCCCAAAGAAAAAATAAGGAGGTCTAAATTGAAAAAACATTTGCGGAAAATAGGGGTCACAACCCTGTGTCTGTTCTTAATGTTTTCCTTCCTGAGTGGTTTTCTCCTGTCCATTCATACGGCCTGGGCGGCATCGGAGCGTCAGGTGGCACCAGCAACAGAAACAACGGAGCCACAGACGGATTCAAAAAATGAACAGAGCGAATTTCCGAAAGATGATCAGGGCAACTATATTGTCGGAAATTCCGGAGAAGGTGTTGTCACACTCTCGGCCAATCCAGAATATTTAAAGACGGTTCCCCTTGGGGATCACAAAAAGTCCATGATCAGTACTTATGCTGCAGGCTGGGATGATGGAGTGATCTACAGTTCAGACTTTGCAAGCCCAGACGGCACCGACATTATTACCACCACGACACCGATCATCCGGATCAGTGATAACGGCGTTGACGGTATCGCGTACTGCGCCGATCCAACGTTGAATATTCCTTCTGAAACAACCGGGCCGAATATACCAATCACCTATATCCGGGACAGCGCCAACGTACAGAGCTACCGGATTCGAAATGTCATGTATCATGGCTACCATGATGGGCAGAGCGGAGAATACTATGTCCAGACCTGGGCTGCCATTCGTGTGCTTGCCGGAATATCCAGTTACAGCAGTTATTACATGACCGATCCTGTCGTCGCTGATCTGGTCAACACCAAGAGCTATCAAGACCCACCCAACTGGAATGCGAGCTGGAGCATTGTCGCGGAGCGAGAGGAAGCGACATGGAACAGAGCAACCCAGCGACAGGAAACCGGGTGGTTTCAGACAGTATGTTCGAATATTTCAGAGCATGGCCAATACACCGTGAATCTGCCGCAAGGTGTCCACGCGATTGCCCGGAACACTTCCGGACAGACCTATGGAGACTATACGGGCAGCTTTACCATTTATGACGACGATGATTTTATGCTTTATGCCGATGGTAGCTATAGCGGCGACGTGAGCGCAACCATTACCCCAACCACCGCCAAGCGTTTCAGTACCGATGCCAATATTCCCGATGCCTGTGTGATCTATTATCCGGATGTTCCCAATACACAGCGGCTTTTTGTGTCCCTTGCCGTGGGATCAGGGAACATGTCTGCAAGCTATAAGGCAACTTTTAAAGGGAAGAACGTCTATAGTCAATTCACGAAAACCGATGAAGAAACCCTTGATGGCTTGCAGAACGCCCATCTCCAGATCTACAACAAAGACACGGATGAACTGGTTGCAGAGGCGGATACGGACGAGCTGGGACGGTTTCATGTGGAGCTTTTCCCAGGAGAGTATTACATTAAAGAAACAAAAGCGCCACACGATCACATTTTATCGACCGATCCCATTTACTTCACCGTAACAGGGACAGAGGACTCTATGACCATGGATGTCCCCAATGCGGCCCAAAAGGTGGAGTTTTCCTTTAAAAAGGTGGATGAAAACGGGCAGGCAATGCCGGGGGTTGAATTCGAGCTATACGCCTGCAAATATGACAAAGCATATTCAGACCAAACAGGAATAAAACCAGGGGAATCCGATAAACACAGTCACAGCGAATTGGCAGGAGCAGACGATTCATGTTGGACGACTGTGATTAAGAAATTGACATCCGATACGAACGGAAATGTCAATTTTGGTGAACTTCGAAGCGGTGAATATAACCTGGTTGAAGTGAAAACAAAGGCCGGGTATCAGCTGCCAAAGGGACAGTGGCGGGTAACGATTGACGCTGAAGCAAACACCATTGACATTAAAGCAAAAGGAAAACCACTGGCCCCGGCAGTTAAGAAAACAGCTACAGGCTTGCAGCTTGTCAATTATCCGAATCCTCAAATGCCCTATGCGGGGACAAATGATTCGAACCGCTTGCTTTTTAGCTTGTTAGGCGCATTGTTATTAGGCATGGCTTTTGTAGCTGGTTACAAAAAATTTGAGGAAAGAGGTAAAAAGTAGAATGAAATTTAAAAAATTAATATCAAAGAAAGGATTTAAAAAAGCGGTGACCGCAGCGCTGACCCTGACCATGTTGTTTTCATCTGTGGTCAGTGTCTTTGCGGCAGGCGAAGGGATTCCAGATCCTGCTATCGACCGTAGCATCACCATTCACAAATACCGGATGGACGATATTACAGAGGCAAGGGTAAGGTGTGACGGAACGGTTCAGACGGTGCCGAGTACCGCTGTTGCTTTGCAAGACGTACAATTTAAAATCACGAAAATGCAGGACAGTGACGTTACCAAACAGGATACGTCATGGACACCGGTTACGCTGACGACCAATGCTCAGGGAACGGCGACCATTACCGGCAACAGTAAGCTCCCAATGGGGATCTATCTGGTGCAGGAAATCGACAACCCCGCCGTGGACATCAAGGCAGCCGACTGTCTGGTCAGTCTGCCGCTGACGAATCCGGCAGGTGATGGATGGATCTATGATGTGCATATCTATCCAAAGAACCAACTGAAGCCAGGCCCGGAAATTGATAAATTCATCACCGAATTAGACAACAAACATGATACCTGCGACATCAGCCAGGAAAATAAGTGGATCATCGAAACAACCATGCCGGATGACATGGCCACCTGCGATGTCTACCAGATTACCGATGTGTTGGATACAAGACTTGATTTTGTATCGGGCAGTACGGAACTGTATCGTGTCGATATTCACGGAAACCGTGTAAAGATGAGCACCGGCGGTTACACCGTCAATGAGCCAACAACTGCAAATGGCAGAAAATTAACCGTCACGCTGAATGACACGGGCAAAAAAGAAGCCGCTCAGTCCCTGCAAGACATTAAAAAACCAAGTGTTTACAGTTTAGGTCAGGATAACAATGTGGGCACCATCAACATTGAATTCCGAACCGTCTTAAACAAAACCGCTGAAAGTTCCATGGGGCAGGCGATTTACAATGGCGCTTCCCTGGATTACACCAACAATCTGCATGTCAAATATGATCAGGTATCTGTACCCGACGACAAAAAGCCTGAGACACATACCACTGGTATTAACCTGGTGAAGGTAGACAGCACCAACCGAAATATCGCATTGCCGGGTGCGAAATTCAAAATCTATCGCAGTGAAAGCGATGCGAATAAAGGGATTAATGCCATCGTTGACCCGACCGATCACGCCAAAGATTGGGAAGTGACAACCGACGCCCAGGGCAAAGCACATTTTTACGGAATTGAGTACGGCATCATGGGCGACAAGCATAACAGTTTAGACGCGGTCACTTGGTACTGGCTCGTGGAAACACAAGCCCCCCAGAATGTCAATGGTGTGAATTACCAGCTTTCAAAGAAACCTTTTAAAGTGAGAGCCGATTCGGTATCACACTTAGCTGCCAACACGGTGACGATTACCAACGTTCCGAAATATGATCTGCCGTTTACAGGCGCAAATGGGGGTACGACGTTCATCATTGGAGCCGGGTTCTGCTTGATTGCTGCAGGTGCATTGATTGTAATAAGAATTAAAAAGTCGAAAAAGGCTGAATAATCGAATAATAGCGCATCGTAAAAGAAAGGAGACAGCAGATGAAGCGGATTCTATCGAATATGGCCATCACTTTAATGTTCATCATCGGAGCTTGCTTTTTGGCGTACCCGATCATTGCGAATCTGCTGTCAAATCGGCAGCATGGGGAAGTGATTCAGGATTATCAAATCACGGTGGAGCAGATGAACGCTTCCGTCATGGCCGAAGAAAAAGAAAAAGCCCTGGCTTACAACCAGGGCTTAAATGGTATGGTCGCACATGACCCGTTTATCGAAGGCAGCGGCTATGTCCTTCCCGAAAACTATCTGGGCTGCTTAAATGTGGATGGGATCATGGGAACGCTTGTCATTGACAAAATTAAGATCAATCTGCCGATTTATCATGGTACACGTGACGAGGTGCTGCGACAAGGTGTTGGGCATATCAAAGAAACCGCATTGCCCATCGGCGGGGAGGGCAGCCACGCTGTCCTCACAAGCCATAGTGGACTTAACGAGGCAAAGCTTTTTACCGAGTTGGATCAGCTCACCAAGGGAGATACTTTTGAGATCCATGTGCTGGATGAAATTTTGACATACAAGGTGGATCAGATCAAAGTGGTTGAACCCAATCAAACGGACGAATTAAAGGCTGTACCGGGCAAGGATTATGTAACACTGCTGACCTGTACCCCCATTGGTGTCAACAGCCACCGGCTTTTAGTCAGAGGGGAACGGATTTTTCCAGAGCCGCAGGCAGAAGAAATCAAAGAAACGGTTAACCGCAGCTATGTTATCTTAGCGGCGGCGACGGTTGTACTGGTTCCGATTGTCCTTTTAAGTATTAATTGGGCTATTAATAGAAATGGTTCAATGAGGTGAGGTTCAATAAAAATTATAATGATATTGGAGAAAAAAATGAAAAGCTATATTGCAAAATGTGTAAATGATACAGGAAAAACTTCCTATAAGGAATTTTTTCAAACTGGATATTGGGATAAAAGTGTACGTCCCTACATCCAACTTACTCAGGAAGAAATGGATCAGGATTTTGTAAACTGCATTATAGGTGCATTGAAAGATTTAAAACAAGAGGTATTGTGGATACTTGAATTGAACGATGATACAGTAGTTTATAGTATGAATGAAAATCAGGCTCAAGTAAGCTGACTGGCACGAGTCTAAATTTACTTGAGATACAGTTAGAATTTTGCCAAATTAGATAACGAAAATTAAGATACTTTATATCAGCCCAAAAGTGTGTTATAATATAAAAAGAAACAGGGACACCGGGCACGGTAGCCCCGACATTAAACTAACGAATAACCGTCAAGTTTTCGAGGCTATGGACGGTTATTTGTCTTTTTTGATGCATTCAAGGATAAAGGCGATTAACGCCAAGATCAAAATTAACTGATTATTATCCATAAGCATCACCCCATCTCTGGGGCACAATTTACCGCACCGGTGCCACAGGTATCCCTGCACCACGATTATAGCATAACACGCCGTCTGAACGCAATCAGGCGGTTTTTTATTGATCAAAAGTGATCATCAAGCAATATGGGAACGCAAAAGCCTACAACTTGAATGGTAGTGCCGGTTTAATTCCGGCAGTTCCCTCAATCTTTTCCTTTTTAATGGAAGTGGTAACCTCCTGCCACTTCCAGACACGGCAATGAGCGTATAGATGGGCTTATTCCAGTTCAATTCTGGACATTGCCACACTTTTTCATTTCTTTTCCTTAAGTACCGGAAGACAAAGTCTTCCGGTACAGTATTAACTAAATAAATAATATTGAAAGGAGAGCTCTATGTTTCTAAGAATTGATTTAAATAATAGGCAAAAATTTTATGTTGAAACGTTGGAAAATTTAATTAAGTCCAGGAAAGAAAAGGTTGAGAGTGGCGGCGAGCTTCTTCCAGATCGAACTTTTGGGATATTTCTTGGAGAACTGAATTGTTTTTTTCTATATGAATGAATTAGTTGATAGTGACGAATATAGAGCCCTTTTAAAAGATCTATATTACATATATGCGGGTAATTCTGAAAGCGATCCCGTTTTCGGACAAACCTTAAAAATGACGAAAAGATTTCGCCAGCATTTAAAAGCGAATGATGCCTTTTATGATTTTCTATATGGAAAAAATATAGGTGAAATAAGAGTGATGAATATATTGGGGAAGCTCAGTCCTCAACAAAAGGAAAAATATTTCGAAGTGGAAAGATCGTATGAAGATTAGGGTTTTATACCAATTTTTAATTATTGTATAGTATACTATAGTTAAAATGATATATCGGAGAAATGAAAATTTGAATATAAAAATGAAAATAGATAGCAGTCTTAGCTTCAAAATACCAGAATATTTATACGATGATATTGTCAGGCTTCAAAAGGGAATAGAAGATAATGTTAACTACCTTGATTGTCTCTATGATGAAGTACAAGGATCAATTAATTTGGCTTACTATGACCATTGTATTAGTTGGGAACAAGCGGAAGAACTGAGAAAAAAATATTTGTAAAGAAGGATGAATAGTATGGATTTAATTGATTTTTCAAACTGTCAATCAGTTCTTAGATTTTATGGTGGTTCCGAACAGAAGAAATCAATCATTTATAATAATGAAATATCCCAAAAAAGCTCAGGAACGTGAGCAATTAGATATATCTTATACGAATAATATTTATTCTGAGTATATTGGATGCCATATCTTTCAGATGCTGGGGGTTGAAACGCAGCAAACAGTTTTAGGTACATATCAAAATAAAGAAGTTATATTGTGTAAAGACTTTGTTGACGATAATGACCGTCTGTACGAATTTGCACAAATCAAAAATAGTATTCCAAATGAACAGGGAACATCCGGATGTGGAACAGAGCTGAGTGAGCATTTGGATGCATTGGGGCAACAGACGATCTACCAAGTTCAAAAGCTGAAAGATTATTTTTGGGATATGTTTATCGTGGATGCTTTCATCGGTAATTTTGACAGGCATAATGGTAACTGGGGTTTTATAATCAATAAAAAAGATGCTAAAGTGAAAATTGCTCCTGTATATGACTGCGGCTCATGTCGGTACCCCAAATTAAGTGATGAGAAGATGGACAGTATCTTATCAAATTCTGATGAAATAAAAAAACGCGTCTATGATTTCCCAAACTCAGCCATTAAAGAAAACGGAAAAAAGATAAATTATTTCCGGCTGATTAACAGTCTGGAATATGAGGATTGCAATAATGCTTTAGAAAGAATGATGAAGCGCATTGTATAAAAGAAGTCAGTGATTTCATCGATTCTGTGCCCAACATTACGGACATACGGTGTCGTTTTTATAAAACCATGCTGGGATTGCGATATAACTTGATTCTCCATTCAAGTTTTATTAAACTCGCAGAAAAGCAGCAGGCAAAAAATCCATTATTTTTTAAGGATGGACTTGCATACGATGAGGAAAATGAGCGATAATTATTCTTTAACAAGATAGCGAAAAATTAAGAAAGCCAGGCTTAACAAAAAGTCTGGCTTTTTTGTTTTTATTTAAGAGTTTTGAGGGGAGAGCCATGTATGTATTGAAAACAGAGAATAAGAGTACTTTGTATTTTAGTCAGGCACAATGGGAACAAACACACCCTGATTACATTGCGTTAGCGGAAGGGACACTTCAGGGCGTTGTGATTCTCCGTTTGGTGGACAGGTATTCGCCTTGTAGTAAAAAGCTGTTTTTATCTGACGAGGAGAGTAAAGCCAGAGAAGGATTTTACATTATCGTACAGCGCGTCAAAGATTTTAAGGATTACCAAAATTTTTTAAAAGGTTTAGTATATAAAAACAAGAAAGAGTTATCAAATAATTTAAAAATACTGAAACATCTTGAAATTTGAAAGGAGAGTGTAAATGTTACTGAATCAAAAAGCAGATGGAGTTAACCTGTTGAATGAGCTGGATCATCTAAAAAGTGGTCAGGCTCCATACACCGATGTGATTAGATGTTACATTGGTGTATTTTTATTTTTTACAGAGTTGGTGCATTTTGGAGATATTAACGGAATCAATGCCTATTTTACCGAAATGCTCAACCTGGCAGAAAGACACTGCCCAGAATTGAACACCATGATTCGGGAAAGAAAGGCTGCTATTATTCTTAAAGACGGTTTTTTCAGAGAAGCATATGATCAGTATTGCGAGCTCAGCAACGAAGAGCAATTCAAAAGCGATACCGCTTATGCGACTCGTATAAAAGCAAACCGAGCTTTAGCTTTATATGGACTAAAAAGAAAAACCTATGTGATTGTCATTCACCGGTGGGAAGACTCAGTTGAAAATGCGCAATCCCTTGAAGATCGAAAGCAGATTGAAGAAAATATACTACTTCTGAAAAGTTCTGAGCGTGAAAAGTTATGAAAAAATTAATTGGAACAACCCTGGATGATCACTACAAATTCATATCGCTTATCGTTGAAGGTGCGACCAGCACTGTTTATCTGGCCACCGACCTGCAGATGGGAGCAATGTGGGCAATCAAAGTATTAAATAAAAAGGATAATATTCAAGGGTATCAGCGTCAAAAGGAAGAGGCCATCATGCTCTCAAAGCTTTCAAATCCAATGTTTCCGCGTGTTTTACCGACCATTTACGATCAACCTGAAGCATTGTATATCGTCATGGATTACATTCATGGAGTACAGCTCAGTGAATTTTTAGAAAACAATGTAATATCTGTTATGCAGGCGATCAATTGGCTGAAACAGATTTGCCAGGGGATGGAATATCTCCATGAGCAGGGCTATGTGTACTGTGATCTTAAGCCGGACAATGTTGTTATCAACAATCAATTTTTAAAGATGATTGATTTTGGCGCCTGTAAGAAAATAGGGGATACCACAAACCGTAGAGCTGGAACCGCAGAGTTTTCACCGCCGGAGTATGCAGACCGTTCAATACCAGTGGGCACGTATACAGATGTATACTCAATTGGTAAGCTTGGCCAATACATTTGCAGTTTCCTTGACGAAAAAGAAAAACCTTCTGAACTAGTATCTTTATTGAACCTTTGTTGTGAAGCTAATTATGAGCAGCGGATCAAAAGTGCGGAAGACGTTTATGCAGCTTTGCAGCGTATTGAACAAAAAAGTGATCCGATTTCAGGGTATAAAGCACGTTTGGCCATTTTTCTGAGCAGTGTCATTTTGTGTATCGCCTTCTTTACACTCGGAATGTTTGGCTATTACAGCAATGTTCAGGCTTATCGCAATGAGTTCAATTCTTTTTTTAATCAAGCTGTAAAGTATGAGCAGGCCGGAGAGAACAGCAATGCAATTGAAGCCTATTTAAATGCTTCGATTAAAGACCCAGGGCAGAGTGATGTATATGAAAAGATATATCAGCTCATGTTGCCGCAGAAAACGGACGAGAATTTCCGGGAGAAGAATAAAGCGCTCCTTGATGTCTTCAGAGAAAGAACTGCAATAAAGAATTTGGATGAGTCTCTCCGAATTCGTTTAGCGGAACTTTGTATCGAACAAGAAAGTCCTGTTTACCAGGACTACGCAAAAGACCTTTTAAAAAACATGAAAGGTGAAAAAGTAGAAATTCTTCGGAATATTGTGAGTGGAGAGGGTGACACAGGACAAATTGTTGAGCAGATTAAAAATTTGATTGAGACATCTGGTGATACAAATGAAAAAATGGATGCATTATTTCTTTTACTCAATGTCTATTCAAAATTAAACACTTGGACAGAGACAGATCTGAATTTTATTGAGAATACTTTCAAAGCAATGGATCAGGAAGCCCTTAATAACCATGAGAAGCTGATACCTTCATATAAGTTAATCGCATTGGGGCTATCAAATAACTTAGAAGATATGAACCTACGAAAAGATGCTGTCACGTGGTGGAATAAGTTAGATCATCTTCATGCGGAATATACAAAAGAAGAAAATATTACAAAAGGTAAGCTCTATTATGCGGAAGGTGATTATCCAAAAGCAGCAGAAAGCTTTAAGGCGGCCATTGGAAAAGACGACAGTGATCTCTTGAGCTATCTTTATACCATTGATGCCCTGCTAAAATCAGGAAATAATAGCGAGGCAAGCAATCTGTGGCAAAGAGCAAAAACGTTAAAGGAAAAGCAAAACGAAAAATTATCCGCAAATCTTTTATATCAATATAACGCCTTACAGCTTCAGCTGGAAATGTTTGGTATTCAATAAATAGTACCCAAACAACGCGCTTTTAAAAAATATAGTAATGTAAAGGAGTCAAACTTAAAATAGAAATTAGCAATTTAGTGGACAAATTTTTAACATGAATTAAGTAAAGGAGGAACAAAAATGGACATTTCAAATGTATTTTTTGTTTTAAGCATTATTTTTTTAATTGCGTCGATCATTTTGTACAATGTGCTCTCTATAAGAGCAATCAGACGCTCTTTTAAAAATAAAGCACAAAAAAAAGAATATAAAAAGCATGTGAAAAAATATGAAAGCAGCACCGACCCGTTAAAGAAAGATGTTTTACATCCGACGGTGCTTTTAGATGAAGATGAAGAACAACAAAAAATTTTTAGAATCGTTGGAGGAGAAGATGACTAAGGAAAAAAGAACCACGGACTTATGCAAAATTCTGCTGTTTACTTTTGCATTATTGATGTTATGTTTGCAGATGCCTGTTGCAGCTGCTACACCGGAACAGGAAATACCTGTTGCTGAAGCCGTTACAGAAATTGTGTTTCAATCGACGAACGCGAATCCAATGATATGTAAACAAGGAGATAAGATAAATCTATCCTATAAAATCGCACCAGAAACGCTCGTAAAGGCTGTTAAAATCGGAGGACAGGAAGTGATACCTGTTGAGAATCTTGAAGCGACAGGAGCGTTTTTAGCTGAGTACAATATTGATGAAACCACAAAAGTTGAAAAAATAAATTACGAGATCCAATGCGTTGTTACGCAAGATGGTCAAGAAAAAGAGTTCATTTATTCAAACGAGGAAAAGGACAGTATCCAATATTATAAACCCATTGAAATTACAGAAATAAAATACGTTTCAGACAATCAGGAAACACAGTCGGCTATTAATGGAAGCGTTCTTACATTTTCATTTTTGTCAAATCAGGAGCTGGTAGATCTTTCGATGATAAAAATAGGGGATACGTCGATAGAACTTAAGCATGAAGTGGTTGAAGGAAAAAATCATTACAGCGCTCAGTATACTGTGCCGCAAGATAAGTACGAGGATGGCGTGCTGATTCCCCTGGATTTATCATCGCTCCAGTTTGTACAAGATATTGCCGGTAATATTGCAATGGTATCGACAGACGCAAAAATCGTTTATCATGCGCCATTATCAATACAGGATGTACATTTCACTTCAAATCAGCCTGAAAAGGGCATTGCTGTAAATGGCAGCGAGCTGACGTTTTCCTTTTCATCAAATCGAAAACTTGTCAATCTTGGACAAATTCGGATCGGAAAAAATACACTGGAAATGAATGAAACGGAGCATGGGGGAAACATATCCTATGACTGCCATTTAATCGTGAGGGAAAATATGTTCTCAGATCTCACCGATATTCCCCTTGATCTTTCACAGATCAATGCCGTTTCAGACCAATATGGCAATACAGCAACTATAGAGACAGATGATAAAATTGTTTACTATGCACCACTCGAAATTAGTCATGTCACGTTTGAATCTGATCACAACAATCCCTCAGTGGCCATCAATGGCAGTACACTGAGGTTTTCTTTTTATTCCAATCATGAGTTAATGAATCTCGGCAAAATTGTGATCGGAAACAGCGAACTTGCCTTAGAAATGGAAAAAGAAGGCGATCATTTCCGGTATTTTGCAAATCATAAAGTCAGTGAAGACTATCAGGATGCAAGCCCAATCACTTTAGACGATTCGAAAATTGAGAGCGTGAAAGATGCAGCTGGTCAGGAGGCAGGAGTTCATACAGAGGAAGTTATCACGTATTATAAGGCACTTTCAATGAATAACATCGTCAAGTTGAATTTCTCTTGTACCGGCAACAAAGTTGGAAACACCTACTATGTGAAAAACAATGACCAGATTACAGTGTCCTTAGAGTGTAACCGGCCATTGACCAATACGGATCTTCGTATCGCTGATCAGAGAATCGAAATGAAGTCGGAGGACGGCTTTTCCTGGACAGGTACATACACGGTTGAAAATCTTCAGGATCGTTCTGTGATCAATACTGCGTTAACTTTACAGGATATATACGATACGCCGCCATATAATGTTTCCGGTGATCATTTCACGACGTGCGTTTTCTATTCGGCCCTTCAGATTAATCAATTGAGCTATCAATCCAGCAATGAAAATGGGATGGAGCTGGCTAAAAATGGTGATGTTCTCACCGTTGCATTTTCAACAAACCATGAATCAAATATTAAAAACTGTCAGATAGGGGGGCAAAGTGTTGAAGTTGAATCTGGAAACCGGATCGACTATACAGCAAGAATTGAAGTAACCGGTAATTTAGCAGCCGATCAGGAAAGTATCCCGTTTTCCATTACTGCTGGTGATGACGCGAATAATGAGGATGTGACCAAAACGCAGCATGACACAACACAGATTATTTACTATGCACCGATACAATTATCGGATTTGAAGTTTATGTCAAGCAATGAGCGCGATGGGAGTAAATATGCAAAAGATGGCGATACTCTTACAGCCAGTGTTGCGGCCAATCACCGGATTACTTGTATTGGTCAGATCGCCGAAAGTAACGTGACGGCCGCCGCGGACGATAAAACCTATACCGCCGCCCAGAACGTCCGGGGACTGATTGATCAGCAAGCAATTGGTTTTTCTTTAGTGGCTTCAGACCTTGCAGGAAATACGCCAGTAACTGTGTCAGAAGCAGACGCCGGGGTTCAAATCATCTATTATGCGCCCATCACGGCAGAGGCTGCAATCACTTCTAACAATGCAAAAAACAGTAAATATGCCAAAGCAGGAGATACGATCAGCGGCGTTATTACCGCAAATCACGAAGTAACCGCAACGGATGCTCAGCTGCACGGTTTTAGAGCAAACACTGGCGGAAAGGGTGAAACACTTCAGGCTTCATTACAGCTTGAAGGGGGCAGCCAGGGAAATATCGGTGCATTCTTTAGGATTGAAGACGCTGCTGGAAATACGCGGACAATCGAAAAACAGTCCGATATTATTTACGACGATATTGCTCCAACAATCAAAATTGATCCAATTGTTAATGGTTTTATGAATCAAAAAATCAGCATTAATGCGGTGTATGAGGATTCTAATCTGGATGGCAGCACAGCAGCATTTAAAGTTAATGATCAAGATCGACTTCAGCAAAAAAACAGCGGCCAAAATGCGCTAACATCCTCTGTTGAACTCAGTGAGGATGGGACATATAGTATATCCGCTCAAATTGAAGACATGGCGGGTAACCGCAGCGAAAGCACCGGTGGAACCGTTGTAATTGACCGGACAAAACCGGAAATTGTAACCATGAATATTGATTTAGATAAGCAGCCCGCTTATAAAAGCGGAGTAAAGCTGTCGGATTATTTCCTGGTCAAAGATGATCATCTGGATACAATCAACTGTTTATTAACTCATAAAACCGGATTAATGAAGACCATCGCCTGGAATCTCGATGATCACATTGATACAGAAGGAGAAAAAGGGATGGAGCTGAGTGCCTTGGATAAAGCCAAAAACCAGTCCAATCAGCTGGAGTATGGCTTTTTTGTCGATGGCACTGCACCAAAGCCCTTAGTGACTGAAAAAAATACAAACACACCGATTCCTGAAAACAAGAAGACCGAATTGTCTAAAGATGCACGAATCAATATTGAACTGGATAAAATCTGGATCGGCAATGAGAAGCCAGATTATTTCACGAAAATGGAAATAAAGAATATGGATTCAGGTGAAGTGGTAAACCTTCTTGAAAATCAAGATCAGATTAGTAAAACACTCTATCAGCTGCATGAAGATGGCGACTACCAGCTTACCGTTGCGGCCAATGATGAAGTCGGGAATGAACTTGGTGAGGTAACCTATAAAATGGCTGTGAACTCAGAAAAAATTTCTGTAACCGCGCCAGAAAGTATGGTAAATCCTTTAATCTACGTTGGAATTGCAGCTGTTGCAGCACTCTGTACGCTTCTGATCTTCTTTTTGATGAACAAAAGAAAAGGAAAAAAAGCCGATGAAAATAACCATTGAGGATAAATCTTTCAATGTGCTATGTCCGCCGATTTTTGTGCCGGATATTTTCAAAGACAAAGATCATAAAAGTGCTTCAGAAGAACATTCATCCAAACGAGCCCCGGTTGATTTACCAGGGGCTCCAGATTTAGGGAGTTTCAAAGAAGAAGAGGAAGCAATGCTCAGTGAAGTGTATTTGTCGGAATCCGAAAAAAAGCCAGACATAAAGGAAAAAACGGAAAAGCGTTCGATTTTTCATTTTTTCAGGCGAAAGAAAAAACGCCCCAAAAAAGAATTGACAGAAGAAATTGAATTTAAGCCCTCGGATTTTAAAACCACAATACTTGACGACGATATTCCTTATTTGATATTAAAGAGCCGCCAAAGTGACGTGAGTGATCTGGTTATCTTTACGGATTATTATCCCATTGGAAGAAGGATACCGGATCTACAGGCTTTTTCTTATATTTCAAAATGCCATGGGCTGATCTATTCCACAGATCGTGACCATGCTTATTTTGGTGATTGTTCGCAAAATACCAATCGGATTAACGGACAGCCTTTGAACCACATGAAATACTATGAGTTGAAGGAAGGAGACACCCTTCGACTTGGACAGCTTGAATTTATTGTTGAAAGGGAAAAATATGAGTTTTAATATATCGATTGAAAAATTAGATGATAAAGGAAAAAGAGATCGGTATGAGGATGCTTTTACCTACTGGAGTGAAAAAGATATTAAGGGGAATACTTTTTATTGTTTTGCTGTTGCCGACGGTGTAGGCGGGCTCGATAAAGGAGAAGCGGCCAGCAGTATTGCCATTGATGAAATAAACCATTGGGCTGCAAATACCTGTCGGCATCTTTTAACAGATAAGGCAGTGAACCTCGAATTAGAATTGACGGAGTTGCTAAAACAGATCAACAAACATATTTTTTGTTATGGAAAAAAGAGAAATATAAAACTTGGGACAACACTGACCATGATTGTTATTATTAATGAAGAGGGACGTATCTTACAGGTAGGCGATAGCATTGCCTACTTAATTGAAAAGCGTCAGGCCTATCGTATATCCGATAAGCATACCCAACAAAAGAATCATCGAAGCTACCTTACCAGCTGTATCGGGACGAATGAAGCAGTCACGCTTTTCCAGAATCAGGAAATTAAACTGGCGGCACCTTCTGTCTTGTTTATTGGATCGGACGGCTTTTTTAACTGTTTGGATATTCAAAGTCATATCAACCTGATTGAAAAGGGCAAAAATAAAAAAGTGCTGCCAACGTTATTAAAAAGTGTTCGTGATGCAGGAGAAACCGATAATGTAACCGGTATTCTGGTAAGAATCAAAAACGAATTAAGTTAAAAGTATGGGTATACTATGTTATAATAACGATAAATTTATCTGAATAATAAAAGCAATGTTTTCAGAAAGGACTATCAAATGAAAAAATTGCTGCGAACGGTCGATGTACTTAAAAATGAGCTTAGTAGTTTAAAACCACTGAATGAAACAGAAATAAAAAGGCTTCGCGATGAGTTCGCGATCGAGATCACTTACAACTCAAATGCGATTGAAGGAAATAGCTTGACTTTGAGAGAGACAGCATTAATCCTTCAGGAGGGAATCACCATTAGCCAGAAGCCGCTCCGTGAACATTTGGACATCATTGGTTTTAAAGATGCGTTTGATTTTATCATGGATTGTGCTGAAAGAGAAAGGGAGCTAACCGAGGGGCTAATAAAGGAAATCCATGCCCTTGTTTTGATGAACGATGCAAGGAATCGAGGCGTTTTTAGAAGGGTACCAGTTCATATAATTAGTTCAACACACAAGCCGTCACAACCATATTTAATTGAACCCTATATGGAGAAACTGATACTCAACTATTCAGAGTGGCTAAAGAAGTTACCGACAATTGAAGCCATTGCACGCTTCCATCTTGAGTTTGAGTCCATTCATCCCTTTATCGACGGTAACGGGCGAACAGGCCGATTAATCCTAAATCTGGAACTTGTAAAGCATGGCTACCTTCCGGTAGATATTAAGGTTACCGATGCAGCACGGTATTATATGTGCTTTGATGATTATCGCGTTAATGACTTGAACCCGGAAATGATGACGGAACTCATCGCTGAATACGAGATGTCGCAACTGGAAAAGCATATAGCGATTGTAAAAGCAGCTCAGGAATATGAAAATGAATATGAGGGGGAATACCCTAAATATGACATTGAAGAAGAACGTTAGATTTATATTAATATTTTTAGTCTGTAATTGTATTAGCTTATGAGCGCCTGTTATGGCGCTTTTTTTATTAGCTAAAAGTGAAAGGATAAAAATGGATAATACGAATGTTTTTGATTTTGAAAAAAGGTGGGTCAAAGATTTAGGATTACCCGAGGAAGTGGCACATAGGATTGCTAATATTGCCGACTTGTTTGAGATGATCAGCGATCAACGACTGATTCCTTTTAAACAGCATCCAGGCTGGTTTGAGGGTTTACAGAGTATTCACAGACTAAATTTTGATGATGATCAGATTTACTTGGAAGCGCTTTATGATAATAACGGGATGCCACCAATGACTTACGATGATGAAGACAACTGGATAATCCCTGATCCCGATAAGGGTCAAGGGAGATGGGAAAAATATGGACAATTTTATTGCTCAACGGATGCAGATGGCGAAATATATGTAAACTATTTTAATTTTCTTGATGTTTCCGATTTGGTTAAGTTGGAGCAAAAAGAAAAAGCCGTTTTAAACTGCGCGAAGATGAGTCAAGTCAGAAACTTAAAGTTAAAAGATATACAAAACGCATTGTATCAATACCTTCGTCGGCAAGACCCAGAGCAGACTTTTGATTATTTAAATCAGTCTGATAATGCTTTATGTGAAGAATTAGTCAAAATAGATGAACGACTTGATATGAACAGTCTTTCTGGAGATTTTTTATGGGATACAGTATTACAACTTTTTAAAGATGAAAAACTAGGAGATAGCTTTCCAGAATATGATGCAATAGGCTATTTTGAGGGGAATAACGCATTACAAAGTTTAGAATGGCATGAAAAAGCGCATTTTGGAAAAGTCGTTCGATATGAAGAGTATGGTTATGTGGATCTTCCTGTTTTAGAAATTGATAAAAGTAATCCGGAATACCAGGCTTACAGAAATGAAATGTATCAATTGGTGACTCAAAACGCCTGCAAAGATGATGATCTGAGTGTGTACTTAATCAATCATTTATCAGGAGATAAACTTGATCAGGTGACTGATTTTATTAAAGAATTCAAAAGAAATGGCGTTGATCCGAATAACGATTTATTTAGCAAAGCAGGTTGGAGATCCCAGGAAGATGAGGATTATTTAAAAGTCAATGATATGCCGGTGATAGACGATGAACGTTAATATAAAAGCGAATAAAGGAGGTTAAGATGAACATTTCCGATGATCCTAAAAGCGTGAAGGTAAGCATTCGTTTTACCGATCAGGAAATAGAGTATTTGGAGAAAAAAGCGCTTGATAGCAATTGCATTTGGAATAAAAATCCCTGTATATCCCAATTTATCCGATTGTGTGTGCTGAATGAAGGGAAAGTTTATATTTATAAGGAATTCAAACCGATTTTAATGCAGATCCGAAAAATTGGAACCAATTTGAACCAAATCGCGAAGTTGGCCAATATGCACAAAATTGAAGAAGTTTATTTGCAGGAGTGCCAGAAAGAACTGGCCGAAATCGTCAAAATGCTGGAAAGAATATCAAAGCAACTGCCCAATAATCGTGCTAAGACAAAATGATGAGAGGTGAATTTTGGCGCTAATAAGAATGATTTCACGAAAAACAAAAGACAAACCCAGCCGATTTTTTGAAGCGGTAAAATACTGTGTCAAAAATGCAAAAGTTAGCTTGGAAAATGGGGATCAGCTTAAGCATTCATGGAATTGCAGCGATGACCCGGCGGAAGCTTACCAGCTTATGCGCACTACTCAGCGACTTTATGATCAGCAAAATGCCGACTTCTTGTACGTTCATTTTATCCAGAGTTTTCCAAATGATCAGGGCATTTTACCAGATTTGGCACATGAAATAGGCGTTGAGCTTATCAACAGCTTGCCGGAAATATTTAATGGTTTTGAGATCATTATGGGAACGCATATGGACACAGGCACCTGGCATAATGACTTTGTTTTGAATCGAACAAATTTTTTAACCGGTAAGCGTTGGCATCAAAGTAAGGAAGATCTTAGAAGATTAAAAGAAAAATCCATACAGCTCTGTGAGGAAAAGGGCATTACCCTCAGTTGGGTAAAAGATAAAGGAAAAGCAACGATTTCGACGAAAACACGTGGTGAGTTTGAAAACCAAAAAAATAATACTTCCTGGAAAACGGAAATGTATAAAACCGTGATCTATGCGCTTGATCAATCCTCAGATAAATGGAGCTTTATGCTTAAAATGCAGGAGTTTGGCTATCGGACGAATTGGTGGGATGATCGTGATTATGTAACATTTATCAACCCGCACAATTTCCGATGTAGAAGCACAACACTCAATCCTGAATGGTGCAAAACTAACCTTGAAAATTTGCTTAAAGAAGATAAGGAAGCTTCAAAAACGGAAAGGCACAGAAGTGATTTTGGCGATAAAAAAGCCCTTTCTAAAGACACACAAACGGCTAAAGGAGTTGTCAATTATGCCATTCAGCACGCAACAAGTCGTGAAGATTTTATTCTTTTCCTCAAAAATAAAGGATATGATGTGACTTGGATCAATGAGCGTAAAAATATCACCATCAAAAAAGAGAATAAGACCTTTCGTTTAGTCACCTTAATGCGCCCAGAGGAATGGGACAAAGAAAAATTGATGGCGCAGTTTGAAAAAAATCGTTTATTAGGTGATAATCTGAAAGTCGAAAATAGTCATATTAATCCGGATCGTGATCAACAGGAGGATCTCTTTGATTTCAATGATATAGATAAACAGCTAAAAGCAAGCTTTAATCAATCGATGCGTTATTCACTGAATGAATCTGAATTGTTTAACCATATGCAAAACTTGGGTTACCGTATGGTTAAAACAACCGATTCTTATGAAATCAAAGTGAATGATCATTTGACTGTGCCAATTGAGCGTCTGAATCGGTATGGTGATGGCGATTTTTGGACTATATCGAAGATGAAAGATACTTTTGATCGAAATACCTACTACGAGAAAAAGGCTCCTGTAAAGTCAGAATATGAGAGAAAAAAATATGTAAGGACAGTGGGGGTCTGCCGAAATGTACGCAGTCAAATCGCACATCAAATTGAAGCGTATCACGCATCTGCAGGCGGCATGCAATACGAACAATTGGAAGGTCAGGCGCTGAAAGAATTAGCCATTCGTTTGGCATCGTCCGAAAAGATGGATTGGGAATCAAAAGGTTATGATTATGGAAAAGACAGTGAGAGGTGATGACTATGGATATTGATTTCTACCCGGATAAAAACAGGGTTATTCGTTTGATAAAAGAAGTCGCGAACGGGCAATATAAAGGTGATTTAAATGCGGTTTCGAAATGGCTGGAAAGTAGTGCTGAGCTCGTTGGTGTAAACTTTTTTAAGACAGAAAAAGAAATATCAATAAACTTTGGATGTATGCGGAAAATGTATGATGATATACATGATGCCTATCCGGTATATATGGATACTTTTAAGAAAAAAATAACACAGAACAGTGTGTTTATGGTGGACTTAACACAGAGTAAGCCTTTGGACTTTGAGCAGTATCTCGACGAAGATGAAACTAAAGACAGTCTTGTTGGAGAAATAATTGTCACGATGAGTAAGGACTGGAATCACAGTGCAAGTGTGGCCACTTTGCAGGAATATGTCCTTGCCCACATAGATTCAAAAATTGATTTGCTTCAAAAGCAAATTATGCCAGAGGATAATTTGAATTTATATCGAAACCATGTAATTATCACAAATCTATTACGAGAGAACAAGGACGAAATTGAAGGATTCTTGACAGAAAACCAATTCTTTGATTTTTGGAGAGGTGGAAGGTATGAGCGATATGAGACGCTTCAGAATGCTGCCAGCAGTTTTTCTAATTGCCCCGAAGCCTTGAAAAGTATTGCTAATCTTTTGACAGATGAGCAGGTAAACTTTTCTGCTTATCACGCACATAAAACAACCATAAATCCCAGTGAAATCAGTTTTAATAATGATTTGATTAACGAAACGATTGCTTCGCTTGAAAACTATAGAGAAAGATATAAGCGTGAAACCGGACAGTTGAATATATTGGATGAAAAATATAATTTTGATTTGGAAATGGATGAAGAAAGATAAGCCATGGATTTTCTAATAAAACAGTGTATAATTAATATAAAAAAGAGGAGAAGTTAAATGGAAAAAGCTAAGAAAACAATCCTGGAGCAGATAGCGCCGGAATTACAATATGTTCAAAATGGAGATTATCGTATTCCAAACATAATTGATTCTCCAAAGGAAGGAAAGAAATTAAATCGTTGGGGTCACCAATATGCTGAATACTTTAGGGGTATTCTGAAAGGAGGCCCTTACGATTTTGCGCTGATGGAAGGCGTCCTCAATCAACACTGCTACGAAGTCGGTGAACGGGCGGAGGAAATGTACCAGAATATCCATTGTCGGATGTGCGAGGAAGAAAAGATAGAAGAAATTAAAAAGACCGACTACCGGCGTGCGGTAACGCTTTTAGAAAAGATTCAAGCGGAAGCCGAGGAAGTCGTACTGCAGGAAGTTGTCTATGACGATGATCTTGACTGGCTTCCAGAAGCGTGATGATCTGAGAGGATCGGATTAATCGAATAACCATACTGAATGAGCCAACACCACAGAAATGTGGTGTTTTTTTATTTTAGAGAGGTGTAGAGTTGAAATACTATGAAGCGCTAGAGATTTACAATGACATATGCAAAAAAGTAATTGAGAGCCCAGAGGAGTGGATGCAGTTTTTAGACGCATCGCAGGGAATCTATAAATATTCGTTTAAAGAACAGCTGATGATCGCTGCGCAGCGTCCTGATGCGACGGCAGTCGCGGATATTGCATTCTGGAACAAAAAAATGGGACGCTATGTGAAAAAAAATAGCACCGGAATTGCGGTTTTTACGGAGAAAACAGATTCAAATCAAAAGCTGCGTTACGTTTATGATCGAAGCGATACCGAACTATCGTGGTACGGAGGACACGAAGTCCATCCATGGCAAGTTGAAAAAACGGAAGACTATGCCATGATTGCTGACGCCATTGTCAATGCCACGGGCATCGAAGTGCCGAATGAATCTGCTATTGAAGATGTTTTTTACTATGTAACGGCCGCCACTGTATCGGATCAGGAGGATGTAGATGAATTGGTGGATAGCACTGCGCTTAAGGGGTCAGAACTATCGAAAAAAGAAAAAACGATCAAAGCAGCTGCCTAAGTGCCTTGATCGTAGCTTCAGCCGCCTACTTGATGATTGGCCGGTGCGGCTTAGATCCCAGAGCTTATATCAGCAGAGAGGAATTCAAAGAAGTTTCTTTATTAACCAGTAAGAGCGCTTTAATCAATTTTGGGAACATCTACACAGATTATGCCCAGAGTATTCTCCAATTTGTCGAAAAAGAAAGCAACAAGCTGGCCATAAAGCACCGCAGAGATGAAGCGGAAAAAACGACAGAAGCAGAAGAAATACCGCAGGCCGAATCTGAAACAAACCCGCCGGTTCATGAACCGGACGTCGAAGATCAAAAAGAAGAAAATACACTGGAGGAAATTACGCCAGGTGTGCCGGTAGAAGTCGAAGTGCATGGAAAACCGGATCAGAAACAGCTCACACTGTTTGAGCCGCTGCCGAGCATCGAGGAGCAGCGGGGGACGTTGGCCACAGAGGCCCCAAAAGCAGCCGACATATCCGAAGGCTTGATGACAGACGCGTTAATCAATCGTGTTCTGATGAGCGCTGGCGGCGGAAGAGGTGCAGCTGACCGTCGACTTGAGATTGCCGCTTACTGGCAAAAAGGGCACTCTATCAACGATTTTGCTGCTTTTTTAGAAGATAAAATTGGAATAGCCGGACAGGGATTTCAATTTGACGGCAAAAAACTATGTGCATGGTATGACTCCAACGGTTTGAGACTATCCTACTTTCCGTCAACTGTTGAAAATCCCATGAAGACCCTGACATGGACAGAAATTGCATCGAGAACAGACCGTCTCATACGCACTGGAGCATATTTATCTTCTGAGGAAGTTGATGCCATTCGTCAGCATGAGCTTAAAAGGATCGGTGAAGAAATCTATTTTGTTTTCAGAGATACCATAGCAGATATGCATAAAGATATATTTAACGATCTTGCTCCGTATTCTGGTGCGCCAGAGCATTTTGTATATTTTGAAAAGATGCTTAGTTCACCCCAAGGCGTGAATCAACTACTGGCTGTTCTAAAAAGCGATATAGATAAAATTAAAACAGGTGAGATTAAACTTCGATCTAGACTGGTATATACGCCAGAATCGATAATGGAGGAACTTGAAGATCTATTAAAAGATCCCAAAGAGATTCAAAAAACAGAAAAGGTAAGCCTCCTTTATGAAAATTTCATTACTCAGGACGAAGTTGACTATGCTTTAAAAGAAGGAGGAAATGTCGAAGGTAGTTTTAAAAGAATTTACAATCATTTTAGTCAGCATAAAAAAGATGCTAAAGATGATAGTGCTTTTTTAGCAAAAGAATATGGCGAAGGTGGAACATTTGGTCGTAAAACGATTGAAAATATTCATTACGCACCATCAAAAGGAATTGAAATCGCCAAAAGATTGCCGAACGGCCAGAAGATAGAACTTAACATTAATTATCGACAGGTGGCCAAACGTATCCGTTACTTAATTGAGCACAATCTTTTTCAGACACCTGAGCCGCAGCGGTCAGTCATGCCAGCAGAGCCAACGGAGCAACAGGAGCCAGCCGGGAATTCAGATGAAAACCACGGAGAGTATGATCAACCCGCAGAGAGGTTCGAAACACCCGATCCGGAAACCGATGTTGAGGCGATCAAAGAAGAACTCAGCCAGGTTATTGAGGAAATCAAAGATGAAAGAGCGGCTGAACAGGCGCTGCATACTGAATTGATCGACAAGTATGGGCAAACAAACGGGCAGGCAAAAACACTATTTGATCAGTTCCAGAGCCTTTTTCCGGAATTTCTGGATAATGACTGCTTATATGAGCGCCGGGAGACCGAAAACGATGCTTTTATGCCATTGGTACTCGAAAAAATTGCATACGATACTTCATACAATACTTTTGTCATGACCCACTATTATCGCCAAAACGGGGATCTGGTCACAGACCCGGAAATTGTTTATCTTTTCGATGTCGAAAAAAAAGCATTAGTGCCATTGACCTATGAAAACGGTGGTTTAGGTATCTATCAATCTGTGATCGAAGAAGGAGAGATCAACGAGGGCTTAGTTCATTCCCTTCAACAATTTTCTTCCTCCTGGCTGGATAACATATCCGAGCAAGGATACCAACCGGTTAAGAGGGTGGTCAACCGGGAAGGCGAGGAAGTCACCATTGATTTTACCGAGGCAGAGGTCATCCCGGAGGATGCGGAGGAAGGACAGGAAACGGACGAAGCAGCATTTTCTAATGCAGCGGAGATCTCCAAGTTGCCCACAGAGCCAGGGGAAATCAAGGAGGAGCGCGATAGCCCGACGCATCCCATTCGTCGCTTTATGAGAACCTGGGGCTTAGAGAACTGCACGACCTTTGAAAGCCTTGAAATCATGATGCAACACCACCAGCCAGGGAAACAGGATATGGATGATCGTGGCGAACTGTCAAACCTGATGAACAGGGCGCAACAGGATTACGCTCAAACAGCCAATGCTGATGTAGCAGCCCTGTCCTGGATAAAATACCGAAACGCTTTTCGCCAAGATTTTTATGAACTGGCAGACGACATCTGTCAAGGCAAAGCGACCGAGAAGGTCACCATTGGCTTTACCGAAGCGGAAATAATCCCGGAGGATGCGGAAGAAGAATCGGCAACCGACAGAGCGGCATTTTCTTTTGATCAAAAAAAAGAAAATACTGAGGAATCTCCACAAGAGACAGGATGGACGCCAAAATTTGAGGTATCCCAGGGTGGAAGCAATGATGAACCCCAGAATCGCCAGAGCGATGTTACTCCGCAGCAAGGTGAGAATTTCATCATCGGGCCAGATACTGGCGATTCGCATTTTAATCCCACCGAGCGCATCCGAAAAAACATCGCAGCCATACAAATGCTGAAGCAGATTGAAGCCGAAGGCCGAATGGCAGATGATGATGAAAAAGCCGTGATCAATGCTTACGTTGGATGGGGCGGCCTTGCGGATATTTTTGATCACCGGAAACAGACCTGGAAGGAAGAAAAAGAAGCACTGAAAAGTATGCTCTCACCGAGTGAGTATGCAGCAGCTGAGGGCTCCATTCTAAATGCCCACTATACCGATCCGGGGATTATCTCAGCCATGTATGAGGCCGTTCAGCTTTTTGGTTTCTCGATTGGTAACGTGCTGGAACCCGCATGTGGAACAGGCCGTTTTATTGGCACAATGCCCATGGCATTGCGTGAATCCAAAGTCTACGGTGTGGAGTTGGATGAGCTGAGCGGCCGCATGGCCAAAGCACTATATCCGAAGGCAGAGATTACCATAAACGGCTTTGAAAATACACATTATCCGATCAATTTCTTTGACCTGGCCATTGGAAATGTGCCATTCGGAAACTACAAAGTAGCAGACACCAAATACGATAAACTGAATTTTCAGATACACGATTATTTTATTGCCAAAACACTCGATCTGGTACGTCCAGGCGGCATCATTGCATTCATCACCAGCAAGGGAACAATGGATAAGCAGAACAGCAGTGTTCGTCAATATATTGCGAGACGGGCGGAGCTGATCGGCGCGGTACGCTTACCGAACAATGCCTTTTCCGGCGCAAATACGAAAGTAACCGCGGATGTGCTCTTTTTCCAGAAACTGGAAAGTATGCGTGATTTGAATGCCATTGACTGGATTGATCTCAAAGAAGATGAAAACGGACTGAAGTATAATGCCTATTTTGTTGACCACCCAGAGTATGTCGTCGGTGAAATGGTGGAAATCTCAGGGCCGTATGGCTCGGAGCTTGCTTGCCAGGCAGCTAAGGGCAGCGATACCATTCAGAATGTGCGTGACGTTATTTTTGATATGGCTGTTTCGCACCGAAATATCTATGAAAACCGGACAATGGCAGAAGCGACCCAAGATCAGGACGTCATTCCAGCGACTCCAGATGTAAGAAATTTCACCTATACGATGGTGAACGGCAGCATCTATTATCGAAACAATTCTGTTCTGATCGAGCAGGAGGTAACCGGCACAAAAGCCGAACGGATCGAGCACCTGATTGAAGTACGCGACGCAGTATACCGGTTGATCGACGCAGAAGTCTCGGGTGAAAGCCCCAGGCTTATCAAAGAATACCAGAATGAGCTGAATCGGATTTATGATCATTTCGCCAAGAAATACGGCAGAATCGGTCGTCAGGCAAATAAGCTGGCTTTTTCCGAGGACTGCACTTACCCGATGCTGCTGTCATTGGAAGTCAATGACGGCGAGGGCAATTTTTTAAGAAAAGCTGATATTTTTTCAAAGATTACCATCCGCCAAAAACAAGAAATTGATCACGCGGACAATCCAGTGGACGCTTTATCCATCTCACTAGCAGAAAAGGGCGGTGTCGATTTTGAATATATGCAGCAGCTGACCGGTGAGGATGAAGGAACCCTGCAAAGCGGATTAAAGGGATTCATTTTTAAGAATCCTGAAAGTGATACCTGGGAAAGTGCGGATGCCTATTTATCCGGAAATATTCGTCAAAAGCTTTCAGCAGCTCAGGCAGCCGTTGAAAAGGGAGAAGAAACATACCTGGAAAATGTGGAAGCCTTAAAAAAGGTCATGCCGGAGCCATTAAAGGCATCGGAAATTTCCATCGTGATGGGGAGTACCTGGGTTGATAAAAAGTATTATGAACAGTTTCTGTTTGAGCTTTTACAGCCTGCGGAACGGATCAAAGAAAAGATTGAATTGTTCTACTCTGAGGAAACAGGCAGCTGGCAAATACTCGGAAAGAATTTAGATTTTGGAAATATTCTCTCCCTGCGCACCTATGGTACCGAACGCGTCAACGCCTATTACCTTTTCGAGTCCTGTATGAACCTGAAAGACGCCAAAATCTATGACCTGGTAGACAATAAAAGGGTTGTAAACCAGGATGAAACGGTACTCGCCAATAATAAGCAGAAGCTAATCCGTGAAGCTTTTAAGGACTGGATTTATGAGGACTTTGATCGGCGCGAGGATCTGGTCAATACGTATAACCAACTTTTTAATAATAATCGGCCAAGGGAGTATGATGGCAGCAATTTGCCTTGTGTTGGACTCAATCCAGATATTATGCTTCGGCAAAATCAATTAGATGTTGCGGCACGGATCATTTATGGGGAGAATACAGGCGTTTTTCATTGCGTCGGAGCTGGTAAAACGCTGGCCAGCATTGTCGGCATCATGGAAAGTCACCGGTTAGGTCTGACGCACAAGGCGCTGTTTGTGGTTCCAAATCACCTGATCGAGCAATGGTCAATCGAATTTATGCGCGCTTATCCGGCTTCACGAATCCTGGTATCCACCAAAAAAGATTTTCAACCGATTAATCGCAAAGTCTTTTGCTCAAAAATCGCAACGGGCAATTGGGATGCGGTCATTATCGGACAAAGCCAATTTGAAAAAATACCGGTTTCCTTTGAGCGTCAGGAAAGGTTACTAAACGAACAGATCGACGCCATTGATCTTGAGATAGATTTTTCAGAGAACCAATACACGAAAAAGCAACTAATCGCTGCCCGGAAAAGAGTAGAAGCAAGTCTGAAAAAGCTGACCGATCAAAGTAAAAAGGATCAGGTCATTAACTTTGAGCAGCTGGGCATTGATGCATTGGTAGTGGATGAGGCGCAGCGGTACAAAAACCTGTTTACCTACAGCAAAATGGGCGATGTCGCAGGTATTAACCAGACCGATTCAAAGCGTGCCTCAGATATGCTCATGAAGTGTCAGTATATGGATGAGATAACCGGCGGCCGGGGGATCACTTTTCTGACAGGCACACCCGTCAGCAATTCGATCTCTGAATTACACACCATGATGCGCTATTTACAGGCAGATCTGCTGCGTGAACTGAGGATGGAATCCTTTGACAGCTGGGCATCGGTCTTTACCGAAAAAGTCACAAAAATGGAGCTGGCGCCGCAGGGTGGAAATAACTTCCGGATGAAATCGCGTCTCGGAAAATATAACAACCTGCCTGAGCTGATTTCCTTTTTTAAGAACAGCGCGGATATTAAAACGCCAGATATGCTGAATCTGCCGGTGCCGATGGTACACTTTGAAAACATCGTTTTAAAACCATCACCGGCGCAAAAGGCTTTAGTCGAATCCCTTGGAGCGCGTGCGGATCGCGTCCATGCCGGTGCAGTGGACCGTTCCGAGGATAATTTCTTAAAAATTACTTCGGATGGCAGAAAGGCAGCGCTCGATATCCGTCTCTTCGATCCCGATCTTCCTGAAGATGAGTACAGCAAAGCCCAGGCCATTGCACAAAATGTCTTTAAAATCTGGTCTGAAACGGATGGCGCACAACTCGTGTTTTGTGATTTGTCGACACCAAAACCGGATCACTTCAATGTGTATGATGATATTAAAAGTAAACTCATACGTTTGGGGATACCCGAAAAAGAAATCGCCTTTATTCATGATGCAGGCACCGATAAACAGAAAACAGCATTATTTAAAAAAGTGCGAAAAGCTGACGTTCGGGTACTGATGGGAAGTACCGAAAAAATGGGCGCCGGGATGAATGCGCAGGACAAATTAATTGCGCTGCACCATGCGGATTGTCCGTGGCGGCCAGCGGATGTAGGACGGATTTTGCGGACATTCAAAATAAAAAAGAATGTGGAGGTAACAGACAATGGCAAAATCATTATTTGAGGAACTGGGCGGCAAATACGAAAGGCAAGGGGATTATTTGATACCGTGCTTAACTGTACCCGCCGAAGAAGAACAGGCAATAGGCATCTGGGGGCAACGGCATTTAGATTATCTAAAACAGTACCGTAAAGTTACATACACCAATCTTCTTACAAGCGGCAGGCTAAACGCCTACCTTGCCGACATCAACAGACAGGCACAGGAACGCTTTGAAAGGCTCATAGAGGGTATGAAACAGGCACAGGGCATAACGGAACAGCTAAAGGCAGAAAACGCCTTAGAATGGACAGGATGCCTCAATAACATAAGGGCTTGTGCGAGGGAGATTGTGGAAAAGGAAATTATTTTTGCATAAACAGATGATTAGTGGCAGGGGGAAATCCTGCCGCTTTTTCTGCTTTAGTTTGTCAGCTTGACAAATAAAGGGTTAAGGAATATAATTAGATTCAGTATTATACAAGGAGTTAATAAATATGCGGCAAGGTATTCTTAAATAAACTGTCAATTTGATAGTGGGAACAAAAAGTAGCAGTCTCGTTTCACTTTTAATATGGGGCTTAGTTTTTTGTACCCAGTTTAAGAATACTTTTATCATGTAATTTTATATGCCCGAAAACATATAAGTGTTTTGGGGCTATTGGAGTTATTTACCCAGTGATAGGAGTATTTATCACTGGGTATTTTTATGCCCTTTTTTGGGTGTTGATAGGAGGAAAATCACATGAAAATAATTAACTTAGGCATTCTGGCTCACGTTGACGCAGGAAAGACAACATTAACGGAAAGTTTATTGTATACCAGTGGTGCAATTGCAGAACTAGGGAGCGTAGATGAAGGCACAACAAGGACAGATACAATGAATTTGGAGCGTCAAAGGGGAATCACTATCCAGACAGCAGTGACATCTTTTCAGTGGGAGGATGTAAAAGTCAACATTATAGATACGCCAGGCCATATGGATTTTTTGGCGGAAGTATACCGTTCTTTATCCGTATTAGACGGAGCAGTATTATTAGTTTCTGCAAAGGATGGCATACAGGCACAGACCCGTATACTGTTTCATGCACTACAGACAATGAAGATTCCGACAATTTTTTTCATCAATAAAATTGACCAAGAGGGGATTGATTTGCCAATGGTATATCGAGAAATGAAAGCAAAGCTTTCTTCGGAAATTATAGTGAAGCAAAAGGTTGGGCAGCATCCCCATATAAATGTAACGGACAATGACGATATGGAACAGTGGGATGCGGTAATTATGGGAAACGATGAACTATTAGAGAAATATATGTCAGGGAAACCGTTTAAAATGTCAGAACTGGAACAGGAAGAAAACAGGAGATTCCAAAACGGAACGTTATTTCCCGTTTATCACGGAAGCGCTAAAAACAATCTGGGGATTCGGCAGCTTATAGAAGTGATTGCCAGTAAATTTTATTCATCAACGCCTGAAGGTCAATCTGAACTATGCGGGCAGGTTTTTAAGATTGAATATTCAGAGAAAAGGCGGCGTTTTGTTTATGTGCGTATATATAGCGGAACATTGCATTTGAGGGATGTTATTAGAATATCTGAAAAAGAGAAAATAAAAATCACAGAGATGTGTGTTCCGACAAACGGTGAATTATATTCATCCGATACAGCCTGCTCTGGTGATATTGTAATTTTACCAAATGATGTTTTGCAGCTAAACAGTATTTTGGGGAACGGAATACTGTTGCCGCAGAGAAAATTTATTGAAAATCCTCTCCCTATGCTCCAAACAACGATTGCAGTAAAGAAATCTGAACAGCGGGAAATATTGCTTGGGGCACTTACAGAAATTTCAGATGGCGACCCTCTTTTAAAATATTATGTGGATACTACAACGCATGAGATTATACTTTCTTTTTTGGGGAAAGTGCAGATGGAAGTCATTTGTGCCATCCTTGAGGAAAAATATCATGTGGAGGCAGAAATAAAAGAGCCTACTGTTATATATATGGAAAGACCGCTTAGAAAAGCAGAATATACCATCCACATAGAAGTCCCGCCAAATCCTTTCTGGGCTTCTGTCGGGTTGTCCATAGAGCCGCTCCCTATTGGAAGCGGAGTGCAGTATGAAAGCAGAGTTTCACTTGGATATTTAAATCAATCGTTCCAAAATGCGGTTATGGAGGGGGTTCTTTATGGCTGCGAGCAGGGGCTGTATGGATGGAAAGTGACAGACTGTAAAATCTGTTTTGAATATGGATTGTATTATAGTCCTGTAAGTACCCCCGCAGACTTTCGGCTGCTTTCCCCTATCGTATTGGAGCAGGCTTTAAAAAAAGCAGGGACAGAACTATTAGAGCCATATCTCCACTTTGAAATTTATGCACCGCAGGAATATCTCTCACGGGCGTATCATGATGCTCCAAGGTATTGTGCAGATATTGTAAGTACTCAGATAAAGAATGACGAGGTCATTCTGAAAGGAGAAATCCCTGCTAGATGTATTCAAGAATACAGGAACGATTTAACTTATTTCACAAATGGGCAGGGAGTCTGCTTGACAGAGTTAAAAGGATACCAGCCAGCTATTGGTAAATTTATTTGCCAACCCCGCCGCCCGAATAGCCGTATAGATAAGGTTCGGCATATGTTCCACAAGTTAGCTTAACAGCTTGCAAAAGTCATATAAAATGAGATTTGAAAGGATTAGAGACTAATTATGATGAAATGCGAATGGATATTGTGTCCTGTTTGTGGGAACAAAACCCGTAATAAAATTAGGAAGGACACTGTTTTGGAGAATTATCCCCTTTATTGTCCAAAATGCAGACAAGAAAGATTGATTAAAGTTGACAACTTGAAGATAACTGTCATCAAAGAGCCAGACGCTTAAGACGCAGAGCCGATGAAATTGTGGAACAATTCACGAATCATCGGCTCTTTTTGTTTCGTATTTGAAAGAACAAACTCACCAAATAAAAAAAACGATATTCGGGTGGGTTATTTTGTTATACCCTAAATTACCCTCTGAATTTGTTTTTAAATTTGGAGGGATTTTTTTATGTCCTTTTTTCGGGCAGTTATCTATCTGCTCATACGAAGCAAAATTTATCAATACATAGCATATCAGAGAACGGCAGGAAACCAGTTAAAAAAATTTCTGCCTATGCAACGGCACTTCCTGCCTTGAATGTAGAAGTACAATCTCCATACAACAGAATTAATATTTCCCATAACCGTAAAGGTCATAGAGCCTTTGCGGTTTTTCTTTTGTCGATTTTTGTTGGAAAGTGCCATAGGGCTATTAGTGGTGTTAGGTGTCGTTCGCCACCTCTCCATCTGGATTTTGAACATTTCAAAAATTCAGATGGGAGGTACTTACAGTGAAATACGCACCGAGAAAGGTATATATCAAGGAAAGCGGCAGATATGTGGAACTGTCCTATACGGATTTCTGCCGCCGCAGGGAATCCGACCAGACCTATATGGACAAGCTGTTTATCCCCATTCAAGGCTGTCTGCTTGAAGTCGTGAGGGAGCAATACACGGACTTCTACCGAGATAAGGAACGGTGGCGTTATCTGAAAAAATTAGATACGAAGAACAGCCTGCTTTCTCTGGATGGATTTACGGACAGCGAGGGGAAGCCTTTAGACTTTATCGCTGATGAAGCGGCAGACATTGCGGAAACCGTTGTCAATGCGGTTATGGTGGACAGGCTGAAAGCCGCCCTGCCTTTGCTGTCGGATAGTGAACAGGAATTGATACAGGCAATCTTTTTTGACGGACTTTCTGAGCGTGAAGTCGGGGCGAGGTTCGGCATAACCCAGAGCGTTGTGAACAAACGCAAAGCCAGAATCCTAAGAAAACTAAGAAAGATAATAGAAAATTAAAATTTAAGGCGTTCAGCCCCCTTGTTTTTTCCTTTGGGAAAATGAGGGGGTTTTTCTCTGCCCTCTCAATCAATTCTGATTGGAGGAAAAGAAGCATGGCATATAACCACGGACGGGAGGACAGGAAATGGCGTATCTGGAAAGAAGCGGAGGAAAAGCTGCTGCGTGAGTGCGGCGTTGATGAAGCGACCATTGAGCAGATACGCATTGCGGACAGGGCAGACTTCAATTCCAACAGGCGGTTTTACCGATGGACGAATGACATTGCGGAATACCTTGAGGACATGGCAGACAGGGAGCGGCAGACGGAAGTGGGTACGGTTGCGGAGTTACTGGACGAGATTGAGAGCGAAAATCTCTATCAAGTATTAGTCGCGGTGGACGGGCGTACCTTGAAAATCGTCCTGCTGAAAATGCAGGGGTATTCCACAAAGGAGATTGCCCCGCTCGTGCATTTGACGACTGGTGCCATCTATGCGAGGTTAGACCATCTGCGGAAGAAGCTACGAAAATTTTATAGCGTCTAAAACAGCCTGCCGTCCTGCGGGCTACTGGGTGAGGGATGGAAATCCCCTCACTTATTTTTTGCAGGAGGCAAGCGGGATGGCATACAGAGTTAAGGCGTACACGCTTCGGGAGGAATCCACGGAAAGCGGCACAAGGTATTTTATCAGCTTTAAGGACGGGCAGGGCAAATCCCACGAGTTGGAAGTGTCGGAACAGTTCTTTATGGAGTTTCGGCAGATGGAACGCAGGAACAGGAATCTCCTCCAATGGGACGAGCGGCACAGGGAGTTTTCGGAAGTATGGGACGAAACGCTGAACAGGCGGGCGTTGAAGCTGCCTAAGAGCATAGAGGAACAAATGATTGAGGCAGAACGGGCAGAACTGCTCTGTAAGGCGGTTGACGGACTGCCAGAGATACAAAGGCGGCGTTTCCTGCTCTACTACGAGTATGAGTTCAATTTTTACCAAATCGCCGCTATGGAGCATTGCACCGCTTCGGCAATACAGAAATCTGTTGCGATTGCAAAGGAGAAAGTAAAGGCGGAAATGAGGAAGTATCTCCAACCGTGACCGACACCGCCCGAAAAAGAAATCTGTTTTTTATTTGTGTGGGATTGGCGGCATTACATACTCTCACTTTTTCTTCGTGGGAGTAAATCTATTTTTAAGGAGGTCAACGCCTATGTGCAACGAAAACAAAAACACCGCCCGAAAGGAGGAAAGCCATGCAGAAGTTACAGACAGTCAACGCCGAAACGCTCCTTTATGAACCGCTTGAGAAGCCGTCCTTTGTGGTGGACAGCCTTATCCCCACAGGCTTGTCGCTGTTCTGCGGCTCACAGAAGATAGGAAAGAGCTGGCTCATGCTGAAGCTATGTTTATGCGTGTCGCAGGGACTTCCCTTGTGGGATATGCCGACAATGGAGGGCGACGTGCTTTACCTCTGCCTTGAGGACACGTTCTGCCGTATACAGGACAGGCTGTTCCGATTGACGAACGAAGCGAGCAGGCGGCTTCACTTTGCCGTGGCAAGCTGCAAGCTGTCAGACGGTCTTATCGTGCAGCTTGAAGATTATCTGAAAGATTACCCAAACAGCAGGCTTATTGTCATTGACACTTTGCAGAAAGTCCGTACAGCTTCAAAAGACAATGCCTACGCAAGCGACTATGGGGACATCTCACTAATCAAAGACTTTGCCGACAGGCATTCATTGGCGGTCATTGTCGTACACCACATCCGAAAGCAGAATGACAGCGATGTGTTCAACAAGGTGTCTGGGACGACAGGCTTAACGGGGAGTGCGGACGCTACCTTTGTTCTGGAAAAGGAGAAACGGGCATCCGACACCGCCAAGCTGTATGTGACGGGCAGGGACACGCCCTATCAGGAATACACGCTGCGTTTCCGTGATTGCAGTTGGGAACTTGTGGAGAGAAAAACGCAGGAGCAGCTTGCGAAAGAAACGATACCAGACGTCCTTTTTCGGTTGGTGGATTTTATGAGGGATAAGGAAGAATGGGCAGGCACGGCAACGGAGCTGTTAGCCGCTATGAGGGAAACGGAAACCATACCCACGGTGATTACGAAATGGCTCAATGAATACCGCACCACATTTTTAAATGAGAACCATATCGTTTATCAGTACAGCCGCAAAAAACACGGCAGGCAGATTTCGCTTGCAAAGCGGGCGGGTGACAGCGGTGACGGTGGTGACAGCGATATTGGGATACCCCCTGTTACTGTCATTGACGCTTAAAGCCGTGTAAAGCTGGCGACTCTGCCCTGCGGGTGACAGCGGTGACGGCGGTGACAGTGATTTTAGGATACCCTGCCGCTGTCATCCCTGCGGGAGAACACCCCGTAAACGCAAAGTGCAGGCGTAGGATTTACCCGCCCTTTTCGGCGTGTAAAACCACCCCTGCGGTCAGAAAAATCCTTCCGATTTTTCCGACTGCGTTTACAGGGTGTAACACACTACACTTTGCCCTGCAAAGTCGTGTGCCAGACGTTCCCTCTGGACTCCCTTATGGCAGGTCTTACGCCCTGCTTATCCTACGCTCCACGCTTCGGATAAAAGAATGGCAGCATGACGGTGACGGCTCTTGCGAGGGGGTATTCCAAAAACACCGTCATCATCGACATGACCGTCATGCAGGGAATAAGGGTGACAGTTGAGGCAGTCGGTAGGGGGTATCCCAAAACTGCTGTCACCGCCGTCACCGCTGTCACCCAAAGGGCAGTTTACCCGCCGAAGAAAGGAAGATGATGAATTATGCCCTATGCAATCCTGCGTTTCCAGAAACGCAAAGCGGGCGGCGTTGCGGCTTGCGAACGCCACAACGAGCGTAAAAAAGAAGCCTATAAAAGCAATCCAGATATAGATATGGAACGCTCGAAAGATAACTACCATCTTGTGAATCCGCCGAGGTACACCTACAAGAAAGAGATTAACCGCATGGTAGCCGAAGCAGGGTGCAGGACGAGGAAAGATAGCGTGATGATGGTGGAAACGCTTATCACGGCTTCGCCAGAATTTATGAACAGCCTGCCGCCCAAAGAACAGAAAGCGTATTTTACGATGGCTCTGGATTTCATTTCAGAGCGTGTCGGGGAGAAAAATATCCTCTCCGCAGTCGTCCACATGGACGAGAGAACGCCGCATATGCACCTCTGTTTTGTGCCGATTACACCAGACAATAAGCTGTCTGCCAAAACAATTTTAGGCAATCAAAAGAGCCTGTCCGAATGGCAGACCGCCTACCATGAGCGGATGTCCTCACGGTGGAATCAGCTTGAAAGAGGTCAGTCCTCAATGGAAACGAAGCGGAAACATGTCCCCACATGGCTCTATAAGTTGGGCGGCAGGCTTGATAAACAGTATGAGGAAATTGTGTCTGCACTGTCCGACATCAACGCCTTTAATGCAGGGAAGAAGCGTGACAAGGCTCTGGAACTGATTGCGGCATGGCTCCCAGACGTGGAGAAATTCTCAAAGGAAATCAGTAAGCAGAGTGCCTATATCAATAGCCTAAAGGAGCAAATCGGGCAGGAATCAGACTATGCGGGGCGTATGCGTGATGAAAAGTATGAGCAGGAACTAAAGGTGCAGAAAGCGAACCAGAAGATATTTGAGTTGCAGAGAACCAACGAGCAGATGGGGCGGCTGCTCTCAAAGATACCGCCCGAAGTGTTGGAAGAATTGCAGAAAAACCATAAAAGCAGAGCGAAAGAAAGGTAGATATGTGAATGAAGAAACAGGATTTTAAGGTGTTAAAGACCAAAGACTTGTACCCGTTTCCCGACAATCCGTTTCATGTGGCAGAGGATGAAACGCTGTCAGAATTAGCGGAAAGCATCAAGGAATTTGGCATTGTCACGCCGATAATCACACGCCCGAAAGAGGACGGGAACGGCTATGAAGTGATTGCAGGGCAGCGGCGTGTCCGTGCGTCTGAACTTGCAGGGATAAATACCGTGCCTGCGTTTGTCCTGCCCTTAGACCGTGACCGAGCCATCATCACCCTTGTAGACAGTAATTTACAGCGTGAGAATATCCTGCCATCAGAGCGGGCGTTTGCCTACAAGATGAAATCCGAAGCCATGAAGCGGCAGGGTTTCCGCACAGACTTAACCTCGTCACAAGTTGTGACGAAGTTGCGGACGGACGACAAGGTGGCACAGGGCTTCGGCGTAGGCAGGATGACCGTACAAAGATTTATCCGTTTGACGGAACTGATACCGCCGATTTTGCGGATGGTGGACGAGGGGAAAATCGCCCTCACGCCTGCGGTGGAACTGTCCTTTTTGAAGAAAGACGAGCAGGAAAACCTCTTTGCCACGATGGAGAGCGAAGAAGCAACGCCCTCACTCTCACAGGCACAGCGGATGAAAAGCCTAAGCCAGAGCGGGCGGCTTGACATGGATACGATATTTGCAATTATGACGGAGGAAAAGGGAAACCAGAAAGAAACCTTGAAAATCAACACAAGCAAGCTGAAAAAGTATTTTCCGAAGAACACAACGCCGAAGCAGATGGAGGAAACCATCATTAAACTTTTGGAGCGTGAATTGCAGAGGAAACGGGGCAGGGACAGCCGCTAATCTTCTCTTTTCGGGAGGTAAATGCAGAAAATTGAGGTATGAAGAATGAAAGAAATCCAGTATGAGATTGTAAAGGAAATCGCCGTATTGTCTAAGGGCGACAGCGGCTACACAAAAGAAATCAATCTTATCTCATGGAACGGAAGAGAGCCGAAATATGACATCCGCAGCTTTTCCCCGAACCGTGAGAAGTGCGGAAAGGGTATCACGTTGAACGCTGATGAAGCAGCAGCACTCCTTGAAGCATTACAGAAAGAAGTAAACAGCGGGGATTGATGGTATCTGATTGACAGGGCGGGGCGTTTCCAGACGTTCTCCTGCCCTGTCTGGAAAGGAAGATTTAAGTATGGGCGAGGATAAGAAAGCAGATAAAAAGAGAAAGCGTATCGTGCCGAAAGCACCAGTTCAGATGATAATCAGCCGTGAATATGTCGGCACGCAGACAGTCACAGAAGCGTTTATCCCGATTATTTCCGAGGATATTCGGAAGAAGATTGCCGAGGGCGACACCTTCGACAATGAGGGGCTGTCCGCTTAGAATGTACGCAATGGAACATGAAAACAGATAGGACAGATATGGAGGTTTTACAGTATGGCAGGAATAAGAATGGAGAACAAGATTTATGAAGTCGGCATGTACTGCCGCTTGTCAAAAGACGATGGCACGGATAACGAGAGTGCGAGCATTGCGACACAGAAATCCATCCTCACGGATTATGTGAAAAAGCAGGGATGGCACTTAGCAAAAACGTATGTGGACGACGGTTACTCTGGTACAAATTTTGTTGAGGTAAGATAACGATACCTTTTTTGCAGAGGGTGTTATCTTACCTCTTTTTGATGTATGTTAGATAGCATAACTCTTTACGTCGGCTCCTATCTGTCTGAAATAGGAGATACTTTCGGTAGGCTTGTCACCTGTATCAACTCTGCCGACAAAGCTATAAAAGATTTCGATTTTGCGGGTGTTCGTTTCCTTATCCAGTTCGTGAATAAGAATACGGTCAATAAATTCATGGACGTTTTCGTAGGTCAGTTCTTCAATCGCTGTGTATCTGCGTACCAGTGCGACAAACCTTTTTACGTCCGCGCTGCGCTCGGTGGCGTTGTCGATTTCCTGTGACAGCTCCGCAATCCTCCGGGTCAGCGTCTTTTTTTCTTCATCATAGCCGGAAGTCAGAAAAGCAAATTGTTCATCTGAAAGTTTCCCTAAAGCGTTGTCCTCGTAGAGCTTGCGGAATAAGATGTTCAGCTCGTTAATACGGTTCTGCGCCTTGTCAAGCTCTTTCCGCTGCTGTGTCAGCGTCTTTTGTACTGCCTTTGCGCTGCACTCGTTGGCTGTTTCGATAAACTCCTGTTCATGCTCTTTCACATAAGACGTTACTCGCTGCAAGTCTGCAAGGACAAGTTCTTTCAATACGCTTTTGCGGATATAATGCGTAGTGCAGAGCATATCATTTCTTGCCCGGTTGCGGTAGTTGCCGCAAGTGTAGGCGTGTTTCCGTTCAAGCGTCCCGGCTCCGCGTACTGCATACATTTTGTAGCCGCAGTCCCCGCAAAAGAGCAGCCCGGAAAACAGGTCAATTTCATCAACCTTTGTCGGGCGTTGCCGGGTGGCAATCCGCTTCTGTGCAAGTTCAAAGGTTTCTTCATCAATCAAAGGTTCGTGAGTGTTGGGGAAGAAATACCTTTTTTCCTCCGGGTTCTTTTTCGTCTTTTTCGACTTATAAGATACCTTGTAGGTTTTCCCGGTTATGGTATGCCCTAAATATTCTTTCCTTGTCAGAATGTCGTACAGCGTCTTATCCGGCCAGTTGTACCATGCGTTGAGCTGTGGGCGGGGGTGGCGTTTGCTCCCTGTCCTGCGGTAGCGCAGTTCCCCGACGGTCAGTATTTCATTGTCCCGCAGCCAGTTCTGGATTTCACACATACGGTCGCCCCGTACATACATTGCAAAAATCTGTTTTACGACGTGCGCCGTTTCCGGGTCGGGTATCAGATGATTGCGGTTATCCGGGTCGATAAGGTAGCCGTAAGGAGCTTCGCCGTTGACGCGCTCGCCTTTCTGCGCCTTTGCCTGTTTGACAGCCCGGATTTTCTTTGAGGTGTCGCGGGCGTAAAACTCGTTGAACCAGTTCCGCAGAGGGGTAAACTCGTTATCTTCCCTTGCTGTGTCTACACCGTCGTTAATGGCAATGTAGCGCACTTCATATTCGGGAAAGACAATCTCTATCAGCTCCCCGGTTTTCAGATAATTACGTCCCAGACGGGAAAGGTCTTTTGTTATGACGGTCGCCACGTTCCCGGCTTCAACCTCATGCAGCATGGCTTGAAGCCCCTCACGCTCAAAGCTCACGCCGGAAAATCCGTCGTCTACGAAAAAGCGCGTGTTGAAAAAGTGGTGTTCGTCAGCATACTTTTGTAAAATCAGTTTTTGGTTCTGTATGCTCTCGCTTTCCCCGGCTTGCATATCTTCCTGGCTCAATCTGCAATATAAAGCGGTAATCTTGTCTGTCTGTAACATTTTGTCCTCCTTTCCGACGACAGACAAGCATGGTATTTGTACTGTCTATATTATACCACATACCGCTGCCTGTGTCATGTATAAAATGTGAAGAAACGCCCTATTTCCGGGCGTTTGCGGGGTTCAGTTCCATGTCTTTGCGAATGAGTTTTTTTATCTTTTTATCCAGTGTGTCCGTTGCGCGTTCACTTGCGGACGAACATACAAGGTAAGTAACTTTTCCTATTTTATGCTCCGTTGTGGTAACGGGCGTTTGGTTTTGCGTCAAAGAAAATCCCCCTTTCTTTCGCAAACATATAATATAGTCTATGAATAGCAGCAAGTCCACTATTCAATAAAACAAAGGCTTTAATCGGACGGTTATTAGCATAACCTCATGGGAATTTCACCCCGGCATGGTTCTCATGCCGCCCTACCCATTGCCTGCGACGCTCTTAACGCTCGGACTGTGGCTGTAAGGAAGTATCATTGTATATTCTGCGTGTCGTCGCCCGCAAGCCGCTACACTTGCTTTCCGGCGCGGTGTTGGTCGCTCGGCTGTCCGGGCGGGGATAACCTCACCCGGATAGCGTCATGGCGCACCCGCCGTATGGCTCGGCGCAAAAGGAACGTATCCGATTTGCCCTATGCTGCGCCGCCGTTATCTTGCGCCGCTTTCTTTGTCAAGGTTCAGAATGGCTTTGCTGCCGCGTCAGCAGCGGAACGGAAAAGGGGGAGAGAGAAAGCGTCCCGCCGCCGCTGCGGTTTATTCCTCTGCCTTAAAGGTGAGGACAGCCATCATCAGTTTTGCTTGCAGCCGTTCCCGAATGTCGTGGTCTACGCCAAAATAGACGTTCCCGCGCTCGTCGTACAGCTTCCGCATGGAGAGGCGGGCTATGTAGCCGCTGAAATGCTGCAAGACAATCTTCATGGCGTCCGGGTCGCCCTTTGTCGCTGCCACAATGACAGGATAAGGAACAAGGGCATTTTCCGGGTAGCCGGGTTCGTTACCATTCGTCCCATTCATCAGCATTTTCCTCCAGATATTTTCTTAATTTCTCAAAAGAGCTTGTCCGCCTGTACTGTATCGTGCTTCTCGACGTGTTGAACAGCTCCGCAATCTCGGTATCGTTCATTCCCTCGAAGTAATACAGCAATATGGCTTTGCGCTTTTCTTCCGGCAAAGTACGGATTGCTTCAAGAAGCAGCTTTGGCGTGATTTTCTTCCCGGCTTTCTCAAAGACGGTTTCGGCGGCTTCACGTTTGAAATATTCATCAAACGTATGAAGCTGCCGCGCTTCGTCTAAGGTCATGTCGGAAAAGGTCACTTCCTTTGCCTTGTGTCTGCGAAGTTCTCTATGGGTGTCGCAAGCTTCATTGTGCAATACCGTATTACAAAACTTCTGAAAAGCACACTGTTTGTAAAACTCCCTGCTATTAGGTTCCACATTCTCACCTCCTTTCTCGTTGGAAAGTTGGTGGTGCTTCCCCCCTTTTCGCGGGGCAATACGGCGTTTTTCAAAAACGCCGAAGATTTTTTGAAATTTCTTCAAAAATTTTTTGAACGTACAAAATGCGCCCGTCCGAAAAGCCCGGACGGGCGCATAGGCATTGTAAGCAGTATCCAGATGATTAGACAGTTCATATATATAAGCGTAGTTTCCCCCGGTGGTGGGCGGGCTTTTTTTGATAAGTCAATAACTGTCGGATTTTGTCGATATGCTTTTTGCTTCATGGCGGCTACCTCCTTTAGCCGCCGATTTCAACAGTGATACCGCGTCATTTCATTAGAAGATAAAAAGAAACGGCGGCTTTGATTTTTCAAAGCTGCTGCGGAAATCAAAGAACGACAAGCAACAGTTCTGATTTTGCTCCAATATGGTTATTAGGGGCACAAATTAAAATCAAAAAAGAGCCGATAACAGCAGTATTTCAAACTGCATATTATCGGCTCTGCGTCTGTGCGTCTGGCTCTTTTAATTAAATTATTTCTGTTGTTTTTTGGCTTTATTATATGTATTAGCTAACTGTCCACAAGCTGCTTTAATCTCTCTACCATGAGAAACTCTCATGGTAACTTCAAGTCCTGTTTGCTCTAATTGATGTTTGAACGCAACCATTTCTTGTTTTTGTGGTGCTCTAATTTTTGAATTACTCGTCGGGTTGTATTGCAGCACGTTAATCATAACATTTTTGCCCTTAAACCATTTTGCAAGTTGCCTTATATCTGAGGAACGGTCATTTATACCTGGTAAAAGCAAATACGCAAATACCACTTTTCGATTATGCCTTTGAGAATAGGACAATGCTTGCTTAACAACATCTTCAATAGCGTACATGTGCATATGAGGAATGATACAGTTTCTCGCAGCCTGTGTTGCTGCATGTAAAGATATTGTCAACTGAATTTTTAGATGTTCTTCGCGCAATTTTTTTAATTGATTAACTGGACCAACTGTTGATACGGTAATGCCGTCGGTTGGAAAGTTAAGTCCATTTCTATCTCGAAGAATATGGATTGCTGCAATCAAGTTGTCGTAATTGAATAAAGGTTCTCCCATTCCCATAAAAACGATACGATTTACTTTTTGACGTATCAATACAACCTGCTGCACAATTTCAGACGGTGTTAGATTACGAACAAAACCATTGCGTCCGGACTCACAAAAAATACAGCCAACAGAACAACCAACTTGCGTACTTACGCAAACAGTCCCACCATCTCGCCGTTTAATAAAAACCGTTTCAATATACCTGTTATCTTTCAATTCATAAACATACTTTTCAGTATCGCTACTTTTATAGACTTTTTTTGTTGATATTGATAGATTTTCTTTGTGAAATGGCTGTTTATACAATTCCGTATATAAGGCTCTTGCTTTATCCTCTCCAATTACTTCCGACATTTCTTTGTAAGTAAATCCGTATGGGTCATTCAATATTTCCGTAGGTGTACTTTTAGGTAAGTGTTTCATTTAAATATCCTTCCTTTTCAAAATTAAAAAGTTTGTTTTTCAGAGTTTTTGATTATGATTTCTAGTTTTTCAACATCAACGATATGCGTTAATTTACATTTAGGGCAGAAAAGAGGAAAATTTCTTAATACCGTATTATAAAATACTTGAACCCTCGTCTTTCCGTTACAAATTGGACATTTTATCCAATATTTTTCAAGCATAATATTTCTCCTTTTGCGCAAAAAAATGCAGGTCAATTCTCAACATGAGCATTGACCTGCATTTATACATATAATACTACAACAAAATTAAGGCATAGTTTTTATACTATGTCTATACGTCGTTAGTTTTGTTGTATAGCATACGCAAAATAAGCATGACAAAAAAGCCCATATTGAAAATGGGAAAAATCTTTTTTGATTTCAATGCTTATCGAATACGCATGCTATGTAACATAAACATTCCCCCCCTTTTATATAATATTATATACAAAAGCAGCTTGTTGTCAACATATATATATATGAATTATTTTGGCTAACTGATAGAACTACGTAGACATATCCAAGAAGAAAGGGGAACAGTAAAATGTAATAGGGTGAATAACTATGGCAAAAAGACCAGTACCACGATACGACTTTAAGGCTTTTGGGGCAGCGATAAAGGCAGCGCGTGAGGGATGCAAGGAGAGCCGCAAGAAAGTAGGCGACGAAATGTTTATCTCGCCGCGCTACCTTGCGAACATTGAGAACAAGGGGCAGCACCCAAGTTTACAGATATTCTTTGAGCTGATACAGCGTTACCATATATCCGTAGACCAATTCCTTTTAGAAACGCCGCCGGAGAAGAACACGCAGCGGCGGCAGCTTGACGCGCTTCTTGACGGTATGAGCGATACAGGCATACGGATTGTAACCGCAACGGCAAAGGAGATTTCCGAAGTCGAAAAAGAGGGCGAATAGGAATGTCCGACTTAAAACTGAACAGGATTTAGAAAGCGTTGTAATCTTTTTTGAGGTTGCAGCGTTTTTCTTTTGCGTAAGTTTGGCAAAATCGCTTTTTCTCCGTAGTAGGTGATAAGAGCCTAAAGGATAAAAACATTCGTAGCAAGCATAGGAAGCGGGTACCACTTCCGTATTTTCGCCCTCCCGCGCTGCGGCGCGTCGGTTGAAAATTGCTTGTTGGGAAGTGTCCCAAACCCTCGGAACGGAAAGGAAAGGAGCGAACACATGGACGGACGCAAAAGGACAGTGCAAATCAAATTCAGAGTGACGGAAGCGGAACGGGATTTAATACTGGAAAAAATGAAGCTCGTACCCACCCGGAACATGGCGGCGTATCTGCGGAAGATTGCCATTGACGGGTATATCATTCAGATAGACCACGCCGATATAAAGGCTATGACCGCAGAGATACAGAAAATCGGTGTCAACGTCAACCAGATAGCACGCCGCGTAAACGCGACGGGGAACGCATACCAAGAGGACATAGAGGAAATAAAGGGGGTGCTTGCGGAGATATGGCGGTTACAAAGATTAAGCCTATTAAAAGCACTCTAAGCAAAGCCCTTGACTATATCGAAAACCCGGACAAGACGGACGGGAAAATGCTTGTGTCCTCTTTCGGTTGCTCCTATGAAACGGCAGATATTGAGTTTGAATATACCCTGTCGCAAGCACTCCAAAAGGGGAACAATTTAGCCTTTCATCTGATACAGTCCTTTGAGCCGGGGGAAGTCGATTATCAGAAAGCCCATGAAATCGGAAAGCAGCTTGCCGACGCGGTAACAAAGGGGCAGCATGAGTATGTACTCACGACGCACATTGACAAAGGACACGTCCATAACCATATCATTTTTTGCGCGGTGAACTTTGTAGACCACCATAAATACAATTCCAACAAAAGGAGCTATTACGGCATACGGAACATGAGCGACAAGCTGTGCCGGGAAAATGGCTTGTCCGTTGTCGTCCCCGGCAAGGGCAGCAAGGGAAAGAGCTATGCGGAGTACCAGGCAGAAAAGACGGGTACAAGTTGGAAAGGCAAGCTGAAAACCACTGTTGACGCGCTTATCCCCCAAGTTTCCAGTTTTGAGGAATTGCTAACGCGGTTACAGGCGGCGGGCTATGAGATAAAGCCGGGGAAATATGTATCATGCCGCGCCCCCGGACAGGAACGCTTCACCCGCCTTAAAACCCTCGGCGCAGACTATACAGAGGAAGCCGTAAGGGAACGGATAGCGGGCAGACGGACAAAGGTGGCGAAAGCTCCCAGAGAGCAGCGCGGCGTGTCGCTGCTTATCGACATTGAGAACAGTATCAAGGCAGCGCAGAGTAAGGGCTATGAACAGTGGGCGAAAATCCACAATCTGAAACAGGCAGCTAAAACAATGAATTTCTTGACGGAACATAAGATTGAGCAGTACGCGGATTTAGTCAGCCGGATTGAGGAAATGGCAGCGGAAAGCGGACAGGCGGCAGACGCATTGAAGAACGCCGAAAAGCGGCTTGCGGAAATGGCGGTGCTTATCAAGAATGTTTCCACCTATCAAAAGACAAAGCCTGTCTATGACGCATACCGCAAGGCAAGGAACAGGGAGAAGTACCGCGCCGGACAGGAACAGGCAATTATCCTCCATGAAGCCGCCGTAAGGTCACTGAAAGCGGCGGGCATTGCGAAGCTCCCGAACCTCGCCGCGCTGCAATCGGAGTATGAAGCCCTCCAAGCGCAGAAAGAAGCCCTTTACGCCGACTATGGAAAATTGAAAAAGAAAGTCCGGGAATATGATATTATCAAGCAGAACATTGACAGCATTTTACAGGCAGACAGACAGCCGGAACGGGAAAAGGAAACAGAACGCGGATAAGGATAGCAAAATCCCCGCCGCTGTGCTATGATAGGGCTATCAAAAAGCAGAGGAGCGTTGAGCATGGAAAACCAGAAAATGCCGGAATATGAAACCATACGCGCCGCCGTTGCCGGGGAGAAATGGGCGGTGGAGAAAGTCGTGGATTGCTACAAGGACGAAATCGACAGGCTATCGACGGTAGCGGTCAGACAGCCAGACGGAAGCACGAAACAGGAAATCAACGAAGATATGCGCCAGTCTATCACAAAGAAGCTGATAGAAGCCCTCCCGCAGTTCCCGCTTGAAGAAATGGAAAAGGGAAATGTCAGATAGGCAAAAAAAGAACAGGGCGCGGAAGCCAGTATATGACTTCCGCGCCCTGTCTTTTTATGGGTGCTGTTTTCGTGAATGTTACGCAGTAGAACGCCATTTTCGGGGGTAAAGGTATAAAGTATCGCCTATCCGATTTTCACGCCCGGAAAGCCCTGTAAATCAAGGGATTTTCCGCACCTACTGCGTAACAGGGGTGCGTCTTTTCCTCATGCGCTCGGCAGCTTGTCTGCGGGTGATACGCTTCCGGCAGACGGGGCAGTATTTGACACTGTTAGAGGTTGACGCAAAGAACGCGCCGCACTCGGTACACTTCTTCTTGTCCCCTGTCTGGTAAAGCTCCGCATAGAGTAGCCTGTCGGCGGGAAGCACCGCAGCCCGGAACCACTTGCAGAGAAGCGAATAGGAAATGAGCTGCGGACAAACGCACTCGTCCCCGTCGTCCAGTAAGATACAGTTCCCGTTATCATAATTGCAGCACGTCCGGCGCACAAGGGCGTTGACTTTCCGGCTCTGGGGCGGCGTCAGCCGCTTAACCCCGTTCATACTTCATCAGCGGCGTAAATGGGAAGCTCTGCAAATTCCGCTTCGGTCAAAGCGTCCACTTTGGAAAGGGTGCGCTTTGCAAGCTCCCGCATATCCGCGTCCATGTAGGGCAGCGCGGCGTTGACATTCTCAATCAAAGCCCGCTTGCCGCCCTCGTTGTAAATGCTCAAAAGGTTTGTTTCTTCAACAGTCAGTCTAATCATGCTCATACCTCCATATCGTGATTTTTTGTTTTTGCCGCCGCCTTTTTCGGGGCGGTCTTTGCCTTGTCTGCTTTAAGCTGCGCCCGGATAGAGGGGCGGGGCTTCCTTATCTTCCTGTCCCGGTTCTCCCCCTTGTCAATCAGCGCATACGTCCCATGTCTGCCCTCGATTTTGGAAAAGGCAAGGGTCTTGTAGGGCAGCATGGAGAAAAGGCGGTCAGTGTCCTTTGTGGCTGCAAGCTGCATGAACGCCGGGGAAAGCTCTACCATGAAATGGGTCTTGTTGGGGCTGTTCGGCGTGTCGTGCCGCTTCATTTCCCGTACAATGCGCCGCGCTTCCGTTTCAATCAGCCCGTCCCGCAATGCGGCGATATGCGCCTTGAAATCCCCCGGCGGAAGCTGCTCCCGGCTGCGCCGTTCTTCCTGTAAGAGCGATTGCAGCGCGTCCGGGTCGTTGGGTACGGCTTCAAAGCGTTCAAACTTTCCAAGCTCATAATCGGGATTGCCGTTGAAAAACTGTCCGGCGGGTATCTCCCGTTCCCCATGCTCATAAATCAGCTTCACCGTATCGGCGGGCAGCTCCTTTTCCTTGACGCGCTCATAATGTTTAGCGTAGTCCAGTTCGTACAGATTGCCCTTGATTTTCCCGCGCTCCGTCCCCGTTAGCTCGATTGCATAGGCAAGGACGCGGTCGCTCGTCTGCTCCATGTAGAAACGCCATGTGTTGTGGGGCGCGGTGTCTTTGAGGAAAACGTCGCGCTCCCGGAAGCAATGCGTCCCGGACGGGCGGCAGAACCACAAAAGGGTCTTGTCCTCCTTGCGGGGGCTTGCCGCCGCCTTTGCGATAATCTCCTTGTCAATCTCCAAGTCGCTCTGGTAAAAGCCTGTGTTCTGCTTCATAACCGCATTGAGGGAAGCGAACAAATCCACGTTCTCAAATTTACTCTGTTTCGGCATGGGTCAGCTCCTTTCCAAATCCTGTAATTTCTGCTTTGCGTTTTTCTTCTGCGCCTTTTCCTTGTCAGCCCTAAGCTGCGCCCGGATAGAGGGCTTCTTTTCCGGCTTCGCTTCCTTGCCGCGCTCTTTGTCGGCTTTGACCGCGTTAGCCAGGTCAACAAGGGAAATTGTTTCTCCCGCCTTAACCTTTGCTTCCAGTTCGTCAACGGTAGGGGTGTTGTTGATGATACCGTCAAAGTTGTTGTCGTTCTGCTCTACGGTGTCCTCGATATGCTTCAAGGGGTTTGCCTTTTCCGGCTGCTCTGCGGCAACAGCAAACGCCCGCGTCCCGTTCCCCATAATCAGATACTTTCCGTCGTCCGACTGGTGGTGAAAGCCATATCCGGCGGCTTCTATCTGCTCCCGGCTCATGGCGGTCACATGGAAAGTCCCCCTCGGTGTCTGGATTGTTTCGCCCGTTGTCAGCTCGTCCGGGGTAAGCTGCTTCTGCTCCTGTAAAAACTCCGGCACTTGCCGGAAGCCTACGCTGTCAACGTAATGCGCGGTGTCCTGTCCGTTCTGATGAAGCACTACCACGTCCGAAACGGAAAGGCTGTGTCCCTTAAAATCTTTTGGGTGGTCGATATTGAAGCGGGTATAAATATCTTCAAGGGAAGTTTCCGGCGCAAGGGGCGCGGAATAGACAAGCTCATAGTTCGCTTTATCAACCACATTTCCCGCCGCCTGCAGGCGGTCGTAAGGCTCAAAGCGGAAGTCCCTTGTTTCGTCCCCGCCCTTTATCTGGTAAATGGAAAAGGTGTCCTTGTCCTGTCCGGTGGTCTGCGCCGTTTCCTGTGCCTTTGCGTAAAGCTGCTTTACGTCGCCCTCGGTCAGCTCGCCGCTTTTGAGCTGCCCCATAAGCTCGCGGCATTTCTCCGGCGTTCCCGTATAAAGCACGTCGCCCATTTTCGCCCGCCCGTTCTCCTGTGTCACATAGGCTTGCAAGAGGTGGCTGTTTTCCCGGCTGTCGCTGTAAGGGTTCCGGCGCACTCTGTAAATCGTTTCCGGGGTAAAGGCTTCTTTCGGGGCTGCTTCCGGCTTTTCTTTCCCGGCTGTATCTGCTTTTTTCGGGGCTTCCGGCTGTGGCGCGGCTTCTTGTCCCTCTCTGGTGGGCTGCTCCTGTCCGGCGGTCTGCTCCTTGTCCTGTGCCTTTTGCAGCTCCGCAAAATTCGCGTCTATGGAATTGATAATCTCGGCGGCTGCGCTGCGTATCGTTTCAAGGGAGCTTTTCAGCTCGGACAGCTCCCGCCCGCTGCTCCACCCGGCGACATAGCCGAAAGAATAGTCCGACGTGTCAAGCCCGTAATGTTGGCAGACGGTATAGGCGACGCTTTCCGCTTCGACTTCGCGGGTGCGGCGGTCAACGCGGGGTTGCTCGTCCTTTGGCGCGTTGAGGTCAATGTCGTGCAGCTTCGCATGGGCGATTTCGTGAATGGCGGTCTTTAAGGTCTGTAATTCGCTCATGCCCTCGTTGATAGCAATGCGCTTGTCCTCCAAGTGGTAGTAGCCATGAGAGCCGCCCTCGATATTCTCAAAGGCGATAGGAACGGGGGAAGTCTTTTCAAGGGCTGCGAAAAAGTCCTTATAGCGGTCAACGTCGCCTGTCAGTTCGTCAACGGCAATGTCCGGCAGTTCCTTTCCCTCGGTCTGGGAAACGTCAAAGACGGATACCACCTTGTAGGCGGGTATGGTGATTTCCTTTTCCTCGGTGACGGGCTTTCCGTCCTTGCCGATTATGGGCTTCTGCGTGTGCGGGTCGATTTTCTGCATTTCCTGTTTGATTTTATAGGGCGACGGGGCAATGATTTTAATTCCCTTTTGCCCTCTCATCACATTTCGCTCAAAGTTGTTCTTCCAAGCGGAAAAGCCCGCCAAAAGGGAAGCGTCCGGCTTCTGCATGGCGATAAGGACGGTGTTTCGGAAGCTGTAATTATGGAATTTTGACATGACTTTCAGATATTCCTTGTAACGCTCGCTGTCAAAGAGTTCCGTAATGCCCTGTTCCAGACGGTCGGTAATCTCTTTTAATTTCTCGGCGGGCTTCCCGGCTGTCAGCACGATAGGGATAACCGGGTGCGGCTCCTGTGGCTGCTCTGCGGCGGTTCGGGCGGTCTGCTCTGTGGCGGCTGCGTCCATAAAGGTCTTGTCCTGTCCGCCGCGTTCCGGCTGTGGGAAGCTCATAACGCGGTATTCTTTGGGTATCTCGTTTTCCGTTCCCCGATACCATTCGGTAAAGGTGTTCTGATTGTTATAGATATAGCCCTGTTCGGTAAACTGCCCCTTATCCTTGCTAACTGCGTCCCGCCCGTATTCTTCATACTTGAAATATTTCTTTGCTTCTTCGGGAAGCTCCAGCTCGTCCAGTTCGTCGATAAGATAATAACCGTAATCTTCTTCGCTGCGGACAGTGGGATAGAGCCAGTAACAGTCAAGGTTTTGTGCAAGGTTGATAAGGTCTTTCATGCTTCCGGCATACTCGCCATGTGTAACCGCCGCCGCAAATTTATCCTTGTCCCCGTCACTCTGCATTTCCAGAAGTTTTCCAAAATAATTCAGCTCGTCCATGCTTGCGCTTTGGATAACGGAAAGCGGCAAGTCAAAGGGGCAGTCCTCCGTAGAAGAATACCCGTTGATGAAAAAATCCTGCGGATTGTCTGCGGTAATGCCGACGCTTTCCATAGCCGCATGAAGCTGCTCTGTTGTGGTCGGCATGGGAAGCCACACGCCGCCCGGTTTGCCTGTTTCAAAGCGGCTGCGGCTGTCGATAAGAATTGAAAACTGCTCGTTTATGGTTTCACGCTCCTTTCTCTGTTCGGTGTCCTGTGGCGGCTCTGCTGTGGTGGGGGCTGCTTTTTCAGCGGTAGGCTGCGCCCGTTCCTCGCCCTCGATAGCATAGCCCGGTAAAAGCTGCCCGTTTACTTTGAAATGCTCTGCATACTCTGGCGGGATAGGCGGCGATACCTCGGTGAATAAATGCTGATAGGCTTTGATACGCCCATTCAGATATTTTTCCATAGCTGCCTTGTCTGCAAAGACTTTCCTTTCCTGTCCGGCGATTTTTGCCTGTCCGTAATTGTGGGGGCTGTTGGTGTAAATACTCCATGAAAGCGTCCACGAATAGGGAATGGATTTCTCTTTTTCCCTGTCATACCGGGTATTCTCGGATATGTGGTAGCGCATTTGGTAGACGCGGTTGCTGATGTGCTTCCCGTAGTCCGTAGCTTCCCACTGGTTCGCGGTATGCGTAGCTTCGGGTGTCCTCACATACTCAATGGCTTTGTCAATGGCAAGGGTCTTTCCCGCCTGTTCGTCCCATGCCGCCGCCTGTTCTTGCAAGGCTTCAAAAGCTGCCTGTTCAGCCGCCGCGTATTCTTCCCGCAATGCCTGTAACTGTTCTAAGGGCAGGGCGGTAAGCCCGGAAAGGTCAGCGGTCTGTTCCTCAAAATAAATATTTCGCTCTATCCGCATACTGTCAGCCGGGTCTAACTTGTCACGCTCAAACATGGAGTAACCTTTTTTCTTTTCCATTCATTCGCTCCTTTCTGAAATGGCGGCGCACCGCCGCGCTTTTGGGGTTCGCCCCGTACTACGGTGGGCTGTGCGTTATGCCAACAATTTTTTCATTTTTTTAGAGGGTTTGGGAAACTTCCCAACAAGCAAAATCCCCGTCCGGCGCGTCAGCGGCAGGACAGGGATTTACGGAAGTGGGTACCCGCTTCCTATGCTTGCTATTCAAGTTTTTAGTTCTTCTGTACTTCGATACGGTAGTTGACGTATTTCCCGCCAGTGTCAGCCAGAACGATAGTTCCGTCATAGGTCTTGCCTGTTTTCGGGGAATAGAGCTTCTTCACATTCACTTTGCCGGATTTAAGGAGCGCGGCGGCAATCTTCGCGGAAAAAGCGGTCTTGCGTTCCTCGAAAAAGCGGTCATTCTTCCACATGACAAAGGCACATTCTTTGTTGCTGCAATAATAGTTTTTCTTCCCCTCATGGACGGGGGAACCGCAACGGGGGCATTTGCCGACAGAGGGCTTTTCCTCCCGGAACAAATCCTTTTTCCCGTCCAGTGCTGCGGCGTGTGTCTGCACAAGCTCCCGCGCCATAGCTTCAATGCCGGACAGAAATTCGCCGGGGTCTGCGGCTCCCTTTGCTATCTGCGTCAGATTGTTTTCCCATTCTGCGGTAAGCTGCGGGGAAGTGAGCATATCCGGCAAGACTGATATAAGGGCGGCTCCGTTCTGCGTGGGGATAAGCTGCTTCCCCTTGCGCTCTGCAAAGCCGCCCTTTACCAGTTTTTCAATGACGGCGGCGCGGGTGGCGGGAGTGCCAAGCCCCCGGCGTTCCGCGTCCGGGTCGGTGTCCCCGTTCCCGGCTCGCTCCATAGCAGAGAGAAGCGACGCTTCGCTGTGGGGCTTCGGCGGCGTTGTGGTATGCTCCGTTACTTTTGCGGCGGGGTTAGGAAAGTTCTGTCCCTCGGAAAGCTCCGGCAGCGTCACGCCCTCATTTTCCCCGTCCTCTGCTTCGGGCTTATCTTTCAGCGTCGCCCGGTATCTGCGTTCAAGCTCTTTCCAACCCTCCGCAAGTACGGTCTTTCCCCTTGCGGTGAAGTCTGTCCCGGCGCATGAGAAAACCGCCGTAACCGCTTCATAAATATGCGGCTCGGCGGTGGCAAAAAGCAGACGCGCCCCCGCAAGGGTAAGGATATTCTTCTCGCTTTCCGGCAGCGCGTCCGGGTCAGCCTTTGCAAGCTCCATAGTGGGAATGATTGCGTGGTGGTCTGATACTTTCTTGCTGTCTAATACCTTTGCAATCTCCGGCGTGAAGTCCGCGCCCGCCATAAAGGGGAGCTTTTCGCAAAGCAGCGCGATAATGTCCGCTGCGGTGCCGCCCATGTCGTCAGTAAGAAAGCTGCTGTCCGTCCTCGGATAAGTAAGGAGCCGCTTTTCATAAAGGGATTGTGCAAGGTCAAGGGTCTGCTTTGCGGTGTAACCGAAAATGCGGTTCGTTTCCCGCTGCAAAGAGGTAAGGTCAAAGAGCTTTGGCGGGGCTGCGGTTTTCTTCTCTCTGGTAAGGGAAACGCATACCGCCTTTCCCGCTTCGCAAGCCCCTTTCAGCGCGTCGGCTTCTGCCTTGTCCGAAATCCTTTCGCTTGCCGCGTCCGCGCCGGATAAATCAAGGCGAACATGATAATATTTTTCTTTCTGGAAATGGGAGATAGCCGCGTCCCGGTCGGTGAGCATTTTTAAGGTCGGGGTCTGGACGCGCCCCACGTTCAAGGTCTTTCCATACAGGCAGGAGAAAAGCCGGGTGGCGTTAATGCCGATAAGCCAGTCAGCCTTTGCGCGGCAGAGGGCGGACGCAAAGAGCGCGCCATAGTCCCGCCCGTCTTTGAGGGAAGCAAAGCCCGCCTTAATCGCCCCGTCCTCCATTGAAGAAATCCACAAGCGGCGCATGGGCTTCTTGCAGCCCGCCACTTCGTAGACAAAGCGGAAAATCAATTCACCCTCGCGCCCCGCGTCACACGCATTTACCACTTCGGAAACGTCGGCGCGGTGCATAAGCTCTTTAATGGTTTTGAATTGCTTCCCCTTGTCCGGGTCAACGGCGTACTGCCATTCCTCCGGCAGAATGGGTAAGCTGTCAAAACTCCATTTTTTATATTGCTCCCCGTAGGCGGCAGCTTCCGCAAGCTGTACCAAATGCCCGACGCACCATGAAATGAGGTAGCCGCCGCCCTCGATATACCCGTCCTGTTTCCCCTTAATGCCAAGCGCGGCGGCGATAGTCTGCGCCACGCTCGGCTTTTCTGCAATCACAAGTCTAAATGCCATGAAAAAATCCTCCTTTCAGCGTTCCGGCGCGGTGTGCTTCTTCTCCTGTGCCTGTTTCAGACAATAGCCGATACAGGGGGATTGCGCCTTATAAGGGCAACGCATACACGCCGGGGATTTTGGAACGGGCGGCGCACTGTCACGCCGCCCGGTGGGTCTTTGTACCATCATTTTTTCTAAAGGGTTTTCGGTAAAAAGCGTCATGCTTCCTCGTCCTCCTGTTCTTCATCAGAAAGCCCGTCCCCCTCGTCCTCGTCGTAATCGTCAAAATCGAAATCTTCAAGGTCGGTGTCGCCCTTGACGTTCTGCTTTGGCTTCATAAACTTAAAATAATAGAACGCGCCCCCGCCGCCAAGAAGTGCCACGACAAGGAAAAGCACAAGCCCGCCTGTATTGCCTTTCTCTTTGGGCTGCTCTGTTGGTTTCTCGGTTTCCGGCTCCGCTTCCTTGCCGCTGCAAGCGGTCATGTTGTCCTTGCAGACAGGGCAGCTCACATTTACCTTTCCGGCTTCGCATTTATCGGTGCAACTGCAAACGGCGGGCGGGGCTGCTTCGGTGCTTCCGTCCTCCATGAGTGCCATAAGGTCGGCTTCGTCCACTTGATTAAGGAAATGTACGGTGTCCTCGCCCTCGTCGTCCCGGTCGATAAGGATATAAAAGTAATTGCCGTTTTTGGTCGTCACTGTGATAAGCTGCTTGTTGCCGCCGAAATCGTCTACAAGGGTCGCGTTCCCGTCCGGGGTAAGGGGTTCTTCCTTTTCGGGTTCCTCATAGACAACGCCGCTGTCGTCGGTCGCGTCCTGTCCCTCCGGGGTCTGTGCAAAGGCGGTGACGGAAAAGCCGCCCGTCAGCATGAGGGCGGCGCAGAGTGCGGTCAAGGTTCTAAGGATTTTCTTATTCATTCTCGGTGTCCTCCATTTCTTCGGTGTCGTGGTCTGCGGGTTCTGCGGGGTAGCCCGGCGCGGCTTCCATGCCCGGAATACCGCCGCCGGAAAGCATAGCGGAAAGCTCATGCGGGGAAAGGCGCATGGAGCGCACAAGCTGTACGATTTGCAGGTTTTCCGCTTCGGTTTTCTGCGCTTCAAGCCCCCTTAATCTGTTCTGGTACTCGGTGATTTTCTCGCGGGTCTTTGCAATCTCTTTGTCGATACGTTCAATTTTGTTCATAGCCATCAATAAATTTCTCCTTTCTTTGCTCAAAAATATGTTAATTCCAGTTCATCAGCCCATAGCCTTTGATACAGGAGTAATTGACGGGGTAGCTCTTTATCTTGCAGGCGTCGCCGGAATTGCCCTCGACGGTATAGACGCGCTCCCCGTCCGTTCCGATAACAAGCCCCACATGGTCTGCGCTCCCGTCCCCGTCCCAGTCGAAAAAGATAGCGTCGCCGGGGGCGATATTCTCATAGCCCCTCGCGCCCCATTGCCCGCGTGACTGGAACCAGGGTACGCCCTGTGACTGGCACCCGGCAAAGCGCGGCTCGCTCTTTCCGGCTTGATTGTAGCACCATGAAACGAAACAGGCGCACCATTCCACGCGGCTGTTAAATCCGTACCAGCTCCAAAAGGGTCGCCCGCCCACGTTGCCGACTTGCCGCTTCGCAAGGTCTACAACGGCGGTGTTGCCGGGGCGTGTGCCGTTTACAAGCTGTACGCCGCTTAAATCCTCGGACGCGCCCATATCGGGGGAGCCGCCGCCGAAAATCAGCGGTTTGTTTCCGCTTGTTTCCAGATAGACGCGGTACATTTCAAGCTGCTGTGGCGTTAGAAGTTCCTCCGCAATCTCGGAAATGGGCTTGTTCGTCAGCTTCACGTTGAGGATATGGTACTCGTAGGGTACTTCCTCGGTGGTCGTTTCCCCTGTTTCCGGGTCTGTGCTTGTTTCTGTGCGGTAGCGGATTTCCGTTTCTTCTGTCAGCGTCAAAGTGTACTGCATGGCAAAGACGCGATTTAGCTCTGCCTGTGCGCTCTGCGGGGTGTAGGTCTGTAAAAGGGCGGTGAGGTAGGACGCTAACTCATGGGGGTTATGCCCGATACTGTCAAGGTCATAGCGGTATTCGTCATAGCCGGGGTGGGTGCTTTCGATATTGTCAATCTGCTGCTGAAGCTCGTTTTCCTTTGCGGCGTAATTGTTCTCCGTCGCCACAAGGTCGCTGTCCTCCGACGTGTAGGAAGTCCCAAGTATGCCGTTCATCAAGCCGGAGAACATGGAACCGCAAGAGGAAAGCCCCGCCGATACCATGATGAATAAGAGTAGCGCGGCAACGGCGATACATACGCCCGCCGGGTGCCGCCCTACAAAAGCGATTGCCTTTTTTGTTTCCTCGGCGGTCTTTTTTGCCGCCTTGCGGGTGTTCTCTGCGGCTTTCTGCGCCGTTTTTGCGCCGCCTTTCCTTGCCGACTTTGCATACTGCCGCTTGATTTGCTGCTTCTGCATGAAGCGGGAAAGGGGATTGCCCGCAATCTGCGGATTGTCATGCAGGGCTTTATGGTACTGAAAATCCACATTCGCCTTGAACGCCGCTTTCTCTGCCTTTGCCGCCGCCCGGTAGGGTTTGAGCTTGTGGCTGTGGTAGCCCTCCTTGACTTTCCGCGCCCCGTACTTTGCGCCGCGCTCTGCCAGTTCTTCGGATTTGTGCGCCCCCTCAACGCCGGAATTGTCCTTTTCAACGGAATGTATCTTGTTGTGGACGAAAATACCCGCTTCCTGTGCGGGGCGGGATAGCGGGTTATTGTGGGGCTTATTCTTTCCTATGGGCTTTTCCTGTTCCTCAAAATGTAGGCGGGTCTTGCCTTTCCCGGTGGCTTCATCAAAGGTGCGCTCCCGTACAAGTTTCTTTTCTTTGGGGATAGCCGCCTTTGCCGCGTCCAGACGGTCGGCTGCTTTGTCCGATTTTCGGATATACCTTTCAAGCTCCGGCGTTGCCCGTTCCTCGTCGGTAAACTGCAAGCGGGAAGATTTTTCTTTTGCTGTGGCTTCTGCCTGTGCTTTCCTCGCCGCCTTTTTGCTCGCCTTTCTGGTACGCGCCCCGTCGATACGTTCCAAGACGCGCTCGGCTGCTGCGGTGTCCTGTTCCCGTTCTGCCCCCGGCGCATGGGGAAGCGGCGGCGTGTCGGTTAAGGGCGGGGAAGTTGCGCCGCCCGGTAGGGGCTGCGCTGCCTGTTCCGGCTGCGGTGGGGCTTCGGTCTTTGCAAAGTCCGCGTCCCTTATCCGCTTGCTGATACGTTTCTTTTTCCCGGTAGCGGCGTTTACCTCGACAGCCCCCTCGCGGGTCATTTTCTGCGTGACTTTTTCACGCGCCTTATATTGTTTTATGTGTCTGTCCCTCCAATCCGCGCCCTTGCAAGGGCGCAATACTCGGCGTTTATCTCAATGCCTATATAATGCCTGTCAAGCTGCTTTGCGGCTGCCCCCGTCGTGCCGCTGCCGAAAAAGGGGTCAAGCACAACGCCGCCTTTCGGACAGCCCGCCTTGATACAGGTTTCGGCAAGTTTTGGCGGGAACGCGGCGAAATGCCCGCCCTTGTAGGGAACGGTATTGATAAGCCACACGTCCCGCCTGTTCCGCATGGTCGGCATGAGGGCTTCGTCGTAGTAGCTGCCGCTTCGCGCCCGGTTAAGCCCCTGTACGTTCCCCTGTCCGGGTACTTCGTCCGCATATTTCTGTCCCGCGCTGCGCCCGGTGCGGTACCGCGCCGCCGTTGTGGGGGCTAACGGCTCGGCTATGGCGGCTGCGTCATAAAAATACTTCTTTGACTTCGTAAGCAGAAAGATATGTTCATAGCAGCGGGTAGGGCGGTCTTTCACGCTCTCCGGCATGGGGTTTTCTTTCTGCCAGATAATGTCGCTCCGTAAATACCACCCGTCAGCGCGTAGGGCAAAGGCTAAAAGCCAAGGGATACCGATTAAGTCCTTTTGTTTGCAGCCGGAAACGCGGTTGTTTCTTGCAATCTGCTGTCCGTTTCTGCCTTTCGGGTTCTTCGGGTCTGCATGGTAGCCTTTATTTCCTGTGCCGCAGTAGGTGTCCGCGATATTCAGCCAGAGCGTACCGTCAGAACGCAGTACCCGGCGCAGCTCGCGGAAAACCTCGGTCAGCCTGTCAATGTACTGCTCCGGCGTGTCCTCCCGCCCAATCTGCATATCAAGCCCGTAATCCCTAAGCGCATAGTAGGGCGGGCTTGTGACGCAACAGTGTACGCTTTCCTCTGGAAGCTCCCGCAAGGCATAGAGCGCGTCCCGGTTGATGATTGTGTCAGTTTTCAGCCCGTTCATGCTTCGCCCACTTCCTCCGGCTTCGTCGTCATTACCCGGTAAAGCTCGGTGTCTTTCGGGAAGCGGTCTACAAAGGGCAGCACCACGTTCCCGTAGAAGATAAGCCCCTCGCCCGCTTCGGTGTGGGTGACATACTTCATCTGCTGCGGGGAGATGTTGAGCTGCTTTGCAAGGATAGCCCGGTCGCCCGCCGCCTGATTGAGCATGAGGACAAAATCAGAGTTTTCAAAGATATTCTCCACTTCGCGGGAAGCAAGCAAATCTTTGACGTTCTGCGTGATTGCTGTGGGTATGCCGCCCCATTTTCTGAAACGCTTCCAGATTTCAACGGAATAGGCGGCGGTCTGTTCCTCTTTCAAGAGAAGATGAAATTCGTCCATAAAATACCGGGTGGATTTCCTTTCTGCCCGGTTGACGGTGACGCGGTTCCATACCTGGTCCTGCACAATGAGCATACCTAATTTTTTGAGCTGCTTCCCAAGCTGCTTGATGTCAAAGCAGACAAGGCGGTTTGAAAGCTCTACATTCGTCCTGTGGTTAAAGACGTTAAGGCTCCCGGAAACATAAAGCTCCAACGCCGCCGCGATACGCGCCGCTTCCGGCTCCGGCTGCTTCAAAAGCTCGTTGTAGAGGTCGCCCAAGATAGGCATTTTCTCCGGGTCGGGGTCTGCAAGGAAAGGGCGGTACACGTTCCTAACAGCGCGGTCAATGACGGTCTTATCGACGGGCTGCAAGCCCTCCTTGCCGCCTATGACAAGCTCGCAGAGGGAGAGGATAAAGTCGGATTTCAGCGCAAGGGGGCTGTCGTCCTCGCTGTAATTGAGGTTAATATCCATAGGGTTCACATACTGGGGCTTCCCGTCAATGCCCTTGCCCGTAGGCGATAACCGTATCACTTGCCCGTCAAGCCGCTGCACAAGGGAAAAATACTCTGCTTCCGGGTCGCAGATAATTATGTCGTCGTCGGTAATGAGGAAAGCGTTTGTCATTTCCCGTTTGGCGGCAAAGGATTTCCCGCTTCCCGGCGTACCCAAGATTAAGCCGTTGGGGTTCTTTAGCTGCTTGCGGTCGCAGAGTATCATGTTGTTAGACAGGGCGTTTAAGCCGTAATACAAAGCCGCGCCCGTCTGAAAAAGCTCCTGCGTGATAAAGGGGATAAAGATAGCGGTGCTTGACGTGGTAAGCCCTCTTTGAATGGGGATAAGGTTCTCCCCAAGCGGTACAGAGGACATAAGCCCCGCTTCCTGTTGGTAGTCAAGGCGGGTTAAGGCGCAGTTGTTCTTCTGTGCAATGCCCGCCGCCGCGAATACGTCATTTTCCAGTTTCCTTTTTGTGTCTGCCATGTTCACCACAAGGAACGTCAAGAGGAACATTCTTTCATTCCGGCTCTGCAAGTCCTGTAAGAGGTTCTTCGCTTCGCTGCCGAAAGTGGCAAGGTCGGACGGGATTATATCCATGTCGTAGCCGCTGCGTACCGCTTTTTTCTGTTCTTCGATTTTCATTTTGTCAAGGTCGGTGATTTTCCGCTTGATTGTCTTTATGGCTTCGGTCTGGTCGATACTGTGGATATGCAGATTGACGATAACGCCCGTTTCCAAGTCCAGAATGTCAGATAAGATACGGTCGTTTAATTCCGGCGCAAGGATTTCAAGGAATGAAACCGCGCCGATTTTGCGCCCCATGCGGAAATACCGCCCCTCGCCAAAACGGAAAGAGGACGGGGCGATAAAGTCCTTTGTGGAAAGCCCGGACGGGGCAAGCCATGAAAAATCAAAGGCAAACTGCCCGCCCTCCGGGTGGAAAATGCCATGCAGCATTTTAAGGCGTTCATAGCCTGTCATGGGGCGGGCAGACACGCCCAAGAGCTTAAAGTTGTTGAGTACGTCCGTTTCGATACGGGCAAGGCGGGATTTCGCCGCGCCCAGACTGTCGGCTTCAATGGCAAAGGTGATATATTTTGCTTTGACAAGCCCGTTGTTGCCCTTTGCAAGCTGGTTTTTCAGCATATCCCGGTATTCTGTGCGGATAGAATTGAAAGCGTCCTCCTGTGCCGGGATATTGACCGCCTTTTCCGCTTCGCCGCGCTGCGTCCCCTGATTGATGAAAGAGAGCTGCACCGAAACGGAAGCGTCAAAGTAGTTGAGGAAGTCGCACCAGTTCTCAAAAATGGCGGTCTTGTCGTCTGCCTGTGCAAGCTGATAGTTAATATCTTCAAAGGCGACGGTCTTTGAGTATTTCCGTCCCGTAACCTTGCAGATACCGTCCGGGTACATCTGGATATAAGGGATTGTCTGCTGCGCGGTGTGCGCTTTCCCGTCGCCCTTTGCCTGTCTGATGATTTCCGCAATCTGCTTTTTCTCGGCGCGGGTGAGCTTGCGGGGCGGGTTAGGCTTTGCGCTTCCCGCCGCGCTGTTTCTTCGTGTTTCCTTTTGCAATCGCTGATACCTCCTTTTCAAGTTTTCTCTGCCGTTCTAAGACGGAATAAAAGTTGTCTGTCCTGTATGGTCGTTCTTTGGGGGCTATGAATTTCGTCTGAATGATGTTCTTCACCACCACTTCAAGGGGCTGTCCATGCTTCTCATACATGGCAAAGAGGAAACAGGGCAGCATGACGGCAATCATAGCCATAGACGCAAGGCTTGTGCCTGTGCTGTCTTTGAGCAGAAAGAAAAGCGGCAAGCCGAACAGGAGAGCCGCCGCAAAACATACAATCTGCCGTTTGGTAAGGTTGAACGCTACTTTTGTCTTGACTTTGGATAAGTCTTTGGGTACGGGTACATACGCCAAGTGAAAACCTCCTTTCTCTGGGTTTGGTGTTGCTGTAACTTCCCATAAGGGTAATCAAGGCAAAGGTCAATCTATGCCCTTTGCCCGCCCGTATTATATGGGGGTTATCCGCGTCAAGGTCGGGTCGTATTTTCGCCGCTTCGCTCTGAAAATCTCCACCCTGCCCTTGACACGCCGCTAATGCGCGGAGAATATCGACTTCGCCAGTGCGCCGGATTTGAACAGGGAGAAACAGAGGATAACGGTATAGGCTGCAAGGGAGAATATCGCGCTGTGCAGATTGTCCGCTATTATCATGTTGTTTACCAGAACCGCGTAAATGCCGACGCATATCATAATGAGGAAGCCTTGAAAACCGATAGCGAACAGGGATTTGAGGTAGTTGTTTCCTATCTGCCCCCATTCCCGGTTCGTCATTGTTGCAAACGGGATAGGCGATACCGAACAGTAAAGGTAAATCTCTATCATGCGCCCGTAGAGGATAACGGTTATCAGTACGGACATGATTTTCATGCACAAGCTCACAAGGCTTGTTTCCATGACAAGTAAGAGCAGTTCGGGGATTTCCATAGCGTCAAGCCCGTCCTGCATGGAAGCAAGGGCGGCGGCAACATCAATCTCTGTGCTGCCGCCGATTACCCCCGCCGCGCCGGAAACAACGTGCTGCGCCATATCGAACACCGCCATAGTGATGTCAAAGGTGTGCGTCACAAGGTAGACTGCCACAAACGCCTTGAACACCCACTTGAAGAACATGGAAGTGTCAACGTCGTGCATATTGTTCTTTTCCGTTACCATGCTGATAAGCTCATAGCATAGGACGTAGGTAATGACAAGCCCCGCAATGGGTACGATTACATTCTCACTAAGGGTCTGTATCATGGAGAATATATTTGCGTTCCACCCTTGCGGGGTCTGCCCTACCTCTGCGGCGATAGTGCCGACTTTCTCGTTTACGTCCCCGAACATAGTTGACAGATTACCGTTTATGGCTCCTATGAGGATTTCCTTTATCCATTCGTTAATCGCGTCAAGTATGCTCTGCATAAGCCTTTACCCGCGCTTCTTAACCGAACAAGCCGGAAAGCAGCGGTACAAGGGTCATGCCGATAAGGGCAACGCCGCCGCCCGCCATAAGCTGCTTCATGCCCTGGCTCTTCGCGCCCGGATTGTCGTTGCCGTAGCCCTCCATGAGATTGATAACGCCCCAGATACCAAGCCCGGCTCCAAGTGCTACAACAAGGGTCTGCAAAACGTCTACTGCGCTATTGAAAAATGCCATAAATAAATCCTTTCTGCCGCGTCTGCGGCTGTCCGGCAAGCGGACAAAAGGCGGTCAGCGTATGCCGCCGCATAAAAAAACCGCCCTCTGGTAAAGGCGGCTGTCCCCGCGCTGCGTAAGTTCTGCGGCGCGGCGGTATTCAGTTGTAGGGGGGTGCGGCTCCTGCCGCTGTGTGCTGCGCCGGAAAGTAGGGGCGCGTATCATGTAGCCGATATTGATATATGTGATTGCTTCGATTCCTCCTTTCGGTGTCCCGCTGTGCTGCCGGACGGGTATTATTCAGACTTGCGGGAAGTGAATAGCTTGCATAGCAAGGTGTTCGCTTCCCGCAAGTTCACAAAGGGGTAGCTGCCGCAAGGCAGCGTAGGGGAAGTGTAGCTTCCCCTGTCCCCCCCTCCCCGGCGGTCTGCCATGCTGTCACTGTTGAGGGATAAGCCCCCGGCGCGTGACATACTCCGTTGCAAAACGGCGGTGTTCCGCTTCCTTTTCCCGCCAATACTCCCATAATGCAGCGTCGGCGGCTTCCGCAACATTCATTAAAAACCGTTCAAGCTGCTTTTGTTTTTCCTCTGCGCTACGTTTCCTCATGGTCTGCGTCCTCCTGTAAGTCTGCTGCGTCAATCTCGTAATAGTCAAAAACCTCGTCGGGCTTGACAATGGCGGGGCGGCGTTTAAGGTGCTTTTCCATGTCAAAGGCGTTCTTCGGGTCTGCGTCGGATAGGTACTTGTATTTCGGGTGTTTCGTTATGTCGAATTTGTCCGAAAAGAACGGGCGCACCCCGCGTAGCTGCAAGATACATTTCCCTCCGTCCATGACTGCGATTTCATCTTCCGTCATAAGCTGCTTTCCCAATTTCTGATAGTTCAGCCCATGCGAAAGCTCCCGCCCCCTTGTTTCGGAAGTGTTGAAGCTGTCTATCGTTTCCTTGCCTAAAATCTCCGATATTTCTTTGAGCGTGGTTTTTTCCTTGCCGCCCAAGAAAAGCGTGGTGTCGCAGTTGCCGACTATGGTATCGGCGTTGTCCTTGTAGATTGCCTTTAGCTGTGACTGGCTCTGCAAGATGATTGACGCGGAGATTTCCCGGCTCCGTATGGTTGCGATTAGTTTCTCAAATTTGGGGATTTGCCCGATATTCGCAAATTCATCAAGTAAGCACCGTACATGGACGGGAAGCCGCCCGCCGTATTCATCATCTGCTTTGTCGCACAAGAGGTTGAATAGCTGTGTGTAGAGAATACTCACGACAAAGTTAAAGGTGTCGTCGGTGTCGCTGATAATCACGAAAAGGGCGGTCTTTCTGTCACCTATGGTGTCAAGCTCCATTTCGTCGGTTTCCATAAGCTCCCGCAGCTCCTTAATGTCGAATGGGGCTAACCTCGCGCCGCATGAGATAAGTATGCTTTTTGCGGTCTTGCCCGCCGCCAGTTTGTATTTTTTGTACTGCTTGACTGCAAAATGTTCCGGGTCTTTTTCTTCCAGACGTTCAAACATGAGGTCAACCGGGTTCTGGAAATCCTCGTCGTCCTCGCGGGCTTCCGACGCATTTATCATTTCAAGCAGCGTCGTGAAGTTCTTCTCGTCCTCTGGGGCTTCATACCAGATATAGCCGATTAGTGCGGTGTAGTAGAGCTTTTCCGCTTTCACCCAGAAATCCTCGCCGGATTTTTCCCCGTCGCCTTTGGTGTTGGCGATAATGGTATTGACTAATTTCAAAATGTCCTTTTCGCTCCGCAGATAGGCAAAGGGATTGTATTTCATGGATTTTTTGAAGTTAATCGTATTTAGCACTTTGATACGGTATTTGTACCGCTGCAACATTTTCCCGGTTTCCAAAATCAGTGTTCCTTTCGGGTCAGTGACGATATACGACGTTGGAAAATCCTTTGACGTACATTGCATGAGCGACGGTTTCACAAAGAACCGGGTCTTGCCGCTGCCGGAACCGCCGATTACAAGAATATTTTTGTTTCTTGCGTATTTCGGCTGCTTCGGGCGGCTGTTCATGGTGAGCCGTTCCGTCTGCGTTAAGGGGATATTGTTCTCAAATACCGGGTCTGTGTACGGCTTTATGTCGTCAGCCCCGCCCCAACGCGCCGAACCGTATTCTGTCCCGCGGCGGTATTTCTTCGCGTTCTTGCCTTTGGTGTAGATAATCAGCCGGACAATGACCGCCCCCGCAATGCCGATAAGTAAGTCTGCCGGGTGGAAGCTCGGCGCGATACTGGAAAAGGCGGTGGTAAAACCGTCCCCAAGATGTAGCAGCTTTGCGCTTGCGTCCGCGCCGGGGGATAGACGGACAGCCGCGCCCACTTTATCAAAGAGCCAGACAAAGAGCAGATACGGGAGATTTAGGATAAGCAGCTTCTTGATTTCCGGCTTCATAGCGATACCTCCCTGTCCTTGTTCTTGACCTTTGCCCGTTCCGCGTTCTTGCCCTGTGCGGCTTCTTTGAGCGTAGAGAGCAGCTTTCGGATAGAGGGCTTTTTCTCCTGTGTCAGCTTCTTTGCGGAAAACTCCTTAAAGGCTGCGGTCAGCACGTCCGCGTCCCGCCCCTTGAAAAAAACCAGATAGCGGGGCGGGCTTTCCGTTGCGTCCTTTTTCAGCGCAAAGTCGATACCGTACTTTTTCGCCGTACTCTCAAAGGCTTTGATATTGCCCTCGGTAATCTCAATGTTGGAAACGCCCGCGTTCTGCTTCATAAGCTGCTTTAAGCTCTGCTTTCCCTGTGGCGGTTTTGCAAGCTGCTTTTTGCCCTTTGACAGTATGGCTTTCATTGCCTTTTGGAGCGTCTGGGCGGTCAGCTTCCCGGTCTTGATGTAAAGGGCTATGGTCTTTTCGTTTACTTCGTCCTGCAATTCCTCGCGTCCTCCTTTCGCGTTTCTTTATGGGGCGGCGGTCAGATACGCACCCGCAGCCCGTTCAAGTCCTCGGCTCTGATACCCACAAGATACCAGTTGTCGCCGTACTCAATCCGGGTCGGCTTCCACTTGCCCCGCACGAATACGTCAAAGCACTCACCGCAATGCAAGCCCCCGTAGTAGCTGTTTAAGTCAAAGCGAATGTCGTAACGGTCGGTGCGCTCGTCAAATACCAATGCTCCTGTCATTTTCTGTGCCATAATAAAATCCTCCTTTTGTTGTTTTACAGGCTTTCGCCCGGTTTGAATGAATAATAGTCCGGGTCGCCGTACTGCGGCTTCTTCGGTGACAGTGCGCCGCTTGCCATGTCATGGGCGACAAGGGAAGTGTAATAATTGCCGATAGTGGACGGGGCGTTGAAAAGGGCTGCTTTCAGATATTGCTTGATGTTGCGGATTTTCGTTGTGTTCTCCCGCATACAGTCAAGCACAAAGCGGATATGCTCGCCGTCCAGTTTCATAAACTTAGATTTCACAAGCTCTGCCGGGTAGTCGTCCCCCGCAATCCGTACCCGCTTTCTGGCGGTGCATACGGTTTCAAGCATGAGGTCTACAATCTCGTCCAGCCTGTCCCCGTCAAACTTCATGTCCTGTTTGAGAATGTGGTAGTCGATATTGTCCTTGATGATTTCCCGGTATATATCAACTGCGCTCTGTGCTGCCGCTTCCGTTCCTTTCCGTTCCGGCGGCGTAGCCGCTTCTCTGCAAGGAGAGGGGTTAGGGGAAAGGATAGGAATGGAATGGGTACTTGATAAATCTGTATTTGATTTTTCTTTTTTTGGTAAGTCAGTTCTTTGTATATCTTTATTTAATTGCGTTGGATTTTCCAACGTAGGTTTTTCCAATGTTGGTTTTTCCTGCGTTGGATTATCCAATGTTGGATTTTCCAATGTAGGTAAATCCGGCGTAGGCGGCTGCGGCTGCTCGAATATCACATAGTCCGCGCCCCGCAAGCGTCCTTTCTCGTCGCGCTCCCTTGACCGAACGATATACCCGGCGCGTTCAAGCTCCTTAATGGCTTCGCGGATAGCGTCTATCTTCTCCCGGTTGATAAGGGATAAGCCTTTCAAGGTGTAGTCCCAATCTTCGGGGAGTGACAGCATTTGCGACAACAGCCCTTTTGCCTTTAAGGAAAGCTCCTTGTTGCGTAGGTGGTGGTTGCTCATTACGGTGTAGCCCTTGTTCCGTTCCACTCTGAAAACTGCCATAGTAAATCACTCCTTTTGCTGTGGATTTGTTACGCAGTAGAAGCGCGGTTTCGGGGGATAAGGTATAAATCCCTTGCCGCGCCAGATACGCGCCCGCAAAATCGCTTGTAGCAAGGCTTTTTCTGCCCCTACTGCGTAACAAAGGGCATAAAAAAGCGGCGTTCCTGTTCTCCCATGTAGAGAGTAAGAAACGCCGCTTCTGCGTCGTATTCAGTTTTTAGTACAATACCCTGCTTGTCCGTCGCTCGAAAAACCTTGATTTTCCAGTGTTTTCAAAAGTATCGTTATCTAACGTCAGCTTTCCAAAGACCAAGTTTCCAGAACATGATTAAGGACATTGAAAGCGGTCTGATAAACTGCGTTATCACGAAAGATTTATCTCGTCTGGGGAGGAACTATCTTGATTGCGGACTGTATCTGGAAGTGTTTTTCCCAGAGCATAATGTGAGGTATATAGCGGTCAATGACGGCGTGGACACGCTCAATAAATCCGCTATGGACATCACGCCTTTCCGCAACATCCTAAACGAAATGTATTCCGCCGATGTGTCGGTCAAGATAAAATCGGCGTACCGAGCGAGGTTTCAGCAGGGGAAATTCATGGGGACGACAGCACCATACGGTTACGTCAAAGACCCCGCCGACCACAACCATCTGCTGATAGATGACAAAGTTGCCCATGTGGTAAGGGAAATATTTGACCTTGCGTTAGCGGGCAACGGAATCGCCAAAATCCGCAAGCACATCAACAAACAGCATATCTTACGCCCCGCCGCTTATGCGGCGGAGCAGGGGGCAACAGGCTATGAGAGGTATTTTGAGGAGAATGAGGAGAACCGTTATATTTGGAGCGAGAACAGCGTAAGGGGCATTTTAAGAAGCCCGATATATGCGGGAAACCTTGCAGGCTACAAGCGGATTGCCGCCAACATGAAAAGCAAGAAACGCCCCTCTAAGCTGCCCGAAGAATGGGAAGTGATACCAGACACCCATGAGGGGATAGTCACGCAGGAGGAATTTGATACCGTACAGCAGCTTATTACAAGCCGCAGATTACCAGAAAACAAGGGCGGCTTTGAGAACATCTTTGCAGGCGTTATTAAGTGTGCGGACTGCGGCTATGCGATGCGGGCTATGAGTGCCAACAGGAGGAAACGCCCCGACATCATCGACTGCGTACAATATTCCTGCAATAATTATGGCAGATACGGTAATATCATGTGTACCGCACACAGCATTGAAGCGAGGGACTTGTTCAACGCTGTCCTCACCGACATCAACCGATTTGCGGATATGGCAGTCAATGATGAAAAGGCAGTGAGGGCGATTGAAAAGCGGCTCACGGAAACAGACCAGAGCAAGGCAAAGGCACTGGAAAAGGAGCAAAGAAAACTGAACAAACGCCTTGCAGAACTGGACAGGCTGTTTTCCTCACTCTATGAAGATAAGGTGATGGAGCGTATTACCGAGCGGAATTTTGAGATGATGTCGGGAAAATACCAGAAAGAACAGCTTGAAATTGAAGCAAGGCTGAAAGAGGTAACGGAAACGCTCAGCGACAGCTATGAGAAGACGCAGGGTGTCCGTGATTTCCTCTCCCTAATCCGCAACTATCAAGGCATTAAGGAACTGGACGCAACCATCATAAACGCACTTATAGACAAGATACTTGTTTCGGAACGTGAGAAACTTACAGACGGAATGGTGCGGCAGGAAATCAAGATTTATTATAAATTCATCGGCTTTGTCGGTGAATTACATATCACACCGACAAAGCGGTGGACTGCGTTAAAGCCTAAGAATTGTACGGTGTGCGGTGTTGAATATGTTCCCCGCTCTGGCATATCGAAGTATTGTCCTGCTTGTGCCAAGAAGATACAGAGGGAGAAATCAAACGAGAGCAAACGCAGGAGCAGGGAGCGAAACAGACAGGCATGTATTGAACTGTCCGCAAAAAATGACCGACTGATTTGGAACAGCAGGAAGGGCGCATTGTCCGACAGGGAAATCAATATGAGGAAGTGAACGTATACCGCTATATCACGGAGGGCACCTTTGACGCGTACAGCTGGCAGGTCATTGAGCAGAAACAACAATTCATCAGCCAGATCATGACGAGCCGTTCACCGGCCCGGAGCATTGAAGATGTTGATCTCCAGACATTGAATTATGCAGAAATAAAAGCCCTGGCTACCAGCAACCCTTTAGTAAAAGAAAAAATGGAGCTGGAGATCCGGCTGACCGAACTGAACACAATGAAAGCAGCATACCGGAATCAAAAGTATGAAATGGAGCATAATCTGGCAAAGGTTTATCCTAAACGCCAGGCAGCTTTAACCGCACGACAGAAAAATATCGAGCGTGACCACGGCCTTTTTCTGGAACAGAAAGTGTCAATGGGCAGCAAATTTAAACTGAATGTGAATGGCCATGATTACTTTAATCCTGAGGAAGCCGGAAAAGCCTTTCAAAAAGCGCATTATGAGCTTTTAGGCGTGGGGCAGCTGGAAAAGAAGATTGCGGAGTATTGTGGTCTGGATATTTATGTGAAGTACGATTTTGAGGCCGAAAAACGGGAAATGACGATCCGAACAAAACATGGATCATTTTATAAATACGACTTTGGCCGAAGCGCAGCTGCTGCAATTACAGCCCTGGACAAAGTTGATGATTTTTTTGTTGATCAAAAAAAGGAAATTAATGACGCAATGGTTAGCCTTGAAAAGCAAATTGAGGATGCCAGTCAGTTACTGGATACACCTTTTGGTTATGAGGAGGAACTTGAGGAAAAAAATGAGCGGTTAAAGGAAGTAATGATTGAACTCTTTGATAATGAGGTAAATAATAAAGAGATAGAAGACATAAGATTTTCCAGTATTGAAGATAGTGAAGAAGAGCGTTAACGTTGTAAAGTCTTGATTAAAATGGTAAAATTTTAGTACAGAAAAAGATGAGTATAGAAATAATCGTGTAAATCAGATATATAGGCACAACGATACGGATAAAACGAACAAATACTATAAAAAATGACGATTGGAGGTGAGGAATATGGCAAATGATTATTATCAAGGATATACTCTTATGCATAAAAACACACCAGTTGCAGAGATCGTCCTGGATAATGCATCTGGGACAATTTCTGCCATTGGCGAAATATACACACCGGAACATGTGCCGGTGGGCATAGCAGTGAAAAAAGGAAAAGTTGACCGTGCTGCACTCAATGAATGGTGGAAAAGCAGAGCGATTCCAGCCAGTCGTGATGGTATTAAAAGTGCATTAATCGAACTAAATGTCACTTCGACACAAAAGCTTCTTGATAAATGCCTTGGGTTGTCATTGTCGGATCAATATTGGATATGCCCTGTCGATTCTGGAATAAGTTGGGAATCTGTAAATTTTTTTCAAAATGACTTCTCAGATGACGTAGGCAATATTTTGTTCGGAAAAGGCTCGTCCAGTGATAAAATCAGCTTGATGTCGCCTGATAATACCTCGGATGGGTGGTTGAAAAAGAAATGGAAAATCATCGATGAAAAACGCTGTCTGATTAAAGGTGGCAGCGGCGCTACTCAGCAAGAGCCATATAATGAGGTGCTGGCAAGCTATATTATGGAGCGATTGGGTATTCCGCATGTACCTTATACACTGATGATTCAGGATGATTATCCCTATAGTGTATGCATAGATTTTATCACACCACAGACAGAGTTGATTTCTGCATGGTACATCATGCAGACACAGCAAAAGGAAAATCATGTTTCCGTTTATCAGCACTATTTGAATTGCTGTGATGCACTAAACATTTCAGGTGTAAAAGAAGCCCTTGACCGAATGATTGTGCTGGACTATCTAATTGCGAATGAAGACCGGCATCAGAATAACTTCGGTGTGGTTCGCAATGCGGAGACGCTGGAATACCAAGGAGCTGCACCGATATTTGATAGCGGTACATCTCTTTGGTTTGATAAGCCTATAGCTTTAATTGGTCAGTCGAAAATAAATAGCAAGCCCTTTAAGAACCGACATGAGGAACAGATTAAGCTGGTATCTTCTTTTGACTGGCTCGACCTGAAAGCACTTGACGGTATAGACGAACAACTGCGGGAGCTTATGCGTGGGTCGATATTCATCGACGATGCACGTTGTGATGCCCTCTGCTCAGCCTTGAAACGGAGGGTGGCGTCGTTGACTGAAGTCGTGAATGACCATAAAATTTTTGTATCAGTGAGCAACTGTCATGATGATGTATCTGAAGACATTGCTTACAGTGGGGAACAGGATGATTTCGAGCGATAAAATATCGTAAAGAAACCTATGTGGACACAAAAGTTTATATGACTTAGAAGAATAAAGCTTTTTATCTGAATGAAATAAATACGAAAGGCTAAAGCTATGCAATTAAATGGTTTATTAATGCACAAAGACACCGTAGTGGCGGATATAAAAAATAACGAATTGGAGATCATCAACCAAGGGCTGTTACCGTTATATTTGAAGCGAAACGGCTCTTTAGAAACATGGATAGCAAGTCGGGCAATTGATGCCCATCGCCCACATTCCAGGCTAATCAAGCGCATTTTGCGCCTTTCTGCAGCGGATGATTGCGAAGTCGCCCTTAAAGTCAATGCCGCTACGATTACCGATAACTGGTGGATCAAGCAAACAGCAGAAGAGAGTCTGAAATACAAAGATGTCCGATTTTCAGTGAATTATTTTGATAACCTTGCTCTTAAAGGTGATCCGGACAGCATTGAGCGGATCAATCATCCGGAAATTCTCACCAGCAGGAGTCCAGAACTGACCAATATCGGCAGCTTTGAAAAGTGCTGGAAACTGGAGAATCAGGAATGGTGGCTGTATAAACTGAGTAATGCGTTTCAAACTTTTTCAGAGCTTTTTATATTTGAAATGGGCAGTATGCTTGGTTTTGACATGGCCTATTTTGAACCGTGGGAAAGCGGCACGAAGACTTTGGACTTTACAGAAAATGCAAAGTATGATTTTGAACCGGCTTTTAGTTTAGTCGGGGAAGAGGTGGATTATTTTACCAATTATACTGCGATCCACGCATTAAGCCCTGAATTGGCGCAGGAGTATTTAGATATTCTGGCATGTGATGCGTTGTTTTTCAATTTTGACCGCCACACACACAATTATGGCTTTTTGAGGGATTCAGACACTGGCTTATATTTAAAAATGGCCCCTAATTTTGATAATAATCTGGCCCTTATTGCCAATGGCTATCCTTCGCAGGTATCCATAAAGAGGAAAAATGATCTTTTTATCAACGATTTTTTAGATTTACTGGATCAGACAAACAGTACATATTATTTACCTGAATTATCGGAATCAATGATTGATGAAGCTTTTGAATTAGTAGGAATGAACGTACATTACGACACAATTAAAGCCTTTATCTTAAATGGTTATGATCGACTTGCAAAAGAACTGCCAACTAAAGCAGCAGAGGAAGAACCGGAGCGTTAAGAGTGAAAATTGAGGATGCAATTGTTATGTAAAGCTCATAGAGTCTGCGAAATCGATCAGGAAACGGGCGATATTTTTATTTTTAATCAAGCATTAATGCCTTTAAATCTAAGTCTTTCAGATTTCCATGGCACCATTAAACAAAGGATCTCGAATATCAATTCTTTTGACGCCTGGTGTGCCGAACGGGTATTGTCAATTGACCGAAGATATGCAAAGCGAATACTCAATGAACTCGGGTTAACTCAGAGCCAGTCTACAGAGGATAAAGCAAGAATTTCACGGCTATACCGTTGTCTTTCACTGCAAGATAGTTATTGGGTGAAAAAAGAAGACGAGAAGGTTTCATGGAAAGATGTAAATTTATTTTCAAATTCTTTTTCTAACGCTTTTGTATCTGTTTCGTTACTTGGCAGGAGCTTGACACTCAGAAATAAGGATTTATACAGTCGTATGCCGGATATTACGACAAATGGAAGATACGCCAAAGCATGGAATCGTGTGGATGATCAGATCATTATGTATAAAGCTGATGACATCGAAGGCAATGAAACGATAAGGGAGGTAAACGCCAGCAAGATTCTGGATTGCTTCGGCGTTGATCATGTTTCGTATGAGCTCGCTTGTTTTGATGGCCATCGCGTCAGCATGTGTAAGTGCATGACTAACGAAGATCGTTCCATTGTGCCATATCGCCATTTTATTGCAGCTTGCAAGCGTAAAGGAATTGATGATGTGGATAACATTATTAATGAAGTGAAAAAAATTGATACCACAGGTTACTATACTATGAATATCATGACCTATCTGATTGGGAACAGTGATAATCACGATGGTAATTGGGGATTTTTCAGAGATAATGATACAGGTAAACTTTTGAGAATTCATTCACTTTTTGATTTCAATTGCGCATTTGAAAATTATGATAAAAAAGATGGTGGCTGGTGCATTCCAGAATTAAAAAAAATAATATCAGACGAATCCAATGAGTTGTTCTATGAGCCTGACCCTTCGAGTAAAACGCTTCAGGAAGCGTCTTTAGAGGCTATCAATTATGTTGATATTGAAATGAAGCACCCGATTAGAAAAGATTACTTTTTAAACGATGTTGACTACGAGGTATTTAGAACACGATGTGATGAACTTGGGGTTGAAGTAAAGCTTGAAAGAGAATCGGATAATCGCGAACCTGATATTGATATAGCATTCAATCGCTATGAAGAGGAAGAAGAACGTTAGTAAAAGCACAGGAGGAGTCCTGTGCTTTTTGTATACGTATAAAACATTGAGGAGGAAGAAAGATAGTCATTTTTTTTCGCTGAACATTTCCATGAATTTGACGATTGATATACGGTCTTGGGGTGATAAATCAATGAAAGCCTGGATCAAACGGATATCGGACGTAGTAAGATGATGTTTTTGTTGAAGTCTGATCAGTAAAGATTCCGTAACACCATATCCGCCTTGTGATTTTTCCCAAATAGGCTCTTTTCCATAGAGTAAGTAATCTCGTCGGATATGAAAAACGGAGCAAATCGTAACAATTGTTCGTTCTGTCGGTCGAGCTTCTTCGCTTTCAATACGACCGACCGTGGCACGGGAAAGGCCAATGCGTTTGCCGAACTCCTCCTGCGACATATTCAGCATCTTGCGAATTTTTTTAATATTATTCATTAATCAATCCTCCACTCAAGCAAATTAAGTTCATTTTTGCACAAGAAAATTGATCTGTCAAATAGTTTGCATTCTTTTAGAAAGGAATGTATAATAATGAGCATAACCATATTAAAAGTGTTGCAAAACTGGCCTTTTTGAGGAAAGGGGGACTTATGAATAAAGAAATCGAATATTTGGAAGTTGAAGCATTCTTTGAAAAATATAAATCCTTGCCAGTTGAAAAACAAAAACTTGTGATGGAATACCAGCAAATGTTAATTAATAAAAAAGAAAAAAATAAGGAACAACATGAAACTGGTGATGTAGGGTCAGAATGAAGGTAAAGGAAATGAAAAAACGTAAAATTTGTTTAATGCTTGTATGTCTGTTTGGAATTTTGATTGCGATGAGCGGATGTAATGCTAGCAGCATTGAAGGGAACTGGTATGAAAACAGTAATCCGGACATAAATCGTATCGAGTTTAAAGATGAAGGAAAAGCTATGTTTATGGCCAATGGATATAGCGATGAAATTACTTATTCTTTAAGCGAAGATAAAAAAACAGTTTATTTAGAACGAGAGGGGATTTTATTTGATCAGAGTGGTACATTAGCCATGCAGGATGATGGATCGTTAAAAGACATAAATTCTGGATATGCTTATTTTAAAAATATTGAAGATGCGCGTAAAAGCCATGACAAAATTATTGATGAACGATACAATAACGCGTATAAACTAATAACGGAAAATGTATGGCGGACAGATTCTATCAGAGATAACAACAACACGATGCCGGATTGCTATGGCGTATTAGAAGTAAAGAATGACGGCACATACGCTGGTATGGTCTATTCATCCAATGAGGGCGCGGTGCTGGTTCGTGAAGTGGGAACTTATCAGGCGGATAGAGTTGATGAAATTAATGAATTGAAATACAGCCCTGATACAAAGCGTATTTATCTGACTTTTACACCCACTTCGATTGAAGACAGTGGTCTTCAAAACTACCTGGAGAATATTAATGCAGGGCGTAATTTTCAAATGTACATCTATAGTCAACCAGACAGTTTCTTTGTTAGCCCTGGAAAAAAGGAAAATTTAGAAATGGTGGATCAAGGAACCTACTACAATGTTTATTTGAGATCTAAGCAGTATCACTCAGGAAACTAGTTGACTGTCAAGCCAGACATGTGTCTGGCTTTTTTTATTATGAAGGAGGCATTTATTTTGGTGAGACGAAATGAGGGAGAACTTTATTGAAAGATTTAATATTAGCAGAAAAGCCAACCGTAGCTGTGAATATTGCAAAAGCTGTCGGTATGACCAGTCGAAAAGACGGCTATTTTGAAAATAGTCAGTATGTGATTACTTTTGCGGTGGGACATCTTTTAGAATTGTATGATGTAAAAGATTATCATCCTGAATATGGTGAAAAATGGGAAATATCGCATTATCCGTTTGTTCCAGATACATTTAAGTACAAAATAGCGGAATCAACGAGAAAACAGTTTAAGATCGTCAAAGACCTTATCTTATCCGATGAGATCCAGGAGATTATTTCTGCGACCGATAATGACCGTGAAGGACAGTTAATTGCAGATCTGATTTTTCGTTATCTTGGCGTAAAAAAGCCCATACGACGGCTCATAACCAATGAATGGACAACAGATGCCATACGCTACGGATTAAAAAATACGGTACCGAATAAATCGAAGCAGAGTCTTTTCTATGCGGGACTTGTAAGGCAGCAAATGGACTGGCTCCTGGGGATTAATTTAACCAGTGTGGCGACCCTGAAGCTTTTAAAAAATGGAACCGGTAAAGATACGCTTCACATCGGAAGGGTCATCCTTCCTACGCTTAAACTTGTTTATGACCGGGAAATGAATGTAAAAAACTTCAAATCCATTCCGATTTACTACTTAAATGCCTATGTTAAGGATGTATCAGGTGAGGAAATCATCTTCCGATATATTGAAGGTGATGAGAAAATCTATAAATTTGATCATGACAGCCATCTGGTTCAGATCCTGCGATTAATAAACACCGAAACGGCTGTTGTCGTGGGTTATGAATGTTCGGAAAAAAAGATGAATCCTCAAAGGCTTTTCAGTTTACCAACACTACAGGGGCATATTACAACGAAGTATGAAGGCTGGAGTTCGGACAAGGTTTTAAAAATCGCACAAAAACTGTATGAGAATAAATTGATTACATATCCCCGAACAGATAGCGTTTATCTGGATGAAACCCTGAAGGAAAACATGTCAATGGTACTGAATATCCATAAAATAGAGAGCCAATATGCTGAGATGCTCCAATTTAAGGATACTAAGCGAATCTTTAACAGTGAAAAGGTTGAAAGCCATAGCGCAATCACAATAACAAAAGAGAAACCCAGAGGACTTTCGCAGGACGAACATATTGTATATGAAGCGATCCGAAATCGCTTTTTAGAACAGTTTATGCCATTAGCCATTGATGAAGAAGTTGAGGTAACACTTGCTTTTGAAGGTAAAGTACCGTCAGAGGATGGTGCTTTTTTATTTTCGGCAAAATCTATTGTAGAAAGAAGTCCAGGCTGGCGGCTTATTGAGAATAGAAACGCCACAAAAAAAGAGACGTTGCTTACGAGGATGCGAGAAAATGAAAGTGTCACGATTGACAGAGTAATGGTAAACAAAGGCGAAACAAAGCCCAATCCGCTTCATACAGAGGAAACGCTGATAAAAGCAATGTTACAGTGTGGTAAAAAATACAAAACAGAGGATGAACTGGAAACATCGATACTTTCCGGATTTACCATTGGAGCATCATCATCGAGAGCAGCTGTGATCAAAAAGCTTTTTGATTCAGATTACGTCATAAAGAAAGGAAAATCACTGGTCACAACAGATCGTGGAAAGTCTTTGATTCAGGCATTTCCGGTAAAGTCTCTTTTTAATGTTGAGACAACCGGGAAAATGGAAATGAGACTAAAAGATATTGAAGAGGGGAAAGCAGATCCCAGGGCTTACCTTGAAGACGTTAAAATTAAAACAAAGGAGTATGTACAAATGATTTTAGAAACAGAACAATTCGTATTGAATGCTGGGGAAGATATTTCAATTAAAGAGCTGCGCTGCCCGAAGTGTGGAAAGCCCTTACATAAAACAAAAAGTGGCGTGGGTTGTACCGGCTATGAAAAGGAAGGGAACGGGTGCGATTTTTTTATCGCCAATCCTTTTGCCGGTAAGACACTGTCAAATCGGCAGATAGCACTGCTAGTAATTAACAAAAAAACACCGATTATCCGGGGTTTTAAGAGTAAAAAAGATACTAAATTCGATGCAATGCTGGTTCTGAATCATCAATATGAAATTAAATTTGAATTTCAAAAAAGCGAAACAGATTTAGCCTGTCCCTTATGCGGAAAGCCGCTGAAAAGAAATAAAGCAGGAATGGGGTGTTCAGGTTGGAAAGAGGGCTGTAAATTTATGATTTTCAACCCTTATTGTGGTAAAAGATTATCAGACAATCAGATTGAGCAGCTAATAAAAAGAGGGCATACCGGCGAGATCAAGGGATTCAAAAAGAAGTCGGGAAATGGTACTTTCAGCGCAATTCTTTATTTAGATGATTCAGATCAGTATAAGGTGAAAATGAAATTTGAATAATCAGTTGTAGAAGCGATTGTAACGTGATATGATGAAGAAAATATTACTTCCAAAGGACGTGAACAACAAATGAATGATGTTTTGTATTCAATAGATGAAATACGAAGAAAAGCGAGGCCGATTCTAAAAAAACATGGTGTTAAACGTGCTTTTCTGTTTGGCTCCTATGCTCGAGGAGAAGCAAATGCAGAAAGTGATATTGATATTAAAATCGAAAAAGGGAAAATAGAAACTTTATTTGAACTTGGGGCTTTATATGAGGATCTCAATGATGCGTTTAATACAGATGTGGATCTGGTTACAGATGAAGCATTATCACATCCAATGAATAAAGATATTACGGAGAAGATTAATAGAAACATTATAAAGGAAGAACAACTCATCTATGAAGAAGAATATTGATGTATTGGAACATATTTCAAAATATTGTGAGCAGATCGAAGAGACAAAGGATCGATTTGGGCGGAAATTTGTAGACTTTGAAAATGACAGAGACTATAAAAATTCGATATGTATGAGTCTGATCCAAATTGGAGAGTTATCAGGACATCTTTCAAAAGATTTTAGAGAAAACACGAAAAAAATTATTCCTTGGCAAGCCATAAAAGGAATGCGAAACTTGTTTGCACATAACTATAATGCTGCGGATTTATCAACAGTTTGGGCTACCACAGAACAAGATATTCCAAAGCTTAGTATGTTCTGTAAAAAAAACATCACTATGTACTACTTCATGGTTCAGGATCAAGAAGAATTGATTGATGAAATAGTAAGTGATGATTTTGACGAAGAAAGATAAATAAGGCATAAAGATTCAGGCTCTTGAGTTATCAAGGGTCTTTTTTATTTAAAAGGAGTTGATCGTATGGATAATTACAATGAGGTTAAGCTGTCTGGTGAAATTATTACGGATATTGAAGTGCAAACCTCAAATGCTGGTAAGAAACTCTGTAATTTTTCATTGGCATTAGGCGGCGATGAAAAAGATCATTCCACAAATTTAGGAATGGTAGTGCCAATTTATGCAATGGAAGAAACCGCAGAAGCACTGATTGAGGAGGCTCAGAAGGGAAAATATTTGATTGTTACAAATGGAGAAATTAGTGTGGGATCATATGATACCGGAAAAGAAAAAAGGTTTATGACAACCATTTTAGTCCGAAACTTTCAAATAATATAATAATTCTAAATAAATTCAGAAATAAGCTTTAAGGAGTAACAGATTTAATGAAAAATCACGCAAAGGAAAAAATACGGTTAGGGATCGTATTTTTCATATTAGGCACCCTTGCAATGCCTTGGATCGTTACGTTTACTGATGTCATGATATCGGGAACAGTAACTTCCATCACACTATCAGATTTTTCCTATTTTGAAGCAGTTCAAAAGATTCTATATAAAGAACCTTGTGGGCTGCTTTTTTTATTGTCAGAATGCATCTTGTTAATGACGGTCATTATGTGCGTTATCAAAATGGATACAGAACTTCGATCAGATATGTATCAAGTGACAGATCGAATATCAATCCCCATTCCTTCAGGGGAATATCAGCATGGGAGCGCATGGTTCTTAAGTAAAAAGGAGTACGGCAGAGCATTCGGGGCACACGAGATTGATCCCAACAATCGAACCATTCGTTTGTTGTTAAAGGAAGGCAGAAAAGATTTTGAGGAAATAGAAAATGGTGTGATTCCAGACTTTGAAAAAATCAAAAAGATTGATGCAATACAGGAAATATTCGACGAAGCAGGGCTTGTTATCGGGAGAACGCTAAAAGGCAAAAAAGAGGTTATCTATTCAATCGACCATGATTCTCACTTTTTAGCATTGGGTGCAACGCGAAGTGGGAAAACACGTTGCATTGTTCTGCAATCCATCGGTTTGTTGGCCTTATCGGGTGAGTCGATGCTGATAACCGATGTGAAAGGGGAGCTGGCAGATTATACACGTCCTTATTTGGAGCGTCTGGGTTATGAAGTATATATTCTTGACTATAAAGAACCAGAAAAGAGCAACAAATATAACGTGCTTCAATTTGTGATTGAGGCGGCGAGAGACGGTGATTTTGATACTGCGGAAGAACGTGCAGCGGATTTGGCGAAAATGCTGGTACCAGACAATGACAAGTCTGAACCAATCTGGTCAAATGGAGAGAGAGCAGTCATTGAAATGGCCATTCTGTCCGTGGTTTTGGAAAATATAGATCATCCCGAGTACCAGAATCTTTATAATGTCTATCGGTTTATCGCGGAAATGAATAATCAAGTCGTCATTAATAAGAACCGCATTTCTATCCTGGATCTTTTCATGGAAGACCTGAAACGAAAGAACCCACATCATAAAGCCGTTTTGGCATATGCGACCATTCAGGCGGGAGCCGGATCACCGAAAACAGTGAGTTCTTTTCTTGTCTCAGCAATGACGACACTGAAAATTTTCTCAACCGGAAAGATGAATGCCATGTCCAATACTTCGGATTTTTCCATGAGTGAGCTGGGCGACAAAAAAACTGCGGTTTTTATCATCTTACCTGATCAGAAGGATACCTATTATAAAATTGCGACAGCGGTCGTCGCCAATGCCTATGATGGATTGATCCGTAAAGCAGATCAGCAAGGAGGGCGTTTAGATCGTCGTATCCGATTCCTTTTAGATGAATTCGGCAATTTTGCAAAATTAAACGCGTTTTCAAACATGGAAACTGCCGGTGGATCAAGGGGGGTTCTTTTTGGTATTTTTCTTCAGGACTTTGCACAAACCGACGAAAAATACGGCCATGAGACATCTCGTATCGTTCGGTCTAACTGTGAAACGTGGGCTTATCTGAGAAGCGATGACCCAGAAACACTTAAGAGAATTTCCGATAAGCTTGCGAACTATACCTGTACCGTCTATAATGCATCGTCAAATGCGGGGAACAGAAGCTTTAGCCGCTCTAATTCATCCAATAAAATGACCAGAAAGTTACTGGAAATAAATGAATTGCAGGAAATCGATCGCCCCTATCTCTTGATTACGAGTCGCGTAAAGCCAGCTATTATGGAATCACCTGACTTAAGCGAGTGGTATTTTAATACAATGTTTGGAATGGGCGACAAAGAACATAATATCAAACTCCGAAAATACCGCAATCAAGCTCGCAGGGTTATGGATATTTCTGGAGAGCTCAATTCATGGGGAATATGGAATTCTTACCGGGATATTCAAATGCTGAAGAGTATTAGCTATTTAGAAATGACCGAGCAGAATTTTGATCCCATAAAGTATCGGATCGATGATATCTATCGGACTGAACTGAATAAGACCTATTTTTCAGTAAGTGATATTTCACCTGATACTGATTAAAATAGTGGCGATGAAAGTTAATCTGGAGCCATTCAATCAAGTGCCAAAACGGCACTTTTTTTATTTGTTAAGAAAGGAGGTGGATAAAATGCTTGATAATTCAATACTGGTAACCGGAACAGTAAATTTAGCAAATGCAGCACTTAACGGACTAATGGCCGTAATCTTTGTAGTGTGTCTTTGTTTTTTTACTTATTATTGGATGAGGAGAGCGCACTCAGAAGAAATGGGAAAAACGTCTGTTTACTGTATTAGTTAGTTTACTTGGTGGAGAGCTAAGTGTCGTTATTTTGCGCGTGATTTTATCTTATTACAATATTAATGTTTGAACAAAAGAACCTTCAGAAAAGTGTTTTTCTGAAGGTTCTTTGAAAGGGGATGATTAGTTGGATTGGTTAGGAAAACTCATCACAAATCAATTTGTCAATTCTGGTGACGCCCAAAACTCAATAATACAAGTATTTAAGGATCTTGCATCTGGAGTTGGACTTGTAAAGACCATTATGTATCCAGAAGTTTCACTGGGGGACTCAATCAATTCCTTGTTTGGAAATATTTATGGATTGATTCTCGGCATTGCAATTGCATTGATCGTACTCAAAGTAGTACATAAAGCGAATAAAACATATGGCCTCGGTGATGATGATCCGTCTCAAGACCCAATTTTTCTTTTTAAGAAAATGTTGCATGCAGTTATTGTTGCTGTGGGATTTAACAGCATTCTGTATTTTGTTTTATTTGGAATTGTGGCGGGAACTGTAAGCACGATCTCAGGCATGGTAATTGGCAGCTTGGGTCAAGCCTTTCAGGATAGCTTTCTTTCTGGCGATTGGACAGAAACATTATTTAATTTAATCAAAAACATAGCGGATATTTTTTCAGCGCCATTTACGTCGATATTACTGATTTTGTACATTATTTCGTGCATTATCATGTATTTTAAATTCATTATGCGTTCCTGTGAACTGGTCTTCCTGCGCATAGGCTTTCCGATCAGCTGTGTTGGAATCATCGATTCAGACTATGGTGTTTTTAAACCCTATATTAAGAAATTTTTTCAGGCAGCAACGTCAATTATTATTCAAATCGGATTACTCCACTTGTCGTTGGGTTTAATCCTGATGCCGATTGTCGATGCAAATACTTCAATTACAATGACCAATACAATATGGGCCTGTTGTTGCTTATGGACAGCATTTTCAGTGCCGAACATTTTGCAGGAATTCTTGTTGTGGGGTGGTGGATCGTCTGGATTCTCGTCGACAATAAACACTGGCGCAAATGTTATTCGCGCCGTCAATATTTTTAAATAGAAGGTGATGATTATTGGACCCGAACTATGAATTGGTAAAAAACAGTCAGTTCTTTTTTGGTGCTGGCACTGTGCAGGATGGGATTATGCTTTTAGCCAGAGCACTTCTCTTTCTGTTCGACGTTATAATCGTGGTGCGAATTGTTTATCTTTTTATGGAAAGATCGCAAGGAGACGAAAATGGGCAAATTATGAAGCAAATTGTGAATTGCTTCAAAGCGGCGATTATAGCAAATGTACTTGGAGGATTAGCTCTTATTAGCGAGATACTCCAGTATTATTACCACATAAACATTTGAGGTGACACATGGAAAATAAAATTGAAGATCGAAAAAAATTGTATATTCCAGCAAGAATTAAGGTGGAAAATGAACCGCTTAAAGGCTTTAGCAGCCGATCACTGAAATGGTTTCTTATCTCAGGGATCATTGCTTCTGTTTTCTGTTTAATTGTAGGGCTCATAAGCAAGGAGTTTTCATATGGCATTTTATTGTGGATGTTCACCATTGGGGCTTTAGCGGTCGCTTTTCATGAAAACGAGCTAAACATGAATATGGTGGATTACTTCATGGTTTTGTTCCGGTTTGCAGGTGAGCAACAGAAATATGAGTATTTTTTTTATGATACTTTAGATGATATGGAGGAAAAACATGGCCATCGAAAACAAAGTAAGTAAGAGGATTGACGAAATTTCAGCTTTGCTTGTTGGTGAAGTGATCCGGTATAAAGATAACCGAATCAAAGATATTGAAGCACTTGAAAATGCGATGCTGCAAAGCGAGAAAAAAGAAAAAAAAGAAATAAAAAACCATATGGATAAAGACACTCAAGCAGTGAAAGAGCGCATTGAAGCGTTTTTATCTGAAAGCGAATCTCTGGTCGAAACGTATGGAATGGATGATACTTTTGAAAATCAGAACGAATCTCAGGAAAAGCCGGAAACAGAAGAGTCAGATCCAAATCCGAGACAGATTCAGTCTGCCAGCCAAAAAGAAAGACCTTATGCGATAGCAAAGAATGAAATGAGCGTTTACAGCAAGCTTCGGAGAGAGGTGGATGCGATACATGCAAGGACAGCCTTTAAAGAACCAAAGGAACAGATGCGTTTTGAATTTGTCGTTATGGACACGATGGCCAATACGGATTATCCAGAAAAGGAAAGTGATTTACGTACTTTGAGTATGATGAGCGCACCCAATACCAGTATCTCTGAAACAATTGAGAATGAAGGCTGGCCAGCAATTAACGCTGGCATGAATTTGAAGGCAGCAAATTATATACCAAAGAATGAAAAGGCAGCTCTATCATTACAGTGGCTTAAATTTGAAAAAGTGCGATTGGAAACTAGAAAAGCGGAGGTGGCGAAAGTATTAACGTTAAATACAGCAATCACAACTGAAAGCTTATATCAATCAGATGCTGAACTAAAATTCCTTGGTGAAAATCATGATCTGTGGCTGGATGACGCTGTTAACCGAAAAATCCAGGAAATTCATGAACGAAATGTCCTAATTCTTGAAAACAAAATATATTATGGTTCGAGAGAAGAAGAATCAGCGTATAAACAGGCCCTTCGAGAACAGATCGAAGAGCGGTACCATGTAGGGAGGGATACCAACCTGACCCAAATGGCTGACAGAATATTGTCTCGTGATCATCATGATTATTGTGCGCTAACCCGTGAGGAAGCAGTCCATTTTCAAAATGAAGAGCAGACCATTTATGATTTTGACCAAAATACCAAAGTTTGGGAACGTGTAGATGCAGTCGAAAAAATTGCCGTGGCGCTTCCAAACCATGATTTTTATATAAGCCGGAGCGACTTGTCCGCTTTTCTGCAGCAGCAATTTGAGGATACGTTGTATGAAAATCGCATGGAGCAGGAAGATCTGTATACAGAAGAGGTAACAGATTACCGGACTGAGATTGATCCGGATGTTGGGACACGGGAATCCATCAATGCCCTTGGAAAGAAAAAACAACCGACAGCTGCCAGTGTTCAGGATGAGCTCGAAGAAGATGTTGAGTATGGCATTGGAGAAGTCGGAGATTCAAATCAGGAGGCCATTGAGGAATACATGGTCGAAGAAATAACAATTGAAGAAGATTTAGAGCGATAAAATGATTGGAGGATTGAAATGTCAGTTGATACTGAATTAGGACGGGAAATATCACAGATTATAAATATTATTTTACAGGAAGTTATACAAATGCAAAGAGAACGTCAGTATAACGAAGAACAGGTTAAAAGAAGTAAAGTGGAATCTGAGAAGGCAACGCTTGTAAAAAAAATGAATGACGATACCCGGAACTCGCTGGAAAAAATAGACTCCCTGCTTAAACAAAATGACGAACTGGTTTCGCAGTACGGAGCGTCCATAGGCGATTATATTGATGAGGGACTTGCAGAAGTGATTGATAGTGAAATGCAGGTAAATAAAGCAATGGAAGGCGTGTACAATCGTGCACAGGAAAACATGTGGCCGGAAACAGGTCAGCGTACAGATTTACTCACACTCTCCAGACCAGCAATAAACGCTTACGTGGAAATCTGCAGAAATGCCGATGAAAAGCTGGCTTCAGCAGATCAAGAAGCGCGAAAAACCAGACCTTTGGAATTAACACTTTTGGATACCCTCGCAAACAAAGATTATCCCGAAAAAGCTGAGGATTTGGAAGATATTTCCTGGCACTGGATCGCCAACGAAGACATCACAAATACAATTAAGGAAAGAGGTATCTTGTTAAATGCAGCACGCTATTCAGGAAATTTAAGAATGAATCTTGCAGCAGCCGAGGAAGGGAAGACCAATCCCCCTGAAAATCCTGCACCAGACGTATCTAGAGAGCCGCTTCAGAGTGAATTCACAACAGAACAGGATAAAAATAAAATAAGTACAATGGAGGTTAAAGCTCCTGAAATGCAAGATAATATGGCTAAAGGTCAGGATTTAGCATCACATGTTTCTGAAGATCCTCATGTGACAAATCCAGATCATACAGCAAATATTGAGGATAAAGTTCAGCAATTGCCTCGAAATACTGCCGCGGTCGGCAATACGACAAAACTTAATGATAGAGCAGAAGAATTATCGCTTGAATCCATTGGAAATCAACAAAATATAGTGCCTGATAAAAGCGTTCAGGACATACCCGCAGAGAAAAAAGAATTACATGAAGAACCAGAAGTAAAGGCGATCATCGGTGTTCTTGACGCCAATGATCCGTTGACACGAAGAACATTTGAAGCACTTTTAACGTGTGTTTCTACAATGGAGGTGCATGTAAAGTCGCTCTCTGAAGAGACGATTCGCTTAAGACAGGAAATTAAAGAGATGCAGCCATCACCTGAAAAAGAAATGGTGCAGCAGGAAAATCGGAACATGGAAGACCAGGTAGTTGTTATGCAGCAAGATGTTATTGGGCTAAAGAGAGGCATTTTAGAAGGGTGCCGAAAAGCTTTGGATAATTTTAAGCAACATGGCAAGAAAGCCCTGAAAGATTTTTTGAGTTTTCTGCACATTGACAGTGCGTTGGAAAAAGCCCAGGAACATGTTACAGTGAACCTTCGCGAAAATGATCAAACATTAAAAGAGATTGAGGCTATCACAAAAGAATACCATAAATCAGGGCAGCATCTCAAAAATACTGGTCGCATGATCGCGGGAAAAGAGCCGATAGCGGATATTAAGGGGCCAGGTATCATTTCAAAAGCCGTTACGGCGCACTTTAAAGCGGAGCGTTCGTGTTTGAACAAACTGGACAGCAGCATTAGAAAGGCACTGGAAAATATTAAAGGTCTATCACCCGAACAGATTAAAGAAGATTCGTCCATGAACCGAATTTATAACATCATTCAGGGAGACGACGCCGAAGATAGAAATGATGAAGCAGAAGAGATTTTTGATGAAGAAACAGAAGAAAATACTCAGGAAAGCGTTGAAAAAAGCGCTGACGCAGAAGTCGTAAGCCATGGCATATTCAGTGGATTGGAAAATATTGAAGCCATTGATGCTAATATTTTATCGAAAGATAATTCTCAGGATGATGATATTGAAAGGTAGGGTGGTGAAATAATGTATATCATTATTTATCTTTTCATTATTGCTTTTGGTGCCTTGTGCCTTTACTTTTTTTATCGGAAAAGAAAGAAAGAAAAAGCAGAAGAAGAAAATATGTACAAAGGTGAAACGGCGAATGATTTTATGAATACCAAAAATATCCGTCGCCAGGTACTTTTTACTAAAGACGATAAAAGGTGCAGTTACATTGAAATCGAACCAGTAAATATCGACCTATTGAGTGACAAGGATATGGCGAGCATAACCGAAAGCCTGACCGCTGAACTGTCTGAGCTGCGTTATCCGTTTAAATACTACGCCCTCAGTAAACCAGAAGATAATCGAAGCATCATGGCACAATACAGTAAAATTATTCAGTCAACGGATGATCCAGTAATTCGAAATATTCTGCGTAATGAGATTCAGCAAAGGCAGACGCAGGTACAAAATGCGGAAATGCCGACGCGTAAATATTATTTTCATCTGTGGGCAGACCGTGAAACGGATGAGGAATTTAAAAAACGTGTGGAAAGCTTGCGAGAAAAACTTGATAACTGCGGCATTAAGGCAAAGATTATTTCCCAGACAGAAATCGTTGAGTTTATCGAAATGGTTGCGAATCCACAATATGCTGTTCCTGAAGATCTAAAACCAGAGATTAATTTTTCATTTTTAATCAAACAATATGGAGGCGATGTGTAAATGTTTAGGAGAAAGCAGAAAGCTATAAAGAAGGATATTCACGGAAGACCAATTATTGAAGAAAAAAAAGAAAAAAAGAAGAGTAAAGCCGTCATTCCAGAAAATCAGGAGCTTAAGAGTATTATCGCACCTATCGGTATAACATTCAATCGTATTAACGCAGTAATTGGCGATAATTTAGCACGCTGTTACGGTGTGATTCGCTATCCGCAGTTTGCAGAGTATGGATGGCTCCGTCGATTGACAAATATTCATGGGACAGTGGTAGCCATTCATTTTACGCCACTCAATACAGATGAAGTGCTGAAAAGCCTGAATAATAACATAAGAAATTACCGGATGGACGCAAATGATGGAAAAAAAGATGAACTGGAACGGCAGCGCGCGGAGCAAAGCATTCGGAATGCAGAGGAAGCGATGCGCCGCATTGATCAAAACGGCGAAGTTGTCGGAAGAATGTGTTTTGTGCTCATGCCGCTTGCAGAAAATGAAAAATCATTTGATAAGATTTGTAAGAATGTCGAAAATGCTTCGTCGATTGCAAACTGTAAATGTCGAAAGATGGCGAGTGAACAAAAGGAAGGTGTCAAGTTCGTACTTCCGACCTATACCGAAGAAAATAACGTCCATCGGCAGACAGGGAGGATGATGCCCATCTCATCCTTTGTCGGTGGCTTTCCTTTTGCATCCTCTGGCTTTAATGATCATTCTGGTTTTTACCGCGGTCATGACGGCCTTGGCGGAACGGTTTATCTTAACAGCTGGTATCGAGGAAGGGATCGAACTAATTCAAATTATGTCATAGCTGGTAACGCTGGCATGGGCAAATCGGCAACGATCAAGGCCATGGCCATCATGGAGCGGGCACTAGGCGCATCCATCTTTTTTGTTGATCCGGAAGGTGAGTACAAAGATTTGACGTTGAATCTAAATGGAGAGTGGCTGAATGCTTCCGGGGGAAACGGAAAAGTGATTAATCCCTTGCAGGTCATTGGAAACACTAAGTATCTCAGTAAGGATGATGAAGATGGTGATGAGTACGATGATGATTCTGAAACCATCACGAATGACCTGGAAAATCATATGAAGCTCTTGGAAGTATTTTTAAGTCTTTATCTGAAAGAAATCACCCAATATCAGATGGCTTTGCTGAAACAGGAAATAGAAGAGCTTTACCTCAAATTTGACATCACCTGGGACACCGATGTCTCAAAACTAAAGAATACAGATTTTCCGCTTTTTAAAGACCTCCATCAACACTTGATCGATAAATCAAGAGAAGCGGAAGAGCGTGACAATATGGGTCTTAGCAAGGAATATGCAGATCTGGCGCTTTTGCTGAGGGATATCTCCATTGGATCGGACAGCTTTCTATGGGGCAGTTATACGACACTGGAGATCAACGCTGATGTGGTCTGCGTTGATACCTTCGGCTTGAATTCCAGGCCGGACAACATCAAATCTGCTCAGTATTTTCTATTGCAGAACCTTGCCTGGCAACGAGCGACGCGGTCGAATAAAGAGAGATCCATCATTGTTTACGAAGAAGCGCATATGATCATTGATAAGGATGTCCCGCAGCCGATGAAAACTCTCAGCCAACAGGAAAGACGCGCAAGAAAATATGAAGCAGCGATCTGGGTAGCCAGCCAGCAGGTCAACGATTTTGTCGATCCGGCCATCAAGCAATATGGATCGGCCATTCTAAATCAGCCAACCTACAAACTGATTCTTGGGATGGACGGTCAGGATTTGGTCGATGTTGCCAGGTTATATCGACTCAAAGAGGCAGAACGAGAGCTGATCGAGCAGAAAACAAGAGGGCGTGCTCTGTTTATGATTGGTAGCAGACGGTTGGATTTAAGCATTAAAATTGACGATTTCAAATTAAGTTATTTCGGAGATAAAGGCGGGAGGTAATCTTTTGTCCATTGCAATAAAAGCGGCCTTAGCTCTCCTGAAGAACAGAAGAACCCGAGAGGTAATCATTGAATTACTTGTCGGGTTCATTTTATTTGTCGGATTTGTATCAATGCTGACACCAAAAAACAGCGGAACCGGCGGTGGCGTTTATGGTTATCCATGCAGCACGGAATATGGTATATCCGATGGCACAGCCGGTCTTGACCCAGAAACCTATGCTGTGATCGATCCATACGTTTTTCATAGTGGATGGGGTCAAAGAAACTGTGAATATCATGGCATGGAATTTCATGATGGCATTGATCTGTCCTGTCCGCTGGGATCAGAATTATACGCTGTCTGCGACGGTACAGTCACTCTGGCTGGTTATACCGGTGGCTACCAATATGCTGTGGGGATACTCGCCGGTGATGGTTCTGGATACTGGTTTTTCTATGCGCACATGAATTCACAGAGCAGTATCACCGTTAAGGCTGGCGATCACGTCACGAAGGGCCAGATTGTGGGATACTCTGGTGATGGCCTGGGTAATTATGCAGCCCATTTACATTTTGGATGCCATAAAACAGATGCAGGCAACACGGCTTATCGGGACATTTTCGATACCTCCGAAAATGTTACCGTTAATCCCTGGCCATTAATTAATCCTGCAAACAATGGAACATCCGGTGATATCGAGTCTTGGAGACAAACGGTTGTTAAGGCACTGGCAGCCAACGGATTAAGCACAGACAACGAAATGGTTGAAAAGGTACTAAGGCAGATCGAAACAGAATCTGGCGGAAATCCATTGGCCGTGCAAGGGATCAGCGACGTAAACAGTGGGGCACCCATTCCATTTAATAATGGTATCTGTCCATGGTGCCCGAATAGTGCCGGGGATAGCTGTGGCAATACCAATATTGGCCATGGTTTGATGCAGACCATACCGGGAACCTTCAACGGACATAAGCATGATGGCCATGATAATATTTTCGATGGTTACGACAATCTGCTGGCAGCACTTCACTATGCAAAAAACAGATATGGAAATAACTTGAATGGACTTGGAGAAGGCCATGGATATTAATTAGGAGATAATGATGGATATAGTTGTTGAAAATAGTAAAAAGTTAATACGGGATCTGTATTTGTTATTAAAAGATAATAAGGATTTGAATCTGGAAGAACCTGCAGATCAGGAAGAAGAACAGAAAATCAGACGTAAAAAGTATTCACTTTACAAGGAGATGAATAAAAGCGTTAAAGATTTTTTAGTGAATTTGGTAAATTTTGAGGACAAAAAAGATGAAGAAAAACAGGAGGAAAAAATGGAATATAATCAGAATGTTTCAGTGAAGCAGACGATGTTACTAGAAAATGTCAATGATAATCTGGAAAAGAATATCGAGGCTTGTAAGGTGATCAATCAAAATATAAAAGAGTTGATCGAGTCGCTTCCAGACTGTGAGATCGAAAAATCCATTCAATCACTCAATGATACATTCGGCATTGTTAAAGAGAATATGAAGGAGAATAAAATGGATTTTAAAGAGGTTTTGACAGATCTTAAGAATCAGAATAAGGAAATGGAAGCTGTTTCAAACCGGATCAGAGAAGAGGCGGCGGATACAATCCGTAGAGAAGGCTGGAAACAGACACTAGTGTATGGCGGCTCAATAATATCATTGATCAACTTGATTTTACTTTTAATCGTGCTCTTTTTACGATGAGAGAGGTGGAAAATGATTCTATATATTTGTGGAAATAAAAAAAACGCCCATGATATGGACTTCCTAAATGATTTTGATAAAGTAGACTGTAAAACTACATCTGAGTTTTCAGTGCGACGCTTTTTAGATGAAGCAAATACATATGTGAACCTTGAATATTTAATTTTGGATATCATGGTCGTTCATGACACACAGGAGGAATTAATCAACAGCTTAATTAATCTGCATTCATTTTGTGGCACCACGCCGGTTGTTTATCTGCCGAGCGCAAATGATAAAGACCTATCGGGTACCCTGGCAGAGATAAAGAAGCACGGTATTGATGTATTTAGTAAAAAAGACTATAAAGGAAAACTCACCAAAATTATAAATTCACACTATATGAAAACAGCAAAGCCCGCTCATGAGAACGCGGATGCGAAGCCGATCCGCACAGTGTCACAGGAAAATAATAAGGAAAGCTTATTAACACGAGAAGATCAGATGATTATTGATAAACTTAGAAAGACAATATTACATGAGGTTCAAAATGAACGATAAAAAAGCAATAATACTGTACAGCATCCTTGGCTTAATCGTCATATTTTCTACGCTTGTAACGAGTGCTTTGTTAATGAACAAGGACTCTGATCATTCTGAAGACACGAGTAAGGCAGCAATTACGACTGAAGTTCAGGGAAATGTCACCTTTACTTTTATGAATAACGGCGAAGGCATGGCGTCCGTGATCGAGACTTCAAAGGGAGGAATTGCGGTTATTGACACTGGGACTGGAGAGAATCCTTTTTTGCAGGACTACATACAAGGGAGGAAAGTCGATATTCTTTTACTAACCAGTCTGGACGTTGGCCATATTGGCGGATTGACATCCTTGCTGGACACTTGCCCGGTCGAAAAATGCTTCTTTCCCGGTAGCAGTGGTCTTGCCGCATATGATGATGTTTCAGCGTTAATTTCAGCGCATGAGATTTCGATCTCAAATGATGAGCAATATGAAATGGATGATGTGGTCATAAAACCCATTGATTTTACAGAAAATAACATTGCATATATGGTTGTTCACGGAAGTGACCGCTTAATTTACCAGGGGGATCAAACGCCTGAGAATGCAACGAAAATGCTGCTCTCTGATGACTTGAAGTATTCAAGTATTACAGGGATCGTTGCAGCTAAGAATGGCGAAAATGCTTATTTTTGCAGCGATTTATTGCGAAAACATCCAAAGTTTGTCGTTGCTAATATTACAGAAAACAATGATGGAAATAATCAATTAACCACATATTGTAAAGAAAATAATACCGATCTTTATACCTTCGTGGCAAATCCGATGATACCACTTCATTTTTCATCATCAGGAAATGAAATGAGGTTAGTTGGATTTGAATAAGAATGGAGCAGACACACTAATTTCTTGACTATTCTATTCTAATCGATATAATAGGATCATAAAGTAATTGACAAGCTGAGAGCAAGTGGTTTCACAAAAGCAAACCACAGTTTGAATGGAGGCTAAAATATGGATGAACACATTCCCTACACTTACGAAGAAAAACATGAAAGCTATGATACCTGTGAAAAACAGCTTTATTGGGATGTTGCAATTGGGTTGAATCAAGTGGATGCCTTAAAACCATCACAATACTTAAAGAAACTCATTCCTAAAAATATTTATGGCGCAGCATCAAATAAGGAAGTCGAAGATTCTTTAAAAGCCTATTACCGTGAAAAGAGCATTGTCAATCATGACGAAATGGAATGTGATTTAGTTTCTGCGAGAATCGTTTCATTGCTGGAAACAGGCGGTTTTTCGTTTTCGCCCGCAGCCCTTAAGAGTATACACAGAATTTTATTTGATAGTATTTATGATTTCAATGGCATTTTTAGGGATACAAATATCTGGAAAAAAGAGCCAATCCTCGGTGGAGAATCCGTAACCTATGGAGATTTCCGTATGCTTGAGGATACCTTGGATTATGATTTTGCACAGGAAAAAAAGCAAAATTACGTATCAATGGACAACGAATCGGCCATCCGCCGTATTTCGGAATTTATAAATTCGATCTGGCAGGTGCACCCCTTCAGGGAGGGAAACACGCGGACTATCGCAGTTTTTTTAATACAATATTTAAACCATTTAGGTTTTTCTGTGAACAACGAGCCCTTCAAAGAAGGTTCCCTGTATTTTAGAAATGCCTTGGTGAGGGCAAACTATTATAATATGGATGAAGGGATTCAGCCAACAAGCGAGTACCTTGAAAAATTTCTCACAACGGTTCTTTCCGGCGATACGGTCAAAGATTTAGACAGTTGGGAAATGGCTGTAGACATCGGAGAAAACAAAGAAAAAGCCGAGTATGAAGCTGATCGTTGATCAAAATAATATTTTACAGAAATAAGCCATTAGAGTTATCTAGTGGCTTTTTTATATTGGAAAACGGAAGATGTTTTTGAGTAAAAATAATGAATGGAGAGTGCAATGGAAAATTTTAATCCTGCATTAATGACGACTAAACAGTTTATTGAATATCTTGGTATTAAAGAAAGAATGGGAAGACTTTGCATTTTTCCTCAACTGGTAATGGCTTAAAATTAGTTGGTTACAAATAAGGTAAAAGCTATGAATCGAAATAATGATAGACAAACTTGTGAAAATACTAAACTTCAAAACAACATGTTTAAAGATCTTGATGATGTTGTAAATGTTAAAGATATACAAAAAATGCTTCATAATGTAAGCAGACAATATGTATGTAAATTAATAAGAACTGGCAGGATTCCAGGTAAAAAAATTGGCAAGGGATACTTGGTTCCCAAAATATATGTTATTAAATATATCTTAGAAAACGAAGAAAATGCATAGACAAATAGACCATATTCATATAAAATTTTAGATATTAACAAGTATCTGTTTGTCCATGAGTTGGAGGTAATTTCATGGTAGCAGGACATTTAGAAGAAAAAAACGGATTGTATTATTGTGTTATTAGTTATTATGAGCGACCAGGTAAAAGGATCAGAAAGTGGATACCAACTGGTTTAAGAGTAAAGGGGAATAAGAAAAAGGCAGAAAAGAAGCTACTGGAAGTAAGAAGTAAATACATTATTCCAAATGCGGCGAATGATCTCAATACGGAGATGCTTTTTGGTGACTATTTAAGAAAGTGGCTGGAATACAGAAAATCGGCTATTGCGATTACAACTTACCACGCGTATAAAACTAGGATCGAAAGAAAAATTGCCCCGTATTTTGATGAGCGCAAGATGAAACTGGGGTCTTTAAAAGCTGCGCATGTGCAGGAGTTTTATATTCATTTAGAAAATGAAAAATTGAAACCTTGTACAATTAAGTGTTATCATGAATTAATGAATACCGCACTAAATTACGCAGTTCGTTCTGAGCTGATTTTGGCTAACCCGCTTCGTCTGGTATATAGACCTGCTGTTAGAAAAGCAATTGAACCACATAGCTGTTATAATGAGCTTGAACTTGAAAAATTATTCAAAGTAAGTGAAGGTACATTACTGGAGATACCGATATTATTAGGTGCATTTTATGGCCTGAGAAGATCAGAAATTATAGGGTTAAAATGGAGTGCAGTTGACTTTGAGAATAACTTAATTAATATTAACCATACGATTGTTCCGGTATATAGTGAGTCAAGTTATATCTACGTCAAGGAAAACAGGACAAAAACGATTAGCAGTAGAAGGACACTTCCTTTGATTGATCCTGTAAAGGGAAAGTTGATTAAGCTAAAAACGATCCAAATGAATAATCGATTGGTGTGTGGAAATGCTTATGAAGATACGGAAGGATATATATGCGTAAATGAAGTAGGAAAATTGTATACTCCAAACTGGCTTACGACCTCTTTTGGAAAACTTTTAAAAAAACATGGATTACGTCACATTCGGTTTCATGATCTCAGGCATAGTTGTGCAAGTATTCTTTTAAGAAAAGGTGTTCAAATGAAATACATACAGGAATGGCTTGGGCACAGCAATATCGCAACAACAGCAGATATTTATTCGCATTTGGAAGTATCCGATATGATCCCACTGGCATCAACGATTGAAAAAGCGATGCAGGTTCCGGATAATCCAGAAAGCAGTAACCTGTTATCATTTGTTTGATAAAAACAGGAAAAGATGTTAGAATATATGAAATAAATATTTGGGCAGAAATCTTGGGCAGAAAAAGATTGATATCGCTTGAAACTTTCAGTCAAGGCTAGTTGATTTTAAAATGTAGCAAAAGAAAAATAGAAAATAAAATATCAAAAAACCCTAAAAAAATCAAGCTTTTTTAAATATGATTGCATCTGCAACATACATTTTCGTTGCAGATGGGTATACTTGATAACAAGTCAAAGAAATAAGTTATCAAGGAGGAATACAAATGTCCATGTTTTGTTTTCAATGCGAACAGACTGCTTTAGGAAAGGGCTGTACCAAGCACCAGGGAGTTTGCGGCAAGAAGGATCACACCGCGCATCTGCAGGATGAGCTGACAGGCGCTATGATCGGTCTGGCGCGGGTGATGGAAAAGGAAGAAGCACCCAATGATGAAGTCAGCAGGCTGGTGATGAAGGGGTTATTTACCACTGTGACCAATGTTAATTTTAACGATCCCACCATTAAAAAACAGGTGGAGGACCTGCACAATCTGCAAAAGGCCATTGGCGGTGAGATCTGTGATTTTGATATGCAGGAGCTTTGGAGCGCCAATGAAGATATCCGTTCCTTAAAATCGCTGATCCTGTTTGGTCTGCGCGGTATGGCAGCCTACGCCTATCACGCCGATGTACTGGGGTATCACAATGAGGATGTCAACGCTTTTTTCCTGACTGCGCTGCGCGCCATTGGCGGTGAAGAGGATATGGACATGCTGCTGGCGCTGGTCATGGATACTGGCAATGTCAATCTGCAGTGTATGGCCATGCTGGACAAAGCCAACACAGAAACCTACGGGACACCTGAGCCCACAGAGGTTTCCATGACCATTGAGAAGGGGCCGTTTATCATCATCACAGGCCATGACCTGCATGATCTTTATCTGCTTCTGGAACAGACAAAGGACAAGGGAATCAACATTTATACTCACGGTGAAATGCTGCCCACCCATGCATATCCCAAGCTCAAGGCTTACGCACACCTTAAGGGAAACTTTGGTACCGCATGGCAGAATCAGCAAAAGGAATTTGACGGTGTACCAGCGCCCATTCTCTACACGACCAACTGTCTGATGCCAGTCAAGGATTCCTACAGTGATCGTGTTTTCACCACCGAAGTGGTTTCTTATCCTGAAATGGTGCACATCGGACCAGATAAAGATTTTACACCTGTTATTGAAAAGGCACTGGAGCTTGGCGGTTATCCGGAAGATCACAAAATGACCGGCATCAACGGCGGCTCTGTATTGACAACGGGCTTTGCAAGGGGAACTGTGCTGTCTGTGGCCGATAAGGTTGTGGAGGCTGTAAAAAGTGGCAGCATCTCCCATTTCTTCCTGGTTGGCGGCTGTGACGGTGCGAAGCCAGGACGGAACTACTACACAGAGTTTGTTAAGCAGACACCGGATGATTCCATTGTCCTGACACTGGCCTGCGGCAAATACCGGTTCAACGATTTAGATCTTGGAACCATCGCTGGCCTGCCAAGAATCATGGATGTTGGACAGTGCAATGACGCTTACTCGGCCATCCAGATCGCTCTAGCCCTGGCAGATGCCTTTGACTGCACCGTCAACGAGCTTCCGCTTACACTGGTATTGTCCTGGTACGAACAGAAGGCTGTCTGTGTGCTGCTGACGCTGTTGTCCCTTGGCATCAAAAATATCTACCTTGGACCAACACTGCCGGCTTTTGTATCTCCGAATGTATTAAATGTGCTCGTTGAGCGTTTTGGCCTGACACCAATCTCCACGCCGGAAGAAGACCTGAAAAAAATTCTTGAAAAATAAGTGGCACGTCTAAAGCCCGGATATTCATCCGGGTTTCAGGCGGTCAAAGAAGTGGCGCAGGCCAAGACTGCGCCTTTTATCCAGATAAGAAAAAGGTTCAGGCGCTGCGGTAAACGGCGGGGAATCATGCCTCTTTACCGGAAATGCCGGACACAGGAGAGATCAAAAATCATTTTTATTGAAGAAGATACAAATGTTAAGGCAGTGCCCGCAGAACACTTTTTTCTTCCTTAGGTAAAAGACTCCGTCTCTTGAGGTTTTTTTGACACACTGAAGCCCGGATATTTATCCGGGTTTTCCTTTGTGGGCTGGCAATGTCATGACATATGGACATTTTGTAAAAAATGCGCTATACTAGATGGTAATGACATAGGAAAGGCGATTATAATATGGGATTATTTGATCATCAACTCGATAAAAATATACCGGTGCCGCTCTATTACCAGCTCAAAACATTGCTGGAGGAGTATATTGAAAAGGAACATACCAGCTATGAAGAACCCATTCCAACAGAAATGGAGATCAGTGAGGCTTTTGGAATCAGCCGTCCAACGGTACGTCAGGCGATCAACTCGCTGGTGGTGGAGGGAAGGCTCTACCGCAAAAAGAGCAAGGGCACTTTTGTGACCCGGCCTAAGATTCACCAGAATTTTCTGGAGTCGATCCAGAGCTTTAATGAGGAAATGGAGGAAAAGGGCCTGACGCCTAAAACTGAAGTGCTCGGCCTGGAAGTAGTGGCCTGTGACGAAGAGGTGGGGCGCGCTCTGCAGCTGGAGGTGGGGACAGAGGTCGTGCGGCTTGAGCGCCTGCGCTACGCCAACGATGAGCCCATCGTCCATGTGGTCAGCCATCTGCCGCACAGCCTGTGCAGTGAAATGCTGGAAAAAGACTTTACCAGGGTTTCCATGTATCATGTGATGGAGACAGAGCTGGGGTTGACCATTGATTATGCCACCAGGAGGCTTGAAGCCATACTGGCTGACAGCACTACAGCTAAAACCTTGAGCATCAGCAAGGGCTCCGCGATCCAGTATATTCAGACCATCGCCTACCTGACTGACGAGACGCCGGTAGAGTACTCCAAAGCCCATTACCGCGGGGACAGGAGCCATTTTACGTTTAGATTAAAACGCAAGTAACCTTAAAAAGACCAGCATCCGCTGGTTTTTTCTTTTTTGCTCTTGACACTTATACAATAGGATGTTATTATGTAAATACATAAGAACAATAAATGAAGTGAGGATTTACATGAAAACACTAACTGTTAAAGAACTGGCAGGCTATTTTGATCATACACTCTTAAAGGCCTTTGTCACTAATGAGGATTTTAAGAAGCTGTGTGATGATGCCGATAAGTACGGCTTTAAGATGGTTGCCATCAACTCGGCTCCGGTAGCGCTGTGTAAGGAGTACCTGAAGGATTCACCTGTGCATGTGGGCGCAGCCATCAGCTTCCCCCTCGGACAGACAACCATTGAAACCAAGGTTTTTGAGACTAAAAATGCCATTGAAAACGGCGCGGACGAAATTGATTATGTCATCAATATCGTGGAGCTGAAAAACAAGAATTATGATTATATAAAACGTGAAATGGAAGCCATTGTGGCAGTCTGCCGTGAAAACGGCGTGCTGTCAAAGGTTATTTTTGAAAACTGCTATCTGACAAAGGATGAAATTGCAAAGGTAGCCGAGATCGCCAGAGAAGTGAAGCCGGATTTTATCAAGACTTCAACAGGCTTTGGTACAGGCGGAGCGACTGTGGAGGATGTAAAGCTCATGAAATCCATTGTCGGCGACGACGTGAAGGTCAAAGCCGCTGGCGGCATCCGCGATCTTGAAACCTGCCTGGCCATGATCGAAGCCGGCGCAGAACGGATCGGCAGCAGCAGCAGTATTGAAATTACAGAAGCTTACGCAAAAACATTATAACAATCATTTTTGAGGAGAGGTTAAAATGAAAAAATATTTACTGGCACACGATTTGGGAACATCTGGAAACAAGGCGACGCTGTACAGCACAGAAGGGGAACTGGTCAAAAGCTGTGTTCACAGCTATGACATGCTTGTCAGCAATAACAACTGGGTTGAACAGCGTCCGGAGGATTTTTGGAACGCTGTCTGCATCTCCACAAAAGAGCTGGTACAGGACATCGACGTGAATGACATTGCCGCCATATCCTTCAGCGGCCAGATGATGGGGTGCATCTGTGTGGATAAAGAGGGCAGGGCGCTTAGAAACGCTTTGATCTGGGCAGACATGCGCGCTACTAGAGAAGAAGAAATGATCCGTGAGCGCATCAGCGAGGAAGATTTTTATCATCTCACAGGCCATAAGATCAGCCCGTCCTACGGCGGACAGAAGCTAATGTGGGTTAAAAATAACGAGCCTGAAATTTATGAAAATACCTATAAAATGCTCAACTGCAAGGATTATATCATCCTGAAGCTTACCGGTGAATTCGTCACGGAGTATACCGACGCTTCTTCCACCAACCTGTTGGATTTAAACAAGCTGGAATGGTCTGACCGCCTTCTGGAAGTCATGGGGATTGACCGTGAAAAAATGCCGGCACTATTAAAATCCACAGACGTTGCGGGGACCGTCACAGACGAAGCGGCAAAGGCCTGCGGACTGGTTTCAGGAATTCCTGTTGTCTGCGGCGGTGGCGACGGTGTCTGCGCGGCCGTTGGCACGGGCTGTACCAAGGAAGGCATTGCCCACAGCTGTATGGGTACATCCTCATGGATTTCCATCACAACAGAAAAACCAATCTACGATGAAGAAATGCGCACCTTTACCTGGGCGCACATTGTGCCAGGCTATGTACTGCCAACAGGAACCATGCAGTGCGGAGGCGGCTCCTACAGCTGGTTTACAAAGGAGCTGTGTAAGTACGAAAGCCTGCTGGGCGAACAGCAGGGGGTCAGCAAATATGACCTTCTGGAACAGGAAATTGGCGATTCTAAGCCAGGAGCCAATGGACTGCTGTTCTTACCTTACTTGATCGGCGAGAGAAGCCCGCGCTGGAATCCAAAGGCAAAGGGCGCCTTTATCGGTCTTAAAATGGAAACCGAAAAGAAGGATATGGTGCGCGCGGTGCAGGAAGGCGTTGCCTTTAACCTGGGCGTGGTCATGGATGTTTTCAAGGGTAAGGGCGTTGCGATTGACGACATGATCGTCATTGGCGGCGGTGCACAGAGCGATGCATGGCTCCAGATTTTAGCGGATGTTTACAACATCAATATCCAGAAACCAAACTACCTGGAAGAGGCGACCTCCATGGGTGCAGCCATTACGGCAGGTGTGGGCGTCGGCGTCTTTGAAAACTTTGACGTCATTGATAAATTCCTGAAAATTGAAGAGACAAAGACACCAAATACAGATAATCAACCGGTTTACAGTGCCATGAAACCAATTTTCGACGAAGCTTATTTTGCGCTGACCGGGGTATTTGACAAGCTTTCTGAATTCACGAAATAAATAAAGAGAAATATAAAGCAGCACACAGGCAAAGCCGTGCTGCTTTTTTGTGTGCAGAGACATGATACCGCTTGCATTTGAGATGAATTCGCGGTAAACTGGTAGAGTATTATGAGGATTGGAGTAAAGAAAATGGCAGTAGATAAGGTAAAGGCATATTTTAAACAGTACGGTATGGAGGAACAGGTTAAGGAGCTGACCGCTTCAACTGCGACCGTTGAGCTGGCCGCAGAGGCTGTAGGTGTGATCCCTGCCCGCATCGCAAAAACACTGTCCTTTAAACGGTATGACGAGTGCGTTCTCGTCGTGGCGGCAGGCGACACAAAGATTGATAATCGAAAATTCAAGGAAGCGTTTGGCGTAAAAGCAAAAATGCTGTCGCCGGATGAGGTTTTGGAATTTACAGGCCACGCAGTTGGCGGTGTATGCCCCTTTGGCATTGAAAACCCGGATGTGGAGGTCTATCTGGACGACTCCCTCAAGCGCTTCGATACAGTATTTCCGGCCGCTGGCAGCAGCAATTCCATGATCGAGCTTTCCTGTGACGACCTGTTTCAGTATTCCGGCGCACTGAGCTGGGTGGATGTGTGCAGGCTTAAGGAGTGAGCATGAAAGAAAATAAATACGATGATGATGTGTTTTTTAAAAAATACAGCGAAATGAACCGCTCCCGTCAGGGCTTGGCAGGCGCAGGGGAATGGTCTGAGCTGCAAAAGCTTTTGCCGGATTTTAAGGATAAGCGCGTGCTGGACTTAGGCTGTGGCTATGGCTGGCACTGTCTGTATGCCGCAGAGCACGGCGCAGCCAGCGTGATGGGCGTGGACATTTCTGAGAAGATGCTGAATACAGCTAGGGAAAAGAACAGCCACGAGCGAATCTGCTACAGACAGTGTGCTATGGAGGATCTGGATTTTGCAGAAAACTCCTTTGATGTGGTGCTCAGCTCGCTGGCGTTTCATTATATACAGGATTTTTCTGCGCTGGCGGAGAAAATAAGCCGTTTTACGGCCCCGGGCGGCGATTTTATCTTTTCGGTGGAGCACCCGGTGTTTACCGCTTACGGCACACAGGACTGGTATTATGATGACGCGGGTGAAATTTTACATTTTCCGGTAGACAATTATTATTATGAAGGTAAGAGGAAGGCTGTTTTTCTGGGGGAAGAGGTGACCAAATACCATCGGACACTCACCACCTATCTTGATACATTGCTGCGAAATGGCTTTGAGCTGCAGCACATTGTCGAACCCCAGCCTCCGGCGGAAATGCTTGATTTACCGGGTATGAAGGATGAAATGCGGCGCCCTATGATGCTGTTGGTGTCCGCAAAAAGAAATAAGCTGCCAATGTGCTGAACCTTCTGCCAACCGTTCTTTATATCGGCCCGGAAGGAAGCCGTTCTTTACATTGATTTGGGCAAATGCCCAAAAAGTAGTTAACAAAACCTGAAAGATATGTTATAATAAGGCTCAAATGAGTTTAACCATTGCCGTCAGGAAGCTCTTTCTGACGGCGATGTCATTTTATAAGATTTTGTTTGAAGGAGTGAATGAAATGGTTGATGAAGAAAACTGCACCCATGACTGCAGCACCTGCGGATCAGACTGTGCTGACCGCGAAGGCGGGGCACCGGACTTTTCAGTCAAGGCGCATCCCTGGAGTCAGGTTAAAAAAGTAATCGGCGTTGTCAGCGGTAAGGGGGGCGTTGGTAAATCCCTCGTAACCTCCACAATGGCGGTACTGCTCAGACGCAGAGGCCTGTCCACCGGTATTCTGGACGCCGATATCACAGGCCCGTCCATTCCCAAGGCTTTTGGAATTACCCAGAAGGCCCAGGGGAGCGACAAGGGTATTTATCCGGTTAAGACAAAAACCGGCATTGATTTAATGTCTATGAACCTGCTTTTGGAAAACGACACCGATCCTGTTGTTTGGAGAGGCCCGGTAATCGCCGGCGCGGTAAAGCAGTTCTGGAGTGATGTTATCTGGGAATACGAAGATTATCTGTTTGTGGATATGCCGCCAGGAACAGGCGATGTGCCGCTCACGGTATTTCAGTCACTGCCCATCAATGGAATCATCATTGTGACATCTCCGCAGGAGCTGGTATCCATGATCGTTGAAAAGGCTGTAAACATGGCAAACATGATGGACATTCCTATTTTAGGCGTTGTTGAAAACATGAGCTATGTGGAATGCCCGGACTGTGGTAAAAAGATTGCTGTTTTTGGCGATAGCCATATTGACGAAGTCGCAGCGGAAAAGGGCCTGAAGGTTCTGGCCAAGCTGCCAATCGACCCGGAAACCGCCTCACTGGTGGATGCCGGAAAAATCGAAGACTTTAAGGGAAACTGGCTGGACAGCGCCGCAGACGTTGTCGCAGCTTTATAAAAACATCTGAGCAACGGGGCCTGAGGGTCTCGTTGTTTTTCTCTATCCTGAAAAATGCGGAGGGCATATGAAAAAAACACTTGAAAGCGCCTTTGTCACCACCCTTCCTGTCCTGTTTGGCTATCTGTTTACCGGCATTGCCTTTGGTCTGCTTTTAAGTAAGGCCGGCTACGGCGTGCTGTGGGCAGCGCTCATCAGCACGGTGGTATACGCGGGCTCCATGCAGTTTGTACTGGTAACCTTTTTTGACGGCGGTCTGAGCCTGTTCACCATGGCCATGATGACTTTTGCCATCAATATCCGCCATTCCTTTTACGGGCTGTCCTTTATTCAGAAGTTTAAGGAAATGGGGAAAAAACGCCTGTACATGATCTTTTCACTGACCGACGAAACCTATTCGCTGCTTTGTTCGGCAAAGACACCGGAGGGGGTGGATGAAAAGCGGTATTACATGGCCATCGCTCTGATGGACCAGATTTACTGGATTATCGGCAGTGTGCTGGGCTCGGTGGCTGGCGCGCTCATCACCTTTGACACCACAGGGATCGACTTTGCCATGACCGCCCTGTTCATTGTTATTTTTGTTGAGCAGTGGCTGGAGGCGAGAAACCATCTCCCGGCCCTGGTCGGCCTGGCAGCTGGGATTATCTGCCTTTTGATCTTTGGCCCCGGCAATTTTATTCTGCCTTCTCTTTTGAGCTCAGTGCTTTTGCTGATGCTGCTCAAGGCGCGGCTGGATGTAACAGAGGAAGCCGATAAGGCAGATAAAGAACAGGAGGATGTGCAATGATTGGAACCTCACAGGCTTTTTTGATCATGGCGGTGGTGGCAGTCTGCACCTTTATCACCAGAGTGCTGCCCTTTGCGCTTTTTGGGCGTAAGGACCCGCCGGAGTGGGTGCTGTACCTTGGCAGGATTCTGCCGCCGGCAGTCATTGCGATTCTGGTGGTATACTGTTACCGCAACGTCACCCTGAACGTGTGGCCCTTCGGACTGCCCGAGTTTATTGCCATGGCAGCCGTGGTGGCGCTGCATGTCTGGAAGCGGAATAATCTTATCAGCATTGGTGTGGGAACCGTTTTGTATATGGTTTTAATTCAGGCTGTTTTTGTATAATAAGGAAAACAGCGATAAGGGGTAGAATAAATGAGAAAATTTGTCGAATTTAACGATGTATATAAACGCTATAAAATGGGCGAGGTGACCATCAACGCTGCCAATGGCATTTCCTTTGGCATCGAGGAGGGGGAGTTCGCTATTGTGGTTGGCCCCAGCGGCGCCGGAAAGACAACCGTGCTCAACATATTGGGCGGTATGTCCGGGTGTGACGAGGGCCAGGTGTTTGTGGGCGATAAGGAGGTCTCATCGCTGAGCGCCAGAGAGCTGGCAACCTACAGGCGCTATGATACCGGCTTTGTCTTTCAGTTTTATAACCTAATCCAGAATCTGACGGCTGTGGAAAATGTTGAGCTGGCAACCCAGATCTGCAAGGACCCAATGGACGCGCGGGAAACGCTGGCGAGTGTTGGGCTTGAGGACCGTATGGATAATTTTCCATCTCAGCTGTCCGGCGGGGAACAGCAGCGTGTGGCCATTGCGAGGGCGCTGGCAAAGCGGCCAAAGCTGCTGCTCTGTGATGAACCCACCGGAGCCCTGGATTACAACACTGGTAAAAATATTCTGAAGCTTTTGCAGGATACCTGCCGGCGGGAAAAAATGACCGTTGCCCTTATTACACATAATCAGGCCATCACCCCCATGGCAGACCGGGTTATTAAGATGAAAAACGGCAAGGTTGAGGACATGTACCTGAATGCTGAGCCTATGCCGGTGGAACGGATCGAATGGTAAAAAACAAGGTACGTCGAAACGACGTACCTTGTTTTTTTAGTCTTCCTCTGTATTCTTAATGTCGATGGCTTTTTGCACCTCGGTCACAAAATCCTCAATAAAGCTCATATGGGTGAGCATGGCGCGGGCGGCGGCATCAGGGTCGTGCTTACGGATACTGGCGACGATGTCGCGGTGCTGTTTGTTGATGGCCGAGGCGCTCACTTCCTCCATGAGGATAAGGGTGCGCATGTCCTTGATCAGCTCTTCGATCAGGGTAGAGGCTGAGTTTAAGACATCTTTGATGAGCTTGTTGCGGGAGTACAGTGCAATGGAGTCATGGAGCTTTTTATCCAGCTCAGCGCTTTTAGCTTCGTTTGGCTCACTCTCGATGGCAGCGCAGATTTCCTCCAGGCGCAGGATATCCTCCTTGGTGGCGTGGAGGGCAGCCAGCTTGGCAGCCTCGGTTTCCAGAGAGCGCCTGAGCTCGTGGATTTCTGTGACCTTTCCGTCGTTCAGCCAGAACATAATGGATAAGGGCTGGGTGAGGGTGTTGTCAAAATCCTCAGTGATAAAGTTGCCCTCGCCCTGGCGGCAGTGTACCAGGCCGATCATTTCCAGAGCGCGGATGGCCTCCCGCACAGTTGCGCGGGAAACACCCAGTTGTTCGGACAGCTGGCGTTCGGAGGGGAGGCGGTCGCCACTTTTTAACTGCTTTGTGACGATGTTATTTTTTATCTGCTCTAAAATCTGCAAATATATTTTTTTCTGTGGTATCTCAGTATACATCATTCATTCTCCTAAGTTTATCAATTTATTCTATCATAGGAGCAATTATTTTACAAATATTAAAAGAAAATAAAAATGCCTGAAAACGGCTAAATCATGGGGATTTTTGTGATTTTATTTCGTAAAAACAAAAGATTGTTAAAAAATAAACATGAAAACGAGTAAAAAAGTCTTGACATTCCTTTACAAAGATCCTATAATGAAATCAACTTAAGTGGTCAGACCACTTACCATTAAAAGTTTAAAAAGGAGTAATTAAGGAGTCATTATGAAAACTTTAGTGTGTATCAAACAGGTGCCGGGCACTTCCAATGTCGAAGTCGATCCGGAAACAGGTGTATTAATCCGTGATGGTATTGAATCAAAAATGAATCCCTATGATTTGTACGCTTTGGAAACAGCGCTGCGTCTGCGTGAAGACCTTGGGGGGACAATCACCACATTGTCCATGGGACCCATGCAGACAAAAGAAGTGATTTATGAATCCTTCTACATGGGCGCCGATGATGGCTGCCTCTTGTCAGACCGTAAATTCGGCGGCGCCGATGTGGTAGCCACCAGCTATACACTGGCCCAGGGAGCCAAGAAGCTGGGCGATTTTGACCTGATCATCTGCGGTAAGCAGACAACGGATGGCGACACTGCACAGGTTGGCCCGGAAATGGCTGAGTTCCTGAGCATCCCGCATGTTACCAACGTTGGTAAAATACTACAGGCCGATGAAAAGGGCCTGACGGTTCAGATGAACATGGAGGACACGGTTGAGATCCAGCATGTGCCGTATCCTTGCCTGATCACCGTTGACAAAGACATTTATACACCAAGACTGCCCTCCTACAAGCGCAAGCTTGATCTTGAAAAAACACAGGAAATCAAGGTTCTGACCCTTAAAGATATGTATGACACCGATGAAAAGAACTATGGCTTAAACGGCTCCGCCACCCAGGTTGAACGGATTTTCCCACCGGAAAGCAATGTGGAAAAAACAACCTATGAGGGTGCTGGAAAAGAAGTTGCCAAGGCGCTGTATGGCATTTTGGCTGAAAAGAAATACGTATAAAAGGGGAGAGATAAAATGGCTGGAATTAAAGTAATCAATGAAAACTGCGGACAGGAGATTTTCGATCAGTTTAATGAAATCTGTCCCTTCGGCGCCTTTACTTTTGAAAATAACAAGATGGAAGTAACCGCTGCCTGTAAAATGTGTAAGCTATGCCTGAAAAAAGGCCCTGAAGGCTATGTAGAGCTGGAAGAGGATGAAAAGGAAGAGATTGACAAAAGCAAATACCGCGGCGTTACCGTCTATGTAGATCATGTGGAAGGCAAGATTCATCCGGTAACCCTGGAGCTGATCGGAAAAGCCAAGGAGCTGGCTTCTGTCATCGACCATCCGGTATATGCCCTGTTCATCGGCCATAATATCGGTGAAAAGGCCAAAGAGCTGTTACACTACGGCGTGGACAAGGTTTTTGTGTACGACGACGCCCGGCTGGCCCATTTTTCCATCGAGCCGTACACCAATGCTTTTGAGGACTTCATCCGCAAGGAAAACCCATCCTCCATCCTGGTGGGCGCTACCAACGTTGGCCGTTCGCTGGCCCCACGTGTCGCGGCCCGCTTCCGCACGGGCTTAACCGCAGACTGTACCATCCTGGAAATGAAGGAAAATACCGATTTGGTCCAGATAAGACCTGCTTTCGGCGGGAATATCATGGCTCAGATCGTCACCGAAAACAACCGCCCGCAGTTCTGCACAGTGCGCTACAAGATTTTCTCAGCGCCAGAACGCTCTGAAGAGGCCAAGGGTGAGATTGTGAATATGGCATTAGAAGAAAAACGTTTTGCCTCAGCCATCGAGGTTCTTGAAATCATCAAGAAGGAAAAAGGCTTTGACATCTCCGAGGCCGATGTCATCGTCGCTGTTGGCCGTGGGGTCAAGAGTGAAAAAGACCTGCCGATGGTGCAGGAATTCGCGGACGCCATCGGCGCGAAAATGGCCTGTACCCGCCCGAACATTGAAAACGGCTGGTTTGACCCGCGCCTGCAGATCGGCCTGAGCGGCCGTACCGTTAAGCCTAAGCTGATTATCGCAGTGGGTGTGTCCGGCTCAGTCCAGTTCGCCGCTGGTATGCAGAACTCCGAATACATTGTGGCCATTAATAATGATAAGAACGCATCCATCTTTAATATTGCCCACTGTGGTATTGTCGGGGATTTGTACGAAGTCATCCCTGAGCTGATGGAAGAAATACGAAACAATAAAAATGTGAACGAAACCCTGGAAAGTGAGGCTGTATAACCATGGATTACAAAAAAGTTGATGAAAAGGACGTTGAATATTTAAGAACCCTGGTGGACGCGGACCGCATCCTGGTAGGGGATGAAATCTCTGAGGATTACAGCCATGACGAGCTGGGCACTGTCGCCAATTATCCGGAAGTGCTGATGCGCGTGCTCTCCACCGAGGAGGTTTCCGCCATCATGAAATATGCTTATGAACAGAATATTCCTGTGGTGGTCAGAGGCTCCGGCACTGGTCTGGTGGGCGCGTGCGTGCCGATCTATGGCGGCATCATGCTGGAAACCACACTGATGAACCATATCCTTGAGCTGGATACTGAAAACCTGACAGTGACCGTCGAACCCGGCGTTCTGCTCATGGAGCTTTCCAAATTTGTGGAAGAAAACGACCTGTTCTACCCACCGGACCCAGGTGAAAAATCAGCGACCATTGCGGGCAATATCTCCACCAACGCCGGCGGTATGCGCGCGGTAAAATACGGCGTCACCCGTGATTATGTCCGCGGGCTTACGGTGGTCATGCCAAATGGGGAAGTGCTGGAGCTTGGCGGCAAGATTGTTAAAAACAGCTCTGGCTACAGCTTGAAGGATCTGGTCATCGGCTCTGAGGGAACCCTGTGTGTGATTACCAGGGCTGTGCTCAAGCTGCTGCCCCTGCCTAAAAAAACCCTGAGCCTTCTAGTGCCCTTCGATACCTTTACAGAAGCGGCTGCCGTAGTGCCAAAGATCATCAAATCCAAGGCTATTCCAACAGCCATTGAGTTCATGGAACGCCAGACCATTCTCTTTGCCGAAGACTTCTTGGGCAAGAAATTCCCAGATACCAAGAGCAATGCCTACATCCTGCTTACTTTTGACGGCAACACCAAAGAACAGGTGGAAGCAGAGTACGAAGTGGTGGCAGACCTCTGTCTGAGTGAAGGGGCAAAGGATGTATATATTGTCGATACTGACGAGCGTAAGGACTCTGTCTGGAGCGCCCGCGGCGCTTTCCTAGAAGCCATCAAGGCATCTACCACTGAAATGGACGAATGTGACGTGGTGGTCCCGAGAAACCGTGTGGCAGAATTTATCAACTACACCCACGACCTTGAAAAGGAACTGAATATCCGAATCCCGAGCTTTGGCCATGCCGGCGACGGCAACCTGCACCTCTACATCTGCCGTGATGAGCTGGGCCAGAAGGAATGGGAAGAAATGCTGGATACTGCCATGGATAAGCTCTACGCTAAATCCCTTGAGTTTGACGGGCTTGTCTCGGGCGAGCACGGCATCGGCTATGCTAAACGAAAATACCTCTTTAACGATTATGGCGAATATGAAATGGGTCTGATGGACGGCATCAAGCATGCCTTTGACCCGAAGAATATTCTGAACCCTAAAAAAGTCTGCCAGATGTAAGGGGGTATGGAGATGGACAACATTTATGTTCTTTTCATATTGGCGCTCATCCCCATCATTTGGTTAATTGTTTCACTGGGTGTGATGAAAATACCAGGGCATAAGGCCTGTCCCGTGGCCCTGGTGATCACTCTGGCTCTCAGTATAATTGTCTGGAAAATGCCGGCGCTTGACAGCTTTACCGGTGCCCTTGAGGGCATCGTCATGGGGCTTTGGCCCATTGTCTACATCATCATTGCGGCGGTGTTTACCTACAACCTTACCACTTATTCGGGAAGTATGGAAACCATTAAAAACATGATGACCGGCGTATCCTCAGATAAACGCATCCTCGTACTCATACTGGCCTGGGGCTTCGGCGGCTTTCTGGAAGCCATTGCAGGCTTTGGCACTGCGGTGGCCATCCCTGCCGGCATTATGGCATCCCTTGGCTTTAACCCGGTCTCGGCAGCGGTCATGTGCCTGATTGCGAATACCACGCCGACTGCCTTTGGGGCCATCGGCCTGCCAGTCACCACGCTGGCCCAGGTAACAGACCTGAACGTTATGCAGCTGTCCTATACGGTTTCCATTCAGCTTTTTGTGCTCATACTCATCATCCCGTTTGTGCTGGTCATGCTTACCGGCGGGGGATTCAAGGCCATTAAGGGTGTGTTCGGCATCACGCTGATCTCCGGCCTGTCCTTTGCGGTTCCTCAGATTTTTGTGGCGAAGTTCCTTGGAGCAGAGCTTCCTGCCATTGTGGGATCGCTGATCTGTATGGGCGTGACCGTACTGGTCGCCAAAAAATTCTATAACAGAGAGGAAGCTGCCGGGGCTGTGAAGGTCCCCCTGAAAACTGCCTTCATGGCCTGGCTGCCCTTTATTCTGGTTTTTCTTTTTATCATTCTCTGCTCATCGCTGTTCCCGTTTATCAGTGAGCCGCTGGGCAGCATTAAAACTTCAATCCCCATTTATACCGGAGAGGGCGCGAAGCCCAACACCTTTGCATGGATCGCCTGTCCGGGAACCCTGATCATCCTCGCCACCTATCTGGGCGGCCTGCTGCAGGGGTTAAAATTCAGAGAAATTTCCGTTGTGTTTGGTAAAACCATCAAGCAGATGGGAAAGACAGCGATCACAGTTTGTTCCATTGTAGGCCTGGCCAAGGTTATGGGCTACAGCGGAATGATTACTTCCATCGCCATGGTACTGGTGGCCGTGACAGGCAGTTTTTATCCCCTTATCGCGCCCATCATCGGTGCGCTCGGTACCTTTGTGACAGGGAGTGATACCTCAGCCAACGTCCTTTTCGGCGAGCTGCAGGTACAGGCTGCGGGTTCCATTGGGGCAGACCCCTTCTGGATCGCGGCAGCCAATATGGCTGGCGCCACAGCCGGAAAAATGATTTCACCCCAGAGTATCGCTGTTGCTACAGCGGCCACTGGGTTAATTGGTCAGGAGGGCAAGATCCTAACCTCGACCATGAAGTTCTGCGCGGTGTATGTCGTGATTATCGGCATCGTAGCATTCTTCGGAGGCCCACTCTTAGGCTTCTGATAAAATCGTATGACAAATTTTACCTGAGAGAAGGAACCGTCAAGCGCAACTGACGGTTCCTTTTCTTTTTAGAACTTTTTAATGCGGCGCCCCAGATTTTAATCCCATCTTTACAGAGAAGACCCTATAATAAGAAACAACAAAAATCTTATCAAAGTGAGGAAGTATCAAGTTGAAAACAAGCGTGAAGAAAACAGCTGTCATTGTGGGGTGCAGCCAGATGGGCGCCCGCCTGGCAATGTCTTTATCGGACAAAGGCTATAAGGTTGTGATCATGGACAAGGATTACCACGCCTTTGAAAGGATTGACCGGCATTTTCTGGGAACAGAGTTCCTGGGCGATGGCCAGGATCTGGCAGCGCTTCGTTCTTTAGGGGTTGACAATATTAAGCTTTTCGTGGCCGCGACCGGAAACGATGCCGACAACCTTACCTTGTCACGCAAGGCCGAAAAGCTTTATCACCTGGGCCGCGTCTACGCAAGGCTGAGTGGAAACCAGAGCCGTGAACAGCTGAAACGCTGTTCCGCAGACCATGCTTCGGCAATATAGCCCAGTGGACGATAAGAGGAAAAATCATGAAAGCTAAAATTTTTAAGGGGGCAGCCACCGCGCTGGTAACCCCGATGAAGCCCGACGGGTCCATTTCCTACGAGACCCTGTCAGGACTGATCGACTACCAGCTTAAGCACCATGCCGACGCGGTGGTTATCGGTGGTACCACGGGTGAGTCCGCATCTCTTTCGGAAAGGGAACTGCTTGAACTGACGGCGTTTACCGTTAAGGCGGTGAGAGGGCATATCCCTGTCATTGCCAATATGGGCAGCAACAATACTGCCCACAGCGTGGAGCTGGCCGGCAAAATGGAAAAGCTCGGAGCCGATGCTCTGCTTTCGGTAACACCCTACTACAACAAGGCGTCACAGCAGGGACTTTACGAGCATTTTAAGGCAGGGGCCACGGCTACCGGACTGCCCATCATTCTCTACAATGTGCCCTCCCGCACTGGCGTCAATATCGCTGTGGATACCTATAAGCGTTTGTCTGAGATTGACAACATTGCCGCGGTCAAGGAAGCCAGCGGCAATTTCAATCAGATGGCGCAGATCGCTGCTGAGTGCGGCGATGCCCTGGACATTTATTCCGGCAATGACGACCAGATTGTCCCGGCGCTGGCGCTGGGAGCAGCGGGCGTCATCTCGGTGCTGTCCAACCTGATCCCCGGCCAGGTTCATCAAATCTGCGCCAGCTATTTTGAGGGTAATGTGGGTAAAAGCCGTTATTTCCAGCTTTACTATCTGGAGCTGGCAGAGGCGCTGTTTTCAGACATCAATCCCATTCCGGTCAAGCAGGCCTTGAACTTTATGGGGCTGGATGTGGGAGGCTGCCGTCTGCCGCTGTGCGACATGGCCCCCGCCGAGGCGGCCAGGCTGCTAAAGTGCATACAGAAGTATGGGCTCTGCCGCTTTCCGGAAAGGCCAAAAGAAAAGCGCTTCCATGCGAATCGGCGTTTATCTCTAATATCTGATGTGTTTTAAAAACGAGCGCTCCGGGGTATAATAGAGGCATTAAATAATGCCAAGCCGGAGGATAAAACAATGAACGCAATAGATGGCTACATCGACCAGTTTACAGGTGATAAGCGAAAAAAGCTGGAGGAAATCCGCGCGCTCATCAGAGAGAACGCGCCAGAGGCCAGTGAAAAAATCAGCTGGAATATGCCTACCTTTTTCCTGAACGGTAACCTGGTGCACTTTGCCATGAACAAAGCGCACCTTGGCTTTTATCCCACACCCAGCGGGGTAGAGAACTTTGAGAAAGAGCTGAAGGACTACCGGCATTCCAGGGGAGCGATCCAGTTTCCGCTGGACAAACCCTTACCAAAGGATCTGATCGCAGCGATTGTCCAGTTCAGGGTAGCGGAAAACACAAAGAAAAAATAAGATAAAAAACGCCCGCTGCTGTGAAGGCAGCGGGCGTTTTTATTATATTATGAAGGGTTGGCCGGCTTTTTCTTTTTACCGGCGGAAAGGTTTTTAACGGCCAAGACAACCAAAATGGCTGCGATTATTAACATCAGGCTTGCGATAAAATTGGCACGGACAAAGCCGATGATATAGCCGATAATGGGGATATGGCCGCGGACTACACCGATGACCGCCGCTGCCGGAACATTGGTGTCCACCGTGTCTGCGGCGTCACCTTTTGTGCTGAAAACAGTCTGGCCTTCGGAGTCTGTGGTTTTATCCACCACGCGGTGTGTGACGACTGTTGTGCCATCGGGACTGACGGCGTATGTGACAATGTCGCCAACCGCGATGTCCTGAGGCGGGATGATTTGAACCAGTGCCAGTTCGCCGGTGCGTAAGGCGGGTGTCATGCTGCCAGAGAGCACTTCATACATGCGGTAGCCAAAAATAGATTTGGCAGGGCTTGGATTTAATGCAAAGGCCAGGGCGCCGCCAAGGATGATAATCATGGACAGAAGCCATATGGTAGTGCCGAGACCTTTTTTAACGCTTGCTTTCATGAAGGGGTTCCTTTCATTTTTGATGTTTTTTTCTGCTTACCAGCCATAGCGGCAGTGATAATATCAGAGCCAGCGCGGCGATCAGCAGGGGATAGCCCATTTTGGAAAGGCCAGTGTCAGGGCTTTTACCGTTAGAATTCAGAAGGTTAGCAGGCCCGGAGGTATTGTCGGGAGCAGTATCATCTTTTCCATTTGGCGCTTCGGCTCTTCTGGCTGTAAAAATCCAGCGAACCTGTGCGCGGGCTTTCTGATGCCTCGTGTCAAGATCAACACCTGTGAGTGTAAACATCGCATCTAAACGATGCGCGCTTTCAGAAGTGATCCGGCCAAGGTAAATATCCTTTCCCATGCTTCGGTTTTTGCTGTCTGTTTCGCCAGCGGCGGTGCCATTGTACAGCTCGTGCCCATCCAGCGACAGATGGAGCCGGATATGGCGGATCAGATCAAGATCGGGTGGATTGCTTTCAGGACTTTCTGCCCTGAGCCACAAGTCATAGTAATTGAGGGATCGGTTGGTCACGTTGTAAGAACGCTTGAGTGTGTCTCCTGGAATGAGCTGCTCCTCATGGATAAAGGCGCGGTCAGTGTCGGATTGGACAAAAAATCCTGAGGGATTCCCCTCAATGCTGAAATCCGAATAGTCAAATTCCCGGGCCAGGACGGGTTGGCCTGACGCCAGTAAAACCAGCGCCAGGAGGGTTATGAGGATTCTTGTTTTGATATGAATCCCTCCCTTTCTGTGTGCGAGTGATTAAACGCCTAAAATAGTACCGAACAATTTAGCTTTTGCATCGGAGGCGGAGGTTTTGTCAGGGGTGAAGCCCCAGCCGCCAAAGTTAGCGTCAAGGCTTCCTTCTGCGTAATCATTATGGGTTACGGCTACAGCGTCTTTATCAGCCTGGATAGCTTCCATATAAGGCGTAACAGTGTAGGTGGAGCCAGTAACGCTTAATGGAAGATTTTTGGCGAAGGAAATCGAGCTTAGCAAATCAGCAGTTTGTCCGCCGGTCAGCTTGGCGCCATAGTAAAACCAGCCTGTTGTGGAGTCGTAATACCAGGTGTTGGGGGCGACGGCTGCTGTTGTGTTTAATGTCTTGATGTTTGCCGGTGTGGCAAAATTAAATTTTGAAAAGCAGCCAGTCATGGTGTTGTCTGATGGAGCAGCGGCAGAAAAGCCATAGGTTGCGTGGCTGGCAGGGTAATGAAAAGGGGTTGAGCTGGCTGTAGAAGCTTCTGGTGTGTTTCCATTCCCGGTGCCGGGTATAAATTTGATCTGATCACTGCCGAAAGCAGTATTGTTGCTCTGGCCTGCTGTTATGGAAGCTGGCGCATTTTGTGCCAGATAGCCCTGCACATTGGTGCCATCCTGGCTGTAAGCATAGGTAACGGTGTAAACTGTTGGCACTAATGGCCCGATATAGGTTTCCGTCACGCGGATTTCTTCATTAATGCCTCCGTTGATATAGTAACCGGCAATGGTGGAGCCGTTTGAGAACAGTTTCAGTTTGCTGGACAGACCACCATTAATATTCAGTGTTTTACCATTTACAATAAGATTAAGGTTGTTTAACAGGTCGCCGCTGATTGTGAGAGGGGACCATGGAGCGCTTTCATACTGCGCTTTCACACTGTCTTTAATCGGTACAATGGTGGTTGAAGGGAGATTGGCCTGTAAAAGTGTGCCATACTGCACCACATTGCCGCCGCTTAATTTTTTAGTGTTTAGCTTTTCATCAAAACGGACACGGATAAGCATATCAGCGTCCCCGTTGTTGACGACACTTACATTTTTTTCAAGGGTCTGGCCAGGTGTAATGGCTGGATTAGGAAGCTCATCTACCAGATCGACAGAGGTAACGCCCATCATAAAAACATTTTTAACCTGTTTTTGGAAAGTAAACCATGCCCAGGTACTGAGAAGGATAAGGGCTGCTGCAACAAGTAAAATAATACCAGTTGCTTTTTTCTTGTTAAACGCTTTTTTGCCGGAATCGGATTCTTTTTGTGCTTTCATAATATTCTCCTTAAGGCTGCTCTATATTGTGAGCAGATGTTGTTTGTGCTTCTGAGTCTGTAATCAAAGCTCTAAGCGAAACGGGCAGATCTGCGCCCCATAGGGTTTTGATCCGCTCTGGGTCCGAAAGGGGTAAGGCCTCTGCGTCAAGATCAAGATTAAGGCTTGGGTTTTTACCTAAGGTCTCGACCATGGAAGGGTCAGCCTGGATTCGGTCGAAAAGGACCGCGGTGCTTTCTCCGGGAGCTAAAATTTTGGTGGCATAAAACCATCCGATGCGGGGAATATCCGGCTCGTTTTCATATTGCCAGGAAGTCTGTCCTTTAACAAAGGCATCAGAAGTACCATTATTCCAAAGAGAGGAAAGGGGCAGAAAATTCGTATTATCACCAGCAGCGTTTAAGGAAAAACGAACCGCTCCCAGGTCGTAAGCCTCTGGTGTGTCATCAGTGAACTGCCATCTTTCAGTCACACGGATACGGACTGCTACAGGTATTGTTCCGGTGTTTGTAACAGATGGCTGTTGTTGTTCGCCGTTCCAGGCCAAAGTGATGACAGGTGCTTTCGTCTCCGTTGTAGGAGCCGGGCTGGGAACAGCAGGGGCCAGGGCTGGCGTATCAAGGGCCAGCGTCTTGTCTGTTTTAATATGGTAAGGCATTTGTAAAACGTTTTTGCGGGACAGCTGTTTTGTATAAACCGCCAGAGTGCCTGAACTGCACAGGATAAAGCTGATAAGCACTAATAGAGCGGTCAGTGTTTTTTTGAATGTCATGCAATCACCGCCTTATTCAGAAGCAGGCTTTGAAACTGGCAGCGTGTAGGAAATGGATACGCCGTTATCAGAAAGGCCTTCGGCTGATAAAGTGAGCTTGTACTGGGTACCGGCAGATAAATCAATGGCTTGCCCGCTGTCTGTTTTTTCAGGCAGACTGCTGGGTTCAGGACTTTCCTGTGCCAGCACCATTGTTTTAATCTGAAGCCCAAAGGCAGGTTCTTTGTATATGCGGTAGGTTCCAGGCTTCAGACTGAGTTTAAGCGTCTGTCCATCTAAGGGTAATGGGATTCTGCGCACAGACACAGCACCTGAAGCGTCTTTACCAATAAGACTGACCAGTACGCGTTTAGGCTTTTGTTTTAAAAGAAGATCATCCATCTCAAGAACGATGGAAATCCGCGCTTCAGAATCATTAGGTCTGTTCTGTGTTTCCGAAGAAGTAGAGGATGCGGAATCCTCGCTTTTTGACGAATCGTTTACAGGATTGGTTAGGGAATTATTTTCATTTGGATTTTCTGTGGGATTTTTGTCAGGGGTTTGGGTGGATAGGGTAGTGGGAGATGGATCAGGTGGGCTGGCGGGCAGAGTACCAGAGATGGGACCCTCCGCAAAAACAACGGCAGAAGATGAAAACAAAAGAACAGAAGATAAGAACAGAACTGCCGATAACAGAAGAATACTTCCAAATTTCTTTAAGGGTATCAAAATAAATGCACCCCTTTCGTAAGGTTTCTTTTCTTAAAATATAAACTCAATACGCAATCCGTATTTTAACTTAGCTAAAGTATACCCGGTGTTAATCCAAGATAACCAGCCTTAAAAGTTACTTAAATAAAATTCACACATGTGTCACATTGTAAATCGAAGCAATCTTGGGGATTAGAAAGCTATGATCTGGAAATACGATTGATGAAAAACCAGGGTTGTCTCTTGGATAATCGGGCAAAATATTGGAAGGAAAAGAATAGCGAAGAAAGAGATATTTTAACGTTTTTAAATTTATTTTGAGAGGTGCTTTTTTGATTAGAAAAATTTAAAAAGACTCGCAGACTATTCATGGTCTGCGAGTCTTTTTGACTTCCAAATTCTTTTATAATTTAACTGCGTTACCTATTATAACATTGCCTAATGAAAAAAGCATCAACTTTTTTATAAAAAATTAAATATTTTTCTTCAAAGGCAATTTATAATTATATTTTACCAATAAATCAAATTTTCGTCAAACAAATCTTCTTAATTATATAAGAGTAAATTTGGTCTGAAATCTGGTCAAATTTGTTTATAAAACCGCTATTTTACTGGACTTTTTTTACTTTTGGCTGCATCTTAATGTGATTGTAATCTGGTCATCAAAATGGTCAGAATGTGTTTATACTTATGGTAAATTCTAACCTTTCAGGCTCCTACTCGCAGACCATGAATAGTCTGCGAAGAACAGAGGAGCTAAAAATGAAAGCCGGATACGCCATCACGACGTACAAAATACAGCTGAATTACAAGCATTTAGACTGGTTTAAGCAAACCCAGTCTCTCTTTGACGCTGTTCTGGCATTCTACTATAAACTGCTCGAGAAGCAGCCCGAAATCCTCGAACTGTCCAATCAGAATTTACTGCGCCATTTAGAGCTACAGACAATAAAACAGCGTGATGGCACCAAGCCAGAAATACCGCTGCCCTTTGAAAAAATACCTCTGTATTTTAGACGTGCTGCCATCAACGCAGCCATCAGTATGTACAGAAGTTATATGGGCAAGCTAAAAACCTGGGCAGAAAAACAAATTAAAAATGAAAAGCCAAGCCCGCCAAAGCGCCTGCACATGTCCATGCTCTACTACAAAGGCATGTATAAGGACTTTGACGAGAAAAGCATTCTGCTCAAGCTCTACACTGGCAGAGCCTGGGTCTGGGCCAAGCACTGGTATACGGGAAGGCCTTTTCCTGAAAATGCCGAGCTTATGAGCCCGACTGTTGTCATCAAGAAGAAAAAAGTCATGCTCCATATCCCCGTCAAGGAGATCGTGGAGGATGGCCGAACCGCCAAAGAGCGCGTAAAACAGCACGAAAGCTTTGTCGCTGTGGCACTCACCACCTCCGACACCCTTGCCGTTTGTACCACCATACAAGCTGACGGTAGCGCTAGTCACCCTTATTTTATCAAGGGGGGAAAAGAACTGGCACACCGTAGGAAGCAGCTTCTGGGATATACCAAACGCAGCAGCGCACCAGAGAATGTGAATGGCCGCCCAAACGCGAAATATTATCAGAAAATCACCCGCGTCACCGACCACTATGCCCATGAGGTCTCAAGGAAAATCGTTGACTACGCCGTCCGTCAGGGCGCCAAACTCATCGTCATGCCCGGCTACAGCAATAGCTTCGCCAAAGGCACACTGCCATACCTCAAGACAAACGTCATGGACTTCATCGGCCGTCGGATCATCCGCTACACCAGTTATAAAGCCTGGCAGGCTGGCATTGTCGTCACCTTTAACAGTGTGGGGAATGCCAAAAAAGAATGCTACCACTGCGGCAGCGTGATCTATAAATACAATACCGAGTACCAGCCGCCCAGCCAGAACTTTTATGGCGGCAAGAACTTCCGGTGTAAGGAAGGCCATAAGGGCAGCACCGCCCTGAACACTGCCAGAAATATCGGCAAAAGTTTTTATGGGGCTTTTTATGAAAAAGCTGGTTGATGGTCTTATTTATATAAATAGATGAGTATTGTTTTAATAATGAAATATTAGTTGTTGTTTAAATCCTGTGGAGAAATTCATGGGTGTACTTGTCGCCTATAAGGCCAAAAGTACGGGTTTAGCATCGCCTGTTTTTATTTCGCACCGCATTGTGTTTTCTTTACATATAAATGAAAGAAAACACAATGCGATGAAAGTAAAGGCTAAAGGATCAAATTTTGATCATGAGTGCTACGAGTTTTAAATTAAATGAAAAGTAATGATGTAATTTAGGGAACGGTGTCCTCACCGTTCTGCAAAAAGGAACAACTATGGAAAAAGAAGAAAAGAAAGAAGAGAGAGCATGGGAAGATGAACTGGAAGAAGACCCAGAATACAGCTTTGAAATAGGAGTGTAAAATGATCTATCAAAAATTTATCAAGCGTATCCTGGACTTTTCACTATCCACCGTTGGACTGGTCATTCTTTCACCCATCTACGGCATCCTCGTGATTGCTATCAAAGCCGATTCCAAAGGTCCGATCCTTTTCAAACAAAAACGTGTTGGAATCCATAAGCAGCACTTTAATATTTATAAATTCCGGACCATGTCCATTGACACCCCAAAGGATACCCCCACTCATATGCTTAAGAACCCCGATCAGTACATTACAAAGGTCGGCAGGTTTTTGAGAAAGACCAGCCTCGATGAGCTGCCACAGATTTTCAACATCATCAAAGGCGAGATGAGCATCATCGGCCCACGCCCGGCACTCTGGAATCAGGAAGATTTGATTGCCGAGCGGGACCAGTACGGTGCCAATGACGTGCGGCCTGGTCTCACCGGTCTGGCACAGATCAGCGGCCGGGATGAGCTGGAAATCCCAATCAAAGCCAAGCTGGATGGACAATATGTAAAAAACATCAGCTTTCCCTTTGACTGCAAAATGTTCTTTAAAACCATCACCTCCGTCTTGAAAAACGAAGGCGTACAGGAAGGCGGCACTGGGGCCATGGGCATTAAGGAGGATTTGAAATGAAGCGGATTTTAATCACCGGAAAAGACAGCTATATCGGCACCTCCTTTGAGAAATGGGTGCGTCAGTGGCCGAATGACTATCAAATCGATACCCTTGATACCAAGGGGGACTGGCAGTCCTATGATTTCAGCCCATACGACGTTGTCTTTCACGTCGCCGGTATTGCCCATGTGGACGCCAAAGCCAACATGGAGGATCTATATTATCGGGTTAACCGTGATCTGACCATCGAAGCCGCACAAAAAGCTAAAGCCGAGGGCGTGAAGCAGTTCATCTTCATGAGCAGCATCATTGTCTACGGCGACAGCAGCAAGCTGGGAGAAAAGCGTGTGATCACAAAAGACACCATTCCCATACCGACAAATTTCTACGGCAACAGCAAGCTGCAGGCCGAACAGGGCATCCTGCCCCTTCAGGATGAGCACTTTAAGGTTGTGATCCTCAGACCACCCATGATCTACGGCAAAGGCTCCAAAGGGAATTACCCAAAGCTTGCCCGATTAGCACAGAAAATACCGATCTTTCCCGATATCGAGAACGAGCGAAGCATGCTCTACATTGAGAATCTTTGCGAATTTATTCGCCTGATGATCGACAATGAGGAGAAAGGCATTTTCTTTCCAGAAAACAAGGAATACGTCAAAACAAGAGATATTGTTTCAGAAATTGCAGAGACTTATGAAAAAAAGATAGTATTGATAAAAGTTTTCAATCCGCTAATTCGTTTTTTATCGAATAAATTTTTTAAAATTAATAAACTATTTGGATCATTGACATATGATAAAGAAATTTCTGATATTAGTAAAGAAATTTATAATGTAATTGATTTTAAAACTTCAATTAAATTAACAGAGATGAGATAAATTGATGACAGATATAACTGTAATAATCTTAACTAAAAATGAAGAAAAAAATATTGGTGATTGTATAGAATCGATTAATAGTTTTGCTAAAAGAATTGTACTAATCGATAGTGGTAGTGAAGATAAGACGATTGAAATAGCACAAAAATATAGTGTGGATATTTTTTCGCATCCTTTTGAGAATTATGCTAAACAATTTAATTGGGGAATAGATAACACTAATATTACCACAAAATGGATTTTACGTTTAGATGCAGATGAAAGATTTACACCATTACTGTGCAAAGAGATAGAAAAACTAACAAAAGATCATATGAATGATAATGTCAATGGGATAACATTAGAGGCCGAATTTTACTTTTTAGGAAAGAAAATAAAGTATGGTGGAAGTAAAAAAAGAAAACTAATGGTATTCAAAACAGGTATTGGAAGAATCGAAAATAGAAAAATGGATGAACATACTATTTTATCAAAGGGATGTACAATATCTGCAAAAAATCGTTTTATTCATTATGATTTTAGAAACATAAATTATTTTATTAACAAGTTAAACTGGTACGCTACACGGGAAATGCAAGATTATTTTGAAATAAGTTGTCAAAATTCGGCTGAAGTTAATTATGATGAAAAAATTGCGAAAACACGAAAACGAAAGTTTGAATTTTATTATAAATTACCAATGTTTTTCCGTAGTTGGCTTTTATTTATCTATTTTTATATTTTTAAGTTAGGGTTTTTAGATGGAAAAGAAGGATTTATATATCATTATATGTACCAACGATGGTACCGTTGTTTAGTAGATGCAAAAATATACGAACATTTAAAGACAAATGCATCATTTGAAAAAACAGGAGATTTGAAATCATATTAATAGATTTTGGAGATTTTATGCTGAAAATTTTAATAGTAACCACAACACCTATAAATTTAAATGGTATAACTAATGTTATTTTCAATCTTATACAGAATATCGACCATAAAAAAATGATATTTGATCTTGTAACCCCCAAATGGTTATTAGATAAAAGTCCAGAAAAAATCGAAATTTTTAGAAAGGTGTATGAAATACCGTGGAGAAATAAAAATCCATTGGCATATATACAACAATTAAAAAAAATACTAAAAAAAAATAATTATGAAATTATCCATGCTAATGGTAATAGTAGCACACTTTTTTTAGAAATGTATGCTGCATCTACTATTCAAATTCCAGTAAGAATCGCTCATTCGCATGCTAGTTTTAGTAAGCATCATTTAGTGCATAAACTATTGAAAAAAAAATTTAACACTATGTACACGGCAGCTCTCGCCTGTAGTGAAGCAGCTGGAAAATGGATGTTTGATAATAATTGTTTTGAAATAATAAGCAATGGAATAGATATAGAAAAATATAGGTTTAGTGAAAGTACAAGGGAAGAATATAGAAAAAAGTTAAAATTAGAAGACAAATATGTTATAGGTCATGTTGGTTATTTCGCAGATCCTAAAAATCAAAAATTTTTAGTTGAAGTATTTAATGAAATCATTAATATTGAAGAGAAAGCCTTTTTGCTTCTTGTAGGAGATGGTCCCCAGCGAAAAGAAGTTGTCAACACCATCAAAAATTTAGGTATAACTGAAAAAGTATTACTAACAGGTGACAGAAATGATGTTGCTAATATACTACAGGCAATGGATGTTTTTGTTTTTCCATCTTTATATGAAGGATTGGGATTAGTAACAATAGAATCCCAAGCCGCAGGTTTAAAAACAATATGTTCAGAAAATATACCTAGCGAAGTAAAAATTACCGATCTGGTTGAATTTTTACCATTAGATGCAGATATTAATATTTGGGCAAATAGAATACTAAGAAAAACAAAAAGAAAAGATGAAATGGAAAAAATAAAATCTTCTGAGTATAATATAAAAAACTCAGCAAAAAAATTAGAATTGTTTTATGAAAATATGTATATGAAAAGTTTTACAGGAGAAACATGAAAAGCATTTTAACTCACAAAAAGTATTCAATAGATTTTATGTTAATAGAAATACTTATGGCTTTAATATTCCTTTCTATTTTTAATCAAATTAATGTCGGTATTCATATAGTGATTTTTGTTTTGATTGTTTTTTTATCTTCTAACTATATTCCGATAAAACAGATTATTCCAATTTTAATAATTGATCTAGTTGTAGGAGTAATGTTTATTTCTGCTGGAAATTATGGAACAGGTTTTAATGATCCACTTATCAATTTTCTAAAGTTTTATAATTACACACAAGCTTATACTATTTATTTAATTATGTGTAATATGGATCTTCAATTAAAGAAAGTAGTGCTTGAAAGCATAATCTTTTGTGTAGTGGTTACAGCATTAATATCAATGTTTTACAATGTTTTTGTAAGTGATATTGCAATAAGATTTCGACCACCAGAAATGAAATTTATATGTACTTTTGGGCAATATTATGTAACGATGTTTATAATTGCAGCTTTATCTTGTAAATTATTAAGAGAACAAGAGTATGCAGTTAACAGAACTCTTATCATTATAATCGGAATAGTATTACTTTTATTAAATATTATCGGAAATTTAGTTACAGGTTTAGTCTTATGCGTATGTGGAATTCTTTTTGCTCTTGTATTTACTCGTACTAAAAACATTAAAAAGAGTATTGTCTTAGTAATACTGATTTTTCTATTAGGATTAATGTTCAAGTCATGGATAGCCTTTGTGGTTTATCGGATTTCAGATTTAGGAATTTTTAATGAAATTACTTCAAATAAAATAGAAGCAATCGGAAATATTTTGATAGGTAATGGTCAAGTTGATACTTTGAATTCTAGAGAAAAGTTATCAGAATTTTCTATGAATAGTTTTTATAATAGCCCTTATATTGGAATAGGATATAAGAATTATAAATTTGGAACAGTTGGATGCCATCAAGAATGGTCCGATTTTCTTGCTGTTTTTGGGATAATCGGGTCATTAATATTTCTTTTGGTAATAATAAAAAATAGTATCAACATTTATAAACATCTTGATGATCAGGTTGATAAAGATAGCTTTATTATAGCTTTGATATTACTTATTATGCTTGGATTTTTTAATCCAGCTTTAATGGAAGAAACATTAATTGGAGTTTTTGTTGTAGCTCCTAATATATCACTTATATTTAACGAAAGGAATTTATCAAAGATATAAAACAAATATATCTTTGAATTATTAGGATGAAAAATATACTTTTATATGCACATGGTGGAAGTGGTAATCATGGTTGTGAAGCATTGGCAAAAACAATACATAGTTTTTTACCATATAATTATAATAAGATCTTATGTACTTTTAATAAAAAAGAAGATGATTATTATAAAACAACAAATCTGTTTGATTGCGTTATAGAACAAACTTCCTTTCCTAAAGGGTCATTACGATATTATATTGATGGTGTTCAAAGAAAAATATTTAAAAGCAAAGGAATAGCTTTGAATCAAACATTTAAAATTTTGAAAAATAAAATGTCAAAAGGAGATTATGCAATTTCTATTGGAGGAGATAATTATTGTTATAAAAATACGCAGTGGTTAGAAAAATATAATTCTTTCTTCCAAGAAAATAAAATAAAAACGATTTTATTAGGATGTTCAATTGAACCTTCAATATTAAAAAAAGAGAATATTATTAATGATTTAAAAAAATATTCAGTAATTATAGCTCGTGAGTCAATTACTTATAATGCTTTAAAAGAAGCAAAGATAAAAAATATATATTTAATTCCAGACCCCGCTTTTACTTTAGAAAAGAGAGAATGTAAATTACCAGATAAGTTTTTAGAAAATAATACAGTAGGAATAAATATTAGCCCTTTAATAGAAAGTTGTGAAAATAGACCCAATATTACATTTAAAAATTATGTTAAATTAATAGAGAAATTAATAGAGAATACTGAGATGCAGATTGCATTAATACCGCATGTAATATGGGAAAAAGACAATGATCTTAAAGTACTAAAAAAATTATACGAGATGTTTAAAAATACAAATAGGGTGATGTTAATACAAGATAAAGGATGTGAAGAACTAAAATATATAATATCAAAGTGTCGTTTTATGATAGCAGCTAGAACACATGCTAGTATAGCTGCTTATTCTTCATTTGTACCAACTCTAGTAATAGGATACTCAGTTAAAGCTGAAGGTATAGCTAAAGATATTTTTGGTGAAGCTTATCACTATGTTTTACCAGTACAAAAATTGGCGGGCGAAGAAGATCTATTTGATGCTTTTAAATGGTTGTTTAAACATGAAAATAAAATCACGAAAAAATTATACAATGTGGTTCCTGTTTATATCCAAGAAGCAAATAATACAACTGCCCTTTTCAAGGAGATATTTATTAATGATAAATAAAATACAGATAAAAGAATGCTGTGGATGTACAGCATGTAAAAGTATTTGTCCTCAAAATGCTATACAAATGAAACAAAATAAAGAAGGTTTTTTTTATCCTGTTATCAATGAAAATAATTGTATTGAATGTGGTTTTTGTACAAAAGTTTGTCAAAAAACTATTAAGACTTCTTCAAATTATCCAATAGAAACATATGCTGCTTTTAGTAAAAACGAAAAAATAAGGTCGATTTCTTCTTCGGGTGGGATATTTGGTTCAATTGCTGATTATTATTTAAAAAATGGTTATTTAGTATATGGAGCACGGTTTAATGAATCATTTGAAGTTATACATGCAAAAGTAAACAAAGATGTTGAGTCTTTTTATGGATCAAAATATGTCCAGAGTAATTTAGAAAATGTTTATATAAGTATAAAAAATGAGCTTAAAGATGGAAAGAAGATTTTATTTATAGGTACACCTTGTCAAGTTTTGGGATTAAATAATTTTTTGAAACAAAAAAATTGCAATAAAGAAAATTTGCTTTTATTAGATTTTATCTGTCATGGAGTTCCCTCTCCTCTTATTTTAAAAAATTATTTACTAGAATTAGAAAAAAAATATAATTCAAAAATAAGAAAAGTTTCGTTTAGAAACAAAACTTATGGATGGAATTTGTTCTCTTTAAAAATAGAATTTTATAACAATAATACATATATTAAGAATTTAAAAGAAGATGCATATTTACAGGGATTTTTAAAAAATTTAACATTAGGAGAATCCTGTTATAAATGCAAAGCTAATAACTTTAGAAGCAACAGCGACATTACTTTAGGTGATTATTGGGGAGTAGAAAAATTTTTAAAGGACTATAATTATAATGATGATAAAGGTGTTTCATTGCTTTTAATAAATACATTGAAAGGAAAAAAATTAATAAATATTCTATCAAATAAAATAGTAAAAAAAGATATAAACTTACAGGATGCAATTAAATACAACCCTTGCATTATAAAATCAGTAAAAAGAAATAAGAAACGTAATAAATTTTTTAACGATATAAATAATAAAAAAATTAGTGTCACTTCACTAATGAAATTTTATACCCAAATAACATTTAAAGAAAAAATAACTAAACATATGAAACAAACAATAAAAAATATGTTAGAAGGTTAAAAAATGCAATCTAGTAAAAAAGATCAAATACTATTTTCTGTAATAATCTTGACTTATAATAATACTGAATATCTTTTTGGATTGTTGGATTCTTTGTTTAAACAGACTTATAATAACATCGAACTAATTATTTCAGATGATGCTTCTACCTCTTTTGATATGAATAAAATAGATAATTATATCAAGAGCAATAAAAAAAATAATATAGTAAGTTATCAAATAATTATAAGAAAAAAAAATGGGGGAACGGTAAAAAATATTAACGGTGCATTAAAAAGATGTAATGGAGAAATAATTAAGCTTATTGCAGCCGATGATGCATTTTATAATGATAATGTTATAGAAAATTTTGTTGAGTACTATAAAGAAAACTCAGCTTTAATTTATATTACTAGAATAGAAATATGTGATATAGCTTTAAATATAATAAATAAAAATAATGCTTTTTCCTATGATGAAATAAAAAAATTATTAATAGTAAATAAATATGAAAGATTTGATTACGCATGTCGTTTTGAAGTTCAACCACCATTTCCGGGACTTTTTTTTACAAAAAAGTTTTTTGATTTAAATGGATATTTGGATGAAGAATATATATTGTCGGATGGTGCTGCATTATGGTACAAATTGATTAGAGAAAATTATGATATTGATTATTGTGATATTGTAAGTGTCAGGTATAGAACCGGATCGGGTATATCAACGCAAAAGAAAAAAAATCCGAGGATGGAAAAAGATTTGAAACTTTTATATGAAAAAGAAATTCTAAAATACAAAAAAATGTTAAGTAAAAAAACTTTGAAAAAATGTATGTTCACTTATTGTAGACGGTATCAGTTTGAAAATTATACATTTGTAAATAAAATAGAATTTATTATAAAAAATTTCAACTTTTATTTTGTTTTAATATTTAAAATTTTGAAAAATAAATTATTAACGTTATGAAAAATAGAATAAAATTATTTTTAGAAAATTTTTTTGCCTATGGTTTTATTAATATATTAAACAAAATTGTACCCCTTTTAATGTTACCCATCGTTACACGGATGCTTCCAAATACTAGTGATTTCGGGCGTTTTGATTTGTTTAACATGATTATCAACTTCGGCTCATCCTTTGCCGTCCTAGGTATTTATGACGCCATCTTCCGCGAATACTTCGAAAAAGACGACCTACAATACAAAATGAAAGTCACCTCAACTGGTATGCAGATTGTGCTTCTGTCCTCCTTTGTGGTCATGCTCATTCTGATCATCTTTAACAAAGCATTTTCACAAATCTTTTTGGGAGATGCAAACAGCACCTTTATCATTGTGACAGCAGCGATCGGCGTCTTTTTATCCGCCAACCGGAACATTATTTCAGCGCCCACACGCATGCAAAACCGCCGCACCATCTACGTGGTCTCAGGTTTATCCAATTCGATTGCATACTACGGGCTTGCGATTTTATTAGTCTATATTGGTTTAGGTTATCAAGGATTAATCTACGGCAATTTAATTGCCAGTCTGGGCATCCTGCTATTCTTCTGGATCCTCAACAAAAAAGAGTTTCACTTTAAATTGTATGATAAAGAGATCGCTAAAACTTTATTGAAAATTGGTCTGCCACTTTTACCGGTTTTTGTTATCTACTGGGCCTTCAACTCAACAGACAAAATTATGATTACCCATATGCTGGATGTGGCACAGGTTGGCATTTATTCTATTGGCGCCCGAGTGGCTTCCATTAGCCAGTTTATCTACCAGGCCTTCGCAGGCGGCTGGCAGTACTTTGCTTTTTCAACCATGCGGGATGATGATCAGGTGCAGTTAACCTCTAAGATATTTGAGTACTTAGGTATTATTTCATTTTTGGCGTTTATTATTTTAATCCCTTTTAACCAGTGGATATTCAACCTATTGTTTACCGGAGATTATACCAAAGGTGCAGAAGTATTCCCTTACTTATTTCTATCACCTTTGCTGCTGATGCTTGTTCAAACCGCTGGCAACCAGTTTTTAGTGGTTAAAAAAAGTTTCTACATGACATTAGCCCTTGCTGTTGGCGTTATTGTCAATATCATCATGAACTTTTTCATGATACGTGCTTACGGTATTGTCGGCTGTTCACTTTCAACCTTAGTCGGTTATGCCGTCTCTGTTTTGATGGTGGTGATTGTCACCTCAAAAATGAAGCTGCTCAAGCTCAGTAAAAAGTTTGTGATCCTTTCGGTTTTAATGACGACTGTTGTTTTAAGTTTGTTTTTCAAACTTTATTGGGCTTTGTGCATTTTAGTCATACTGGCACTTGGTCTGATCCTTATCGGTTACGGTAAAGACGTCCTTCGCCTATTAAAGAGCTTTAAAAAGAAAAGGTAGGTTTTTAAATGATCAATACAAAAATCATTGAATTCAATGACATCATCGATGCAAAAAATATTGAGCGTCCTATGGGGCATCTCACCCCTATTGAAGGGTTTAAAGATGTCCCCTTTGACATCAAACGCATCTACTACTTGACAAGGGTGCCAGAAAACACCATCCGGGGCTTTCACTCCCATAAAGAACTTCAGCAGGTGTTGGTTTGCCTGAACGGCAGTGTGCAGATCAGCGTGAGCACGCCCTACGAAAAAGAATTTATTACTTTAGATGATCCAGCTAAAGGGCTTTATATTGGGCCGATGATTTGGCGGGAAATGTATAATTTTTCCCCCGGAAGTGTTCTGATGGTTATTGCTTCCGAGTATTATGATGAAGGGGATTATATTCGAGATTACCGGACATACTGTGAGGAAGCGCAGGATTTTTTTAAAAATAATATTGGGGAAAGTTAAAATGAAACAAAAGGGGATTGACAGGAGAGATGGAGAAAAACATAATCATTACAGACAGACAGACAGACAGACAGACAGACAGACAGACAGACAGACAGACAGACAGACAGACAGACAGACAGACAGACAGACTTTATGGTCTTGATCTATTAAGAATTTTAGCAGCGTTGTTTATTTTCTTTTTTCATTCTAATGTGCATATGAAATTGACCTATGGATGGCTGACGCCTTTTATAAAAAATGGAGCAATTTTTATGATAGCTTTTTTTGAGCTGTCGGGGTTTACGCTTTACTATTTATATGCCCAAAATAAAATGGAAACACTTGATACTATTAAAATATTTTATAAAAAACGCTTTGCGAATATCTACCCTTTGTACATTGTCATCTATATTCTATATTTGATTGTGTATAATCAACTAACGCTAAAAGAAAATATCATACTCGCACCGATAGAACTAACTCTCACACAAACATTTTTTGGAAGTCTGTTTACGATATCACATAATGATGGAACTTGGTTTATTTCATGTATTGCTTTTTGTTATTTGTTATTTCCATACTTTAGCAAACTTTTTTCTCAAATAAAAAGCAAGAACCTAATTATTATTGCATTGATGATGTATGGTCTTGACAGCATTGCACCTTTTGTTGCCCATATGTTTAAATTAAATAATGTTTACTCCAATCCGTTTTTTCGGTTGATGGAATTTTTATTGGGATTAATGATTGCACATTATTTTATGAATACCTCAAAAAAAGAATGTAAACAAGGAATATTATTTTTCAGTATCGTAGCACTTATTAGCGGTATTTCTTTAATGAGTTATCTAGGAATAGGAAATTACAGTTATTATGGCTTTTGGACAATCCCTTTTTTTACAATTATTATTTTTTATATGGGAACACTCAAAAACAAAACGTTTATTAAAATTTTAGGATCAAAATTGATTCAATATTTAAGCAAAATATCCTATGCTTTCTTCTTAGCTCAATTTTTTGTTTGGGATATTTTAAGATTTGCACAAAAGTATTTGGAAATACTTAAAATAAATAGTATGGCAATTGTTTTTTCGTTGTTTGTGTGTAGTTTAATTGCGATTATTTTGTATGAAATCATAGAAAAACCCTGTAAAAAATGGCTTTTAAATAAAATATTATGACCCTCTTTAGAAATAAAAAGTATGTCATGTTTACTTGAAAGGAAATTAAAAAATGAACATACCCTTTAGTACCTTCACCCCCATGCACAATGAAATCAAAGCAGACATGCAGGCATGCTTCGAGCGTGTATATGATAAAAGCTGGTTTATTGACGGGGAAGAGTGCTGTCAATTTGAAAAAGAATTTGCGGAATATTGCGAGACGGAATACTGCGTCGGATGCGGCAATGGTTTAGAAGGACTCTACCTTTTGTTAAGAGCCTTTGACATTGGAGAAGGGGATGAAGTCATCGTCCCGTCCAACACATTTATTGCGACCGCTTTAGCCATTTCCTATACAGGAGCGACACCTGTTTTTGTCGAGCCGGAGCTCAAAACCTATAATATTAATCCGGATGAAATTGAAAAGGTTATTACAAAGCAGACGAAAGCGATTATCGCGGTCCATCTTTATGGACAGTGCGCTGATATGGATCCCATTCTTGGGATTGCAAAAAAATATGACTTAAAGGTGATTGAAGACGCCGCCCAGTCCCATGGCGCAACCTATAAAGGAAAAAAAGCAGGTTCTCTGGGTCATGCCGCGGCCTTCAGTTTTTATCCCGGAAAAAATTTAGGATGCCTCGGTGATGGGGGATGCATCACCACCAATGATCCAGAAATCGCTGGAAAGGCAAGAGCCATCGGGAATTATGGGTCTGATCAGAAATACCATCATATTTACAAAGGAATCAATTCACGCCTCGATGAATTACAGGCGGGATTTTTAAGAATAAAGCTCCAGGAATTAGACCGATGGACCAAAGAACGGCAGAGGATCAGCCAGCGGTATTTGAATGAAATCAAGAACTCGAAAATCACTTTGCCCTCTGTGGATGATAAAAACATCCATGTCTGGCATATTTTTCCAATTCTTATTGAGAAACGAGAAGATTTCAAAAATTATCTTCAGGAAAATGGCATCAGAACGGTTATTCATTATCCCCTTGCCATCCATTTGCAGGAGGCTTATGAAGATTTAGGTTACAAAAAGGGTGCTTATCCCATTGCAGAAAAAATTGCGAGAAGGGAATTGAGCCTGCCTTTATATTATGGGATGGAAGAGGATGAGATTGATTATGTCATTGAAATGATCAATCGGTTTTAAAAAGTAAGATTTAGAATATTATAGGAGAAGATATTATGGTTATGATACCAAAGGAAATAAATATCGGTAAAAATGTAACGATCAAGGAGAGTGTTAGTATTGGCAACAATGTAACGATTGAAGATAATGTTTATATTGATGATGGCTGTATTATTCGAGATAATGTTACGATTAAAAAAAACAGCACGATTGGAGCCCGCTGTATTTTAGGAGAATACTTAGTTGATTTTTATGAAAATCACACAGAACAAAACCATCCACTCACTATCGGTGAAAATGCGCTGATTCGAAGTGAAACCATTATTTATGGAAATAATGAAATTGGAGATCATTTTCAAACTGGCCATCGGGTTACAATAAGAGAAGGAGCAAAAATTGGAGATCATGTCCGAATTGGGACATTGAGCGATATACAGGGACACTGTGAAATTGGGAACTATGTCAATATGCACAGCAATGTGCATATTGGACAAAAGAGTATTATTAAAGATTATGTATGGATATTTCCATATGTTGTATTGACCAATGACCCTACACCACCATCTGAAAATTTAGTGGGCGTTATCATTGAATCCTTTGCGATCATTTCGACTGGAAGCATCATTTTGCCTGGTGTTCATATTGGTGAGGATGCACTTATTGGAGCAGGCGCGATTGTCAATAAAGACGTCGAAAATGAAAAGGTAGTGGTTGGTAATCCAGCAAAACCGATTAGCGATGTAAGGAAAATAAAAAACAAAGTAACGGGAGAATCAATTTATCCATGGCGGTATACTTTTGATCGGGGAATGCCGTGGGAAGGAGAAGGTTATACAAGTTGGCATGAAAAGTGTACCAACCAGCATCAAGAAAGTGAATGATTAAAGATAGTAAAGAAATGTTAAATTGGATGAAAGATAAAAAATCATCCGATTTTTCAATGTAATAAGGTCAAGTTACAATAGTATTGAGAAAAAAGCAGGCCAAATCGCGAATATCGTGAAAAAACAGCACACGATAACGACACTGCTTACATAGCAACAAAAACAATTTAAAAGTATTTTTCTGAATCGAAACTGGAAAAGGTCTATCTGAATGTTCTTTTTAATAATAAAAAAGTTATAAACTTTTATCAAGAATTTGGTTTTCAGTTTTTAGATGAAGTGAAAAATAATATGAAAATAAGAAATCAATATTTTAATTTGCCGTAGTATAAAATGCTAAGTCCATTATCTGATCAGTATTAAGTTAAGACAGGATATTTTTAATCAATTACCCGGCAGGCGGCATCTCCCGCCTGCCGGTTTTTTCATCATATGTAAACCGTTTACCCCACAGGGTTTTCAGGTTTCAAATAAATATTATATTTTTGGAGGATCAAAAAATGTACAATTACAGCAATCTTAACTGCTTTCCGGGCATTGATCTGGAGCATGCGGCTTTTGGGCTGGGGGACGGGCAGTTTTACCTGACGGAGGAGCAGCTGGAGCGTTTGGTGCGCGATCCACAGCTTGGGCTGCCCGTGGCGTATATCAACCTCAGCAGTCTCACCGAGCCCATGACGGGCATTGTGTACATGAACGGCTCGGTCACGCTCTGGCCCTGTACGCCCAGGCGTCTGATTAACCTTGTCGGGCGTCTTTTTAAGAAGGATATGGGGGCCTGCGGACGGGCCAACGCCAAACGTTTTAACACAAAGCGGAACCTCTGCTTTTATATTGGCAAAAACCTTCAGGTCATGCCTGCTCACACGAGTCTCCCCGGTGACGGAACGGGAAACAGTTACGTCGACCGGATTTTTTTTAATTAAAGAGCACGACCGAGAGCGTGGGTGTGTTGTGGCTGAGAGCGGAATGGCGGTCTGTTATGCCGGCACCAGTATGGCCATGGAGAGGAAGATCGAGCAGGGTTCTGCGCTGTGCAGAGCGCTTTTGCCAGCCCAGGTCCTGCTGACAGGCAGTGGGTTTTCCGTTGTGCGAGACAGGGAATGCCTGCGGTGTGAGTATTTTAATGTTTGCCTTCAGGAAGAGAAAAAGCTCAAAAAGACCGCTTTTTAGACAAAATAATATCTTTTCAAAGCAAAAAAGTCTCAGAAATGGGGCTTTTTTGTGTTTTAGAGGCCTTTTTGGGGGCTGAATGAAAGGTGACGGCGGAGGAGCAATTTCGTATAATGATCTCAACCTCAGCGGTGAGCGCTGAAGAAATATTTTAAGGAGGTTCTGATATGAACCAAAACAAACCATCATCCACCACGGCAGCTGCGAGCGAAGGGAAAAAGACCCATATACCAGCCAGAGAGCTGACACCGCTTCCGAGCTTTTTAAAGTACCTGGGTCTTTCGAGTACAGAGGAAGTACCGGGCTTTATCCCGCCGGTCTTTTCGGTGGACAACCCCAGGGTCTGCCGTCCGGAGGGCTGGAAGCCTGAGGCGACGCCGCCGTTTTTAGAGGGGATGAACCTGGTGCGGGAAATCTCAAAGGTTCGCATGTTTGTGAGCAGCAATCCTTATGATTTATATGTGACGGCCCCTGGCGGCGGGTGTGTTCTGGAAACCGTAAAGCCTGACGGCAGCCGGGAGTGCTGTACGGTTACCGAGGTGCCGGGCACAGAGACAAATCATCTTTTTGAAAAGGACTGGGAGGCGCTTCGAAACCCTGCTCTGCGGGCCACCACCGACGTAGAGCTGCTGCTGGACAGCGTCGAAATGGGGCGCATGGTATTTAAGACAATCCTCGACCATGAGGAGCAGTATTTTGTCATGATCGAAAAGGAGGAAATGTAAAATGGCCGCGGCAATCTTTACCCAGACCTTTGAGAGCGCCCTTTTCGGAAAAATCCGCACGCTGGTGGAGCGGGAGGCTGCAGACGGCGCGGAGGCCCGGGAATGGCTGGTGGCCGCGGATGTGTGCGCTGCCCTGGGCTACAGCAAAGACGCTTCAAGCATTGTAAAGCGCCATGTCAACCCGGCAGATACGTCGAAACGGCGTATCTGCGACGCCAACGGGCATCATCAGAGCATGCTGGTCGTCAACGAGAGCGGCCTGTACGCGTTGATCTTTGGTAGCACAAGACCGGAAGCCCAGACCTTCAAGCGCTATGTGACCGCGGTCATTCTGCCCAGCATCCGCAGGCACGGGGCCTATATGGAGGATGACGTGATGGACCGGGTGCAGGACGACCCCGGGGCCATGCGGGAGCTGATGGACATGCTGAGGGCGGAGACCGCTAAAAACAAGGCTTTGGGCGCAAAAGTGGACAAGCTGGAGATGCGGATAAAGGCGCTTACGCCAAACGCCGTATTCGGCGAGGCCATCACAGCCTCAGAGGGCAGCATCTCCATGGGAGATATGGCTAAGCTCCTGCGCCAGAACGGCGTGAACATCGGGCGGAACCGCCTATTTACAAAGCTGCGCGAAGGCGGTTTTTTAAGCACCCAGAAAGGCAGCTGGAACAAGCCGCTTCAATGGACCATGGAGCAGGGCTATTTTGAGATTGAGGAGGGTTTCTTTGACAGGCCCCTGGGCGGGGAGGGCAAAATGCTCTGGTCGGTGACCCGTGTCACACCTGTGGGCCAGGCCTGCCTGGTAGACTGGTTTGTAGCCCAGGACAGGGAGGCGGCGTTATAAACTATTTCACAGAGCTCGACGCCTTTTATGAATGGCACGCCAGTCTGCCCGACGAGAAAAAGCTGTCGCCCGGGGCCATTGCTCTGTGGCATTACCTGCTGTACCGCTGCAATGCCTGCGCGCTGCCGTCCTTAGACGGGCGGTGGCTGTGGCGGGTGGCATTCTGGGTGCGGCCTGAGCAGCTGGAAAGGGTATTAAAATGCTCTGAACGCCATATCCGCCGCTATCGCAGTGAGCTGGAGGCCTCGGGCCGTCTGAAATACCAGCGGGCCGTTAAAAACAAACAGGTAGGATTTTATACCCTGATTCCCTTTGCCGACAACGTGGCCCCTGTAATCCTTGAAAATCTTTCCGGTGAGCAGGTGTCCGTTTATGGGCATGTGGATAAGTCGGGCTGAAAATTTCACAAAACAGGATTCGGGGACATTTATGTCCGCAATATTGTTAAAAAAGCAAAAGTGGCGGCAGAATCACGGACGCCCGTGTCCGCCATTAATAATATATTAAATAATATACTATATTAATCTTTTATTATTCAGGAGGTGCAGTTTGTCCACAAATCGTTACGGTATCGGAGGAAGTCTGGTGAGGCGGAAAAGAGACTACGTGGTCACAGCAGAGTGCCGTGTCCGGGTTGGCTTTCACGCCAGAGATGCGGAGGACGCGGAGGATCAGTTCAACGATTACCTGGCCGCCCTGCAGGGCACCCATCCCGAGGTGGTGTTTGCCATACAGGATGTCCGGGAGGATGACGTGCTGTTTTAAACGAACAGCCCAAAAGGGGGAATTACTTGAAGGATGAAAAATACAGCGCCCTGGACGAGTGGGTGCGCATGGCCGGCGAGGGCGACCAGACCGCCAGGGAAATGCTGCTCATGAGCTTTAAGCCGCTGATTTATAAGCAGGCCGCCAAATACAGGCACCATCACGACAGCCTGGAGGACGCTGTGCAGTACGGGGGTGTGATCCTGCTGGAAGCCACAGCCGATTACCGGGCCGGGAGCAGCCAGCCCTTTCCGGCCTTTTTAAGCGCCCGCCTGCGTTACCGCTTTGCCGACGCGGGCCGCAGAGCGGCCAGAAGCGGCAGGATGGAGACAAGGCCGCTTCTGCCGGAGGACGAAGCCATCCCAGACCCGGGCCCCACGCCCGAGGAATGCCTGCTTGACAAGGCGTCTGACCGCAGCGCCCGGCTTCGGGCCATGGTGGACGCCCTGCCGCCAGAGCGGGCTGAGGTGCTGCGCCTGCACTACTATGGCGGCAAAAGCCTGAAGGCCATCGCCGGTATTCAGGGTGTTGCGCCCGCCACCGTCAAAACCCGGCTTCACCGTGGGCTTCAGGCTCTTCGGCGGCAGCGGGATGCGCTGGAATAGCTGAAAAAGCCGGAGCGTGTGGCTCCGGCTTTTTCAGCGGATTTTGATTCGTGTAAAATAGTCTGTCGAATTGTGGTGGTGGATGGTAGCACCATTCTTGAGCATAACCCTCAGGGAGGCCGTGTTGTCGAGATAGCAGGACAGGTAGATTTCATCCTCCCCGGGAGGCAGCAGGCCCTTACAGACCTCCACTGCCAGTGCCAGACCCTTTGTGCCATAGCCCCGGCCCCTGTATTCTGGCAGAATGGCATAAGCGAGGTGTCCCCAGTCTTTTTTTAAAAAATCATTCAGGTAATGGCGGATTTTAAACAAACCGACGATTTGTGTATCCTCCCACAGAAAGAAATAAGTGTCCGGGACAAGGCCTTCGGCCACACCAATGCCTCTGGAGGCATCAATGCGCTCTGGAACCGCCTGATGGACAAAATCGCTGTAGGAAATGCCGTGGTATGGGTTTAAAAAGCCGCTTTCACTCTGGATTTCCTGAAAAAACTGGTATTCCTGCCGGGTATCTGCTGTGTTCAGTGCCTTTAAATAGAGCATGACTGCTGCCTCCAATTCATAGCGTTTGTATTTATTTTTAATCATACCACAGATTTATAAAAAGAATATAAAAAAACAATGGTATTCTTCGTGTTGAGCAGAATTTTTAAATTTTTTTTAAAATCCGGGAACCTTTTTGATTTTTGAGCGATTGTATTAAGTGTAAGGCAAAAACGCCAAATCAAAAATCAGGAGGTACAGCAAATGGCAACCATTGAAAAAAACATTGAATCTGTAGGGATGAAGATCACCGTGAACCACGGCGAAAGGGAAGGAAAGATCGTCAAGTCCTCAAAGACCTATGGGGATATTGATCCCGCCGTCACCGATGCGTCCTTTGTGGGCACTGCCAAAGCCATCGCCGACATGCAGGAGCCCATCCGGGAAAAGCAGGTGAAGGTGACCGCGGAAGAGATGGTTGAAATCGCATAGCGATTTCAACAATGGAGAATGAAGAATTGAGAATTGAGAATTAAAGGGCCAAACCGGCAGAGCCGGTTTGATTTTCATTAAAATCGCATCGCGATTTTGTTCCGAAATTCTCCATTCTGCATTCTCAATTCTCCATTAAAAAAGAATACAGGTAAACCAGAACCCCAAAATTAAAAATAAGAAGGAGACTACAAAAATGCCAACAACCAACAAAGATTTAACCATCTATTTTCAGCGCGCGGACGGGAAGGAGTTTAAAATCACCATTCCCGATTATAAGGAGGGCATCACCGATGCCGAGATCAGGACAGGGGCGAAAGCTGTTTTAGACCAGGGCGCTTTTCTGCCCGACGGCTTTGGTCTGGTCAAGGTGACCGGAGCCGTGAAGGTCGACACCATCAAAACCGATGTGGCCATTGAGGAAACAGCGTAAAAAAGGGGCGAAAGCCCCTTTTCAGGCTGTCGACAAAGTTGAAAGTCTGCGGCAAAGCTAAAGCAGGAAACAGTTTCAGGTGGAGGGTTGAAGGTGGAAGGTTCATGACCCCTTTGGCTGATGCCAAAGCGATTAAAAACGCGGCCGCAGGCCGCATCTGATCAAATCGGCCAACGGCAGATTTGCACCTGAACTTTCCACTATCCACTTTCAACTTTCAACTGAACAGCCCTCTCTTTAACCCTTTGGCTGTTCATGACAGCATTTGTCTACACTCTGAAAAAGGGGCGAAAGCCCCTTTTTTATTGATCAAACAGAGAGGAAAACATGAAAAGATTGAAAAAAACATTTATCATCGGGCTGGTCATGGTTTGCGCGGTGGTTTCAATGATGTTTCTGGGAAGCCTTGGCCCCAAAAGAGCTGAGAATGCCGTCATCCCAGAGGACCCGCCTGCAGGGATAACAGACGCTCCCGCAACGGAAAAGTCCAGGGAACCGGTATTTCCGCCGCCTCAGGACAGTGACAGCGCCCTGCCTGATGGAGATGCAGAAGCGCGGATGCCCCTCATGGCAACGCCCCACTTTGCCATGGAAGAATACCAGTGTGACTGCGCGGGCTACTGCGACGGCTGGCCCTGCGTTGTGGAGCCCGAGCTTTTAGAGAAGATCGAAGCCCTGCGGTGCTATTTTGGACGGCCGGTCATCATCACCTCAGGCGTGCGGTGCGAAGCCCGCAATGAGGAGGTTGGAGGCGTCAGCTGGTCCTTTCACAAACGGGGCTGTGCGGCGGACCTGTACTGCCCGGGGGTGGGTGTCGGGGATCTGGCCGCCGGGGCAAAGGACTGCGGGCTGAACGTGCTGCCCTATTACAGCAGCGGCTATATCCATGTGGAAATTTAATTCTTCAGAAATATTTCAGAATTTATTCACAGAAAGATCACAATGATTTGTTATACTAAGCACATACTTAGGAAATAAACCTTGGGGGTGTACGAAATGACGAAGACAAAAAAGACAGACCGGCTGACCATTATGGTCCTCGCGCTGTTGGTTTTAATGACCGCTGCCCTTGCAGGGCTGTTTCAATCCACACAGTCGCTTATTCAGAGCCATGGAAGCGCGGCCGCCTCTGCGGTGACAGCGGTTCAGAGCCTGGCGCAGGAACGCCCTGTGTCCGGCAACAGTGTCATGGTGAAGCGCGTCTGCGATTTTATCTGAAAAAAACGGCTTGAAATTTAAAAATTTTCATTTCCTTTTTTGAATTTGGGTATATAATAGTTATAATAGCTTAACACATAGGAGGATATGATATGAACGAGATTTTTAATCGCGCCAGCGTCAGAGTGTTTAAAGATGCGCCGGTCGAAAAGGAAAAAATAGAAATGCTGTTAAAGGCCGCCATGCAGGCGCCGTCTGCCGGAAACCAGCGGCCATGGGAATTCATTGTGGTTGAGGACAAAAAGACACTGGAACAGCTGTCCGAAACCGACCCTTACGCCAAATTTGTGGCCAAGGTGCCGGCGGCCATCGTGGCGCTTGGCAACACCGATGAAATGCGTTTCCCGGAACACTGGGAACAGGATCTGGGCGCTGCCTGCGAAAACATTCTGCTGGAGGCCGTGAGTCAGGATCTGGGCGCGGTATGGCTGGGTGTGGCCCCGCTTAAGGAACGCATGGACCACATCACAAAGGTCTTTGACCTGCCGGATAACATCCGTCCCTACGCCATCATTCCCTTTGGCTATGCCAAACGGCCCTACGAGGTGGAAGAACGCTACGATGCCGGCCGGGTTCATTTTGAAAAATACACACAAAAATAAACAGAAATTTGATTCAATCAGGCGGTAAAAGACCAGAGTGTCTTTTACCGCTTTTTCCATGCCATGAAGGAAGCACAAAATAGTACAGAAAATGACAAGAAATTTCCTATCCACAGCGCGTTTTTTGTTATATAACTATATATAGAAAGATAGCGGCAGATGAAAACGAACACAAGGAGGCGTGAAAATGAGAAACAGCGTTGCAGGGGAAGGAGGGAACAGGCCCTCCACACGGGCGTATCTTTTGCAGCTGGTGGATAAAAATCTGCTGGTCGAGATCCTGAACGCCTTTACGAATGTGACAGGCCTGACCGCCAACATCGTGGACACAGAGGGACGCTCGATTTTCTCAAAGGCTGACGCCCAGATCAACTGCAGCTTCTGCCAGCTGATCTGGAAGCTGGAAAAGCAGAAGGGCGTCCAGCGCTGCAAGGGCGCCTACGCCCGCGCGGGCAAGCAGGCAGCCCTGTTTAACGAGCCCTATATTTTCAGATGTCCAGGCGGCCTGGTGGAATGGGCGGCACCCATCATCGTGGACGGCGAGCATCTGGGCAGTGTTATCTGCGGGCAGGTGCTCATGTGGGAGCCCGAGGAGTTTTTCTGGATCGAGCTTGAGGAAATGAACCGCGTGCTCACCGATGATTTTGAGCCGCTGTTTAAGGCCGCTAAGGAGCTTCAGGTGGTGTCGGGTGAAAAGGTGCAGAGCGCCGCTTCACTGCTGTCGATCATGGCTAATTACATTGTGAACGCGGCCTGGCAGAGCATGCAGCGCAAAAAAGAGCTTGAGCTTCAACAGACGCTCTTAAATGATGAGATCGCCACCCGCAAAAGCCTGGAGGAAAAGCTGAACAGCCAGAGCCTAAACTATTACATCGAAAAGGAAAAGAGCCTGGTCGGCAAGATCCGGCTGGGTGATCTGGACGAATGCCGCAGGATTTTCAAGGTCATGCTGGCCGACATCCTCGCCGATACCGTGCAGAGTAACCTGGCCGTGGTCCGGGCGCGGGTCTTTGAGCTGGTGGTGGTGGTGTCCAGAGCCTCGGTGGAGGCCGGAGTCAACTCGGAGCGGCCCATGGGCATCAACGCGGCTTTCATGCAGGAGCTTGGCACCTGCTACTCGACCGAGGAGATCAACACCGCGGCGCTGAAGGTGCTGGAGCGCTATTTTAAAGAGATTCAGACCAACAGCAAGACCAAGAACCGCCTGGCCATTGAGGGCATCAAGGGCTTTATCCGCAACAATTATAACCGCAACCTGACCCTTGAAGAAATCGCGGATTCGGTTTATCTGAGCCCGTACTATGTGAGCCGGATCTTCAAGGAGAGCCAGAGCATCACTGTCATGGACTATGTGACCCGGGTCAAGCTGGACGAGGCCAAGAAGATGCTGGGCAACACACGGTATAAAATCGACGAGATCGCTGTGCGGCTGGGCTATAGTGACGCGAGCTATTTCTCAAAGGTGTTTTAAAAAAATGAAGGCATGACGCCGACGCAGTTCAGGCAGAGCCGGTAGGCGTGCAGAGCATATGGATAGGGGGGAGAAGCGCATGGATCAGATTATTATGGAAATACAGCAGGGCCTGGTGGACGGCGACGCAGAGTATGTGAAGGATAAAACCGAGGCGGCCTTGGGGCTCGAAATCGGCCCGGAGGCCATCATTAAAAAGGCGCTGATTCCGACCATGGACAAAATCGGCCAGGAGTTCAGGGAAGGGGAGATCTATATCCCCGATGTGCTGATGTCGTCCCGGGCCATGCACGCCAGCCTTTATGTGATCAAGCCGCTGCTCACAAAGGCCATGAGCCATCACAAGGGTAAGGTGGTCATCGGCACTGTGGCCGGCGATCTGCATGATATCGGGAAGAACATGGTCACCTGGAGCCTTCAGGGCGAGGGCTATGAGGTCATCGACCTGGGCATTGATGTGCCGCCCGCCAGCTTTGTGGCCGCCATCCGGAAGTGCCAGCCGGATATTTTAGCCATGTCTGCCCTGCTGACCACCACCATCGGTGAGATGCGCAATGTGATCCAGGAGGTGACCGATGAAGGCCTCCGGGACAAGGTGAAGATCATTGTGGGCGGCGGGCCTGTCACCCAGGACTTTGCCGATGAGGTGGGCGCCAACGGCTACGGTAAGGATATCTTTGGGGCCATCGACGTGGTCAACCATATTCTTGGCAGGGGCAGCGGCTATTTTGGGACAAGTGAGGTGTGAGAAATGTGTGAAAAAAAGCCGGATATCATCCTTTTTACCGGGTTTTTAGGCTCAGGCAAGACAACCATGCTGCTTAAAACCATCGAGCTGCTGGCAGCAGAAAATAAAAAGTGCGCCATCATTGTCAATGAGATTGGCGAGGTGGGCATCGACAACCGGCAGATGCGCAGGCTGGGCTATGACGTGCACGATCTCTTCGGCGGCTGTGTTTGCTGCACGCTGAAGGTAACCCTGGAGGCCACCATCAACCATCTGCTGACAGAATACGACGGCCTTGACTACATCCTGTTTGAACCGTCCGGCATGGCCGATCCGGCCTCCATGTACCCGTCCATGGAAAACTGCGGGTACACGTCCGAGGATATCTGCAATGTGTTTATCTTTGACCCGCTGCGGGTGGATCTGTACCGCGTGCGGCTGAACAGCCTGCTCATGAGCTCTCTGGGGCTGGCCCGGGCGGTGGTGATCAACAAGATAGATGAAGCCCCCGAGTGCGCTGTGCGCGAGGCGGAGGGCATGGTCCGGGAGCTTGGGGACAGGCTGCCGGTCTTTAAAATGGATGTCAGCACTGGGCTGACACCGGCATTCAAGACATATTTAGTCCGTTAGGCAGGAGAAAATAATGTATCAAAATGAGTTTATTCCAGCGGTTTTCAAGCTTCAGTTTAAATCCGACAGCCCCATGACGCCAGAGGAGTGGGAGGAAATGATTGGCAGCCTGATGGGCGTGTACGCCAAACGCATCTCTGAAAAGGAAAAGACCTTTATCGGCCATATCAAGGGGCTGGCAGAGCTTTCGGACACAGCCTTTATCAAGTTCAGCTGTGTCAACGCCCTGACCGGCGTCCATCACGAGTATACCGGCGGAAATGAAACGTCGGGCCAGGCGGAGATGGTCATCAATTCCCTGGTCAGCGGCATCAACGCCGGGGAGAGCCGGAAGCTTTTAAACCTTTCCTGGCTGCTTGTCGAGAAGGACTACAGCCAGGTGGTCATGCGGGTGACAGAAACCTTTACCGAGGAAGCCCATGAACACCATCACCACGATGGAGAGGCCTGTCCCATCTGCCACGGCCACCACCATAAAAATGGAAAATTAAAAATGGAAAATGGAAAATTTCGAAATGTTTCTGTTAAAAGCAAAAGCCATTAAAGCTGCGGATACAAGACTGTTTGCATGGTTTATATTCTTAAAAAGACGATGTTTTAAAATAGCAGCGTCTTTTTTTGATGGTATATTAGCATAATAATCATAAAAAGCAAGATATTACCAAAAAGTATATAAATCGTCCAAGGACAGAAAGCCATGCCGGGTGTATTATAATAACATAAATAATTATTTAATAAGTCCCGCGGGGTTATAAAAATGTATATTTTAATAAAGAGGAGTGCATTAAAGAGTTAAAGAGATATTTTAAAAAGAATATTTTAGGATTAGGGAGGCTCTTATGGAATTTAAAGGAATCACAAATCTGATGGCAGATCTGGAAGAAGAAAAGCTCATGGTGTGTGTCGATGAAATTTTATCTTTAGATCCATCGAGGGAAGAAGGATTAGGTGTGATTGAAGCCTGCCGGCGGGGAACGGAGAAGGTCGGAACACTCTTTGAGGCTGGGGAATACTTTGCCGGGGATCTGTTACTGGCGGGACAGCTCTTTAAAGAGGTCAAAAAACGGTTGGAACCTGTGGTCGGCAGCAAAATGGATGACCTGAAGTCCGGCGCCATTGCCTTGGGCCCTGTCTATGGAGATGGACAGGGAGACGGAAATGAGATTTTCCGGCACCTGGTGGAAATGGCCGGGTTCATTGTCATCAACCCTTGTTACAAAGACTCCCTTCAGCATTCAACGAACTAAAAAGTGGAGGATACAAAAATGGCAAAGAAATTTGATAAACTGGCAATTAATAATCTGGACGATTTTATTTATGGCTCTTGTCCGAACCCTGTCACCACCAGGAGCGGCATGGTCATCGGCGGCGGCACCATCTATCCGGAAATCAACTTCACACTGCCGGGCATGGATGTCAATGATCAGACCATTGACAAGGCCTTGGGCATTTATTCCAATATCATCGACGGTGTGCTCAAGAGAGCGGCAGAGCTCTACGCGCCCGGCGTGCTGGTAGAATTTGAAACCGTGCCGGACTTTACCGAGCATCCAAAATATGGGATTGACGCCAACCGCATTTTATTAAATGGCATCAAGGAAGCCGCAGACAAGTACGGCCTCAAGGCCGCCCTGCGGACCACCCCCAACGACCTGCGCGAAATGAGCCGTCCTCCGGTTATGCGCGGCGGCAAGTACTGGGATACCATGCTGGAGCTGTACGAACAGTGCGCCAAGGATGGTTCAGACTTTTTATCCATCGAATCGACCGGGGGCAAGGAAATCAATGACGAAGCCCTCGTAAAGGCCGATATCCGCAAAGCCATCTTCGCCATGGGCGTGCTGGGCTGCCGCGACATGGAATACCTCTGGGGCAATCTGGTTAAATTATCCGATGCTAATGGCTGCTTCGCCGCTGGCGACTCTGCCTGTGGCTTTGCCAACACCGCCATGGTTCTGGCCGAAAAAGGCTTTATCCCCCATGTGTTCGCAGCGGTTATGCGTGTTGTGGCAGTGCCGAGAGCCCTGGTGGCCTTTGAACAGGGCGCGGTTGGCCCGAGCAAGGACTGCGCCTATGAAGGCCCATACCTCAAGGCCATTACCGGCAGTCCCATCGCCATGGAAGGTAAGAGCGCGGCTGGCGCCCATTTAAGCCCAGTTGGCAACATCGCGGCAGCCGTGGCCGATACCTGGAGTAATGAATCCATCCAGCAGGTCAAGCTCTTATCCGAGATGGCCCCTGTGGTGGGCATGGAACAGCTGGTATATGACTGCCGTCTCATGAACGTGGCCAAGGAAAAAGGCCAGGGCCTTATGATGCGCGACCTGCTCGTTGAATCTGACGCGCCGCTGGATGTCCAGGCATGGGTTTTAAGACCCGATGTTGTGCTTAAGATCGCCGGCGAGCTGGTGAAAGAGCAGGATAACTTCCTGAGAACCAAACTGGCCGCCAAATTAACCATTAACGAGCTGCGCGACGCCATCAAGGCCGAAAAGGTTAAGGCTGACCGCCGCGACATGAAATGGCTCGACAAGATGGAAAAAGCAGTGGACAAGATTCCAGACGATCCGGAACAGTTCTACGCAGAAATCAAGCCCGAGCTGGACATGGACAAGTGGCATCCTAAAGGCTATGGCTTAAAGGCCTGATCTTAATATTCTTAAAACAGAAATTCACTGTTAAAAATTATAAAAATTTGGACAATTCCCTCCGGTGCGGCTCAGTACACACTGCGCGCCGGAAGAGCAGGTAAACAGCTTTAATCAGGAATAAAAAAATCGGAGGATATAAAAATGGCAATTTTAGAAGATATTCAAAACTGTGTGTTGGACGGCGAACTGGATGAGATCAAGGACTTGGTGCAGAAGGCAGTGGATGAGGGGATCGACCCCGCCGCCATCATCAACGACGGCCTCATCGGCGGCATGAACATTGTGGCCCCGCTGTTTAAGAGCGGTGAAATGTTTGTCCCGGAAGTTATGGAATCCGCGGATACCATGAACGAAGGCATGCAGGTGGTTAAGCCCCTGATCACCGACGCGGATATGCCCACCAAGGGCAAGGTCATCATCGGCACTGTCAACGGTGACCTGCACGATATCGGTAAAAACCTGGTGGTCTTAATGATGGAAAGCCGCGGCTACACAGTTATTGACATGGGCGTAGATGTGAAGGAAGAACAGTTTGTGGAAGCCATCAAAGAACACAAGCCAGACATTGTGGGCATGTCCTCACTGCTCACCACCACCATGATGAAGATTGACGATACCATCAAGATGATTAACGAGTCCGGCCTGCGTGACCAGGTTAAGATCATCATCGGCGGCGCACCCATCTCTCAGGAATTCGCCGATGATATCGGGGCGGACGGCTATTCAGAGGACGCCTCCACCGCGGTTGAGCTCTGCGACCGCATGATGGCCATGTAGCAGACAGCGAATAAAATTTTGACGAACAGGAGGCATTTCAGATGCTGACAATTGTTGGTGAACTCATTAACACCAGCCGCCCTCCGGTCAAGGAGGCGGTACAGAATAAAGACGAAGCGTTCATCCGGGAGCTTGCCAAAAAACAGGCAGACGCCGGCGCGACCTATATCGACGTAAACTGCGGCAATATGGTCAAGAATGAACTGGAAATAATGGAATGGCTTGTGAACATTGTTCAGGACGAGGTCGACACCCCCCTGTGCATTGACAGCCCCAACGCCAAAGCACTGGACGTGGGTCTGGCCCTGTGCAGGAACGGCCGTCCCATGATCAATTCCATCTCCGACGAGGACGGGCGTTATGAATCCGTTCTTCCCTTAATTAAAAAATATAACGCCAAAATCGTTGTATTGTGCATGGACTCCACTGGTATGCCCGAAACCTCAGCCGACCGCATGAAGGTGGTCAATAACCTTTATGCCAAGCTGAAGGCCGAGGGCATCGCCGATGACGACATGTACTTTGACCCGCTGGTCAAGCCCATCAGCAGCGTGACCAGTGCCGGAGCAGAGGTGCTCGACACCATCCGCCAGATCAAGCAGGATTACCCCGATGTACACTTCATGTGCGGTTTGAGCAACATTTCCTATGGCCTGCCGAACCGCAGCATCCTCAATCGGCTGTTTGTTGTCCAGACAATGACCCTGGGGATGGACGGCTACGTCCTTGACCCCACCAATGGCAAAATGATGGCGGACATCATCACCGCCACCGCGCTCCTGGGCAGAGACAGCTATTGCAGTAAATACATTAAAGCCCATAGAAAGGGCAAACTTGACGCATCGTCTGATGCGTAACCCGATGATTTCATTCTCCAAGTGAAATGATCACCCCTCTGGCCGGCGGTACTCTGCCGCCGGCTGCTCATCAAATGAATAAATAATTCAAGAAAATAACCCTTCCAAAAAATTTTTAACATTTTGCAGTAAATATTTTAACAGTAAGTAAGGATGCACCCTTTTTAGGAGCATCCTTTTTCAGCATTTAATGGAGGTACGTCGAAACGGCGTACCTCCAGGCGGAGTGTATCAATCCCTTACAGAACCCTTGCTCTGATGGTTTAATTAATCCTTGCCCCAGGCGTAAAAGCACTGTATAATAGATACAACGAGAAACTGAGGAGCCTGTATATGAAAAAGATTGAGGAAAAGGCAGTCGCCTTTGCAAAATCCATATGGGAGGATTATCTCATCAACCGCGATCTGCTGAAGCTGACCAGTGTATTTGATGACAACGCTTCCTATATCGGCACCGGAGACGGCGAAATCTGTTATAGTCTTGAGCAGGTTCGCACAGCGATCTTAGGCGAGACTGAGGAGTGGAACGGCCATTTTACCATTGATGACCAGTGGTATGAGGTACGGGTCATGAGTGACGAATTTGTCGTTGTTTTTGGAGGCTTTGACGCCCATGAGGCCAGTGACAACCCATTGGTTGCGGCCATGCACACCCGATTTTCCCTGACACTGCGGGTAAGCGGGGATACCTTTAAGATTATCCACCTGCACCACTCAGTCCCAAACTTTGAACAGCTGGAGGGAGAGTTCTTTCCTAAGACCATCACGGAAAAACGCAACGAGGAATTCCGTCATGCCCTTGAGCAGAAAACCAACGAACTCAGGCGGCTGGCTCAGTTGGACTCTCTGACCGGCCTTTTAAACCGGGTCAGTGTCGAGCAGGAGATCAACACCCGCCTTGAGCAAGGCACCGGGGGAGTGCTGATGATGATTGATATTGATGATTTTAAGGAGATTAACGACGTGTTCGGCCATCTGGCCGGCGATACGGTGCTCAAAGTTCTGTCCGACCGGATACGCGAGAGCTTTGGCGGCCAGAGCATCATGGGCCGTGTGGGCGGCGATGAGTTTGTGGTCTTTGCGGAAAAGATGGCCGACCGGGCAGGCATCGGCCAGACTGCCCAGCAGTTCTGTGAGATTGTCACGCAGCCAGTTATGGATATTCCCGACTGCAGCATTACTGTGAGCATTGGCATTTCCCAGTCACCCGATAATGGCAGTAGCTACAGCGCACTGGTGCGTTCGGCCGACCAGGCCCTGTATGCGCGTAAGAAAAACAGTAAAAATGGCTATGTATTCGCCGGTTAAACGGCAGTAAGAGCGGCTTAGAGGCTGCTCTTTTTATTTAGGCGCCAAAAAAGCGAAAAAAATACTTAAATTTTGTCACAGCTGACTTTTCTTGTCGTCTAATTCTGTATAAGCATAAAGGAGGAAACATTATGGTTTCAGAAAAAGAGATGAACATTTTTATCCGACGCGCCGTAGAAGGGGATAAAGACGCACTGGGGACAGTGCTGGAATCGGTTCAGGATATGGTTTTTAACCTGTCGCTGCGCATGATGGGGATGATTGAGGACGCCGAGGACGCCACCCAGGAGATCATGATCCGTGTTATGACAAGCCTGTCGTCTTTTAAGGGAGAGAGCCTTTTCTCCACCTGGGTTTACCGCATCGCCAAAAACTATCTGGTGGATTACCGCCGTTCGTGTTTCGACCGCCAGCCCCTCACCTTTGATTTTTACGCCCGCGATATTGAGCAGGGCATGGCCGAGCGCTGCCCGGACCCCCAGGCCGGAGTGGACGCCGAGCTTCTGGCCGAGGAGCTGAAGCTTTCCTGTACCAATGTCATGCTGCAATGCCTGGACGCGGAAAGCCGCTGCATCTATGTGCTGGGCGCCATGTTCAGAATTGACAGCGCCATGGGAGCGGATATTTTTGACACAACGCCGGAAAACTACCGCCAGAGGCTCTCCCGCATCCGCAGGCAGGTTAATGACTTTCTGAAAAAATACTGCGGCCTCAGCGGAAGCGGTATGTGCGCCTGCAGCAAGCGCCTTGGCTACGCCGTGGGACAGAAGCGCCTGGACCCTGCGCGTCTGGAGTACAGCGCTTTAGAGGTCTGTAAACAGGAAATGGAAAATATGGACGCTCTGGCCGGTGTGTTTGAAAGCCTGCCAGAGTACCGCGTGCCGGAAAAAGCCCGGGCCTTTATCGACAGCCTGGTGGCTTCAGATTCAATGGTCTCGATTCAGAAAGCGGGGAGAATATAAGATGAACGACTGTGAAAAAATGCTGGATTTCCTGGCACAGCTTCGGGATAACAACTCGCTGGAATGGATGCACAGCCACCAGCCAGAGTACAAGGCCGCCCGCGCCGCCTTTGTCAGCCTTGTGTCCGATTTAATGGAAAAAATGCTGCCAGACGAACCCGGTCTGGGCCTCATAAACCCCAGCGACCTGGTTTTCAGGCTCAACAGGGACACCCGCTTCGGCAAGGATAAAAGCCCTTACGCGCCGTCTTTCCGCGCGCATATTTCGCCGGAGGGCAGGGGCATGGTGCCGGTGGGGGATTACCTCTTTGTGTCGCCGGATCAGATTTTTCTGGGCGGCGGCGTCTTTCATGCCAAAATGCCCGAGATCACCCGGCGTATAAGAGACCAGATTGTGTCGCAGGGCAGCAGCTTTGAGGCTGTTTTAGCGGCGCCTGCCTTCTGTGAAAAACTAACGCTCCAGGGTGAAAAGCTTAAAAATGTGCCGCGCGGTTATGATAAAGAACATCCTTATGGCGAACTTTTAAAGCATAAATCCTGGTATGTGGAGTATCCTGTAGAGAAAGACCTGTTTTTGGACCGTGAGGCCTTCTTGGCGGAGGCTGTGGATGTGTTCAGACGGATAAAGCCCTTTAATGACTTTATCAATAAGGCTTTGGAGGGCCTTGAAATGCCCGGAAAAAGATAGGAATGAGCATTTAAAAATCCCACGAATGATTCGTGGGATTTTTTGTGCTCAGCGCAGGATACCGCGTTCCTTTAAGCGCTGCCGCACGGTGGGGTAGAGGCTCAGATCGGTGTGGGGCAGAAAGCGCGCGGCGAACATGCGGGTCAGAAAATCTGATGCCGCGCCAAATTCCAGATATTGGATGTTGTGCTGAAGCGCGCCCACAGTATCAAAAAGGGTGTAGTCCAGCAGCAGCGCTCTGGCGCCGGTCAGGGAGCTGTTGCCCAGAACTGTAAAGCGCCCGGCTGGCAGGTCGGGGTACAGACCAATGTTGATCGCTGCCTCCAGGTTGATATGAGCGCAGAAAGCTCCGGCGATAAAGACCTGGTCAATGTCCTCAGGCCCAAGACCTGCGGCTTCCAGAAGGTAGGCCACCATGGTGTTGGCAGCAGCCTTGGTGTCCAGATACTGCGTGATATCTGTCTGGTTGAAAAAAAGCGGGGCGCCGTCGGCGGTTTCCTCCCCGTCAGCGTACCGCAGGGCATAGCCGTCCTCAGTGGGCACGATACAGTCTGTGGCGTCAGGATTAAACTTTCCGGAAAAGTCAATCCAGCCATTCAGCAGCATTTCGGACAGCAGATCCACGATGCCAGAGCCGCAGATGCCTTTAGGCCGCGCGTTATCAATTGTGGTGCAGCTCAAAACACCATCTGTGATGGACACATGGTCGATGGCGCCCGGTCCGGCCTTCATGCCGCTCTTGCTGATACCGCCCTCCAGTGCCGGCCCGGCTGCGCCCGCCCCGGCGATCAGGAAGTTTTCATCGCCCAGCACCATCTCACCATTGGTGCCAATGTCGATAAAGAGGGAGGGCTTTTTCTGTTTATCAAGCCGGGCGGCCAGCAGGCCGCTGATGATGTCGCCGCCCAGGTAGTTGGCGGCTGAGGGCATACAGTAAACCAGTCCGCCGATGGGCAGGCTCAGGTCGTCAGCGGGTATAAAGCCCGTATGGTTGAACATGGGGGTAAAAGGAACCTCAAAAATGGGCCAGGGGTCAATGCCGAGGAAAAGGTGGGTCATGGTAGTGTTGCCGGACACAATCATCATGCTGTAGGCTTCTGGCGCGATGCCGGTTTGGGCGGCGAGGTCATCCAGTAAGTCGCAGAAAGTACGGACAGTGCTGGCCTGAAGCTCGTCCAGATGGTCAGGCCTGCCCTTGGTGTAAAAAATGCGGCTCAATATCTCATCGCCGTAGTCAATCTGCCTGTTAAAGCGGCTTTTCTCCGCCAGCACCTGTCCGGTATTTAAGTCAATGGACTGCATGATCACTGTGGTGCTGCCCAGATCCACGGCCAGTCCGTAGTTTTGTGCGGTGGTGTCACCGGCTTCAATGCGCGTCAGCTCCCAGTGGGTTCCGGCGTAAACCAGGGTGCAGGTTACCCTGAAACCGGCTTTCCGGCAGACGGCAGCATATTTTTTATAGGTTTTATAGGAGACCGCCAGCGGTGAAAAGGTAGCTTCAAGGCCCTGCAGAAGCCGTTCACGGTCTGCTGTGATGTCGCCCTGGCCCGGTGCCGGCAGCTCTAAATAAATTTTTTGGCTGAAAGCGTTCAAAAGGTCATCTCCTGTCTTTGTATTCCGTTTCATTATAATGGAAAAGAGATGGATAAGCAAGTGTGAAACAGCGCTAAAGTATCCTTTAATCATATACCCAAATAGGGATAGTTGCCCCAAATTTTACCGAAACGGGTAATTTTTTACCGTAATATTTTACAATAAGATGACTTGAAGTGCTATAATTTAGTTGTCCGATGGATCACAAAAGGAAGAGCCCCATATGCTCACGCCTTTTGAGATAAGCACACCCTGCCATTCCAGAGGTTTGACTATATTTGTGAAAGCAAGTATAAAATCCTCTCATCCATACCAATTCAAATCTCTGGTATGGCTGTAGACGCTCCATTTGTGCTGTTTATTTTCATTTTTATAATGAAAACAAGTTTTTCGCTGTGTTCTTGTAAAAAAATACAGCAAATTGTTTTTGATGGGGAGATGAGGTTCTCGCTAAGAGGTCTCATGACACATCAGCTGTTTCTGATTTTTCTGATGGCGCCGGTAAAAATGACTGTGCTATGGAACACAGTCATGAGGGGTAGTCCTGCCGAACCAGCGGGGCTGTGATTTTGGGACTCCTCCAGACAGCTTCATCACCTTGAAGCCATAGAACTGGTTCAAAAATAACACGCTTTTAACATTATCATTTTCACCACTGCGGCCGGCGGACCGGCCCCCCTTGGCCATACACCACAATCTCAAACTGGGGGGCGGCATCAGAAAATAACAGCAGAATTATTTTAAAAATTCCGATTTTTGGCAGCCAGGACAGGTGCATCAATCCGATTGAAAGCGTTGGTCCGATTCATTTTAATCATCTTCCAAAGCGTGCCTCCATATATGATGCTTTTGGAAGGCCGGCGTTATCCAGAGCGCCGGTCACTGATCTTTGATGTTGTGCCTTTTCCATAAAACGGGGAATTTTCATGGAAAGGGCAGATATGCTTTCCTCCTGATGTGTTTTGCCTGGTTCATCTGAAGCCATAAATAAAAAAACTCCTGCGGCTGCAGGAGTTTTTTATTTGCTTTTGCTGTCCGGCATCAGTAAAACAGAGACTTTAAAAATATGATCGGCGTAGTCAAAATGGGCAAAGCCCTGATGCTTTTCAGCAATATGGCGGACAGAGGTGAGGCCAATGCCTTCTCCGGCGCGCTTGGTGGAATAAAATTTTCCTTTTTCCTGCCGGATTTCATTTTCGTAGCTGTTTTTCACATTAATGGCTACCATCCGCTTTCCGGCAATACCGATGCTGACATGGATAAAACGGTGCAGCCTTGTCTGGAGCAGGCAGGCCTCCAGCGCGTTTTCCAAAAGGTTTCCCAGAACCACGCAGGTGTCCATCTCGGTGACTGGCAGCTCCTTTGGCAGATTGACCGTAATACCAGCCTCGATGCCGGACTTATGCGCCAGCAGGTAGTAATGGCGGAGGATGGTGTCGACCGCGTAGTTTTCACAAAAGGAAGTCACCTCATCGGTGTCCAGTATTTTCAGGTAGTGGTTAATATACCGGAGAAGTCCGTCGGTGTCTCTCTGGTCAGCGTAGCCCTTGAGGGCCAGCAGGTTATGCCGGAGGTCGTGCCTTGCGGCCCGCGTGCTCTCAATGTTTTTCTGGAGCTGTTCATACTGCTCTTTCTGAAGCTCGATCTGAAGATCCATAACACTCAGCTGTGACTGCAGTCTGGAATTAGTGAAGCTCTCTAACAGGGTGCGCATGACAATATAGTAGGTCATGATGGTTCCGATAATCCACGCGACAGGCAGCAGGAAAAGGCTGTTGTGCCAGACAAGACAGGCATCGCTGAATGTCGGAAAGAGGCCGATTCGGAAAATACAGTAAAAGGATATGGGAATAATCCAAAGATAGCGCCATGCACGCATGGCGCTGGTCTGCTCGATGACAGGCTTGATGATTTTCTGCATAAACCAGAACAAAAACGGAAAAGCGGCCAGCTCTAGCAGCACAATGGTGATGGCATAGTCGGCAGAGGGATTAAAAAAGCCGATCCTGTTTTTCCAGACAATATTAAAAATTTTTGCCAGAAGCTGGATATAGTCATTGTAATTGGTCAGAAAGCATAAAACAAAAAGGTTTGTAAAATAATTATCCCGGATGCAGAAAAGGGCCGCTGCAATGACAAAGAGCAGAAATATAAACGTCAGACCACCTCGGATGTTATAGAAGCTGCTGTCAGGCGTGAAGTAGATCCTTGTAATAAACACGCTGAAAGCAAGAACCAGGATAATCGCTGCAAACCAAATCCATTTAGGAACCCGTGAATGCTCGATAAAAACAGCAAAAAAACAAAAAAAACAGGGGACAAGCTGGGCAAGACAGATGACAACAGCGATTCGGACATCCAAAATCAAGACCTCCTGTTTAATTTGTCAAATTCATAGTTGGCATAGCGCTGCCGGATTTCTGTGCGAAGCCCGCGGTTAATGGGCACCCGCTCTCCTGTGAGCATGACAAAATCCTTTTCGTCAAGCACATCGACCTCATCCATATTCACAATACAGTTCCGGTAACAGTTCACAAACTGTGGGTAGGGCAGCAGCAGCGCCGAAAAATCTGCGAAAGGCATATAGCATTTGACAATGCGCCGTTTAGTATGGATGTAGATATAATGGTTCGAGTAATCCGTATAAACGATATCCTTTAAGAAGATTTTTACATGGGTTCGCCCTTCCTTTACCTCAATGTACCGGCTCTGCTTGAACAGCGTTTCGTCGCAATAGCGCATGGTTTCCTCAAAAACCTCATAGTTGTAAGGCTTGACCAGATAGTCGAAAGCCCGGACCCTGAATCCCTTTACCGCGTGAAACTGGCTGGTGGTTGAAAAAATGAGGAGACAGTCACTGTCTTTCTCCCGTATTCTTTCAGCCGTTTCAATGCCATTCAAACCATCCATGTAAATATCCAAAAAAATAAGATCATAGGTGTGCGGAGCAAAGCGCTCAAGAAAATGGCTGCCGCTTTCAAAGAGTGTAATCTCCGCATCAAGCTGGTGATCGGCGCAGTAACGGTGGATGTATTCGGAGAGCAGTTCACATTCTGTTCTTAGATCGTCGATAATCGCGATTTTCATAAAGACATCCCCCTTTCATAATTATTGCAATCAAATTTTATCATATTATGTTAAAAAAGACTGGAAATTTAAAACGCAAAATTGGTAAAAAAAAGACGTTTTCGGTAAGAATGTTGATTCTGCTTTTTTAGACAGTTATGATTATAGTGATATTTAATAAGGTCTTAAGAAAATGAAAAGCAGAGGCTTTCCATTCATTAAGATAGCAGCGCGGCGCTTTGTTTTTGCATTACACCAATATGCTTTCACAGTGTGAACACATATCCTCTCATCCAATCGTAATGCAGTAAGCCCTGCCCGCGCTGCACGAAGTTAGAAACAGCGAGACAGCGGCGTTCCGTTTCCGTTATGCGGCAGACAGGAAAGGTTGTCTCCCTTTTTATGTTTGATATACCCAGATGGTATTCAAAATAGACTTTAGAAGACGAGAGGAGAGAGAAATGAAATTCGGCGAATTGAAAAGTTGGCAGAAAAAAAGACTGCTTTTCAGTTTTTTAACCTATGTCATCGTCATTGTTGTTTTTCTGGCGTATGCTTCGGTTACCATGTACACCGACAAAAAAGCAGAAGACGACTACTGGGTTTCAATGCTGCAGACGCCAAAAGACATTGAGGAGAGGGCGGCTCAGTTTGATCAGAACGCGACCAGGGTGCAGGTTGGCACCTATGTGGAAAACCTGAAGGAAGTCAACCTGAAAACCTCAAGCTTCCGCATGGTGGTTTTAATCTGGTTTAAATGGGAGGGAAATGATAATCTGGATATGGCCAAACATTTCCGCATTTATAAAGGCACCATTAACAAGACAGAAGTTGTTAAAAACTATCATGAAAATGGCGTGAATTACCAGGCCGTCCGGTGCGATGTGTCCATTACCAAAAACTACTGGAACCGCCGTTTCCCGTTGGAATCCCATCAGCTCCGCATGTATGTGGAATCCGAGCTGCCAGTGGATGACGTTGTATTTGTGAATGACAGGGAAAACAGCGGCATAAATGATTCACTTGGGATTTCCGGCTACGATTTGAGGCGTAATGAAACCGGGACAACTATGGTCGAATACGACAATAACCACGGCGATCCGGAAATACCGGGTGGCATCATCAATTCCGAGCATATTACCGCGCTGGAGCTCAACCGTGACAGTATGGGCCTGTATGTCAAATGCTTTATCGCCCTGGTCGGAACCATTACCTGGGTGCTTATCACCCTGTTTATCTGTACCTATCACCGTGTCGACCCACTCAGCATGATTCCCGCAGCCCTTTTTGGGACGGTTACCAACATTATGGTCGGGGCAAATCTGCTTCCGGACGCCCTGCAGCTTGGCCTGCTGGAGTTCGTTAATATTTTTGGCATTGTGACCATTCTGGCAGTGGCGATGACAATCATCAATATCAACCGGATACGTAACAAATATGAGGATCGTGATTTCGCAAGCTTCTACGGGCGTGTCATGTTCTATACCATTTTAGTCCTTGTCGTGGCAGGGAATATCATTCTTCCCATGTCTGCGTATATGTTCTAGGGACGGGGCGTTAATCTATGCGTGAACAGATATATAAAGTTGTAAAAAAAGCGGAGCCGGGAGATGTCATCAGCAAATATTATGATGTGTTCATCATGGTGGTGGCCTTTATCAGTGTCTGTCCGCTTATGTTTAAGGAATCCAATTCAATGTTGGTGATGATTGACACCATCACCGTCTATATTCTTTTTACCGATTATATTTTTAACTGGATTACCTATGATTATAAGATTAAAAAAGATTCACCCTGGGTGTTTGTGGCCTATCCCTTTACTCCCTTTGCGCTGATCGACCTGGTGTCAATCCTGCCGTCTCTTGGGCTTCTGGGCGCGGGCTTCCGTATTCTGCGTGTGCTGCGTGTGTTTAAGGTGCTGTATTATTCCAAAACCTTTTCCTATGTAGCCAATGTTTTCAAAAACGAACGCAAAACCCTGGGCTATGTGCTCATCATCGCGCTGGCCTATATCTTTGTATCTGCGCTGGCCATGTTTGCCTATGAGCCGGATACTTTTGATAATTTTTTTGAAGCGCTTTACTGGGCAACCACTGCTCTGACCACTGTTGGCTATGGGGATGTCTACCCTGTAACCGAGGTGGGGCGTTTGATCAGCATGATTTCATCGCTCTTTGGGATCGCGGTGATCGCAATGCCAGCTGGTGTTGTTACGGCTGGGTTTATGGATGAAATCGGACGCGCAAAAGAGCTGGAACGCCTTGAAAAGGCAAAAAAAGAAGGGAAGAATCTCGATGAAGTCATCGAGGAGGAACTGGAGGAACAGAATGAGTAATAAGACACGCTATTTAATCATCATGGTTTTGGGCGTTGTAATGAACCGGCTGCTCTATGTTCTGTCAATGCATTTTGGCCTGCCCTTCTGGCTGGACATGTCTGGCACCATTCTGGCAGCACTGCTGCTTGAGCCCACCGCCGGGCTGCTGGTAGGGCTTGTGAATAATTTTGGACTGGCAGTGTTTAACTACAGCAGCAGCTCGCTGATCTTCTATGCGGTCAGTGCCGCCGCCGCCCTGGTGGTGGGGGTGAATATGCGCCGTAATGGACAGATCGACTGGAAGCAGACAGTGCCAACCATGGGCCTGCTGATTTTAGTCACTGGTGTCTTGTCTGCTCTGCTCAGTATCTGGCAGACCGGCGGGACACTTACCCATCCGTGGGAGGTTTATTTTTACGACCTGGCCATATCCGCCGGTGTTCCCTGGGTGCTGGCCTGTTTCATCGGCACCATGGTTATCAAAGTTTTTGATGTGATTGCCACAGCCGGCATCATCGCGCTGCTTTACTTTGTTTTGCCAAATAGCCTGAAATATCCGCCAGAAACACTTATGGAAAAAGAAAAGGTTTAGAAAATACAGTTGAAATAAAAAACATAAAAAAACAGAAACGGTGCTGCACAGCGCCGTTTCTGTTTTTTTTATTGTCCGAAGACTTTGCTGTTTTTATGATGTTTACCGGCGGCCTGCTGTCTGTGCGGCAGGGTTGAGAAGAACAGAGGCTTCAAATACATGAGGGTCATAATTAAATTTTGCAAAGCCGCTGTATTTTTCAGTTATCCGTCGAACCGAATGAATACCGATCCCTTCTGCATGGCGTTTGGAGGACATGAAGACATCGTCCTTTTTACAGATTATATGATCATAGCTGTTTTTAATGGAAATCACCACCGAACCTTTACCCGAGATGCCAAGCTTTACAGAAATAAAGGGATTTGCTCCGTTCTGGCGCAGGCAGGCCTCAACGGCGTTTTCAAACAGGTTGCCAAAAACCACACAGAGATCACCCTCAGAGAAAAGCAGCGGCTCAGGAAGCTTGATGTCAATCCGCAGGTCAATGGCGTTTTGGCGTGCGAGAGCGGCGTAATGCTGGGCGATGGCATCAATGGCAGCGTTGCTGCACAGAGGCAGCACCCTGTCCGATTCTACAGACTGCAGGCTGGCGCTGAGGCAGGTGTTTATCTGCTCGAGGGCGCTGTTTTCCGCATAGCCCTTGAGCATGAGCAGGGTATGCTTCAGGTTATGGCAGGCCTTCTCATTCTCCTCGATATTATTTTTCAGACGGTTATACTGCTCTTGCTGCATACTGGCCTGATAATCCGATATTTCCAGCTTGTTTTGGAGCTCAGCAGCGCGTTGGTTTTCCTGAATCAGCCTTAAAATAACATAATAGGTTAGAAAAGTACCGATAAACCAGACAAAAGGCAAAAGATAAGCGGGGACAGAGGTTAGATTCAGGGAACCCGGATAGATACAGAAGCGGTACAGCAAAAAAAAGCAGACAGGAACAACCCATAGATACCGCCAGTAAGGCATCTTGCCCGTCTCAAGAACAGTGGGTTTAATGACTTTTACAGTGAAGAACCCAACAAAGGGGAGTGTGAACACAAAAATTAAAGACTGAATAAAGGCAGAAAGAGGCGGGTTAGCAAACAGAGAAGGCTTACAGAATATCTGGCTGAAGAATACCACGATATCCAGATAGTTTTTAATAATAAATACCACAAAAAGGTTAAGGAAAAAATTTTCTTTAACGCTTAACAGAAAGATCAGGCCGATGGTGACATTAAACAAAACACTGATAATGATGCGCGCATTGCCGGAATCGGGCATGGTGTCAAGTGTGAACACAGCAGCATAGGTAACAGTGCTTGAAATCAGAAGTACAGCAGCCATCAGAATATTAACGCCAGTGCCAAACCGGAAATTGCCTTTAAAAACAGCCCGGTATAAAAAGAGCGCCGGCAGGAGCTGAATAAATGAAAGCAGTGCAGCAAAAGCTAATTGATCCAAAACTATCCTCCGCGATTTACATGAGTTGATCTCATTTTACCATAGAACAGAAGCTTTTGTATAGCGTACTGTTTAGCGGGACAGGAAAATTAAAAGAGCCGGAGCAATCCGGATTTTTTTATGGGGAGTCCCTTAATAACGACAGAATTAAATTATGAAATCGGCATGTTTTTGACAGGAGGTATTTTACGTACTATAGAAAAAGACAGATTAAAAGTATATAGATAAAAATTAATACGGAGTTATCTTTTAGTATAAAACAATCCATATGAAGTGTATGTAAGCAAAAAAATAAAGATCGTAGAATACCATATTCTACGTCATTTTTTTACTTTTTATGGATTCTATTATATCATTTATAAATTGCTATTACTAGCAAAATTCTAATTAATTTTTAGTAGGGAGGCACGATTATGAAAAAAACATTTTTAATGTGGTCAGAATCAATTCGTCATTTTTTCTCAAAAAGGTCAGTAACGCTGGAAGCGTTCAGCCGCGAATGGATAAGAAAGCGTGGCGATGAAGGAAAGATTAAGGAGTCTACACTCACCAATTACCAGCGGATTATTGAACGCTATTTGTTGCCAGAACTGGGTGATCTCCGCTTGGATACTATAACCGTTGAAGTAGTGCAGGATTTTGTAAAAACGCTGGAGAGAAGAGCGCTTAATACATCTACGATTCGGGGTATTATCGGCAGGTTATCATCAATTATGGAAAAGGCAGTGGAAGCTGGATTGATTAATAAAAATCCCTGCGGGCACATCGTTATTCAGAAAAAATGGCAGACCACAACAGGGAAAATTCTGACAATCGAAGACCAAAAAGCCCTGACACACTGGCTTTTAGCACATGAGCATAACCTGAGCCTGGCCGTACAGCTCGGCCTCTTCGCTGGGATGCGCATCAGCGAGATTGCGGCGCTGCAATGGAAAGATATTGATCTGAAAAATGGGTTTATTCAAGTTCGCAGAAATGTTCAGCGTGTAAAAAATCATGATGCCGGTCAGCGCAAAACCATTAACCAGATAGGCACGCCAAAATCCCCGAAGGCTTTTCGATCAATTCCCATTACATCTATTTTAATGAAGTCACTCAAAGGATACGAAAAAAGCACTGTAAAACCAGAGGCTTTTGTAATTGCAAAAAAAGGTGGGTCAGCCTATGATGTGAGAACCATACAGCGCTATTTTAAAAAGATTATTTCTGTTCTAAAACTAGATAATTATCGTTTTCATGATCTCCGGCACACCTTTGCGACCAGAGCAAAAGAAAGTGGAATGGACATACAGATCATCAGTGAAATTTTGGGCCATTCAGAAACAGCCGTCACCATGAACATCTATCTGCACATTACAGATCTCCATAAAAAACAGGAAATGGTACTTTTAGACAAGTTAAACTCAACAATATATGGAAAAGCGGCATAAATTGTCGTGAAATATGGTATTCTACGAACTTTCATTAAAAAATATACCCTGTATTCTAAGGAATCACAATAAAGGTAGAGAGCATGCAAGCATTGATTAAGACTCAGTTTGAGCGCTGTTCGGAAAGCGTTCGGCAGCATTGCCTGCGTACAGGCAGCTGGATAAGGAAAATAATAAAAGAATTGGGGCGTGAAGAACTGCTTTCAATCTGGCAGTTGGAAGAAATGTCTCCGGTGGATTATCACGACATTGGAAAAGCGGAAACAGAAGACACTCCTGGCCATTGTACAATGGGCGCACAGTTTTTTAGAAATCTTTATGAAACAAAAACGACTTGTTTCGCGGAACAGATTTTCTGCAGTGTCGCTGCAGATCTCTGCCGGTTTCATCACTATCGTTATGACGGTAAGGATAACCCCAAAATGGTAAGCGGACAGGATATACCAGTTATTGCCAGAGTCTGTGCTGTCGCCAATGCTTTTGACCATTTGCAGGAGTCGGGCAGGCAGCCGGATGAAGCGTACGAAAACATCTGTAAGGAAAGCGGCATCCTGTATGATCCGGCGGTTGTTCAGGCCTTGGGTGAAGCGATCCATCAATGATATAAAAAAGTATGGAAAAAGACATTTTCCCAGTTGTACTCTGTGGAAAATGTCTTTTTTCTATCAGCGGTGTATATGTCAAATAAGTTTAAAGCTCTTCAGCTGCTCCGGTCTTGTTCAGGACAATAACCGCGAGAATCACGACGGCAATGCCAATGATTTGCGGGAATGAGATAACCTGTCCAAAGATAAAATAACCGAGAATAGAGGCCGTGATCGGCGAGAAAGCATTCATCATGTTGGTGATGGCAGGATCGACCAGCGAAAAAGATTTTACCCAGACATAAGATGAAAGAATCTGTGTCAGCAGTCCATAGGCGATAATGATCAGAATAAGAAGCAGGACATTCTGAGCGGAAGCGATCTGGCCAATGACGGCCCAGGGAGGGCAGACAACCCAGTAGATCAGAGCCGCTCCAAGGTTATAATAAGTGATGACCACATCATTGTCAATCTCGTTATTTAAAGCCCATTTGATGATCAGGGCAATCGCGCAGTTGGCTACCCAGTTAAGCGCCATCCACATAATACCTGAGGGTGCGATAAAAGCATCGGGTGAAAAGACATTCAGAACCAGTGCCAGACCGATAATGGCCAGTCCCAGCGAGGCGATCTTGCCCTTGGTTATTTTGTATTTAAAAATAAAGGAGGACAGAAGCATCAGAATAAAAACATGGGAAAACTCAAGGATGGAAAAAACACCGGTGCTCAGATAATTGAGAGCTCGTGCGTAGGAGTAGTAGAGCACTGCGTTGGCAATTCCGCCGCCCACCAGGACAATCAGTACGCGTCTCCACCCAATGTTAAAGGCTTTTGGGTTTTTGATCAGGGTTTTTATCCCATAGAACAAGATAACAATCATTGGCCCCATGGAGGAGACCGCCACATCGTTCAGCCCCAGATTTTGGAGTAATGCGATAAAAACGCCGAGGGTTCCCCATAAAACACCCGCAATCCCGCCATAGATAATTCCTTTTGTAAAATTATTTTTATTTACTTCGTTCATTTTATAGACTCCCTACATAATTAAGCTTAGAATAAAGGTTTCAAATTCTTTTTCCGTTTCGGTCATACAATCTCGAATCAGCGTTTGATACCGTTCATCATACTCACTGACCAGGGCTTCAATTTTTTCTTTTTCTTTAAGCATTTGTCTAATCTCCTTAATATTTTCCATACGCATTGACAAAATCAATCACTGCTTTCATTTTTTCGGGCGGTGCGTCCTTAAAACTGAAAGCAGGTTTGTTAAAACCGAAGTAAAATCGTTTGGTTTCCATGCCAATATCCATGAGCTCACGGGCTTTGTCCAGACATTCCTCTGTAGAATAATTTGTCAGATAATCCAGAGGATAAGAGCAGCAGACCATATTTTTAGAGCCGAGAATGTCCAGCGTCTTTTTAAAGTCCTGGTGCTCCACGGCCAAAATAACCTTTCCCTCAGGGAGCTCGGAATAATAGTCAAAATAGCGTCCATCTGTGTAATCGCCCTGGAACTGCAAATACAGGGTATGCCCCTTTGCAGCCAGCGTGTCACAAACCTTTTTAAAGGTAGGCCAGAAAAATTTCTCAAAATGTCTGGGGCTGATCATTGGCGGTAAGTGCACCCAGGAGCAGGCGCAGGAAATACCATCGGCGTCAACGGGCAGGGTATTTTCGACATAGTCGGTCATAACCGGCGCAAGCGCCTCACAGGCGGCTTCCAATTCGCGCTTTTTCCGCCGAAGATCCATAGAAATCTGAGTAATACCGCGCAGATGGTCGCCCAGCAGATCAAAGGGAGCATAAAACATGGTGCCATAGTAAATGGGAACACCTTTAGCGTAAGTAAGGTCATAGAGCTTATTATAAAAATCTGTGACCTGCCTTTTTTCAAACAGTAAAGCCTTGGAAATGGCTGTAATGTCCTTGACGCTGTCCTTACCTAGGGCGCTGTACATACCGGGGAGTACTCTTTCAACAATGCAGCGCAGGGGGTCTTCGATCAGTGCCGGATAATCATCCGCACTCAGGCTCATGACCTCGGGATGCTGCATGGTTCCGTTTCGCCGGTTTTGAATCCACGTTTTGCTTCCTAAAATTTCGTTGCGCTGGGGAGGAAGCCACCCCATACCCAGGTTGGCACCCATTTCAAAAGTGTCTAAAATTTTTTCATAGGCTTCAATGATTTTATCATAATTCCAGGTTGCTTCCAGAAAATCAATGCCCGCGTACTCACAGGCATAGCTGATTTCAAAATCCAGTATCACTGGCACACGGTCGGTTGGTTTTCCGGCCATGGTACTTTTTATCCGCTCAATTTTTTCTTCCATCTCAAATTTTCCCTTCATGTTTTGTACACATACAATATTGTATGATTACAATATATAGTATGTGTACAAATTTGTCAAGCCTTTTTTAAATTTATCTTTTTTTTACAAAAAGTCATGCTATAATAAACATGAGGTGGATTATGGCAAACTATAAAAATGGAACTGAGACAAAGACTTCGCTGTACAGCAGTGCAAAAAAACTTTTTTACTTGAAGGGTTATGGCGCGACAACCATTAAAGATATTATTACAGACGCCGAATCGAAGTTAGGCTTGTTCACTTATTATTTTGAGGGCAAGGAATCTGTGGCAATCAGTATTTTTAAGGATTTTGTCAATGATATTGCGCTGGTGCTTGAGGAGCCTTTGAAGGATTATACGGCTAAAAATGATTATCTGCTCGTAGATATGATTGAGTACCGCGCTTATTTTGAGTGCATAAACGCCAATGAGCAGATAAAGCAGTTTTATAAAGACATTTCGATTCTCGAAAGTTTTGCGCAGATGACCATTGATTTGAAAGATTATTTCATACAGAAGCGCTTCGAGAACGGGCTGAAGTTTGAGACCAGCGCGATGATTAAGGATAAGACCTACTTTGACGCCATCGCCTCTCTGACATCGGGAATGGAGATTCAGTTTTTCAGAGATGTGCTTGGGAAAAAGATTGATATTGCCTATGGCGACGCGATTGATATTTTTTTGACAGAGTATTACCGATTTCTGGTGCTGGATAAAAAGCGGATTCAGGATAACCTGCGAAAATCCAGAAAAGTCGTTGAAACACTGCATTTTGAAATCGGCGACTGCTTCAGCGTTCAGCTGGCAGGTCTTAACCCATAGGATAAAAAATATAATAAGAATTTTAAACATACAAATCAGGAAAGAAGGTTATCATATGATTGTTACTTTTAGAGAAATTGGCGCGTTGAATCAGCTTTTACAGGAAAAACATCTGGATTATAAAATTCATCTGAGCGATGCCTGCGGTTCCCAAAGCATGTGGATTGAGAGCCTGAACAATGCTGGTAATCCCAAGGCGAATGAAGCCCTGTATGAAGTGATCAATACTTTTTTTGAGAAAATGGGGACAGAGCTGGAATACACCTGGGATAAAAAATCCTTCTGGTTCAAGGACCGGTCCCTGGTATTCTAAAATTTTACAAGTAATAAAAAGCACAAATGCCTGAGTGTAAAAGCTCAGAGCATCTGTGCTTTTTTATTGCCATAAGCGACTTTATGCGACTTTATGCCTGGAAGTGTTTGATTATGAAACATGATCCGGATTGAAAAAGAATGCGGAATCCGATAGTATAAAAACCAGAAAAGAATATATTTGGAAGTGTTTGATATTTGAACAGATAAAAAAGGGGGAAGAAGGATATGAAGCCTATTTTAGGGATTACAATTGGCGATCCGGCAGGTATTGGACCAGAGATCACGCTGAAAGCAATGGCCTGTCAGAAGATTTTGGAAGTGTGCAGCCCGGTGGCTGTCGGGGATAAAAAAGTACTGGAAAATGCTCTGAAAATCACGAAAATTAAAAAGAAACTGATTGCCGTCAAGGAGGGTAGCCTAAAGGAAACCCTGGCTCATCTTGAGAAAGACGCGCTGCCATATATTGATATGGAAATTTTTAAGGAAGATAACTGGGAGTTCGGTAAGGTTGACGCGGGCTGCGGCGATGCGGGATTCCAATTTATAAAAAAGGGTATTACACTTGCAATGGAGGGCGTTCTCGGCGGTGTGGTGACTGGCCCGATTAACAAGGAAGCGCTGAACCTCGCAGGGCATCATTTTTCAGGGCATACTGAAATTTTCGCCCATTATACTGGCGCGAAAACATACCGTATGGTCTTGACGGGTGAAAAGCTGCGGGTGATCCACGTGACTACCCATGCGTCAATCCGCAAGGTGTGCGACATGGTCAAAAAAGACCGGATTTACGACACAATCTGTCTGGCGGATGAAACGCTGCGGCTTCTGGGGATTGATTCCCCCAGAATAGGGGTGGCAGGCTTTAACCCGCACTGTTCAGAAGGCGGTCTTTTTGGCGATGAGGAAGCCCTTGAGATTATTCCGGCCATAGAGGCGGCTCAGAAGGCAGGCATAAGGGTCATTGGCCCAGTTTCGCCGGACACGGTTTTTGTAAAAGCGCTTGGCGGCGCCTATGATATGGTTGTGGCCATGTATCATGACCAGGGGCATATTCCGCTTAAGCTCTGTGGGTTTAAGATGGACGCTGAAACTGGCGCTTTTACCAGTATGAGCGGTGTGAACTGTACGGTTGGCCTGCCGATCATAAGAACCTCTGTGGACCACGGAACCGCCTTCGAGATGGCAGGGACAGGAAAAGCCAATGAGGAATCCATGATTGATGCCCTGCACATGGCGGCAGTTATGGCGCGCGGCAGGGAGAAACGGCAATGATCAGGCTTGTCGTGCTGGCGGATGATTTTACCGGAGCGCTCGATACAGGCATACAGTTTGGCAAACTGGGAATCAATACCGTTGTAACACAGCAGATTGATGGCTGCATGTGTACAGCCGGTGACTGTGAGGTGCTGGTCATCAATACAGAGTCCAGACATTTAACAAAGGAAAAGGCTGGTCAAAAGCTTTGTGAGATATCCGAGACGATTAAAAAAGCAGGGGTTCCCTTTCTTTATAAAAAAATAGACTCGACCCTCAGGGGAAACATTGGGGCAGAGCTGTACGGCTGTATGAAGGGAATGAAAGCAGAACAGGTAATGCTGGCGCCAGCCTATCCGGAAAACAAAAGGTACACACGGGGTGGCCTGCAGTATATTGACAAGACGCCGCTTTCAGAGACAACCTTTGCGCAGGATCCTTTTAATCCAGTCATTTCCAGTCGTATTTCTGAGATCATACACAGCCAGTGCGCGATTCCAGTTTATGAAGTTCCAGTCACTGGGCTCGCACACCTTGATCTGGAAGCAGAGGGGATCTATGTTTTTGATGCCGGGAGCCAGAGAGATATGGAAAAGATTGCCGGACAGTTAAACGCCTTCAGCCATCTCAGTGTTTTTTCCGGCTGCGCAGGCTTTGCAGCATTTCTGCCTTCCCTTTTGGAGATGAAGATACAGGAGACAAAGGCTTTGAAGATACCAGGGCCTTTACTGTTAATGTGCGGCAGTATCTGCCCGGTTTCGGCACGCCAGCTTGAAAAAGCGAAGGCCCTGGGCATTCCCCTTTTCAAGCTTTCGGATTATCTTGAGCTGAGTGAAAATGGGTATCAGGGTTTGAATCGGCTGCTGAGGGATATGGAAAGCCAGGCTGGGCATACAATGATTCTGGCGAGCTCTGATGTTGAAAGTAAGAGCCCGTTCCGGCCTGAGCGCAGTGCCGAGAGAGCGCGGATTGCAGACCGTCTGGGTTACATTACAAAGCGCGCGGCTGAAACATTTGGCTATAAGGATCTTGCTGTTTTTGGCGGGGATACACTTCTGGCAGTGCTTAACCATTTAAAGCTCAGCGAGCTGAGGCCAGTCGAGGAGATTGAGCCAGGGGTGGTATTGTCCGAGACAGGAGGCTACCGCGTCATTTCAAAGGCAGGTGGATTGGGAAGAGAAGATGTGGTTGAAAGAATGTTAGCTTATACAGGAGCAGTTTTATGAAAATTCTTGGAATTTTGCCTTACAAAGGCCTCATGAAAACAGTGGCGGAAGTCCTTGGGCAGGAGCCGGATATTTCGGCCGATCTTTTTGTCGGGGATATGTATGAAGGCCTGAAAATTTTTAAGGAGCATTATCAGGATGACACTTATGATTTTGTGCTCTCCCGGGGGCGCACCGCTGGTCTGATTGAGGAGGCGACCCATATCCCGGTTGTTTATATCGATATTTCCGGTTATGATATGGTGCGTCTGATCCGTCTGCTTCAGACCTATACGGGAAAAACCGCTGTGGTGGGGTTTTCGGCCATTATCAAAAGTATTTATGTGCTGTGCGATTTGCTCCAGTATGAAATTGACTGTTTTGAGATCAACAGCGAAAATGAGCTTTTTCCCATGCTTTCCAGTCTGCAGAGCCAGGGCTATAATTTTGTTGCCGGCGATGTGATCACAGCAAAAGCAGCGGACAGCATCGGCCTGAACCATGCCATGATCACCTCTGGCCGAGAAAGTGTTTCCAAGGCGCTGGAGCAGGCAAAGAAAATGTATGGACAGCTTTCCTATCTCCGCGAAGAGCGCAATTTTTATAAAAAGCTCATCGCCAATGAGGCAGTCCGCATTGATGTGTTTGATGAGGACGGAAATATCTTTTTTACCAATGACAAAGCAAAGATGTTCGAAGGGATCAGAGCACATTCAGATATTCAGCGCTACAAGGACCAGATCGACCTGAAAGGGCATGTTGTTTTTAATCTGACGATGGGCGATGAGCTGTGGCATGTCGAGGGATCTTTGATCGAGGGGAAAGAAAAGCGCTATCTCTTGTATGGAAAACGCTACCTGAGCCAGCGGCTGAAAGAAAAGAATATCATCAAGCTGGATAATGATTTTGGCAGGAATACAATGATTCTGTCCCGGTTTGAGAGCAGCAACGCTTTGATGAAAAGGGCCATACAGACAGCACAGGCAAATTGCGAGAACTATAAGCCGATTTTAATTTATGGTGAGCAGGGCACTGGCCGGGAGGATTTTGCCCTGTCCATTCATCGTGAAAAACAGCAAAAAAATAAAGAATTCATCCAGGTAAACTGTATGGCCCTGAACTGCAGTGAGAGCGACGAAGTCTTTGACACGTTGTTTTCACTCATTGATAACAAAAAATCTAAAATTATTTTTTTTAATGACATTGACCATCTGGATCTGTCCACCCAGCTTCTTCTGTTGTCCTTTTTGCACCAGGCCGCCTCGATTAAGAGACTGAAGCTCCTGGCGTCCTCAGAAATAGCCCTTGAGGAAATGATCCAAAAGGGGATTCTCCACTCTGAAATGTATACTTTTTTCAGCGGTATTCAGATCTTCTTGCCGCCATTGCGGAACCGTAAGGAAGATATCCGCAATCTCAGCAGTCTTTTTATAACACAATTTAACAGCGAATATGGCAAAGAGATTGTCGGGTTTCAGGAGGAAGCCTACAGTCTTTTAGAGACACTTCCGTGGCATTTTAATATTAAGGAGCTTCGGAATCTGGTCAAGGAGCTGGTTTTAGAGTCCAATACCCTCTATATCTCAAAAGACAGGCTTGGGTATCTTTTAAAAAACCAAAACCGATATCCGGCAGAAAAAGAAAAAAAAGATACAGGGTTAAATCTCGACCAGCCTCTGGAAGACATTGAGCGGGATATTATTACGATTTTGCTGAAGCAGGAAAACCATAACCAGTCCAAGGTGGCAAAAAGGCTTGGGATCAGCCGAAGTACACTCTGGCGAAAACTGAAAAATGATTTATAATAAAACACTTTCGACTCTTTACTTTCTTGAAGTCCCTGAATCATGGTGATAGAATACGTCTGACCTAAGGGAGTAAGAGTAGAGAACAAAATATGTTCTGAAATGAAACATCTTCTCCTGAAAACAACGTACAGATAAAGGAGGGGATGCGTTGATTGAATTTGGACCGTCATTAATACCAGAGCTATACCGCATACGGCAAAAATGGAAAACTGCTTTTTTAGAGGATCCTGAGGATACGGTTGCGCGCCAGATGAGCCGCTATAAAGAGCGGATCAAGCCAGGCAGCCGGATTGGTATCGCGGCAGGGAGCCGTGGAATTTATCACTATAGCCGGATTGTAAAGGCAGTAGTGGATTGTGTAAGGGAAAGAAAGGCAGAGCCTTTTATCATTCCTGCAATGGGAAGCCATGGCGGCGCGACAGCAGAAGGACAGCTGGAAGTTCTGGAAGGCTATGGCATTACTGAAGAGAGCATGGGCGCGCCTTTTTTGTCCTCAATGGAAACGAATACGATTGGTTATACAAAAGAGGGGGTACCGGTACATTTTGATCAAAATGCCTGCTCAATGGATGGTATCATCATGGTCAACCGGATTAAGCCACACACAGATTTTCATGGTGAAATCGAGAGCGGTATCATGAAGCAGATGGTCATTGGGCTTGGAAAACAGCGCGGCGCATCCACCATCCACCGCCGGGGCGTCTATGGCCTGAGTATTCTCATGCCCGAATCGGCCCGGATTATCATGGATAAAATGCCGATTTTGATGGGGATAGCCATTTTGGAAAACCAGCAGGACCGGACAGCTAAAATTGAGGTGCTGCCTGTGGAGCGTATTGAAGCGCGTGAGCGTGAGCTGCTGAAGGAAGCAAAGGCACTTCTGCCCGCGCTTCCCTGTGATAAGCTGGATGTTCTGGTTTTACAGGAAATGGGTAAAAACATCAGCGGAACAGGGATTGATCCTAACATTGTCGGCCGTTACCTTATTCGGAATATGTCGGACCAGCTTCCAGATATTTACCGCATTGTCTGCCTGGATCTGACCGAGGAAAGCCACCACAATGCCATCGGTGTGGGAATCGCGGATTTAATTACCCGCAGAATGTATGAAAAGATTGATCTTGAGCCTACCTATGTCAACACAATGACGTCAGGGTTTCTGGAACGTGGATTTATGCCGGTTGTCGCCCAAAATGACCGGGAGGCGATTGAAACTGCGCTGAACTGCTGTAACCGGTATGTCACAGCTCAAAATGCGAGAATGGCCCTGGCTAAAAACACATTGGAGCTGCAGGAGCTTATCGTTTCAGAAGCACTGCTGCCAGAGCTTGAGGGCAGGGTTGAGATCATGGGAAAAGTGCAGATCAACTGGGATCAACAGGGATATATGAAAAATTTATTTTAAACAGAGATAGAGGAGAGAAGTAAAATGAAAGATTACTATGATAACAGCTGGATGGAAAGCAACCGTTGGGGTGAATGGGGCGAAGAAGACGAAGTCGGCGTCATGAATGATCTGACACCAGAGCTTGTCCTGAAGGCAGTCCAGTATATTAAAAAGGGGAAAATATATGATTTGGAGACCGAACGTTTTAAGGGCATGCCTGTCTGGGCAGGACACTGCGGCTTCGATATATTAGCCTACGCATCGCCGTCTGGCCGTAAAAATATGAAGGGCAGCGGGCTGAGCCCAGAGTTCAACTGGTCTGAGGACGGGGGAATGCTGGACAGCAGCAAGGACGCCTATAAAATGGGGCTAAACACAGAAATGCTCATTGCGCCGCTTCATGCAGGCACCCATATTGACGCACTGTGCCACTGGACAACCGGCGAGGATAACCATTGGTATAATGGCTACTCCGCCGACCGTTACAGCACCAATTATGGCCCGGTCAAATGCGATATTTCCAAGATTCCGCCAATGGTGATGCGGGGCGTGCTTTTGGACATTGCAGGCTATAAAGGAGTAGAGCGGCTGGACCCCAACTATATTATTACCGCTGAGGACTGCGATGGCTGCGCAAAATGGGAAGGCGTTGAGCTGAAAAAAGGCGACGCCGTGCTGCTGAGAACCGGTGAAAACTGGCCGGGACCTGAAGCCTGCTGTGATGCCGGCCTGGGTATTTCCGCCGCCCGGTACCTGGTAGAAGGCAATGGCGCTTTCCTGGTTGGCGATGATATGGCTTGTATTGACGGTTTTAACGCAGATGGTTCATCCTCTGTGCCGGAGCACCCGCAGCCAGTGCACCACTATCTGTTGATCCAGCAGGCCGTTCATATTATTGAATACCTGCAGCTGGACCAGCTGGCAAAGGATAAATGCTATGAATTCTGCTTTATCTGCCTGCCCGCAAAAGTTAAATGTGCGACGGGAATGTATGTCAGGCCTATCGCGATGGTCTAGAGGCTTTTAAAAGTTTATAAATGTTCATCTCGAAAGGGTACAGCTGGTAAAAAGGCTGTACCCTTTATTGCGATATAAAGATTAAAGTTTACAGAAATTGCCAAAGCTTAAGGAGATTTTTTTATTGGTGTGATATATTAAAAAGAAAAAAGAGGTGTTGAAGATGTCTGTGCTTGGTGCTTTTATTGTGCCGCATCCGCCCATTATTTTGCCGGAAGTGGGGCGCGGCGAGGAACAGAAGATTGAAAAAACAGCCAGAGCTTACAGAGCTGTGGCAGAACATATTGCAGAGCTGAAGCCGGATACCATCGTGATTACCTCTCCCCATTCAATCATGTATGCCGATTATTTTCATATTTCACCGGGGAGCGGGGCACAGGGTGATCTGCGTGACTTTGGTGTCAGCGGTGTTACGGTAGAAGCCTCTTATGACGAAGTGCTTGCAAAGGCCATTGGCATTCAGGCTGAGGAAGATGGTATTCCAGCCGGGACGCTCGGCGAAAAGGATTCAAGGCTTGACCACGGCACGCTGATTCCGCTGCGTTTTCTTGAAGCCTTTAACCTTTCTTTTGAGGTGGTGCGCATAGGCCTTTCAGGCTTGCCGATGATTGACCACTACCGCTTTGGCGAGAGTATTGCAAAGGTGGCCGACAAGCTTGACCGCCGGATTGTGATCATTGCCAGCGGCGATTTGTCCCATAAATTAAAACAGGAAGGGCCTTACGGTTTTGCCCCTGAAGGGCCAGCGTTTGACGCAGATGTGACGTCAGCCATGGAGCATGCGGATTTTTTGAAGCTTTTGACCTACGAGCCAGGTTTTTATGAAAGGGCGGCCGAATGCGGGCTTGGTTCTTTTGCTATCATGGCCGGAGCCCTGGATGGAATGGCAGTAGACCCAGAGCTTTTGTCCTATGAAGGCCCCTTTGGGGTAGGCTATGCGGTAGCGGCCTTTTATCCAGCAGGCAAGGCTTCAGACCGCCATTTTGAAAAACAATATGAAAGGTGGGAGGAAACTCGGCTGAAAGACCTGAAAAGCCAGGAGGATGCTTATGTCCGTCTGGCGCGTTATGCGCTCGAAGCCTACATAAAGACCGGCGTGCCGGCCCAGCTGCCAAATGACCTGCCAGAAGAGCTGACAAGCCGGCAGGCAGGTGTTTTTGTTTCCCTGAAAAAACATGGAAAGCTTCGTGGCTGCATTGGAACAATTTCTCCTGTAACGGCCAGTGTGGCAGAAGAAATTTTGAGGAATGCTGTCAGCGCAGGACTGTCAGACCCTCGGTTTCCGCAGGTTAAGGCTTCAGAGCTGAATGAACTTGCCTACAGTGTGGATGTGTTGAGTCCGCCGGAGGCCATTGATTCGCCCGATGCTCTTGATCCCCACCGCTATGGGGTGATCGTTACAAAAGGGCAGAAGCGGGGATTACTCCTGCCGAATCTTGATGGCGTAGACAGTGTGGAACAGCAGATCGCCATTGCGAAACAAAAAGCCGGAATACCAGCCGATGAAGCCTGCGGGCTGGAGCGGTTTGAGGTGGTGCGTCATTTATGAAAATAACCTGTGATTTATGCCCGCACCATTGTGTTATTGAGGAAGGCCGGACAGGCTTTTGCCAGGCCCGGTGCAATAATGGCGGCCGGATTGTCAGTGAAAATTACGGCTGGCTTACCGCAGTAGCTGTGGATGCCATTGAAAAGAAACCCCTGAAGCGTTTTTTTCCAGGAAGCTCCATTCTTTCGGTGGGCAGCTATGGCTGTAACCTCCGGTGTTCATTTTGCCAGAACAGCTCGATTTCAATGAATGGACTTGACAACCGAACGATCCAAGTCACGCCGGAAATGCTGGCGGACAAGGCGGAAAGCCTGAAGGAAAAAGGAAATATCGGTCTTGCCTATACCTACAATGAACCGCTGATCGGCTATGAGTTTGTGCGGGACTGCGCAACGCTTATTCATGAAAAAGGCATGAAAAATGTGGTAGTGACCAATGGCAATATCTGTTCAAACTATTTTGAAGCGCTTTTCCCTCTGATCGACGCCATGAATATTGATTTAAAGGCTTTTAATGAATCCTTTTATGAGGTGGTGAGCGGCGATTTTAGCACAGTTAAGACAAATATCCGCCTGGCGGCAGAACACTGCCATGTTGAGGTAACAACGCTGATCATTCCCGGAGAAAATGACAGTGATGCAGAAATGGATGCGCTGGCAGAGTGGCTGGCCGGTATTAATCCTGAAATCCCACTGCATGTGTCGCGGTTTTTCCCATGCTATCAAATGCTGGACAGAGGACCGACTGAGATCGAAACAGTTTACCGGCTGGCTGAGATCGCAGAGAATCATCTGAAATATGTTTATACAGGCAATTGCTGAGCTTAAAGGCTGATTTGACATCAATATTATATATGAATATAATGTTAATGCAGATTAAAGGTATATTATGAAGTGAAAATCCCCATAAAGGAAAAGTTCATAGTGTATATAAGACGAATAGAAACAGTGATCCAGGGGGGATGTTTTTAGAACATTCCCTTTTTTGTAATGAGGTGAAAAATGAAAATAACGATTTTTAATTTTGATGATCTTTACAGAGAGCAGGATTTTTATACCGGGCGGCCATACCAATGAATTGATCTGACAGGCTTAACAGGAACAAACGCCTATTGCGACAAAGCCGCGGCTGCTGAACTGCGAAAGGTTGTAAGGGAAGAAAACATAGGGCTGGTACGCTTTATTGGCTCTGGCAATTATCATTATCTGTCCTGCTTTTTTCTTGAACAGATTAAAGAGCCCTGCTCAGTGGTGATCTGTGACCATCATACAGATATGCTGCCTGCCAGATTTCCAGAGCTTCTCTCCTGTGGCTGCTGGGTAAAACGGGCGCTGGACGAATGCCCGAATATTCGCGAGGTGCTTATTGTCGGCGCCCGGGAGGATTTGATTTGCGCAATTGAGAAAAAATACAGAAGCCGGGTTTTTTGCTATAGCGATAAAAGGATCGGAGGAAGCGATGACTGGATGCCCTTTGCGCTCAGCCATGTACATTATCCCGCTTATCTGTCCCTGGACAAGGATGTTTTTACCACTGCCGCAGTCGATACGAACTGGGACCAGGGGAGTCTGACCCTGGAACAATTTCAAAAAATAACAAGCTGTCTTTTTAACAGGCAGACTGTCCTCGGAGTAGATATTTGTGGTGAGAATCCAAGGGCAGATCAAAAAAAGAATAATGATTTTAACAGAATACTGCTGCGTTATCTTGAAGATGAGAATAAACCCTTATCGATGGCGGTTTAGGAAAAATAGAGAATTGTGAAACAACAGTATTTGAAAATTTTAAGAAGAATAATTTATAAGCGCCTTTAAAAAAATATTTTTCTTAAAGGTATAAATTTACCCTTGACGTATTTTTTGCCAATATAAATATATTCAAACAAAAACTTAATAAATTCTTAATTATAATCAATATAAAAAATGGGTTTGAAATTTAACAAATTAATAAAAAAATATTGAAAAGCCTTTGCTAAAGCGGCTGTAAACGCATTATCAAGAAAAAAACAGCAATCGCCTTTTTACGCATCTTTGTAAAAAAATGTAACAAATTGTAAATAAGTGAAAATGATGCTTGACCAAAAGCGGGATAAAGTGTAAACTAGAATCAGTTAATAAAGCAAAGAAAAAATGGTGCTTTGAGAAAGGAGAGATTTTATTATGATGTTCTATAGTTTTATCGCTGCTGATTTAGCTGCAAAAGCACTTGCAAAATGTGATGATTAATAAGCAATTTTATTTAAATAATCAATAAGAGCCAGGATTCTCATCAAGAGATATCCTGGCTTTTCGTTTATGAGATCAAATAGTTTGCAAAAGAGAAAAACATTTCCTCGAGCGACTGCATCGGGTCAGCCGCAAATTCGACTGCTTCCGGCGGAATATCATATTTTTCCATGGTTTCCTTAAGGTCTGTATAATATTCGGATTTGAAATCTTCCATAATAAACCCTCCTTAGTATTTTCCGTATTCTTTTACAAAATTCAGAACTGCTTTTAGATTTTCAGGATTAATATCCCGGGCTTTGAGCAGGTTTTTATCGAGCGCAAAGATGTACTGTCCTCCTGGAGCCAGAATGTCGATTAATTCCTTTGCCTTGTCAATACACTGCTGTTCTGTTCCTGTTTTCAACAGCGTAAGCGGGTACAGGCCGGAGATAACATGGCGTTTTCCAACCTTTTCGGCGATCAGCTTGGGGTCGCCGAACTCAAAGCTCATGTGTGTCAGCGGCGGCAGCTCGTTAAGATAGTCAAGATAGCGCATCCAGTCATGCTCAACAAACAGGTTTGCGCCGATACCTCTTGCGTCCAGCGCCTCAACATAGGCTTTAAAGGTTGGCCAGTAGAAGCGTTTAAAATCTTTTTCACGCATATATGGCGCCATATGGAGAGGAATAAAGGTCCGTACATAGCGGTTGGCGTTTGGCCCGGAGCCGGCCTTGATCGCGACAGGAAGCAGTGCGTTGCAGGCAGCCTCTACCTTTTCGGGACGGCGGCGCATATCCGTGCTGATACCTGAGAAGGAGCGCAGCTGGTCGGAAAGAATGTCGAGTGGCGTGCAGGAAGCGGCAGGGGCCATAGAATAGATGGATTTGTCATACTTTTCGGCAATTTTTCCAAAGCCCTGCTGCATGACACCCATGGAGGTAAAGAAGGTATAGAACGCCTTAGACAAAGCCTTCTGGCCTTCAAAACCCGGTTTCGCCAAAGCGGGGTACAGTCTTGGCAGCACCTTGTCCCAAAGTGTTTTAATGGGATCAGCGATAAAGTCGTCATACTCATCATCTTTTAAGCCCTGCACCTCAGGATGCTGGATAAAGCCGTCTGTGCCCATTACAAAGTTAATGGCTTCCAGCATTTTGTAAAGATGCGGCATTCTCAAAAACATGCCAAAAACAACATCGGAATCAAAATCTTTTGTTGCCAGATCGATGGCATCCAGATTTTTTACCAGACTGTACTGTTCTTTTCTCAGATCATAGCCGGCATACTCAAGACAGAAAGCGTTGTCACCAAAGACAAGGCGTGGTACACGTTCCGGAACCTTTCCATCAAACACGTCTTCAAAAAGCTTATTTTTTGAAAGTACTCCAGCAGATAATTGATTTTCACTCATATGGAAGAACCCTCCTAGATTATTTACTGTACGCGTTCAGTTTTATTATAAAACAATAATAACATTATTTTTTACTAAAGTCAATGATTTTTGAACGCGTCCAGTTCTTTGGATAAAGACTTGATTAAGGATCAAAAATATGTTTAAATTAAATCACAGAGACACCGAGGGAGGTTGCCGGAATGAAGGGAAAAAAAAGCAAGCAGAAAATATATGAAACAGCCAAAAGGCTGTTTCTGGAGGAAGGCTATCTCATTGGCAACCGCCGCATTGCCACAGAGGCTAACGTCAGCCTTGGACTGATCGCCTATCATTTTAGCAGCAAACGCAATATTGCTGTCGCCATTCTGAAAGAAGACTACACCATTTTATCAGCCCATCTCAAAAATTATTTAACACCGGATCAGGATATTCTGCTTTATGTCCTTTGTTTTACCAACATGACGCTGAGAATCCGTGAGCACGACTATAAGATGGCGCGCTTCACAACTGAGATTATGAAAGATGATATTCTGGAGGCCTCTATTTATGATGGAAACCAGAAGCATGAGTATGCAGCGCTGATGGAACTGATGGAGGAGGATATCCCCTATGAAAAGAAACTTAAGCTGGCTCTTGGAACAATTTTTGGCGTTCAGAGGGCCCTGCAGTGGAATATTAATGACGGGATGGACCTGAGCTATCAGGATTATTTTGAATATATGGTAAAAACCTACAGCTTTGCGCTGGATTTAAACTATGAGAAACCAAAAATCAAAGAGATTGTGAAAAAATCCAACACCATTGTCGATGAGGTGTTTAAGGATTACAGGCACCTGCTGGATACTTCGAGGTATCTGTACGGTCAGGTGGAAATTGAAAAATAAAGGAGGTACGTCGAAACGGCGTACCTCGAGTGGGTCAGGCTTCACAGAGGGCAAAGCATCTTGCCGGAAAGCCGGACGCGTTCTTTGCCTTGGGGAAGGTACAGAAGATGATTGCACCAGCTGGCGGGACCTTGTCAAGATTTGCCATGACCTCAATCTGAATGCGGTTCTGGCTTAAAATATAGGTTTCGCTTTCCATGGGTTTGTCCTCTTCAAGGGCTGGCGGTGCGGTGTCAAAGGCTTCGTGGCCAATGGCGCCCACGTTGCGTTCTTCAACAAGGAATTTAATGGCTTCAAGGCTCCAGCCCGGATAGTGGACATTGCCCTTTTCGTCAAATTCCATGCAGCCTTTTTCGTCCGGCCAGCGTTTACACCAGTCCGAGCGCATGGCGACAAAGGCACCGTCCGGAATTTGTCCGTAGCTTTCTTCAAAAGTTTTGATATCCGCGATGCTCAGCGCATAGTCGGGATTGGCGGCGACCTGGTTATGCACGTCAATGACGCATAAGGGATAGGTGAACTCGGTCACCTCAATTTCATCCAGTGTCCGGCCTTCCGGATAGAAATGAATGGGTGCGTCTACGTGGGTGCCATACTGGCCGACAACAGTAAACTGCTGAGTTTGAAAAATGTCACCGTTTTTGTAATCATAGACAAGCTTGGTTGTCATGGCCGGGAAGCCTTGCCAATGCGGGCTGTCATCATCAAAAGCATGGGTCAGGTCTACCCATTTGTAGGACGGAGATTTTAGTTCTGCAAGCAGAGACCATAATTTTGGTGTTGCCATTCTGAATCCTCCTTTAAAGCTCTAAAGCTTATTTTTCTTATATTTTATAATAGGAAGTTGTATACGTCAACATTTAGAATTGTTCCCCGACTGCAATCTTTTGTGCTATAATAGTCACAAAAAACATTTTATGAAAAATCAGGACAGAGCAATGCTAAAAAAAATGACAAAAACAGGAAAAATCTTTTTCTTTATCAGCTTGATAAGCGTTCTTTACGCGGCTTTTTTAGTTTATGCCAAAATGGCAGGAATGGTCATCAAGGATTATGGTGATTTACTATTTTTATATTATACCATTCAGGTTATCGTGCTGGTGGTGCCCATGGGGCTCCATGTTTTTCAGGGGTGGATGAATGAAGAAGACCTCAGAGCCGTCACGACCGCTGCCTTTATTAATATTATTATTTACTCGGTTATCAGTATCTGCTTCGGCCTTTTTTATACATATGTGGCCGATATGGCTGCAATGCTGGCAGATATCTTAAACGGCGTTTTTCTGGTATGTGTTATTTTCTGGTACCGGCAGATGATGGGGTAAAGGATTGTGCACATGAGAGAATATAAACTGGCAACCGGCGATAGGGCGCGTCTTGACCACCGGGCCGCCATTATCAGTCTTGAGGATGAGCGGCGGGTACTCAGCAGCTCGCTTTTAAATGGCGGGCTGAGAAGTGATTTGAGCTTTGTGTTCAACTATGATGAGCAGGAAGAAAAAACCAAGCGTTGTGAAATGCTGGCCCCTACCCATGAGGAGCATTTGAAAATTGTGGCGGAAAGTATTTTAAAATTGCCGCCGTGCCAGACTACCGGGCTGACTACCGCAGCACAGATGCGCAACGCGGCATTCTGTGAGGCCGCCTACGGTGCGATGGCGGTATCGGCGCTGGTGACAGCAGGCGTGTCGGGGAATGCGCTGCGGGCGGGTGACCGGGCAACCCTCGACCAGAAGAACGGCCGTCCATTCATGATTGGCGGCACCATCAATGTGATTCTTGCAATCGACGCAGATTTACCGGACGGCACCATGCTTCAGGCTTTTATGACCTGTACCGAGGCTAAAACAGCTGCGCTTGAACGTCTGGGCTGCAAAAGTGTGGTTTCGGACGGCGGGGCGACCGGCACCGGTACTGACGGCGTCGTCATTATTGCACGGCCAGACTCGGAGCTGCGTATGACAGATGCCGGAAAGCATTTTAAGCTTGGAGAGCTGATCGGCCAGACCGTTGAAACAGCGGTGCGGAAAGCTCTGTACCTGCAGGAAGGATGGACGAGTTAGCCGGAGAAATAGAGACCAAGGTACATTTTTGAGGAATCAAAGGGGCGCTTTAGCCTCTTTTTTCATCAGCCTTATTCGGTTTTTTTCTTCTGGAGAAACCTGTCTGGATTCAATGATTTTCTGCAGGGTCTTATTATAGGTGAAAGGGTCTAATGCCGTCTCACCTAAAAGATAGGACATGGTAATATCCGGAAAGCGGACATAACACATGGACAACGCCCAGGCCACTGCCATTTTCACATAGTAATCCTCATGGCGGACTGTGTCCAAAAGTTTGATGACCTGATGGATATGGGCTTTGTCGATGTAATAGAACAAAAGCATTACGATGCCGAAGCGGAGTGTAAAAGCGTCTGAGGCTGTAAGCTTGGATAAGATGAACGTCCAGAATTGCTCCGGGTAGACTTTAGCATATTTTAAACCGCTGCAAAAACTGTCGCAAACAGACCAGTTGTCAATTTTGGGTATAAAAAAATTGATGGACTCCAGAATAGAATCCAGTCCTGTATTTTCAGGGTTCAGGTAGCCGACTACCATTCCTTTCAGCATTTTTTCTTCAAAATAATCTTCAGGACCCTGAGTCAAAAAAAGCAAATAATCCTCTTTTGCAATACGTTTCGCAATTTTTCTCAGCGTAGGGAGACGAACTCCTATCAATTCGCAATGATCTGGCAGTAATTTTTGCTGAAATCTGCGATAATCCTCCTCTGCCAGTAAAAACAGTTCTTCGCGTATGGTCATGTACTCCTCCTTATAGCGTTTATATTATAGCATAACCCCAAGAGAATAAAAGATGATTAAACCTTAAAAAAATTAAGAAAACTCTCTGCATTTTTACGTTTTAAAAAAAGTTATTCTTTTTTAAAGGATATTCATGTAAAAAAAAGAATAATAATTAAAGTACCCTTTGGTACAAATATGAGATATTACAGGGAAAGTGGTGAGAAGATGGCGCCTCGTTATAGTGAAGAGGTTATTAACCAGGTGCTGCAGGCCAACGATATTGTCGACGTTGTATCAGAATATGTGACACTGAAAAAAGCCGGAAGCTCCTATAAGGGCAAGTGTCCCTTTCATAACGAAAAGACCGCTTCTTTTACAGTGTCGCCGGATAAGCAGCTGTATCACTGCTTTGGCTGCGGCGTAGGAGGGAATGTTATTGGCTTTGTCATGGCCATTGAAAATCTTCCTTTTGTGGATGCGCTGAAATTTTTAGCAAGACGGGCGCATATTATTCTGCCAGAAAACGGCAGCAGTGCTGAGGATAGTGAACGATACCGAAAAAAAGAACGCCTCTATGAGCTGCACCGTGAGCTGGCCAACTATTATTATCTTTGCCTTAAAAAAAATCGAAACGCGCAGTACTATCTGGCGGGCCGGAAAATTACGCCGGAAACCATTAAGGCTTATGGCCTGGGTCTGGCGCCAGACGGCTGGCAGAACGCTCTGGGGTTCCTGCGGCAAAAGGGGTATACTGATCAGGAGATGCTGGATTCCGGACTTGTGATGCGCAGTGAAAATGGGCGCATGTACGATCGCTTCAGAAACCGCATCATGTTTCCGATTCTGAACGCAACAGGCCGGATTATCGGCTTTGGCGGCAGGCGGATCAACGAGGATGATCATGGACCAAAGTATTTGAACTCACCGGAAACCATGATTTTTTCAAAGGGAACCGAGCTTTTTAATATGAATCACGCCAAGAGCAGCATCGTCGGCGGGCAGATGCTCATCGTCGAGGGCTATATGGATGTGATCTCACTTTATCAATATGGCGTGCGCAATACGGTAGCTGCACTCGGCACGGCTTTTACGGCTTATCATGCCGCCCTTTTGGGGCGTTATGTGGGCGAGGTAGTGCTCTGCTTTGACGGCGACGCTGCCGGAGAAAGCGCGACGCAAAAAGCCATAGCGATCTTGAAAAATACACCGTTGAATGTTAAAATATTAAGGTTACCCATTGAGGATGACCCAGACACCTATATCCAGAAGCATGGAAAAGATGCCTTTGAAAAAAAAATCACTGAAGCCATCACCATCGTCGAGTACGAAATTGGCCTTCTGAGAAAGAAATTTGATCTCAGCCAGACCGATGGCCGGATTAAATATATCAATCAGGCCATCGCGGTACTCAGACAGCTCTCCGATGAGGTTCAGATTGATCTCTACAGCAAACGCCTTGCCAGAGAAACCGGGATTGACCTGAAGGTCATCAGACGGGAAGTATACCGCAAAAAGCCCGTGGATCTGACAGAAGAGGATGTTGGTGAAAAGATCGACTACTGGCAGAAAATGCCAAAAGCTTATGAGGAAGCTCAGATTCTTTTTCTGAGAAAGGGCATGATGGAGCCAGATGTCTTTAAATCCGGGAGGCTGAGGGCAGAGCACTTCAGCCCGGGGTTTTTCAGAGAGCTTTATGAGCTTATTACAGGGCTGCTTGAAAAAGGAGAGCAGCTGTCACCGGCAGCGCTCATGAATCATTTTGAGGATGTGGAGCAGGTGAAGCCGGTATCCGCTATTTTGATGGACGATACCCCCATCGAAAGCGCAAAGCTGGAGGAATGTGTCAAAACCATCATGCATTTTCACCGTTTAAAAGAAATCGAGCGGATCAAACAGGAAATCAGTAAAGCGAGCGAGGAAGAAGCCGCCGTTTTAATGGATAAAATGATCACATTGAAAAAAGAAATGTAGCAAGTTATGATCGAAAGTCAGGAGGATATAAATGGCTGAAGCAAAGAAGAAAAAAGTAAAACCAGATATGGAGGAATTGCTCGACGAGGTTGATGCAATCGCTGATCTGGAGGCAATGCCGGAAGTTCAGACACTGATCAAGCGCGGCAAGGAAAAGGGTTCCTTAAACAACGCCGATTTTGAGGAAGTGCTTGAAAAGACCGATCTGGATCCGGAAGAGATCGATTCCATCTATCTGCTTTTGCAGAAGGAAGGCATTGACCTGACCTTCCAGGATATGGAAATTGAAACCGATGATATTGATCTGGACATTGACATTGATGTGGCAGAGCTGGAAGAAATTGAGATTGAGGAGGATCCCGTCAAGGATATAGACCTGGGCGACAGCGTCAGTGTCAATGATCCTGTCCGCTTGTATTTAAAGGAAATCGGCAAGGTGCCGCTCTTGACTGCGGAACAGGAAATGGGCATTGCCAAGCGTATGGAAGCCGGTGATGATGAAGCCAAGAAAGAACTGGCTGAGGCCAATCTGCGCCTGGTTGTCAGCATTGCCAAACGCTATGTGGGGCGCGGCATGTCCTTTCTGGATCTCATTCAGGAAGGAAACCTTGGTCTGATCAAGGCAGTAGAAAAATTTGACTATACCAAGGGCTTTAAGTTCAGTACCTATGCGACCTGGTGGATTCGACAGGCCATCACCCGCGCCATTGCGGATCAGGCCAGAACCATTCGTATTCCCGTGCATATGGTTGAGACCATCAACAAGCTCATTCGGGTGTCCAGACAGCTGCTTCAGGAGCTTGGACGTGAACCCACGCCGGCAGAAATCGGCAAAGAGATGGGCTTTTCGGAAGAAAAGGTTCGAGAAATTCAGAAAATTGCTCAGGACCCGGTATCCCTGGAAACCCCAATCGGTGAGGAAGAGGACAGCCATCTGGGGGACTTCATTGAGGATGACAATGCCCCGGCGCCATCAGAAGCAGCGTCCTATGCGCTTTTGAAAGAACAGCTCATGGAAGTGCTCAACACGCTGACCGAGCGTGAAGAAAAAGTACTGCGCCTGCGTTTTGGACTGGATGACGGACGCGCCCGTACCCTCGAAGAGGTTGGCAAGGAGTTCAATGTTACCAGAGAACGTATCCGTCAGATTGAAGCCAAGGCGCTCAGAAAGCTGAGACACCCGAGCAGAAGTAAAAAATTAAAGGATTATTTGACCTAAAATGATGACACCACGTTTGCAGGTGATTGCAGATAATGTATTAAAAAATGAAAGCATGGCAGATATCGGTACAGACCACGGATATCTGCCTGTTTATCTAATGGCGCAGGGCTTTATTCCGCGCGCCGTCGCGGCGGATATCAATGAGAAGCCTCTCAGGAAAGCAGAGCAGCTTGTGGCCCGGTCAGGCTATGAGAAGCAGATTGAAACGCGTTTGGGTTCAGGCCTTTCCGTGCTGAGCCCCGGAGAAGCCGGCACGATTGTCATGGCAGGTATGGGCGGCTACCTGATAAGAGATCTTCTGACAGAATCTCCAGAGGTGGCGGCCTCGGCAAAACGCCTGGTGCTCCAGCCCATGAACAATGCTTTTATTGTCAGGCATTTTCTGGAGGACAATGGTTTCTTGATCATAAATGAGGATCTGGCAAAAGAAGAACGCAGGGTCTATGAAATCATAGTAGCAGAAAAGGGTGAAATGTCCATTGAAAACGATCTGGATTACCTGATCGGCTATGAGGCCAAAAGGCGTAAACACCCGCTTCTGCCAGAACTGATCGACCGTAAGCTGGAGCTTGAAAATAAAATAATTGAGCATACAAAAAACAAGCAGACAGAAATGGCCAGAGAACAGTATCAGAAAAGCACAGCCATTGCGGCTGCGCTGATGGAGGTAAAAAATGGCTGTAAAATGCAGTGAAATAACAAAAGTGATTGAGGCTGTCGCTCCGAGAAACCTTGCGGAGTCATGGGATAACGTCGGCCTTCAGATCGGCTCTTTTCAGAAAAGAGTAAAGAAAGTACTGCTGACGCTGGATGTGACCGAGGCTGTCGTGCGGGAAGCCGTTATGGAAAAAGCGGATATGATTATTGCACACCACCCTTTTATTTTTAATGGCATCAAATCCATTTGTACCGATGAACTGAAGGGAAAGATTGTGGCAGAGCTGATCCGCAATGACATCAGCCTGTATGTAGCGCACACCAATCTGGATAAGGCAGAGCTCGGCCTCAATGATTATATCGCAAAAACACTTGGCATTGAGAAACGCCAGCCCCTGGACCCTTCCGATGAGGATAAGCTCTATAAAATCGTAGTTTATGTGCCGGTGGATTACACGGATAAAATTGTTGAAGTGATGGGGGACAGCGGCGCTGGCTTTATCGGCAATTACAGCCACTGCACCTACCGCACCGTAGGTCAGGGAACCTTCAAGCCCCTTGAAGGTACAGATCCTTTCATTGGTGAGGAGGGTGAGGTGGCAACCGTCAAAGAGGATCGTGTGGAAACCATTATCGACGGTAAGATGATGAAAACCCTCATTCAAAAGCTTAAAAAAGTCCATCCCTATGAGGAGATGGCTTATGATTTATATCCCCTTGAGAACGGTTTGCTTTTAAACCAGAATGGTCTTGGCAAAATTGGCACCTTAAAAGAAGCCATGGCGCCCGATGCCTTTATTGAGCATGTAAAAAAAGCGTTGAACCTTTCCCATGTAAGGGTTGCGGGGAATGAGCCTGCAAAGGTCAAAAAGGTGGCCCTGTGCACGGGCAGCGGAGCAGAGTTTATCGGACTGGCAAAGGTCAAAAAGGCGGATGTTTACATTACCGGCGATCTGAAATACCACGACGCCCAGAGAGCGGCTGAAAATAACCTGTGGGTCATTGACGCCGGTCACTTCGGGACAGAAAAAATGGTCGTGGGACTGCTTAAAAACCTGCTTCGGGAAAATGTGAACGATCCGGAGATTGAGTATGTCCGGTCAAATTTCAATGAAGATTTTATGCGCTATTATTAAGCAGAATGGACAGAGTATAAGGAGACAGATAGATGAAAGTTTTAGTTTGCGGCGGGGCCGGCTATATCGGGTCCCATGTAGTCCGGGCGCTTCTGGACAAAGGTTACGGGGTAGTGGTACTGGATAATCTGTCCACCGGACACCGTCAGTCGGTTCCGGAAGGAGCGGCGCTGGAGGTTGGCGATATTCGTGATGCGGCCTGTCTTGAGAGACTGTTTTTGCGCCACGAGGTTGACTGTGTCATGCACTTCTGCGCGAATTCACTGGTGGGTGAGAGCATGGAAAAGCCCATTGAGTATTATGACAATAATGTTTACGGGACACTGTGCCTGCTGCGTTCCATGGTCAACAATGACATTAAGCATTTTATTTTCTCATCGACCGCGGCGACCTACGGTGAGCCGGAACGACTGCCCATTGATGAGGACACACCCAAGCATCCCACCAACACCTACGGCGAGACAAAGCTGGCTGTTGAGAAAATGCTGCATTGGATGGAGGTGGCCTACGGACTTCACTACAAGGTGTTCCGCTATTTCAACGCTTCCGGAGCACACCCAAGCGGAGAGATCGGCGAGGACCACGCGCCGGAAACCCACCTGATCCCGCTGATTTTAAAAACAGCCCAGGGCATTCGCGATAAGATTTATGTCTTTGGCGATGACTATGATACCCCAGACGGCAGCTGTATCCGCGATTATATCCATGTCATGGACATTGCGGAGGCCCATATTCTGGGCATGGAGGATCTGGTTAAATCCGAAACCAGTGATGTTTATAATCTTGGCAACGGCAATGGCTTCTCAGTTCTGGAAGTCATTGAAAAGGTTAAAGCGGTTACCGGAAAAGACTTTGAGGTTGAAATCACAGACCGCCGGGCAGGCGACCCGGGAGTCTTAATTGCCAGTTCAGAAAAAGCACAAAAAGCACTGGGCTGGTCACCGGTCAATTCATCACTTGAATACATCATCGAAACTGCCTGGAAATGGCATCAGGGGCATCCCGAGGGCTACGGCCTTGTCTGATGTGCCTTATAAAAAACATGAAACAGCCATTGATTCTTTGAATTCGTGTATGGTTTAGTGTATAATTATAAAAATAAGTTATGAAACAGTAAAATTTTATTCTGTCACAAGGACGGGCGGTTCCCGCCCTTACAGGAGAGGAGAGAATATGAAGAAATTATTAACAGGCAATGAAGCCATTGCCCGTGGGGCCTGGGAGGCCGGCGTTAAATTTGCCACTGCTTATCCAGGAACACCCAGCACAGAAATCCTTGAGAATGTAGCGACCTATGACGGCATTGTTTCCGAATGGGCGCCAAATGAAAAAGTAGCGGTTGAAGCGGCTGCAGGCGCTTCGATTGCCGGTATCCGAACCCTTGCTGCAATGAAACATGTTGGGGTAAACGTTGCGGCTGACCCGATTTTTACTTTCGCTTATCTTGGCGTTAACGGAGGCTCTGTTATCATAACCGCCGATGAGCCTGGTATGCACTCATCCCAGAATGAGCAGGATAACCGCAATTATGCGCGCCATGCCAAGATGCCAATGTTCGAACCATCTGACAGCCAGGAAGCCAAGGATATGCTTAAGGACGCTTATGAGGTAAGTGAAACCTATGACTGTCCGGTGCTTTACCGCATGACTACCCGCGTCTGCCATTCCAAATCCATTGTCCAATGTGAAGACCGTGTGGAAGTGGACGATAAAGAATATGTAAAAGATATTATGAAAAACTGCCCGCTGCCAGCTCATGCCCGCGTTATGCAGGTTAAGCTTGCCAAAAATTTTGAAAAGCTGGCAGAATATACCGAAACTTCTAAATGGAACTATATCGAAGACAATCAGAAGGAAATTGGCGTTATCGCGTCTGGCGTAGCTTTTCGCTATGCTAAGGAAGTTTTTGGCGATAGTGCCTCTTACCTGAAACTAGGCTTCTCATATCCACTGCCCAAAAAGCTGATCGCTGAATTTGCAGATAAGGTTAAGAAGATTTATGTCCTTGAAGAAAATGATCCGATTCTCGAAACTGAAATCAAGGCCATGGGCATTGACGTTATTGGAAAAGACGTGTTCCCGGCCATGGGAGAGCTGACACCGGAACGTATCCGTGAAGCACTTTACGGTAAAAGCGAAGTGACCCTTGCACCCGACCCCGAAAAGATTGTCGGCCGTCCGCCGGCATTTTGTGCAGGCTGTCCTCACCGCGGTATTTTCTATGAGCTGGGGCGCCGTAAAAATATTATGATTTTCAGTGATATCGGATGCTATTCATTAGGTTTGACACCGCCGTACAACGCGACTGACGCCATGATCTGTATGGGCGCCAGCATCAGCGGAGGACACGGTGTGGCAAAGGCCATGAGTATTAAAAATAATGACATGAAAGTCGTTTCTGTCATCGGCGATTCAACCTTCTTCCACTCCGGAATGACCAGTCTCATGGATGTTACCTACAATAAGAGCAATGTTCTGACTGTTATCCTGGACAACCGCATCACCGGCATGACCGGCCATCAGGAAAATCCAGGCAGCGGCTATGACTTAAAAGGCGAACCGGCACCGATTATGGATATCGAAACCATTGTCCGCGCACTTGGCGTTAAAAATGTCCGCACTGTCGATCCAAACAATCTTGAGGAAACTGACGCGGCCCTTGACTGGGGGCTGTCCAACGATGAAGCTTCTGTCATTATCACACGCTGGCCGTGTGCCCTCAAACGTTTTTCTCAGGCCGATAAAGAAGAGTTCCCAGAAGCCTTCAAACGCCACTGCAAGGTCGATACCGATCTCTGTATTGGCTGTAAGAAATGCCTGAAATCTGGCTGTCCTGCTTTAGCCTTTAACTCTACCGTACCGAAAAAATCCGGTATTCTGGAAGAATCATGTCTGGGCTGTGAAGTTTGCCTGCAAATCTGCCCGAAACATGCCATTTATGTAGAGGAGGAAAAGTAGAATGAAAACAAAAAATATATTATTGGTTGGTGTCGGCGGCCAGGGAACCATCACAGCTGCAAAGCTGCTGACCACTGGCTTGATGGAAGCCGGCTATGACGTAAAGATGAGTGAGATCCACGGCATGAGCCAGCGCGGCGGCTCTGTTTCTTCTCAGGTTCGCTATGGGGATGACGTTCAGTCACCGGTTATCGAGATGGGAACAGCGGATATCATTGTCGCTTTTGAAAAAATGGAAGCACTGCGTTATATTGACTTTTTAAAGGAAGACGGAAAGATTATTGTCAATGATGCAGAAATCTGGCCACTGCCGGTCGTTATCGGCAAAGCGACTTACCCGGAAAAAATTCTGGAAACATTGCAGGAAAAGGCCAATGTCCGTGTGATGAACGCTTCTGCCCTGGCAGAGGAAATGGGCAACCTCAAGGTTATGAATGTGATTCTGCTGGGCGCTATCATTAAATCCATGGGGCTTCAGGATATTAACTGGGATGAGATCATCCGGAATAATGTAAAACCCAAATTTGTTGAGTTAAATATTAAAGCGATGGCTGTCGGAATGGACGCTGTCAACTAAAAAGCTATGTGTAAAAAAGAATTTGAAACAGAAAACTTTAAATTTTTCCAGAACAGGGACTGTGAGTACTTCCCCTGTCACAAAACGGAAAACCCGGATGAGTTTAACTGTTTGTTTTGTTACTGTCCTTTATATGCGCTGGGAAGGGACTGCGGCGGTGGTTTTGAATACACGGAAAAGGGTATAAAGAACTGTACAAATTGCCTTGTTCCCCATAAAAAAGAGAACTATGACCGGATCATTGAAAAACTCCTGATCCTTATTGAGCGCGTTAGAGAGCAGTAGCTCAGGATTATGTGTGAGGAGAGTTTAGTATGAGTATACTTATTGGCTTGATTTTGGTTGTGGCGGCCTATTTTATCGGTAATCTTGACTTTGCCTATATTATGGTTCGCGCTGTAAAGGGTGAGGATGTCCGTAATTACGGAAGCGGCAACGCGGGTACAACAAATGTACTCCGGACAATGGGCCTGAAATATGCCATTCCTGTTTTTGTTCTGGATGCGCTTAAAGGCTCTGTCGTGATTCTTGCTGCCAGACTGCTCGGCTTCAGTGAAGCCTGGGTCGTAGCTGCGGGGATCGCAGTAGTCTGCGGCCATAACTGGCCTGTCTGTCTCGGCTTTAGAGGCGGAAAGGGGACAGCTACCTCCATCGGCGTTTTTATTGTCTTTGACTGGCCAGTTGCCCTGATCTGTATTGCTGTTGGTCTGATCTTCCTGGCCATTTTCAGAATGATGTCACTGACTTCCATTATCGGGATGGTATCCCTTCCGATTGCGGTTCTTATTAAAAGTATTTTTATTACACATGGGGCTGTTTTTACACCCGAACTGGTTTTTGCCTTGTTTCTCTGCTGCTCAACCGTATTCCAGCACCGCGCCAACATCAAGCGGATTGCAGCTGGTACTGAGAGCAAGGTAGGGCAGAAGGTTAAAATGGGTGGAGACGATAAGAAAGGCAACTAAACTTTGAAAGGAGACATGAAAATGTCAAATCATAAAAAAGTCGTTGTTGCTGGACAGGAAAAATCCATTTGTGAAGCGGAGCCTGAGGTCAGACGTCAATCCCTGACAGATGATGCAATGGAATCAGTCTCGGTGGAGGAAACCCATGAAGCCGGTACCTTTGAAAAAGATGTTATCGGAACTGAAGAAGCGGCGACCAACGCTGCTGTAGATTTAGATGTTTTAGAAGAACAGGAAGAAAATCAAAAATCCTGATTCTGACTGGTGTTTCAAGGAGACTCTCAAAGCAGAGAGTCTCTTTTTACTGTTTCTATTTTCTTTTTACAAGAAAGTTGATGTGGATTACAAGAATTTATTTCACGTATTATACCAGATATATGTTATAATAGAAATCGGCGCCGCACATCTTGTGGACGCCTTTACAAACCGATTTTATAAGGAGTTTAAGATTGAAAGAGCTGAAAGATCTATTTAAAAGACATTTTACGAAGGAACTGGAAGGCAGTGATAAGACTGTCTACGATCTTTTCGAGTGGCAGAATGTTGACGTCAATTTAACAAATTATCAGACGGGCGCGACCATTTTATCCATGGAAGATCTTGAATTTCCAGTTGATTATTCGCAAAATGCCTGTAATATTATAGCCAGCAAGTATTTCAGACGGCGGGGAATCCCTAACGGTCTGGGCTATGAACACAGCATGCGCGAGGTTGCTGACCGGATGGTTGGCTTCTGGGCAGATGCTTTGAAAGAAGAAGGCATTATTGAGACTGAGGAAGAGTGGCAGATTTTTTACGATGAGATGGTTTACGCCCTTCTGAAACAGATGTGGGCGCCAAATTCACCGCAGTGGTTTAATACTGGTCTGTCCAGAAGCTATGGTATCAAGGGTGATAAGGACGATCTTTATTACTATGACGAGGCAGCCGGTGAGGTTAAAGAATCAGACGACCGCTATACCCGGACACAATCCAGCGCCTGTTTTATTTTATCTATTGAGGATAAGCTGCTCGGCCATCACTCCATTTCTGAGCACTATGTCAGTGAGACCAAGCTGTTTAAAGGCGGATCCGGTGTTGGTACGAACTTTTCATCGCTTCGCGGTGTGAATGAAAAATTGTCAAGCGGCGGGCAGTCCTCAGGAATGATGAGTTTTCTGCAGGGGCTTGACCGCAATGCGGGTGCCATTAAGTCCGGCGGCACCACAAGACGCGCGGCTAAAATGGTCATTGTAGATGTTGATCATCCTGAGATTGAAGAATTTGTAGACTGGAAGGTTAAGGAAGAAGATAAAGTCCGCGCCCTTGGAAAGATGGGCTATGATATTTCTATGGATGGTGAGGCATACCGCACGGTTGCAGGGCAGAACTCAAATAACTCCGTCCGTTTAAATAAAGAATTCATGGACGCTGTCATCAATCTTGAGCACGAGCCAGATCACAAGATGACCTTGAAGGGACGTGTGGACTTCGCGGTTAACCGCGAAGTATCTGTCAAAGAACTCTGGCAGAAAATTAATACAGCCTCATGGGCCTGCGCCGATCCAGGGCTTCAGTTCGACGACCTGTTTAACGCCTGGCACACCTGCCCCGGCGGCGAAGACGGCGATACCTCCAAAAAAGAAAACCGGATCAACGCGACAAACCCATGCTCAGAGTATGCTTTTTTAAATGATACTGCCTGTAACCTGGCATCCATCAATATTTTCCGTTTCTTTGACCCGGAAACCAACAAAATTGATATTGAACGCTTTTCACATTTAGCGGGACTGATCCAGCTGGTGCTGGAGGCTTCCATTTACTGGGGACAGTTCCCAACAGAAGATGTGGCGAGAAAAAGCTACCTTTTCCGCACCACCGGCCTGGGCCTTGCCAATGCTGCGTCATTGATTCTGGCGCTGGGCTATCCCTATGATTCCGATGAAGCGCGAAACCTGATCGCGGCCTTATGCGGCATTATGACGGGACATTCCTACTATGTTTCAGCAATGATGGCAGGAAAAGTTGGTCCTTTTGTGAAATATGAGATTAACAGCCCTTATATGAAGCGTGTTATCCGTAATCACAGCCGTGTCGCGGGCTATCTGGCCGATGATTATGAAGAAATGACTTATGAGCCTCTTAAAATCAATCATGAGCTTTTAGAAGAGATGGGTTTCTTGAATATCAGCAGCCGTATCAAGGACGCGTGGAAGGATGCCATTGATTATGGTGAAGCAAACGGCTACCGCAACGCACAGGTTAGTGTTATCGCACCGACTGGTACGATTTCCTTTGCCATGGACTGCGGCGCCACCTCTGTCGAGCCCTTTTACAATCATGTGGTATTCAAAAAGCTGGTAGGCGGCGGCTCCATGGAAATTGTGAATCCTGTGATGGAGATTGCCCTCAGGAATCTGGGCTATAAGCCAAAAGAAATCTCCGATATTCTCGGCTACATGCTGGATAAGGACGAAAAGGGTTATCTGCGTCATGACAGCCTGTCCGGCGCTCCGCATATCAAGCCTGAACATATTCCGGTTTTTGATACAGCGAATACTATCCGCCCAGAGGGCCATGTGCTCATGGTTTCAGCCATCACGCCAATGATCAGCGGCTCTGTTTCCAAGACCGTTAATCTGCCGTCAGATGCTGAGATAGAGGATGTTAAGAAAATTCATCTTCTGGCCTACACGACCGGCGCTAAGGCCATTGCCGTTTACCGCGATGGCTGTAAGGCCTCACAGCCCTTAAGCTCCGGTAAGCAGGAGGAAGGCGAAAAGCATCTGGAGGATTGTTCTTATAAAGAGCTCCTGGAATTTGCAAGAGACTGTAACCAGGGTGTGCCTAACCGGCGCAAGCCAGACGGTATGCGTATGAGCCGTACCCATGCCGCTAAGATCGGCGATATTGAGCTTTATATCACCATCGGTTTCTACGACGATGGTAAAATTGCAGAAATTTTTGTCTCTACCGATAAGGATGGCACAGTGGTTAAGGGCCTGCTGGCTTCATTGTCCAAGTCCATCTCCAATATGCTTCAGTACAATATCCCGCCGGAAAAAATTTCCATTATGCTGAGAGGCCAGAAGTACGAGCCGTCAGGCTTTGTACAGAGGCACCCATACATTAAATACGCGTCCTCGATTTCTGACTTGATTTCAAAAGTGATTGATATTGAATGCGGCGATTACTCAAAATGTCAGGTAAAACCAAAGGCGCCTCTTGCCAAGGTAGATGCCAGCACAGCGGCTCCGACGCCGGAAACAGTGCCGCTTCAGATGGAAATGGAAATTGAGGGTGAAAAACTCTATGGGGAAGTGTGCAGCCAGTGCGGCAGTGACCGCATGGTCCGCAATGGTACCTGTAAGGTTTGCATGGACTGTGGAACCACCACAGGCTGTAGTTGATTAAATTAAACATCAAAAAATAAATAAACCGGGATATTCAACTTGGAATATCCCGGTTTTTTATATCAAGGTTTTATTTATTCAGACGATCTTTTACATCATCTGCGACATCTTTTGCTTTTTCTTTTACGTCATTTGCCTTTTCTTTGATTTTTCCGGCAGCTTTGTCCATCATGCCCTCAGCCTGCATGCCTTTGTCGCCAGTTGCACCGCCGACACGGTCTTTCACTTCGCCTTTTGCCTGATCGACAAAACCTGTTTTATCATTGCTCATTGTAAAGCCTCCTTAATAAGAATTGTTAGTTCTTATATACCCCCTAGTCAGATGATAAAAACAATCTCCGGCCTATTCCTAAGAAAAGCTTTAGTTTTGTATGGATAAGCGGAGAGAAAAAAGAATGATTTTTGATTGAGTATAAGAAGTTTAAAGGTCATGATACAATAAATAAGTATAAAACGCATGGAAAAACAGCAGGAATCCCCGGTATAGTATGATAAAACAAACTTGCAAAATTAAGTTAAGTTTGATATGATAATATTTCAGAATAGTCACCCGACTGACGGCAAAAGTCATTCATTAAAAAGGTTAGACCAAGCCGCCTGAGTGGAAGACAACAGTAGACAAATGGAGGCGCATTAAATGCGACAGACAATTAAGGAAGCAGAGACCATTGTCATAAAAATGGGAACCACCTCGGTAACCCATGCCAATGGTACCCTCAATTTAAAAAAGCTTGATCAGCTGGCAAGGGTTTTGACAGATCTTGAAAACAGTGGGAGAAAGATGGTTTTGGTATCTTCGGGTGCCATCGGCTGTGGAATGAACCGCTTAGGGTTAAAGGAACGGCCAAAGACACTGGAGGCTAAACAGGCCACCGCTTCGGTAGGACAAGGACTTTTGATGGAGATCTACCATAAGTTTTTTGACGAATACCACCAGAATGTGGGGCAGATCCTGCTGACTAAAGATGTGTTTAAGCATTCTATTAAAAGAAACAATGCCATCAACACCTTCAAGGCGCTCAAAAACCGCAGCATCATCCCAATCGTCAATGAAAATGACTGTATCGCTACGGATGAAATTCAGGAGGAGTGTTTTGGGGATAATGATATTCTGTCTGCCATGACTGCCGATATTGTGGATGCTGACCTTTTGATTATTCTCTCAGACGTGGATGGGCTGTACGACTCAAATCCCAATGAAAATGAGGATGCCAGACTGCTCCAGACCGTTGAGACGATTGATTCCGATATTTTGAGCAGTGCGGGATGTTCTACCTCCGGCCTTGGAACAGGCGGCATGGTGACTAAAATCGGAGCGGCAAAATACGCCACAGATCGCGGAATCGACACGATCATCGCATCCGGTGAGGATGTCAAAGTGATTTATGATATTTTAGAAGGCAATGAAATAGGAACATTTTTTATTAAACAGGATTTACAGGAGGTCCAAAATGTTAAAAAAAGTAATGATTAGTTTGTCTGCAGTAGCAGCTGGTATGCTGACCGTATTGGGGGCTTTTTATGTGGCGGAAAAACGTCGTGAAAAGGCAGTCGGCGGCAAGTTAATGAAGGTGCAGTACCGTTTCACTAAGGATTTTGACGACTAAAATCAAGCGTTAAATAAAATAAAACAGACAAAAAATTGGAGGGGTCAATGTCTAAGATCTTTATTTTTACAGCATCCACTGGTGCGGGACACAACCTGGCGGCAAAATCCATTGCACAGGCTTTATCCGAATATGGTTTTGAGGTAGACGTTTATGATGCCTTCAAGGAAAGCAGCGCCGTTTTAGATAAAATTGTAACAAAGGGCTATAAGCAGCTGGTTGAAAATGTGCCAAAGCTTTATGAGCAGATTTACAACCAGTTTAATCACATGACGCCTTTTCAGCAGAATATCTTTAAAATGATGACAAAGGTAATGAATCCGGAGATCGTTCCCATGATTCAGAAGGAGCAGCCACATCTGCTGATTTCAACCCACCCCTTTGTCACCAATATTTTAGGAACCTTAAAAGAGCACGGGGCCTTTGACCTGCCAGTGCTCTCTTTTGTGACAGATTATAAGATCCACAGCGTATACCTGCACAAAAAAATCAATGCCTATGTGGTGGGTAGTGAGTATACAAAGGAAACCATGATCGAAAAGGGTGTAAACCCGGATATCATTTATCCCTTTGGCATTCCCATAAGACAGGAATTTGTGGAGGAGACCAGGAAAAAGGCCGAGATCGAAGATCCGGCCATCCGCGGTACAATCCTGCTCATGGCGGGCAGCATGGGTACCAGACAGATGGAAAAGGCCTTTGTCGCGCTGATGAAGGCTCAGGAAAAAATTAAAATTATTGTGGTCTGCGGCAACAATAAAAAGGTCGAGCGCTCCATAGAGTTTTTAAACAAGGTCTATGAGACCGAGGATAAAGTAGTGGAGATTCATGGCTTTGTCGACAATATCCCTGAGCTTATGGATGAGTCAGACGCCATCATCTCCAAGCCAGGCGGCCTGACGAGCACAGAGGCGATCGTCAAATGTATTCCGATGATCATCCCGTATTATTATCCGGGACAGGAAGAGGAAAATGCGGATTATCTGGTGGAAAGCGGCATGGCGATCAAGGTAGACAAGATCAAGGAACTGACCTCCATGGTCGACTTTCTTATTGAGAATAAATACATTATTCAGCAGATGGCTGAAAATATGTCTGAGGAAGCAAGAAACCATTCGATGGAAAAAACCATTGAGCTTTGTAAAAAACTGATTTCAGAATATGAAGCAGGAGAAATAATCCCAGAACTCTGATAAAAAAACTTTACACCGTTCTGCGGTTATGGTATCATTATTACGTTAAGCCCGTTCTCTTGGTTTTTCGAAACTCCAACGAAATACTGTGATTACGGAGTCTATTTATAATTTAAGGAGAAATGACACAAATGATTTCAAAAGAAGAAAAAGAACGCATTATTGCAGAGTACCAGACACACGAAGGTGACACTGGTTCTCCAGAAGTACAGATTGCTATTTTAACAGCAAGAATCAATGGTTTAAATGAACACTTTGCCGTTCATAAAAAAGACCATCACTCAAGAAGAGGTCTTCTGAAAATGGTCGGTCAGCGTAGAGGTTTATTAAACTATCTCAAAAAGAAAGATATCATGCGCTATCGTGAATTAATTCAGAGATTAGGCTTGAGAAAATAGTACTGTAAGGCGGAGTATTCCGCCTTTTTTCTTTGAATTTTCGAACATCTGTGCAGATGGTTTTGAAATAAACGGAGTCCAGCCGCTTCGTAAATCGGCTGATATCATTGGAGGTATTAATGAGAATATTTGAAACAGAAATTGCCGGCCGCCCTTTTAGAGTGGAAATCGGCGAGGTTGCACAGCTTGCTAAGGGCTCTGCAATGATCCGCTATGGTGAAACCAGTGTTCTGGCCATAGCCGCTGCATCTAAAAAACCCCGTGAAGGCATGGATTTTTTTCCGCTGAGCGTGGATTATGAAGAAAAACAATACGCGGTTGGTAAGATACCAGGAGGCTTCCTGAAAAGAGAAGGCCGTCCTTCTGAAAAAGCAATTTTAAACTCACGTTTAATTGACCGCCCGATTCGTCCGCTGTTCCCAAAGGGCTTCCGCAACGATGTCCAGGTGGTTACTACAGTTATGTCTGTTGAACAGGATAACGCGCCGGAAATCGCCGCGATGATCGGCGCATCCATTGCCCTCAGCATTTCAGACATTCCTTTTGACGGCCCTACCGGTTCAGTAGCTGTCGGGTTGATCGACGGCGAGTTCATTCTGAACCCGACCGAAGCCCAGCGTGAAGTCAGCGATTTAAGCCTGACCGTCGCCGGTACCAAGGACGCCATCATGATGGTAGAAGCCGGCGCCAACGAAGTTTCTGAAGAAACCATGCTGGAAGCGATTTTATTCGCGCATGAAGAAATCAAGAAAATCGTCGCTTTTCAGGAAGAGATCGTCGCAGCCGTCGGCGTGGAAAAAAAGGATTATACGCTTTATCTGCCAACGGACGAGCTGACTGCAGAGGTAGAAGCTTTTGTGGGCGGTAAAATGCATGAAGCGGTTCACACTGAAGATAAAACAGAACGGCTTGAAAATATTGACGCGGTTAAGACTGAAGTTGTTGAACATTTTGGCGAGCTTTATCCTGAACAGTTAAATGATATTGACACTATTTTAACCGCTCTTCAGAAAAAAGAAGTCCGCAGTCTGATTCTGGTAGACCGTATCCGTCCCGATAACCGTAAGATGGATGAAGTTCGTCCGATCACTGCGAAAATCGATTATATCCCGAGAGTGCATGGTTCCGGCCTCTTCACCAGAGGGGAAACCCAGGTGCTTTCCATCGCGACTTTAGGTGTCCTGAGAGATGCTCAGGTACTGGATGGCTTATCCAACGATACGGAAAAACGCTATATGCACCAGTATAACTTCCCTGGCTACAGCGTTGGTGAAGCACGACCAATGAGAAGCCCGGGCCGCCGCGAAATCGGCCACGGCGCACTGGCAGAGCGCGCGCTGCTGCCAATGATTCCGCCGGAAGAAGAATTCCCCTATGCTATCCGTGTCGTGTCTGAGGTTTTAAGCTCAAACGGTTCGACCTCTCAGGCCAGCGTATGCGGCAGCAGCCTTGCCCTGATGGCAGCGGGTGTACCGCTTAAGAAGCCGGTTGCCGGTGTGGCAATGGGGCTGATCAAGGAAGATGAAAAGCTGGCCATTTTAACCGATATCCAGGGCATGGAAGACTTCCTTGGGGACATGGACTTTAAGGTTGCCGGTACTAAAGACGGGATCACCGCGATTCAGATGGATATCAAGATCCACGGTATCGACAGAGAGATTTTAACCCAGGCACTGGAACAGGCCCGCATTGGCCGTATGCATATTCTGGGGATCATGAATGAAGAAATTTCTGAACCACGCGCTGAGTTATCACCATACGCACCGCGTATTATGACCATGACCATCAACCCTGACAAGATTCGTGACGTTATCGGCTCAGGCGGAAAGGTCATCAATAAGATTATTGAGGAAACCGGCGTTAAGATTGATATTGAGGACGATGGTACCATCTATATCGCTTCTGAAGACGGCGTTGCCGCAGATAAAGCAAAGGCGATTATTGAAGATATTGTCAAAGAAGTGGAAGTCGGAGAGGTTTATACAGGTGAAGTCGTTCGTATTATGAACTTCGGTGCCTTTGTATCTTTACCTGGCGGTAAAGACGGCCTGATCCATATTTCCAAGCTTGCCAAGGAACGCGTGAAATCCGTAGAGGATGTTGTAAAGCTTGGTGACGTCGTAACCGTCAAAGTTGTTGAAATTGACGATAAGGGCCGTATCAATTTATCAAGAAAAGCGTGCTTACCTAAGGATTGAGTGTTATAATATGGAAAAGTGCAAGGTAAAAATATACAACGCATCCAAATACCCGCTGCCGGAGTATCAGAGCTCCGGTGCTGCCGGGGTGGATTTATACGCGGATATAGACGAACCGATTGAGATTTCAAACCAGAATATTTACACAATTCCGACGGGAATTTATCTAGAACTGCCGCCGGGATACGAAGCTCAGATCCGGGCGCGTTCGGGTCTGGCCATGAAGCACGGCATTGCCTTGGTCAATGGGATTGGTACCATTGATTCAGACTACCGTGGTGAAATAAAGGTTATTTTAACAAATCTGAAGGCCTTTTCCCATACCATTCATCCCGGTGACCGCATCGCGCAAATGGTAATAAAATCCTATGTGACTGCTGATTTTGTAGAGGTCGACAGTGTAGAGGCTCTGACAGAAACAGAACGCAGTGACGGCGGATTTGGACATTCCGGTATGTAGGAATACAAGGTACAGAGGATCTGTGCCTTTTTTTATTAAGTAAGTGAGGTGATAATAAGGTGGCAACAGCAAGCAAAAAGAAACCGGCTAAAAAGCGCGCAGGCACATCAAAGGCCCGTGCGGGCAGCCGGGCCAAAAAGCAGGCTGGCATGAGCCCGATGGTCAAGCAGCGGATAACCGGCGCGGTGCTGGCCGTTCTGGGCCTTTATGTCGGATATGCTTTTTTGACAGCAACGCCCGGAATTTTAGATAAAATTGTGGGGAAGGTTATTTTTACCTACATGTTTGGCAATACAACCATCATGATTGCCCTTTATATGATCGCCTGGGGAATCATGCTGTTTTTTGACAAACACAGGGGAAACATACAGACACTGGTCATGGTGTTTTTACTGCTGGTTAATCTGATGGTGGTCTTTAGCCTGAATATTCCAAGGCTCATGACCTATAGCGTCCTGGATCTTTTCAGTGTGGCCAGTTATGGCGGCTACGGTGGAATCATAGGCATATTGCTTTCCTATTTCCTTCAGATGCTGGTGACCAAGGTCGGTACGATTGTCTTTCTGATACTGGCGTCTATCGCCGAAGCCCTGTTGATTGTACGGGCAAATTTTAACGAGTATTATCAGAAAATGAAGGAAAATAAATTTGGTGTCGCTCCTCTGAAAAACAAGGTTGACGATCTGGTCGAGGAACGGAAGCTTTCAAAAGAGCTGAGTGAAAAGAGCAAAGCTGCCAAGAGGAATAAGGAAAAACAGGAAGAGCCAGCGAGTGACAGCTATGACGGCCTGTTTCAGCGCTCAGAGACCGGAAAGGTTTCGATTGATACAGAGATTCTTGATTTTATTGATGATGTCAATAAGGAGCTGGATGAATCGGAACCCCTGGAGGATTCCAACGAGACACTGCCAGAGGAGGAGCAGGAAAGCCTTTTTATGCTTCCTGAAAAGAAGCAGAAGCAGAATAAAATTGTGGATGAGCTTCTGGATTTATCCGATGATGGGGAGAACCCTGTAAACCCTCAAATGGAGGCTGACGAGGTTTATCATTTTCCGGAAACGACTTTGTTAAATCCGCCAGCCTCCGGCTCTAAAAACAGAAAGGACGCAGTGGTTAAAAAGGCGAAGATTATCGAGGAAACACTTTCTAATTTTGGCGTACATGCCAAAATCATCGGGGTGGATGTTGGCCCGAGTATTACCCGGTTTGAGCTTCAGCCAGACCCGGGTGTCAAGGTCAATAAGATTGTTAATCTGGCAGATGACCTGGCGTTGAATCTGGCAACCTCGGATATTCGTATTGAGGCGCCCATTCCAGGAAAAGCTGCGGTCGGCATTGAGGTGCCTAACGAGGAGAGCGTCATTGTCGGGCTGCGGGAGATCATTGAGACACCAGCCTTTGAAAATTTCAAAGGGCCCTTGCCCTTCGCGCTCGGCAAAACGCTGTCTGGCCAGAACATTATCGGGGACATCAGCAAAATGCCCCATGTACTTATCGCGGGTGCCACAGGCTCTGGTAAGAGTGTGTGCATCAACAGTATTATCATCAGTCTTTTGTACAAGGCTTCACCCGAGGATTTACGCTTTATCATGATTGACCCCAAAATGGTCGAGCTGAACCAGTACAACGCCATACCGCACCTTCTGATTCCAGTGGTGACAGACCCCAAGAAGGCATCCTATGCCTTGAACTGGGGCATTAAGGAAATGACAGACCGCTATCAGCTGTTTAAGGAAAACGGCGTGCGTGACATTGATGGGTATAATGAGCTGATGGCTGGCCAAGGCGGGGAAAAGCTGCCGCGGATCGTCATTGTGGTTGACGAGCTGGCCGACCTGATGATGACATCACCCAAGGAATGTGAAAATGCGATCTGCCGTATTGCCCAGCTGGCCAGAGCCTGTGGGATTCATCTGATTATCGCGACACAGAGACCCTCGGTGGATGTGATCACCGGGCTGATCAAGGCGAACATTCCATCCCGTATTGCCTTTTCGGTGGCGTCTAATACAGACTCCCGAACCATTCTTGATATGGCCGGGGCTGAAAAGCTGCTGGGCAAGGGGGATATGCTTTATTACCCCGTCGGAAAATCAAAACCGCTGCGTGTACAGTGTACCTTTGTATCTGACGCGGAGATCAATCGCGTAATCAATGCGGTCAAACCGAAAAAACAGCCAACCTATAATGATGAGATTGAAGAGGCGATTAACGAGCCACAGGAAGAAGAGGAAGCCAAAGAGGATGACCTGGACCCGCTGTTTGACCAGGCAGTGGAGACCGCTTTTACCTATAATCAGGTATCGACCTCCATGCTTCAGCGCAAGCTGAAGGTTGGCTATGCCCGGGCAGGAAGGCTTATTGATTCCCTTGAGCAAAAGGGCATTATCTCAGGGCCAAACGGCAGCAAACCGCGAACCCTGCTGATGACACAGGAAGAATACTACAGGAGGTGACAGAGTGAAGAAAATCCATATCACAACCCTGGGCTGTGATAAAAATACCGTAGACGCTCAGCAGATGCTGGGAATGCTCGCGGAAAACGGCTATACCATTGAACCCGACCCGGCACGGGCTGAAGTGATTGTGGTCAATACCTGCTGCTTTATCCAGGCGGCCAAGGAGGAATCCATCGAGTATATTCTTGAATACGCCGGCTATAAGGAAAGCGGGCCGTGTGAGATCCTGATAGCAGCAGGCTGTATGGCAGAGCGCTATCATAAAGAGCTTGCGGAGGAAATGCCTGAGGTTGACGGCTTTTTAGGCGTGGGGCATATTGACAACATCATTGACCTGATTAAAGATATTGAAGGCGGAAGGGGAAGAGAAGCGCTCTCTGGAAATATCGACCGCCCTTATGTGGAAGAAATGCCCCGCTATATCGAGGACAACACCGTTACAGCCTATCTGAAAATCAGTGAAGGCTGTGACCATCACTGCACCTACTGTGTGATTCCCAAAATTCGTGGAAGACACCGGAGCCGCAGTCCAGAGGCTATTTATAAAGAAGCGGCGTATCTGGAGAAAAAGGGTGTCAGGGAGCTGATCATTATCGCCCAGGACATCACCCAGTATGGGAACGACCTGGAGGGAGAGATAAATCTGGCAGGGCTGCTGACGCGGCTGTCGGAGGATTTTTCCTTCCGTTGGATACGTCTGCTCTATATGTATCCTGAGGGCATCACAGAAGAGCTTCTGGATGTGATCGCCAGCCATGACAACCTCTGCCATTATTTTGATATTCCCATCCAGCATACTGAGGATAAAATTTTAAAACGCATGGGGCGTCCAGTTAACAAAAAGCATCTTTTTGAACAGATCGGGCTGATCCGCGAAAAGCTGCCTGACGCGGTACTCAGGACCGCGATTATCACTGGTTTTCCCGGTGAGACAGAGGAAGACCATGAGGGGCTGCTCGCCTCGCTAAGAGCGCTTAAAATCAACCGATTGGGTGTGTTCAAATACTCGCAGGAGGAAGGAACCCCTGCGGCGGAGTTTCCGGATCAGGTGGATGAAGCGGTTATGGAAAGACGTTGGAATGAAATATACGGACAGCAGGAGGGCATAACAGCTGAAGCCAATGAAGCCTTTGTCGGCAGAAGCCTGGACGTTTTAATAGAGGAAATGGAGGCGCCGGGAACCTATTCCGGGCGAACCTATGGTGATGCACCAGAAATTGATTGTATGGTTTTTGCCAATAGCGGGGAAGAGGTATTAGACATTGGCAATTTCTATAAAGTAAAAATAATCCAGACACTGGATTATGATTTGATAGGAGATGTAGAAAATGAACTTACCTAACAAAATTACCATGGCCCGAATTATTATGATTCCATTCTTTATTATTGCCCTGCTGGTCAATTTCCCATTCCACGAGCCCATTGCGGTGGTGATTTTTATTGTCGCCTCTGCCTCTGACGCGGTGGACGGGCATCTTGCCAGAAGCCGGAATCTGATTACGGATTTTGGAAAATTTATGGATCCGCTGGCAGATAAGCTGCTGACCTGCTCAGCGTTTATCTGTCTGGTTGAGCTGCAGATGATCCCGTCCTGGGTGGTTATCATCATCATTGCCCGCGAATTCGCCATTACAGGTCTCCGGACGCTGGCGGCTTCCGACGGCATTGTCATTGCTGCCAGCAAATGGGGCAAGGCCAAGACCATTTCCCAGATGATTGCAATCATCGCATTGCTGCTGGTCAACTGGCCGGTTATGGCATTCCCCGCCTTGCTGCTATTCGGTAACATCATGGTTTATGTTGCCCTGGCCCTGACCCTTATTTCAGGTATTGATTATTTCAGACTGAACAAGGGTGTCTTTAGAAGTATGTAGGCATTTGAAAGTAAATAAATGAGAATAACAAACGAGCGCGGCGGAAGCCGCGCTTTTGTGTGAGGAGTTTTTATGGAAATTGACGTTCATGTAAAAAGAGCAATTTTACACATTCTGGATACGGGCGCGGGGATTCCGGTGCTTTCGGATACACTGCTGGGGCTGCCCATCGGTATTCAGGAATACTTGTATAAACATCTGACCCGGGCGATGAAGGATCCGGATATTAAGAGAACCCAGTTTGTGGACCCGCCAAGCCGTTTTTGTGAGCTGGTACAGCAGTATAAAAAGGATGACGAAAGCTTTACATCTGTCAGCCAGGAAATCGCGAGCCTGCTCTTTGATTTTATGGTGGAGAATGTCGGGGTGCCGTCGGCAGATCTGCTGGTGGTCGATTTTATTGGCGACGGAGAGCCTTATTTGGGTGTTTTAAAGCTGAATTACAAGCACAGCTATATCCACTATGTCGATCACGAGGACGGCCGTTTAAATGATATTCTTCGTCAGCCCTGCTCACTGCCCACAGAAGGGCAGCGGCTGGATGAGTTTGTGATCATCAATTTAAATACCGGTCAGATTTTTCTAAAGGAAAAAAAGTTTGAGATTGATGACAAAAAGGAGTACTATCTCTCCAACCGTCTGGTTTTATGTGAGGATGTGCTCTCCGAAAAACAGACATTTGATATTGTGGAAAAGACCGTTAAAAAAATTATTGCCAGCGAATATAACGGCGACATTGAAAAGCTGAATACCGTCAAGCGGGTCATCGCCGACGACTACGAATCGGACTCGGTCATTGATATGGACAGTATTGCCCAAGCCACCTTTGGCGATGATTTTACAGTGAAGGAACGCTTTAGGGAGGAGGCTGCCAAAAAAGGGCTTACCCAGCGCAAAGTAGAGGTAAGCGATAATATTGAGAGCAAAATTTTTAAGAAACAAAAGTTTGTTACTGACTCAGGCATAGAGCTCTCGATTCCAACGGACTACCTCATGCGGGAGGACATTGTAGAATTCAGAAATAATCCAGATGGTACCATCTCGGTGGAGATAAAAAATATAGAAGGATTTGTACCGAAGTAAGAAGGTGTGTGGATGCGATAAGATTCACAGAGTATCAGGATCAGGGCATCTAGAGAAGAATTCTTTGTCATTATTCAGATAAACAACTCTGAATCAAAGTTTAATAACATTGCAGAATTTTACCAGAAACAGTATAATGATAAGGGCCGGAGTTTTATGAATCCCGGCTGAATTGACATAAGGAGATGGAATTATGAATTGTGAGCTCGTTTCAGTTGGAACAGAACTTTTAACGGGAGACACCTTAAATACCAATGTTATGTTTTTGTCCAAGGAATTGTCTATAAATGGCTTTTCGGTGCTTTATCATACCACGGTGGGTGATAACCCGGGGCGTCTGAAATCTGTCATTATGCGGGCCCTGACCCGCAGTGACCTGATTATCACGACTGGCGGCCTCGGACCGACCCAGGATGATCTGACAAAGGAGACCATTGCGGAAATTTTCGGTATGGAAATGGAACAGCGGCCAGAAATTGTCGAGAAGCTCAAAGCGTTTTTTGACCGCCGCGGGGTAGAAATGACAGAGAATAACCTGCGTCAGTCTTACGTGCCAAAGGGGGGCGTCATGCTGCCCAACCCCAGAGGTACCGCTCCGGGAATTATGATTGAGAAGGACGGAAAAACTGTAATCATGCTGCCGGGACCACCACATGAAATGATGGGCATGTATGAGGACTGTGTGGAACCCATCCTGCACCAGCTGAAAAACCAGCTCGTGATTTCACGCTATTACAATCTTTCGGATATTGGTGAATCCACTGTGGAGGACACCATCATGGACATCATTGACCGGCAGGATAATCCCACGGTTGCCACCTATGCCAAGCTGGGCGAGGTGATGATCCGCCTGACGGCCAACGGGGATGATCCTGAAACCATTAACGCTTTGCTGGACCGGTATGAGAAGATCATCATTGAACGTTTTGGCGGCCATATTTTCACACATTCCCAGGACAGCCTGGATGTGACGGTCGGTAAACTTTTAATGGAAAAGGGCCTGACTGTCGCTCTGGCAGAATCCTGCACCGGAGGTCTCGTGGCTTCAAAGCTGGCAGAGATTCCCGGAATTTCAGCGGCGTTAAAAATGGGACTGGTTACCTACTCCAATGAAGCTAAAATGCAGCTTTTAAAGGTGAGGGCCGAAACGCTTGAACGCTATGGCGCAGTCAGTGAGCAGACCGCACGGGAGATGTGCGAGCACCTTAAGGAAATTTCAGGCTGTGATATTACCGCGTCTGTCACTGGTATTGCCGGGCCTGGCGGCGGATCGCCAGAAAAACCCGTGGGACTTGTATACGTCGGGGTTTGCGCCAATGGAAAAACCACCATTAAAAAATATCTCTTTGAAGGCAGTCGAAAGATTGTTCAATTGCGCACCGCCAATAAAGTTTTTCACTTAATTCGCGAAGCAATCCTTGACAAAACAGAATGATTTCTTTATAATATAGATAGTGATAGAACGAACGTTCACAGAACGCTTTGTGAAAATAGAGGAGAAAAGTATGGCTGAAAAACGCAAACCATTAGAAAAAGTAGAAGAAAAAACTGACAACAGCGCAAAGCAGGAAGCCTTAAACGCTGCTTTAAAGAATATTGAAAAAACCTTTGGAAAGGGCGCCGTCATGCGTCTTGGAGACGAGAGTGCGAAGATGGACGTCGACGTTATCTCCACCTCATCCATCGGTATTGATATGGCGCTTGGAATTGGCGGGGTTCCCCGTGGCCGGATCATTGAGATCTACGGACCAGAATCCTCCGGTAAAACCACTATTGCCCTTCATATTGTGGCGGAAGCCCAAAAGGCCGGAGGCAACGCGGCCTTTATCGATGCCGAACATGCGCTCGATCCCGTATACGCAAAAGCCCTCGGTGTGGATGTGGATAACCTGATTGTATCCCAGCCGGACACAGGTGAACAGGCCCTTGAAATTCTTGAAGCCCTGGTGCGGAGCGGGGCCATCGATGTGGCCGTTGTGGACTCTGTCGCGGCTCTGGTACCCCGTGCGGAAATTGATGGGGAAATGGGGGACTCCCATGTTGGGCTTCAGGCGAGACTGATGTCCCAGGCCCTCCGAAAGCTGGCAGGGATTATCAAAAAGTCCAATACCGCGGCGATCTTTATTAACCAGCTGCGCGAGAAGGTTGGGGTTATGTACGGAAATCCAGAGGTTACAACTGGCGGCCGTGCTTTGAAATTCTATTCCTCTGTCCGGATGGACATCCGCAGAATTGAAACTTTGAAAAAAGGAACCGATATGATCGGGAACCGTACCCGTGCTAAGATTGTAAAGAACAAAATGGCGCCGCCGTTTAAAACTGCCGAGTTTGATATCATGTACGGCGAGGGTATCTCCAGAGAAGGGGATATTCTGGACATGGCGGTTGAGCTGAATATTATAAAAAAATCCGGCTCATGGTTCTCCTACGGTGAGGAACGCCTGGGGCAGGGGCGTGACAAGGTGAAGGAATACCTTAAAGAAAACCCTGAATTTGCCGATGCGGTTGAACAGAAAATCCGTGATCATTTTGCCAAGAAGGATGAGCCCGAAGTGCCAGAGGAAGGCTCGGAAGCTCTGACCAAGGATCAGGCTGAAATGGCCGCGGAATTATCTGATGAGGATATGGATGAGTTCTTTGAGCTGAATGAGTTCGAGGAAGAATAAGCAGGAGGAAAACATGGAATTAGCAGAGTTAAAGCAAAAAGTACTGGAAGCCATGCGGGAAAACGGTGCGCCGATGAATGCCGGCGCCGTTCAGAAGGCACTGGACGTTGACCGCAAGGAGATTGATAAAGCCTTTAAAGAATTAAAAGCTGAAGGAGCCATCGTATCGCCAGTTCGCTGTAAATGGGAACCGGCAGACAAATAGAAAGCTGGCAGAAAAGGGTGCGTACAGTCCTGTATGTGCCCTTTTTTAGTGGTCCGCAGAGCACGGCACATTTTTGCGCTGTGCTCTGCGGTAAACTTTCATGCTGAGAGGTGAGAGAATGGAAAAAGTTCGTCGGATTCTTCATTGTGATTTGAACAGCTTTTACGCGTCGGTAGAGCTTTTATCTCATCCGGAGCTTAGGGAGCAGCCTGTGGCTGTCTGCGGCAATCCGGAGAACCGCCACGGCATTATCCTGGCTAAAAATGAAGCGGCAAAAAAATTCAAGATTCAGACAGCAGAGACCGTATACCAGGCAAAGCGAAAATGCCCGGAGCTGATCTTGCTGCCGCCCCATCACGACTTGTACCGCCATTACTCAAAAATGATCAATGAGATTTATAACGAGTTTACGGATCGGGTAGAGCCTTTTAGCATTGATGAGTCCTGGCTGGACGTAACAGACACCATGCATCTTTTTGGCGGCAGCGGTACCGCCATGGGTGATCTGGTGCGCGAAACCGTCAAAGAGCGCACCAGACTGACTATTTCGGTAGGCGTTTCCTATAATAAAATTTTTGCCAAACTGGGCAGTGACTATAAAAAACCTGACGCTGTGACTGTTATTACACCGCAGAACTATAAAAAACTGCTGTGGCCCCTGCCGGTCACAGATCTTATCTATGTTGGCAAGAGCGCTTTCAGAAAGCTGAAATGTTATGGCATAAGGACCATTGGCGATCTGGCCGTCTCAGACCGTTCTGTGCTTTCTCATGATATGGGAAAGATGGGGGAGATGCTTCACGATTATGCCAATGGCCTGGATGACAGCCCGGTGCGTTCAGCTACTGAGCCGCGGGAGGTTAAGTCTGTGGGTCATGGCAACACCTTTGGCAGGGATCTTGAAAATATGGAGGAGGTAAAAAAAGGCCTTTATCCTCTGGCTGAGACGGTTGCCAAACGCCTTAAAGGCTACCACCTGAAATGCCGCGGCGTACAGGTAATGATAAAAGACCCGGCGTTCCGCCAGATTTCGAGGCAGGTGACCCTGAGCCATCCGACTCAGTTGTTTAAGGAAATCTTTGAAGCGGCCGTTGCCCTGGTGGATAAATACTGGGATTTTACCCAGGGAATCCGTATGCTTACGGTAACGGGGATCAACCTGGTGAGCGCAGAAACATGTGAACCGGAACAGCTGACTCTTTTTGGTGCGGACAGCTTTGAGAAGCGTGAGAAGCTGGAAAAAGTGGAAGCCGCCATGGACAAGCTGAAAGAAAAGTATGGCGACGCCATCATTTATACTGGAACAGCGCTGACGAAAGCAGAAGGCAAGGAAAAAGACCCATCCGAATGAATCGGGTGGGTCTTTTTGGAAAGTTCGCTGTATGAGTTTTATAAAAAGAAGATTATCCTAAAATGACTGCGCTGGCAAGCAGAGCACCCAGGATTGCGCCAATCAATGGACCAACAACCGGAACCAGTGCGTAACCCCAATCAGAGGAGCCCTTGTTCGGGATTGGCAGGATGGCATGAGCAATACGTGGAGATAAGTCTCTGGCAGGGTTCATGGCGAATCCGGTGGTACCACCAAGTGAGAAACCACAGGACATGATGATGGCATATACGAAGAAGTAGTTCAAGCCAACATCACTGACATTTGTCATGCCTGCATGGCCAATTGCGACAATAAAGAATACCAGTGCGAAGGTTGCTGCAGCTTCGCACAGGATATTCTGGGGGATATTGCGGACCTGAGGACTTGTACAGAAAGTACCTCTGATGGTATCCGCATCTTCGGTGGCAGCAAATTGAGGTCTGTAAACAACCCAGACAAGGATTGCGCCGACTAAACCGCCAAGCATCTGTGCTACGATGTAACCCGGGACCGCTGCCCACGGGAATGCACCGATAACGGCTAAACCGACTGTCAGAACGGGATTAAAATGTGCACCGGACTGTGCGCCAAAGGCCATGGCAGGAAGCATAACTGCGAGACCCCAGCCAAGCATTATGTAAACAGCGCCGCCACCTTTAAAACCAGATTTTTCCAGGTTTACAGCAGCACAAACACCGTCCCCTAATAACACGAGTAGTGCAGTTCCGATAAATTCAGACATGTATGAAAGCATAGTGACTTCCATGATATTCCCTCCTTATTCAATTGTAAATAGAAAAATAATAGCGTTTACACAGCCGCAAAGCAAAACCGCTTTGCGGGCATGTAATAAATAATAACGATACAGCGTTTTCTTTCGCTACTTATATAATACACCCATTTGAGATAAATTCATATTGAATTAAAGTTATAACAGGTATAACCTGAAATTATGTTAAAGTTGAAGCCCTGCGAGTGTGCTTTACTGAAAATGCTTTACGGCATTATAAAAACAGCAGATCCGGAAATCTGCTGTTTCATCAGTGTCTTATTTGTTTTTACGTTCGGCGTCATGCTTCTGGACTTCTTTTGCCATCTGGCGCAGTGCATCGAGCGTAGAAATTTCATCCAGATCAGGGGCCAGCGTTTCAACTGGCTCCTCAGGAGCGGGCGCTGGCTGTGCCTTTTTAGGTTCGGCCGCAGTATCAGGCTTCCCCTTTTTTTCTGATGACACTCCGGGAGCAGGCGGGGCATCTTCCAGATCATCCAGAACCTCACCACTCAGGCAGCTGGCGATCAGATCTTTGAGGTCCAGGCCAGTACCATCCTTGACAGCATTGAAAATCTGGCTGGCGGCGCCGGTAACATCCTGAACCATCTTCGTTTCGTTGCCGTTACCATACATGGTGATCGAGTCCACCTTTTCCATTGGCTTGGCGGCAGCTTCCACCATTTCAGGCAGCTTTTCGATGACCATCTTGACAACAGAAGGTCCTGTCATCTTGCGCATGGCCAGAGCTTCCTTTTCGATGGCGGCGGCTTTAGCCTCGCCGATGGCCCGAATCCCTTCGGCCTCCTTCTGGCTCGCATAAAGCTTGGCGTCGGCGTCAAATTCAGCTTTGGCTTTGTCGGCTTCAGCTTTCTTTCCGATGTCCGCCATGTATTCATTTTCGCGGATACGGATTTCCTGCTGCTTCAGTTCAACTTCTTTCTGAGCCTTGATGATCTCAACTTCCTGCTGCTTACTGACCAGTGCCTTGTTCTGTTCTTCTTTTTCGATGTCGTAAGCCACATCGGACTGGGCCTTGGCGATGGCGCTCTCGCGGTGGTAGCCCGCGATCTGTACGTCCTTTTCTTTGGTCTTTTCTTCGACTGCTACCTGGTTAGCCAGCTCGATTTCTTTACTCTCGCGCTCGGCCTGGGATTGCTTGATCCGGGATTCCTTTTCAGCCTGTGCTCTCGCCACATCCGCTTCTTTTTTGATTTCGGCAGAATTTTTAACCGCCAGGTTTTTAAGAACCTCATTGTTATCTGTAAAGGACTGAATCGTCAGGTTGATGATCTCCATCCCCATTTTCTGGAGGTCCTCCTCGGCGGAGGTAACACACTGGTTGGCAAATTTTTCACGGTTCTGAACAAGGTCTTCAACGCTGAGGCCGCCCATGCCGCTTCGGATCGTTCCTTCCAGAATCTGCTTGACCATGTCGCGGATTTCATCAATGCGCTTGGTCGAGAACTGTTCAGCGGCTAACAGGAGATACTCAGGTTTACTGGAGATTTTAACATTGGCTACAGCGTTGACCTTGACACCAATGTAGTCCTTGGTGGGAATGTATTCGGAGGTATCGATATCCACCTGCATTGTGGAAAGACTCAGGCGATAAGCTTTTTCCAGGTAAGGGATAACGATTTTTGCACCGCCACCTGGCACTACCTTGATTTTACTGGTGCCGATAACATTTCCCTGGGCGTCCTTGATGGGGTGGGAAAAAGGCGATGAAATGAGCAGCGCCTCGGAGGGCGGGGCTTTTTTATAGCCTGTCAGCAATAATATAACCACGGCGATGATAACAATACCGATAATAATAAATGTAAGCATAATAATTTCCTTCCTCTCAAAAATTTTGTGCTTAATGCGCGTCGTCAGGGTTGATTTTCAATTTGTAGGTTTCGGGATTATCAGCCAGCTTCTGGATGAGTACCTTGCAGGTAATGCAGAGCTGAATGGTCTCAAAATTCTTGTTCTTTTCCGCCAGGTCCTGGACTTTATTGATTTCGTTCCAGGTCAGCAGGCGAAGCTCTTCCGCCTCCTTTAGCGTATAGGCGGATTTATCGCGGATATAAGGCAGGACATCTTCAATTTTCACGGCTTACCTCCTTTAAAATAACCATTTCAAACATCTTTATTTCTTATATCTCCTTTCTTAATCTTATTATAGCACGTTCATCTTATTTTGTGGCGCTTTTCTAAAAATTTACCAGTCATTGATTTAAAGCAGCGCTTAGGGTAAAATAAAGAAGAAAGGATGCAGATGACGGTAATCGCACAAAAATGCGAAAAAAGCCCAAATTTCAGCGCCCTTTCACGAAGCGTTCATAAAACCGTCACATTCTCCATTTAGAATAAGGCTATCAACAAAAATAAAAGCAATATGCGACTTAAATAAATGGAGGATCAAATGAACGATCAATACACAAATAATCAATTTACAAACAATAATGATGAAGAACCAAAGGTTGAAAACGCTCTGGTGCCCATTGACGGTGACCAGAAGAAAAAGAAAAAATGGTCTGCGGGTAAAAATGGTTTCGCGAAGAAAACCGGAGCCATGATGGCAGTGGGCCTGGTACTCTCCGGCGCCTGTGGTTTTGGCGGCGGCATGCTGGCCAGCAATCTGGGCGGTAACAATAAAAGCGTGATGTACCAATCCGTAGAGCGCACCAGCACCAACTCCAATGAAACCAGCAATTCCGGTGCCATGACCACCCAGCAGATTGCTGAATCGGCAGGAAATTCTGTCGTAGAAATCAAGACTGAAACAGTGACCAAAGACAGCCGGCTTCAGCAGGCAGTGTCCCAAGGGGCGGGCAGCGGCGTCATCGTCACCAATGACGGCTATGTGGTGACCAACAACCACGTCATCGACGGTGCCAGCAAGATTACTGTAACCCTGAAATCCGGTGAAAGCCACGAGGCAACCCTGGTCGGCACGGACGCCACCTCCGATGTGGCGCTGCTCAAGATTAACGCGAGCGATCTGCAGCCAGCGGTCATGGGCGATTCGGACAAGCTGAGCGTGGGCGAGACTGTTGTAGCGATCGGGAACCCCCTTGGCGAGCTGGGCGGAACGGTTACCGATGGTATTGTCTCAGCCCTGAACCGTGAAATCACCATCGACGGGGATACCATGAACCTGCTTCAGACCAACGCCGCCATTAATCCCGGTAACTCCGGCGGTGGCCTGTTCAACGAATACGGCGAGCTGGTGGGAATCGTGGACGCCAAGTCAACGGGTACCGGCGTGGAAGGCCTTGGTTTTGCCATCCCGATTAATGATGTGAAAACAGTGGTCGAATCCTTATCTCAAAACGGCTATGTAAAGGGCCGCCCAAGCCTGGGTGTATCTCTGGTGGATGTCAACTCAGCTGAAACCGCCATGCAGTACCGTGTCTCTGAAATGGGCGTGTACGTGGCCAAGGTGGCGGATAATTCCGGTGCTTCAGCCGCAGGCATCCAGTCCGGCGATATGATTGTATCCGTTGACGGCACGGCTGTGTCAAGCGCCGCAGATGTCAAAGCCGCCATCAAGAGCCATCAGGTAGGCGATACCGTTAAAATAGAAGTACAGCGCGGCGGCAGTATGCTGAATTTAAACGCCACACTGGGAGAGGAAACACCAACCACGAATAATTAACAGAAAAACGAGGTAAAGAAATGTACCGGATTTTAATGGTTGATGATGAAGAGAAAATACGGGCGATTGTAAGAAAATACGCGGAATTTGAAGGCAATGAGGTCGTTGAGGCCGCCGATGGTATGGAGGCGGTAAAGCTTGCTAAGAGCCAGGACTTTGACATCATTATCCTGGATATTATGATGCCGGAGCTTGACGGCTTCTCAGCCTGTAAGGAGATCCGCAAATATAAGGATACACCGGTTATCATGCTCTCTGCGAGGGGTGAGGAGTACGACCGGATCCATGGCTTTGAACTGGGCATTGACGACTATGTTGTCAAGCCCTTTTCGCCTAAGGAGCTGATGATGCGCGTGGGCGCGATTCTCAAACGGAGAGGCGGTGCCCAGGAGAATAAAGACGTGGTAAAAATCGGAGATCTGGAAGTGGATTTTGCCGGCCGGCGTGTCACGATTTCCGGAAAGCCGGTGGAGATGACGCCAAAGGAGTATGATCTCTTTTTTTACATGGTGCGCAACCGGGGCATCGCCCTGACACGGGAAAAACTTATCACCAATGTCTGGGGCTATGATTTTTATGGTGATGACCGCACCCTGGATACCCACATTAAGCTGCTGAGAAAAAGTCTGGGCGATTACAGCAAGTGCATCGTGACACTGCGTGGAGTAGGATACCGCTTTGAGGCTTAAGAATACCAGCATTAAATGGAAGCTTTTCGCTTATATCGCCCTTTTTGCGGCGGTCATGATCTTTGTAATCTGGCTGTTCCAGATTGTCTTTTTAAACGGCTTTTACCGCCAGACAAAGGTCAGTGAGCTCAAATCTCTGGCGAACACCATCTCTGCCAATATTGACAGCAATGATTTGAGCAATATTGTAACCGAGGTGGCGGGGCGGAATAATATCTGCGCGAAGATCACCGATACCCAAAACAATGTGGAGATCAATGTGGACACTGTTCCGCGTTGCGTGCTGCACCAGATGACAGCCCAGGATCTGACCAACCTGTACTTACAGGCCAAGCAGCACGGCGGCTCCTATTTTGAGAGCTTTTCCAAGGACAGCTACCAGCTCATAAATATTCAGAGCAGTGACGGCCGCCAGGGGGTGATCCCTGAAAAGAAATTTGAGCGGGATGAAAACCTGATTTACACTCAGATCATTACAGGCGGCAACGGCAACCAGTATGTGATCATGCTTAACACCATGATTTCGCCTGTTAACGCCACGGTACAGACTCTGCGCTCCCAGCTCTTCTATATCAGCGTGGTATTTATGGTTCTGGCCCTTATCTTTGCGGCTATTATGTCTAAGAAAGTATCAAAGCCTATTATCAAGATCAATGAAAGTGCCAAGGAGCTCGCGAAGGGTAATGTGGAGGTCCACTTTGACGGAGAAGGCTACCGGGAAATCACAGAGCTCAACGATACTCTGAATTACGCGGCAGAGGAGCTTTCAAAGGTAGAAAATCTGCGGCGTGAGCTGATCGCCAATGTTTCTCATGACCTGCGCACCCCCCTGACCATGATCACCGGCTATGCCGAGGTGATGCGGGACATTCCAGGAGAAAACACTCCGGAAAACGTGCAGATTATCATTGATGAGGCCAACCGCCTGACAAGTCTGGTTAACGATATGCTGGATATCTCCAAGCTTCAGGCTGGTGTACAGGTTCTAAATGAAGCCCCGTATAATCTGACCAAGAGTATCCGGCGGATTCTCACAAGATATACCAAGCTCATTGAGCAGGAGGGTTATCATATACGCTTTGAGGCGGACAGAGAGGTCTTTGTGAAGGCTGACGAGATTAAAATGGAACAGGTTATCTACAATCTGGTGAACAATGCCGTCAACTATGCCGGAGCGGATAAAGAGGTAGTGATCCGCCAGACTGTTTTGGCAGATACGGTGAAGGTTGAGGTGCTGGATCACGGCGATGGCATCGCGGAAGATTTGCTGCCCTATGTGTGGGACCGCTATTATAAAATTGACAAGGCCCATAAGCAGGCTTCCATCGGAACCGGGCTGGGGCTTTCCATTGTCAAGAATATCATGGAGCTGCACCACCTTCGCTTTGGTGTGAACAGCGCGCCAGGTATGGGAAGTAATTTCTGGTTTGAAATGAAGATCGTAGAGGATAATGCCGAAAAAAATGAAAATTAACATTGATTTTACAGGCTTTTTGCGGTATACTGACTAAGCTACTAAGCCAGATAATCGCGGGCAGCGCAGGCTGTCTGAGGAAAGTCCGAGCTCCGCAGAGCAGGGTGCCGGGTAACGCCCGGTGGAGGTGACTCCAAGGCAAGTGCAACAGAAAGTAAACCGCCGGCCTGGCCGGTAAGGATGAAAGGGTGAGGTAAGAGCTCACCAGTGGCGAGAGTAATCCGTCAGCTATGTAAACCCCACCTGGTGCAAGACCAAGAACGGATGTAAAAAAGGCGGCTGCTCGTCGCCGTCCAAATGGTAGGTCGCTTGAATCCATTGGTAACAATGAATCTAGACAGATGATTATCTAAGACAGAACTCGGCTTACAGACTTAGTAACATGAATTAGAAGCAACAAGACCCATCAAACCGCTTGTTTAAGCCATTTGATGGGTCTCTTGCTTTTTTGAAATTTAACTTTGCCCCCTTTTTTGCCCCCTATAGCTTTTTTATAAGAATTTGCAAAAAGAAAATATACATTTCTTATGCATCTTCTAATGCTTGAATAAATTGCATACTTTCTTTTAAGGAGACGTGCGTATATTCGTTGGCAGTGGTCGAAATGTCACTATGCCCGAGAAGCTGTTGGATCATTTTCAGATTACTGGTCTGCTCAAATAAACGTGTTGCGTAGGTATCCCGGAAGTCATGAACTGTGATGCGTTCGATGCCGTGGGCTTCCGTCAATTTTTTTAGAGCGATAATATTAGAAGACGCGTTCTGGTAACCGCCGGTGGGATTAGGGAAGACCAGATTGTTATTCTGATATTTGTTTGCGTAAAGTAAAATTTTTTCGTTCTGTTTAAGCTTGTGCTTTTTAAGGCATTCCACGACATCGCTTCTTATTGGCACCTGGCGGTTGCCGGTTGGCGTTTTTGGAGAATCGACACCATTCTTACCACCATAGGACTTATTGACCGTTATCACACCGTTTTTGAGGTCAACGTCATCCCAAGTCAGGGCGAGGAGTTCACCGTGTCGTAGGCCGGAGCCAAGTGCTGTGATAACAAACGCTTCAATCCTTTTTCCTTTGATGATTTCTCTTAACTGCTGTTCCTCCTGAATACTAAGAGCTCTGGCGGAGCGTTTGGAGGATGCCGCTTTTTCTTTTCCAGCAGGGACGATGATCGAGCGGGAAAAGTCTGTTAGAATTTTACCTTGTGTATAGGCATATCTTATGCAGGGATGGATAAGTTTCTTTAATGTGGCGATTGTGCCCTTTCCAGCACCGTTCTTTTCAATGACTTCTTTATAAAAATCCTGCACATCAAATGCCGTTATTTCTTTAAGGCGAATGTGATTCAATGAAGAATTTTCGATATAGTTTTTAAAGGTTAATCTGTAATTGTTAATGGTTGCTTGTTTTTTATTTATTAACAGAACGTCCTCAAGCCATTTTTCGAGATAATTGGAAAAAAATACTTTATCTGATTGCACGCCACGGTCCAGCTCTTTTTTTAGGTCATCAATCTTTTGTTCAAGCTCTGGAATAGACTTTCCATATAAATCATGTGGCCGCCTTAAGTTTTTGTGGCGCATTCGATAGAAAAAATAAGTGTTGCCATTTTTTACTTTTTTAGCATATTTGCTGCGCGGCATATTGTACCTCCTTAATTTTGGGCATAAAAATGCCCGGTAATTGCATTTTACCGGGATAGTGTGGTACAATTATCTTGTCTAAGGATGTAGTACCGGCCTATCCCGGGAATCTATGTCATCGCCTCTGTGTTGGTAGCATAGGGGCGTTTTTTAATATATTTATAATTCAGAAATGAACTTTATCAATTTTAAAGTTGCGTTTAATATATCCCACAACACTATTATTGATAATAGTAATGTAGAAACACCAATCCACTGCACTATTTTAAATGTATATGAAAATAATGTTATTGATGTATCAAAAGGAAAAAAACTCGCTATAATAATTATTATAAGCATCCCAAAATAACTTTTGATGTCATCTTTAAATTCATTAATTATAGGAGTAAAAAAAATGTTAAACTTTTCTTTACCTAATTTATCTTTGTATTTTTCGATTAATGTAAAAAATATAGCTAAAAGAGCTAGAGATAACCCAATCTGCGCACCTATAAAATTAAGCAAAAAATCAAATTGTAGAATTTGCATTTTAGATAAATTAATCATAGTAGGTAGAACTGCGCCGATCACCAAAATGATAAGCAGTTTAATTGCTATCATCGCTTTCTTTGTTTTTAATTTTGTTTTCATTTTCAATTCTTTCAATTTTGGCAAGGGCATCATCCAAAACTTTTTGGGCTTCTTTATCGCTTATATCTGAAGAGTCTGGTAGCTGGATTGAAATAGGATTATTCTCACTTGTAATTGTGGGTCTTTTTCCCTTAACTTTTAGACGCCATATTCCACAACCGTTAGAAATATATTTAATTAGTTCTTGTATCCACTCCGTAAAAAGTTTTAGTTTTCCCTTTGAATTTTCAAAGCCAATAGTAAGCTTTTCATTATTATTAGCTTCTTGGTATACTTTTAACATTTCTGTAGTCTCATAATCCATACCTAGAAAATTTGGTGAAATCAATTGAAACTCAGCATAAGAAATGTATCCATCATTTTCTTTAACAATATTCCAAAAATTTGCAGCAGAGGTAATTAACTCAATTTCAATAATGATGAATAAATACAACTCATCAAATAATTTGTTCATACACTTTGAAAAGGCACTCGCAATTGAGTTAATGCTGGACGATAATTTTCGATTTTCTTGTATAAAACAATATTGTTTCTTTAAATTTATAATAATGCTTGTATTTGGAAAATCAGGTGTTTCCTGCGCTTCTATTTTAGATTCTGTTACCTTATTCAGAACTATGGTCTTTTCTTTGGCAAATTGCAGAACAACTGTATCTTTTCCTAGTCTCTCTGAAAAGTACAACATATAGTGGATTTTAGTATCATCTCTTTCAATGTAAATATCTTTATGGATATTTTTTTCAAGCTCGAATATTGCTTGTTCAAATGCTTGTTCTTTAGAAAAAGCTCCTCCTTTTTCTAAATTAAATGTTAGTTGTTCATTAAAACTGCTAGACGGAATAAGCGAATAGCGAGTTATAGTATAAGGTTGGGTTTCCATTTTCTCCTCCTAAAAATATAGATATTGTAATTATACACTATTAGAGGATAAATGAAAATGTTTTCTAAAATATTCTTTTAATATGAAATTCGCTGGCTTGATGCCTCTGTGTTAGTGCACAGGGGCGTTTTTTATTGTATACTTCTTCTGATTTCTATTACTATTCCAAGCAAAGAAACAGGATCATCATTAGGCCCGTATGTCTTTGGCAAATACTCAGGATTATACGGTCTAAGTGTAATGGTATTGTCGTTGTTTTTTACCACAGTTTTTAGAGTGGCATCAAAACCATTCACATAAACGACTGCGTCTTGACCAGATTCACAATCGGGCTGCTTTCGGACAATGATTGTATCGTTGCTAAAATATTTGGGATACATGCTATCACCTTTAACTTTAAGGCCTATAAACTCAGACCCGTCGCGAGTCCATTCTTCCGGGATATCCTCTTCATCAACATAATCTTCAATAGCCTCTGTTGGAATGCCGGCAGGAACCGATCCGTAAACTTTGATCCGTACATATTTTTTATTCGAAAATTTGATAGGAGTGACATTGTCATCCCACCCCATTAAGTATTGTGGTGAACAACCAAAAAGATGGGCTAATTCAACTATCGTTTCGTGCTTTATATTTTTAATAGCACCGGATTCATATCGCTGAGCCGTTGCCTCTTTTATATTAAGTTTATCAGCAACATCTGACAGGGTGAAGCCAGCTTTTACTCTTTGTTCTTTTATTCGATCATTTAAAATACTCATTAGTAACATCCTCCTGATAATGCTAATGTTACCATTAACTTACGCAAAATGCAATATAAAAAATACTAAAAACAAAAAAACTTACGCATAAAGGTTGACATAAGGATAAAGAGATGCTATCATAAACTTACGTAAAAAGTAAGTCCGGAAAGAAGGTGATTGACTTGAATAGGTATGCGGTTGATATTATCGCTTTGAAAAAGATAATGGTAGAAAAAAATTTAGATAAAATATCTACTTTATCTAGAAAAGCTAATATAAATCGAAATATTTTAGGGAATATACTTAACGGAAAAAGTATGCCAACAGCTAATACCATGTATAAATTGGTTGAAACCTTGGAGATAAGTCCAGAAAAAGCAGGAGCTATTTTTTTTAGCAAAGACTTACGTAATACGTAAGTTTTTAGGTAAAGCGCAAAATAACACCCGCCGGTAGTATTAACAGGGTCGCAACCCTCGTTAAATCCTCCTCAAAATATAGAACGTATCAAGCTTACCTTTGGCTGAACACACGCTAACAGACTTTTACCATAACGCGGCCCTGTTAATCGTACCGGTGGGAGAAAGGAAAAAATATGGACGATTTAATTAAATTTGCAGATGCATTCAAAGCGCTCTTTATTGACGATCTAAAAGAAAGTATCATTAATGAAATTCATGAAAATTTAAAGGCGCAGCAGTACCCCTTAGTTCTGGATGTCGACGAAGCGTCTGAGTATTCTGGCATAGCAAAGACAAGATTGCGCGAGCTTGCAAACTATGAAAAAGATTTTCCAACATTACCGCGGGAAAAGGGAGAAAAGATGTTTTTTAGCCGTGACGGGTTGGCAGAATGGGTCCGAAAACACGAAGGGAAGGAGGCCGCCTCATGAACCTTAGTATCGCCGGCCTACCCTTCGTCCTCCTCGGCATCGCCGTCTACAGCAGCATCTGCCTGGCAGTTCGGAAGGGGTGGCTATGGAAGGATTAATGTTAGAGATTCTGATCTCCTTATGCCAGACAGGCGCAAAGATTTACAGTTTTGCGCTTGGGTTGATCGAGATTGGAATTGGAACAATTGTTGGATTGGCGATATTGGTCGCGAAGGAGGAGGCAAACAGGAAATGAAAGTAGCATGGTATAGCTGTGGCGTGAGTAGTTTTATTGCAGCATATTTGGCAAAAGATGTTGATCGGCTGATTTACTGCCACATCGAGAATCAGCATCCCGATAGTCTGCGTTTTCTATCGGACTGCGAGGGATTTTTTAGAAAGAAGATCGAAATTCTCCAATCCGAACACCAAAGCGTCGAGAAGGTTGTGGAAAAGTACCGGTTCTTAAACTCTCCGTATGGGGCAAAATGTACGAATATGCTTAAAAAACAGGTGCGGAAAGAGTGGGAGAAGAAACAGGATGAACCGCTTACCTATGTTTGGGGCTATGACTGCACCGAAAAACACCGGGCAGATCGTTTACAAGAATCCGAACCAGATATAACTCACGAATTCCCGCTCATCGATGCCAACATGACCAAAGAAGACTGCCACAAGCTTTCGAAAAAACTCGGTTTAAAGCGGCCGAAGATGTACGACATGGGCTATCCGAACAATAATTGTATCGGCTGTGTAAAGGGCGGCATGGGTTACTGGAACATGATCCGCAAGGATTTTCCGGAAGCGTTTGAACGGATGGCAAAATTAGAACGGGAGATCGGGCACAGTTGCATAAAGAATTGTTTTTTAGACGAACTTTCCCCGAACCGGGGCAGAAAACCTAAACCAATTTTAGAACAATAAAAAAGGTCCCAAAGCGAAGCCACGCATTAGGGACCAGACAATATGTTACGTGGTTATTGTACCACAGGAATGGAGAAAAAACAATGATCCAATACAGGGGCGTTCCGCCATAA
>NZ_FRBP01000007.1:0-25940 GCF_900142645.1 Eubacterium callanderi
CCGAGACAGCTTACTTAGTATACCCCGGACCTTACCCTTTGTCAAGCGCTTTTTAACATTTATTTTAATCTTTTTTGATTTTATTTTAACCTGGATATTTAAAAAAACAGATGCGCGGCGTCATCTGCTTTTTTCTACATTATATAGAGTATCTGTGGATTACAATTTGCTCCGGTAAAGCTGGATACCATCCAGCCCCCAGATCTTTTCGGAGAAGGCGCCAGGCTCTAGGCTGTTCTGAACTTTTTCCATGGTATTCATACGGGCGTCAATGATGTCGATGTGGTGAAGCAGCTCAGCTTCTGGAAACATCGGCTTTTTGGGGCTTCCGTATTCGGCTTCGTAATGGTGTGACAGAATCATGTGCTTTAAGAGGAGAAGAACTTCCTCGCTGACACCGAGTTTTTGTCCATATTGGTCGATTTCCACGATTTCTGTGACGATATGCCCCAACAGCTTGCCTTCCTCGGTATAGTCGCTTACAGAGCCGTTTTCATCGGATTCCATCTCGGTAATTTTGCCGATGTCGTGAAGGATGATGCCCGAATACAATAAATCTGCATTGAGAAATGGGTAAAGCGGTGTCAGGCTTTTTCCGATTTGCAGCATGGAATAGGTATGATAGAGCAGTCCGCCCTTTAGGGCATGGTGGTTAGACTTAGCGGCCGGGAAATAGGACAGTACCTTTGTCTTATCTTCAAAAATGGCCTTGGTCAGCTTCTTAATGTCTTCATTCGCAAAGGCATCGATGGTCGTATTGATCTCTCCGATCATCTCATTGACATTTTTGGGGGCACACTCCACAAAATCGTCGATGCTGACATCGTCGCCCTCATTGGCCAGACGCATACGGTTGGCAATGAGCTGGAGATGCCCGTTGTATTCCTGGACAGCGCCTTTGATCTTTACGAGCTTGCCAGTGACAAATTCCTCTTCATCGGCTTCCTTGACATCCCACATTTTTCCGTCGATTTCATCAAAGTTGGTGTCGGTGAGCTTCATATTAAAATAGCGGCTGCCGTTGGCAGCGGTTTTGGTTACCTGAGATTTGATAAAGAGGTAGCCTAAAAACGGCTGACCCTTCTGTAGATTTTTTATTTCCATTCTTTTCTCCTATTTACAGCGTTCCGGGAATTTTTCTTTATAGGTATTGAGTCCCTGTTTCAGGGTTTCAACGGCATCTGCCATATCCGTATCTTTTAAAACATAGGCAATGCGCACTTCATCTGCACCATCCTCGGGATGAATATAAAAATCGTTGGCCGGGGACAGCAGCACGGTTTTTCCCTCATAATCAAAATCGGTGATCATCCATTCGATAAAATCACAGGCATTCTTTGTCGGAAGCTTGGCCACATAGTAAAATGCTCCCGTTGGCTTTTTACAGACCACGCCGTCGATGGTTTTCAGACAATCGTAGACAATATCGCGTCGATGCGTGTATTCCTTGAGCACGTCATCAAAAAAGCTGGTATCCAGCTTAAATAGCTCAGCGGCGCCAAGCTGGTCGACGCTGGAGACGGCCAGACGCATCTGGCAGAGTTTTTTAATCTGATTCATAAACGCATAATTTTTTGACAGGATAAAGCCAATACGGGCGCCGCAGGCACTATAGCGCTTTGAAATACTGTCGATAATAATGCAGTTCTGATCCAGCTCTGGATAATGACCGGGGCTCACATAGGCGAGCCCGTCATAAATAAATTCGCGGTAAACTTCATCAGCGATGACGTAAAGATCGTGAGCAAGAGCGATATCCCGCACGCGTTCGATTTCTTCTCTGCTGAACACCTTACCAGTTGGGTTGCCAGGGTTGGTGATCAGAATTGCCCTGGTCGCCGGGGTGATGGCCGCCTCGATGGTTTCTCTGTCCGGCAGGGCAAAGCCTTCTTCGGCATAGGTTTTAATGCCTCTTAAGTCAATGCTGGTGGCTGAGGCCATCTCTTTATAAATGCTGTAGAGCGGTTCCGGGGTCAGAATCTGGTCGCCGGGGTTGCAGATGGTCAGAAAGGTGAACAGCAGGGCTTCGCTGCCGCCATTGGTGATGAGCATATCCCCTTTATGGTAGGTTAAGCCGTATTTCCGGTAATATTTGCAGGCTTCTTCCCGCAATGCGTTTTCGCCTTCGGGAGCTGCGTAGGCCAGAACGTTTTCCTTCATTTCGTTGACTTTTTTCATGAAGCTGGGCGGGGTACAGATATCGGGCTGTCCGATATTCAGGTAATAGACTTTTTTCCCTTCAGCCTCAGCTTTATCCACCAGGGGATAATATTTTAAAAGGGCGGGTTCTCCCATCCCCATTACGCGTTTGGATATTTGCATTTTATATTAACTCCTTTTTGATTTCCTTACATTAATGTATTCATTATAAGCTTAAGGCGAAAAAAAAACAAGCGCCACAAGGATTTTGGCGCGGATAAAAAAGGAGTGCCACGACAGGCTTTGTCGGCCCTTTCGTGCACTCCTCTTTTTTAGATTACTCTTCTTCGCCGAAGCCAGAATCGATCAGCTCGATCAGTGTATCGACTGCCTGCTGTTCGTCGTCGCCTTCAGCGCTTACAGCAACGCGTGTTCCCTTTGACAGGCACATTGCCATAACTGCGATGATGGATTTTGCGTTTCCTTCTTTATCCTCATCCAGATTTTTTACATTGATGGCTGATTTAAAGCCGCTGGCTTTTTTGGTAAAGTCCGATGCTGGTCTTGCGTGAAGACCGGTTTTGTTGATAATAACCGTTTCTTTTGAATACATATTTACCTCTCCGTTTTCTTAGGTGTGAATGATTTCGATGGTACAGCCTACAGTGATTTCTGGCATACCTTCGCCAAGGAGTTCGATGTGTCCTGGGATCTTCGCCGTATCCCCTCCATTGAAGCAGAAAGTACAGTGCCCCATTGTTCTGAATGTTTCGTTGGCTTCACTGCCGACAGCTGTTACCACGAATTCCTGTCCGCCAATGGCGATGATATCGTTCACGGCAATATCCTTTTCCATTTCTTCGATTGAATGGAGAACAGCCATTTCTCTGAGGGCTGCAGGTGCGTTATCGTTAAAGACGATAATCATTTTTTCACCGATAAAGTCCTGCACCATTGGTCCAATTTCGGTTACGGTTGATTTATATCCCATGATTCTTCCTCCTTAAAATCTATTCTAGAGCATTGTTGCTACAAAATATGCGATAAGCACCATGATCGGTCCTGTGAACAATCTAGATAATAACACAGATGGTACCCCGATGTCTACTGTATCGCTCGCGGCATCTCCCATGGATAAACCAACTGGGATAAAGTCGCAGCCTACCTGAGCATCGACGGCAAAAAGGGCCGGAAGTGCTAAAACGACCGGAAATGCGCCAATCATGATCCCATAACCGACCAAAACGGATAATACCTGGCCAATTAACGCGCCGGAACCAACCAGCGGAGAAATCATAGGAAGTGCGCAAATAATTACCAGTATCAAAAGACCCGGAAGGGTTCCTAAATACGGATAAACGTATTGTCCCATCAGAGCACCTAAACCGGAGAATTCGATCAGGCCGATGAGCAATGAATAGAAAGCCATGAACGGGAGAATGTCTTTGATGGTAATATCAATGGCTTCTTTACCGCCCTGTACACACTTGGTTGCAAAACCAGCAAGGGCTTTACCGCCGCGTGCGACCCAGTTTTCTTTTGGGGCATCCGCTGCCGGAGCGGCTTCTTCAACCACTTCTTCTTCAGCAGTGTCTTCCTCGACTGGGACTTCTGAACCGTCTGCCGGTGTGATGCCGCTTTCGACAACGCCGGAAACGTAAATATCTTCTTTAATAAATTCTGCTAAGGGGCCAGACTGGCCAACAGGGGTGATATTAACGGTCATAACACCTTTTTTCGGGTATACACCGCATCTTAAGGTACCGCCGCAGTTAATGATAACACAGGCCATTTCATCATCCGGCACACCGTTTGAGAAACCATCAATGGCTTCTGCGCCAGTGAGCTTGGCAATCTTGCGGGTTAACGGGTCGATGCCGCCGCCAGTAATAGAGACAATTTTATTTTTCTTTTCAGTTGGCTGGATAACGAGCGGTCCGCCCCATCCGCCATGTCCTTTTTCGATTCTTACTGCATTATACATGGTTTATGCCTCCGTTTCTGAGCCCTGTGCATGGCCGTATTTTGCTTTGTACTTAGCGTTGTAGATTACCTGGGTAAAGATGCTGCGAAGCAGTACCATCACCATCCCAAGCAGGAAGTATTCCACTGCTAAACCACCAAGAGATTCGATGCCGATACCGAACTGTAAGCCCTGTACATAGACACCGCTGGCAATCCCCAGCCATACGAAAAGTTCGCCTGGGTTGGCGTGCGGGAATAAGCCGGTGACCGGGTGGCAGAAAGAAATACCAGGGTCAAAGAAGGCTACCTTCTGGTTTTCCGGTAAAAAACGGGCATAAGGATAAGTCATCGGGTTACCAGAGAATACCATGGCGATCACCGGTGACAGAATCCAGCGGGTTAAGAAAAATTTGTTGCACAGTTTAACAAGCTTTTCGATTCGTTCCAGTCCGATTAATTTAAACAGAATATGCATAAAGGTTATCATGATAATAACCCATGGCAGTAACTGTAAGACATAAAGTTGGATAAAGTAGTTCGCGCCGTTCTGGAACAGACCCATAAAGCCTTGTCCGAAAGTTTGTAAAGCTTCCATAAAATCACTCCTTCTAAAAATTAATAAATACTCATATAAATAAAACCATTAATCCTGCCGTATGCGTTACGGCCAACGTTTACACGTTCTCTGCATTTGTTCTTCACCTGAAGATAAACCGCCCCCTCACACAGCCCTGAAAGGCCCCTCAGCCTTTGCCGGACTGTTCTTTTCTGATTTCACGCTGTCTTGCGCGCAGCCGTGCCTGTAACTCCTGCCGTTCTAATCCGTCATCCTGCACGACCTTTTTTTGTTCCTCTTTTTCCATCTCTTTTGCGAGACGCCTGTCTATGGCTTCAATAGCCTGTATGAGAGCGCCTTTTTTACGGCGCTTATCAACCAACAGCGGACTATAGGGTTCTTTTTCGCGCAACCGGGGGTTGATGGCAAGATCTTCCTCGATCCCGATTTTGCGCACTTCATTGAGTGTCATGCCGTTATAGTCGTCCACATCTTCAAAACGCTTCCACATGGCAATGCCCTGTAGTCTTTTACAGGCCATGACCTGGTTGGTTCCCCGGTCCCATGCCAGCACAATAATGGCGCCGCCTTTTATATGAAAGCCGCCCTTGCGCATGCCAATGCCTAAGATCCAGCCCCTTCCCTGAAGGGCGCTTACGGCTTTCTGGTAGCTTTTATATTGAAGATAGGATAAAAAGCTCTGCAGAACCATCATGGCAAAAGCCAGAAATATAAAATACTTTAAGCCATCGTTCATCTGACACTCTCCATTTTTTACTAATAATCCTATATATTATTATATAACGATAAGCGAAGATCGACAATAAAGAATTAAACAGATCACATTTTTAAAAGAAAGTTTTTATATCCTCTCAGGATAACTTTCTTTTAAAAATGCGTTAGCCTTATTGCCGGACGCCCGCTACCACTCTGCGTGTCCTACCAAATTTCTGCGGAATTTGGATTTGGCGTCATAGGTATTTGCTCATTTCGTATAATGAATCATAAATACAGTCGGGTTCGACTTCAGACTCTGCAACAGTCTGCATATCCGCTTCACCGGTAAGTACCAGAAAGCCTTTTGCGCCGTTTTTAACACCGGTAGCCACATCCGTATAGATACGGTCACCGACAAAGGCAACCTCGTCGCGTTTGAAGCCGGTGATTTCCAATACCATATCCACAGTTTCCTTAAAAGGCTTGCCCAGGAAACGCGGCTTCACACCAGTGGAGGAGGTGATTAAATCGCACATTGCGCCGCAGTCTGGCATAAAGCCATCCTCTGTCGGGCAGTTGGTGTCCATATGGGTAGCCACAAAAGGTACGCCGTTACGGACAAAACGGCAGATTTTATCCAGCTTTTCATAGGTGAGGGTGGTATCAAAACTCTGAACCGCCACATCTGGCTCATCATCAACCAGATTGATGCCCTTTTCCTTAAAGCTGTTTTCCAAAAGCGGTGTCCCGTTCAGGTAAACACGCTTGCCTGGGTAGTAGGTTTTCAAAAATTCCGCGGTGACATCACCAGCGGTGACAACATCGCTTTCCTCTACCTCCAGACCCATTTTTGCCAGCTTTTCTTTGTAGAAAGACGGCACGCGGGATGCGTTATTGGTAAAGAAGATGAAGCTTCTTCCAGTTTCCTTAACCTTATGGATAAAATCCAAGGACCCCTCGATCAGGTTGTTGCCTAAATAGACGGTGCCATCCATATCCAGTACGAACAGTTTGACATCATTTAATGCCTGGTCTTTTTCAAATCGCATGTTTATTCTCCGTAAATTGTATTTGTAATTTTGTCTGCAATTTCTTCCAGACGGCCGTGGGCTTTTGCAAATTCCATAACAGAATACCGTGGACGTACTTTGTAGCCTTCGATCAGGCTTCTGTGGAATAAATCTCTGTCAATGCCGATATCCTTGGGTGTTACCGGGCAGCCGGCTTTGCGAAGAAGCGCTTCAATTTCTTTATGCGGCGGGCACAGCGCTCCGGTTCCTTCTGGCAGCAGGTCTGCCATTTCTTCAAAGAACATGGCGATGACCGGTGTCGCAACACCAACCTGTGTGCCGTGATGGATGGGTGTCAGGCCTCTCGCGATATAATCCATTTCCCAGTAGTGGGACAGCATGTGTTCTGCGCCGGAAGCCGGACGGGAGATATTGACAAGCCCCATGGCCACACCGGTCAGGGTTAAGGCTTCAATCAGGTATAAGGTCGCTTCGTCGTTACGTTCCTTTAACGCTTCTGCCTGGCCAAAGCATTTGTCCAGAGCGCGCTGCACAAGCTCTACGCAGGTTTCGCAGCGGTATTCGTCATTGACCTTAACGGATAAATCCCAATCTGCCAGAGCCGTAATTTTTCCTACGACATCGCCAAAACCCGCATGGATTAATTCCATCGGCGCTTCTTTCATAATGTCGGTATCACCAACAACGCCATAAGCAAGGCATGCCGGATAAGAATATTTATAGCCATTGCAGATCAGCGGGGCACCATCGGCCACATAGCCATCCATAGAAGGCGCGGTGCAGACAATGATATAAGGCACCTTTGTACGGGAGGATACATATTTAACAGAGTCATTCAGTGAACCCGAACCTACGGCTACCATCAGGCTGACGTCTAATTCCTGTTCTTCAAGAATACGTCCGACAACACTTTCATCTGGGATCAATAATTCTCCACCACGGTCAAACAGTAATTCCTTGACATTGAAGCCTGCGTCATCCAACAGCTGTTTCGCTTCTCTTCCAGCTGCTTTATAGGTATTATCATCGTAAACGATGAGGATTTTTCCTTCTTTAAAGGGTTCCGCCACACGCGGCAGCTCCTTGATCGCGCCCTTCCCGATGGCGATGTCATGGATTGAAAAATTGTGATGTCTCCCGCAGGAGCAGTCGAATTCAGTGTTTGCCATTTCGTTGATGGCCAGGTTCAGGATTTCATTCATTGTTAGGTTCTCCTTTTAATTTAAAAAATCTAAAAGTATTAATGACCGTAAATTACGGCTATTCTTCTTCAATCAGCTTTCTTGCGCTTTCCACATCCGTAACCAGTGTATTGATATACTTGCCGTTGATGGCGCCCTTGATGGCATCGACCTTTTCAATGCCGCAGGCTACACCGATGGAATGCGGTACGCGGCGCAGCTTTTTAATTTCAATGCCGACCACGTTGTTATCAATTTTGAAGGGGGTTGTGCTGCCGTTAATGTCGTAAAACTGCATGCAGATGTCGCCTGCCACATGTTTTTCGCGCATTTTGTTCATTTCTACCCGATCATAATAGCCGGTAGCCATAATGGCAGAAGTACTGTTGGGAACTCCGATTCCCACCAGTGCCACATCCAGCTTATCACCCATCCGGATAATTTTGCTGATGCCGTCCTCCTTCAAAAGCTCTTCCTTAATCTGTTTGCCGGAAACCCTTGCCGGTGCGTGCATGAGCATGAACTCCCCGCCAAAAACCTTTGCCAGATCCTCTACAATGTAGTTGGAATGCAGCTCCATCCGAAGATGGCCCATACCGCCGATCAGCGGGACAAAGGTGATGTTCTTGGTCGCGTTGCCCACAACGTGTCTGGCAATATACCCCAGGGTCGTACCCATGGATACCCCGACGATGTTGCCGTCCTTAACCACACGCTCCAGATACTGGGCGGCAGCCCGGCCAATTTCGTTTTTCTGGTCTTCGATGTCCTTCTTGGTGTCAACGACGATGACCTCACGCAGGCCATACAGGTTTTCGATTTCCCGCTCCAGCTCCACATAGTCGGTGCCTTCCAGGTTGTCGATGATGATTTTTACAATTCCCCGCTCCTTACCATTGCTGATGATCCGGGAAACCGTTGGCCTGGACAAGCCAAGCTGAGCTGAAATGACTTTCTGATTTAAATCCTGATTGTAATACATATCACAGATTTTAACCATCAGCCGCTCGTCATCAATGACCTTTTTCATCTTTTATCCCTCCAAACCTTTGTGATTTTTACTTTTGTTTATATCTGAAATATTGTCAATCATTGTTTAATGTCATTATATAACTTCTATAATGAATGTCAACCTGAAAAGTCGGTTATCTTAACAAGATTTTTGTATTTTTTCTAATTTTCTTCAAAATTTACGGATATTCTTCGCTGAAAATATTTACATTTTTTATTTTGTAAAAATAATACACTTTTTTGAAATCAAAAAAATCCCACCGCAAGGCAGCATCTGCCCGCAGTGGGATGATCATCTCACTTTTCCTTCACTTCTTCTGTTTCCTGCTCCTGCACTTCCTCCGCCAGGGTGTCAGCGTCCTCAGCATCCACTTCCTCCACACTCAAATCAATGGTCTTGACATTCCGGTCTGCGCCGATAAAATAGGCAATGCCCAGAACAATGCTGACCATGTGCGGGATCATTGCAGTCAAACCATAGAGAATGCTCATACCCAGATTTACCGCACTGAACACAATGACCAGAATACTCAAGAACCTTAAAAAACGTGCCTTCCCAATGCTTTTACAGAAAATAATCCCCAAAATCCCAAGGATAACAATGCAGACGCCATTGACGATCAGCGATACTGACATCATATTGACCGTGTGCACCAGGCCTTCCATTGTAAGGCCGCCCTCTGTGGCAATCTGCTGAATTTCATGGCTGTCGCCCAGCTGCTGCAGCATCGCCGCTGTTGAAAACAGTACGACGCCAAAAATTGTGATAAGGATACCCCATATCAGAAAAACAATGCCTGCGCCCTTTAAAAGGGCTTTTCCCTTCGGTTCCATTTTTTCCTCCTGAATAATAAGCTTTTTATTTATCCTATCACGAAAAGCAGGGATACCCGCAACCACTTTGGTAAAAATACACCCCTTTCGGTAAAACCCATAAAAGCGAAACCTTTTATTTTCAGAATGATTTTAATTGACAACCGTGATCTGCACTGGTACTATAATCACAGGAAAACAGTCCGTCTACTAAGGGCGGTCACGAGGTGAAAAGATCATGTTTAGAATAAAAGACTCTGACGCCATGCTGCACAATCTGATTGACCAGTCTGCCGCGGCTTTTTTTGACCAGTACCGCTTTGTCACACCAGCGGATTACTGTGTCTATAATTGTAAGAATGCCTGTCTTGAGGCCGAAGATATTCCCTGCTACGCAATCTGGCAGCGTGACACCCCCTGCCACAACTGTTCCTCCATTCGGGCACTCAGCCTCAAGGAGCCTGTCATCAAGCTGGAATATCTGGAAAACAAGGTCTTTCTGATCCTCTCCACCCCGCATACCCTCGATGGACGCCGCTGCGTTCTGGAACTGGCCAAGGATGTCACTGCCAGCCTGATGATCAATGATGACCGACACTGTGACAACACGATCATCACAGATGTTATCGCCGAACTCAACAATCTTTCTGTCCGTGATCTTTACACCGGCCTTTACAATAAAAATTACGCAGAACGCGAGGTTTCACGCTGTATTAACGAAAAAAAATCCTTTACCGCCGCCATGATGGATATTGATGATTTCAAAATTATCAACGATACTTACGGACACCAGACCGGTGACGTTGTCCTGCGTGAGATGGCCTCCCTGCTGACAGACGCGGCGGCCAACGGAAAAGGCTGGGCTGCCCGCATCGGCGGTGATGAGTTTATCTTAATTTTTCCTTCTCTTTCCCTTGAACAGGCAGAACCCGTCCTCTCCGCCCTGTCACGGGACATTAAAGAGCACCTTTTTTATAAAGGTGATTCCCGCTTTTCCGTCAATGCGAGCATGGGAATTAAGGAATACCACCCTGGGGAAATGAACGCCGCCGACTTTTTTGACCAGGTGGACATGCGGATGTATGCAGAAAAGAGACGAAATAAAAGCGGCCGATAAGCCGCTTTTTTAAATTGAGCGCAATAATTGTTTTACACGCCGGAGGTTTTATAATATAATTCTTTTTGAAAGTGCATGAGCATCGGGGATATGACACAGCTTTCATTTTAATTTATTCTGAAAAAAAGCGGCACTGCCGCGGGAGGTACAATATGACAAGAGCAACCGGCACCGTATCCAGAGGCGTACGGGCACCGATCATTCGAGAGGGCGACGATCTTGCGGGCATCGTGGTCGATTCTGTATTGGAGGCGTCTCAGAGCGAGGGCTTTGATTTAAACGACCGTGATGTTGTGGGCATTACTGAAGCTGTGGTCGCCCGGGCACAGGGCAATTACGCCAGCGTCGACGCCATCGCGGAGGATGTAAAGGCTAAATTCCCAGACGGCGAGTTCGGCGTGATTTTTCCAATCATGAGCCGCAACCGTTTTGCCATCTGTCTGCGCGGGATCGCCCGGGGCGCTAAAAAGCTGACCATTATGATGAGCTATCCCTCAGACGAGGTGGGCAATCATCTGGTGGATCTCGACCAGCTTGATGAAAAGGGCGTAAACCCCTGGACAGACGTGCTGGACGAAGCCCGTTACCGCGATCTGTTCGGAAGCAACCCCCACACCTTTACCGGCGTCGATTATGTCTCTTACTACAGGACGCTCTGCGAAGAGGAAAACGCCGAGGTCCGTTTTGTCTTTGCCAATGACTGCCGCAGCATTCTGCCCTATGAAAAGCATGTACTCACCTGCGATATCCATACCCGCGAGCGCTCCAAACGGCTGTTAAAGGCAGCGGGCGCTCTAACCGTTCTGGGCCTGGACGACCTGTTGACCAAACCGGTGGACGGCAGCGGCTACAACGCTGACTACGGCCTCCTGGGCTCAAACAAAGCCACCGAGGAAAAGGTCAAGCTCTTTCCAAAGGAGTGTGAGCATTTTGTCCATGAGGTACAGGCAAGACTGCACCAGGCTACCGGCAAAAGTATCGAGGTCATGGTTTTTGGCGACGGCGCCTTCAAGGATCCGGTCGGCAAGATCTGGGAATTGGCCGACCCGGTTGTCAGTCCGGCTTACACCGACGGTTTAAACGGAACCCCCAACGAAGTCAAGCTAAAATATCTGGCAGACAACAACTTTGCTGATTTATCTGGAGACGCCCTCAAATCAGCGATCTCCGAATACATTGCCAATAAACCCAAGGAATCCCTTGTGGGAAAAATGGAAACCCAGGGCACTACGCCGCGCCGTCTGACCGACCTACTCGGCAGCCTGTGCGACTTAACCACCGGCAGCGGTGACAAGGGAACACCCATTGTATTAATCCAGGGGTATTTTGACAATTACGCGGATTAGAAAAAAGCAGTGTCTGGGCATTTCGGGCACTGCTTTTTAATTTAGGCTGCGGGGTATAACTTAAAAAACAGAAGGGATAAAGGCACATTCTATGAAATCCAATATTGTACTCAAAATCCTGGCACTGGTTATTGCGCTGTTCTCTGTTACGCTGTTAGCCTATACCATCGCAGAGGAACACCGAACGGATGAGCTGAACACTGTGCTGGACCCGCTGACCTTCACAGGCACCTGGCAGGCCAGTGACGGCGCAGCACCACAGCCTCTGACAGCTGACACAAAAATCGACTCTGACCAAAACCCTTCGGTTATTCTCACCGGCCACTTCAGCCAGAATATTTAACGACGGCTCTCCCATTCTTTTCCGCGTGAGCAATATCCGGGTGCAATTGTATAAAAATGGCACTGAAATTTACAGCTTTGGCCAGCCAGGAGCCTACCCTTCTTTTTCAAAATCACCGGGTAACCAATGGGATGTGCTCCTCGCGCCCGGTGGCGTTGCCGCCAGCGATACCATCACCATCCGCCTGGAAAATATTTACCCCAGCAACAATGAGCAGGCTTTTAATCTTTTCCTTGAAAATCTTTTCATGGGTGATTCCGGCGTCCTGTTCAGAGACCTGGTCACCACCTCAGGCTCATCCCTGCTGCTGGGGGGCTTTATCCTGCTCATGGGACTGGTTCTGCTGGCAGCCGTCATTATTTTAAAAATCATCCGGACACCGCTGAGCTGGGCGCCTTTCCACCTGTCCCTGTTTACCATCGCCAGCGGACTGTGGATCTTTCTTGATTTTCATATCATCTCACTGCTCGTCACCACCAATGTTTTTACCAACATTCTGGATATTCTGAGTCTGAGCCTTATCATGCCCTTTTTGGGGCTCTATCTCCTGGACTTTGTAAAAAGCCGGGCCCGCTATGCGATTTCGGGCTGCGTTTACGCCGGGCTTGCCTTCACTCTGTTCTTTCTGCTGGTTCAGTCTCTGGGAATCTGGGACGGCTATGAGCTCCTCACCCCGCTCACCCTGCTTGACGCAGCGGCCGTGATCATTATTTTATTCAGCCTTATTTATGAGAATGCCCATAACCCACAGCGCGATACCCGCTTTATTCTGTTTTCCTGCGGTATCTGTTTTATTGGTTTTGGGGATATTGTAAACTACTATCTGGGGTTCCTGCCTTTTAACCTGTTCTTCAAGCTTGGCTTCACGCTCTTTATTCTGGCACAGCTTTCTTATATGGTCCGCTATACCCGGAACACCCTGGCCGCTGCCCGCAAAACGCAGGCGCTTGAAAAAGAGCTGGTGCAGAATCGTATCGCCATTATGCTGAGCCAGATCCAGCCTCATTTTCTGTTCAACGCTCTGACCGCCATCAAACAGCTCTGCGCCATTGATCCTGAAAAGGCCGAGGAGGCTGTCGGGCAGTTCGCTGGATTTCTCCGTGGCAACCTGGACTCACTGTCTCACACCGGCGCCATTCCCTTTGAAAAGGAACTGACCCACATTGAAAACTACCTGTCTCTGGAAAAAATGCGTTTTGGAAAACGTCTCAGCATCGCCTACGACATTGGCGTCAGCGACTTTTCTCTGCCGCCTCTGACGGTGCAGCCTTTAGTGGAAAACGCAGTGCGCTACGGCGTAACCAAAAAACCTTCAGGCGGTATGGTTACCCTGTCCACCCAGGAAACAGAGGACAGTGTTATTCTCACCATTTCTGACGACGGCGTGGGCTTTGACCCTTCCGTCAAAAAAGAGGACGGCCGCAGCCATATCGGCATCGACAATGTCCGGAGCCGTCTGGAAAACCAGTGCGGCGGCCGCCTGACAGTTACCACCGTGCTGGGAAGCGGCACCACTGCCACCATTATTCTGCCTAAAAAAGGAGGTAGCACCGAATGAATATCATCGCAGTCGACGACGAAGCGCTGGCCCTGGGCTACATGCTTAAAATCCTAAAGGAGGCCGCGCCCGGCAGTCGTTTTAAGGGCTTTGAAGACCCCTTTGCCGCACTGGACTATCTCAGGGAAAATCCAGTGGACATTGCTTTTCTGGATATTGAAATGTATGGTCTGAACGGCATTGAGCTGGCCAAACGGTTCAAGGAGGCCGCCCCGTCGGTTAAGATCATCTTTTCCACCGGTTTTCCCGACTATGCCCTGGATGCCTTTTCAGTACATGCCAGCGGTTATCTGCTGAAGCCCCCCACCGTCGAAGCTGTAAAGTCCGAGATTGACAATCTCGGACTGCCGCCAGCCGTCAGCCAAAAACGGGTTCGGGTACAGACCTTCGGCAATTTTGAGGTCTTTGTGGACAACGCGCCTTTGCGCTTTGGACGCGCAAAGGCCAAAGAGCTTTTTGCTTATCTGGTGGACCGAAAGGGCTCTGGCTCTACCACCGCTGAGCTGATCTCTGTTCTGTGGGAGGACCGGGACCTGTCCCATTCCCTGCAGAGCCAGTTCCAGACCGTTGCCGCAGACATGATAAAGACCTTTAAAGCCGTCAATGCCGGGGATATCCTGATCAAAAAACGCAATTACCTGTCTGTGGACACCGAAAAGCTGGACTGTGATTACTATAATTTTCTAAAGGGCGATATCCGCGCCATCAACAGCTACGCTGGCGAATATATGCGCAATTACAGCTGGGCTGAATTTACCACAGGTTTCTTATCCCAGAAAGCCGGCATCCTCTGATTTACCAAAAAAGCCAGCACTGGGCTGGCTTTTTAATGGTCATCAAAGTACCTTCCTGCCCGCTCCGCGCTTCTCCTCAGCAGGTCAAAAAAAATGGCTCTCTCAATTTCTGTCATGCCTGCTGTGATTTCATCGACCCATCCGGTGCCAATGCGCTGCAGCTCTGGCAGCACCTCGTAGGCTTTTTCGGTGGGGTAAACGTCAAAGGAACGGCTGTCACAGGCGTTTGCCTCCCGGGTCAGGTAGCCATTTTCCTCAAGCTTTGCCACCATTTTAGTCACCGTGCTTTTATTCATGTCCAGCAGCTCAACAAAGCGGTTCTGCGGTATGCCCTCGTTTTCACAGGTGATCATGATAAAGGGCGCTTGTCCGCTGGTCAGCCCCAGCTCGCTGGTCTGTTTATTTAAATACATCTGAGTCTTCCTCTGAATAATGGAGATCAGCTTTAATATTTCATCCTGGGTCGGCAGCTCCATACTGGTGCCTCCTTCAAATTTCTGGCGTTACTCTAATTTTATGGCGTTACCGTCCATTTGTCAAATGAAAAGGCTTGCTGCAAATAAAAAAAGAATGCCACAAAGCGATGCGGCATTCTTTTTGGCTACACTCTCCAGCGCTTCAGGGCTGGAAAAAATTCTTTCATCATTCCCCGCGCCTGTTCCTCTGTCATTTCTGCATTATTCTCCACCATCGGACCAACGCAGATTTCAATCATTTCTTCCATGCTCATATCCGGCGCTGTAAAAGCGCCTTTCTCATAGCAGTACTGGCAGTAATCGTCGTTTGCACTGCCATCGGCATTTGTTCCGCATACCTCTTCGCTTATCGGCATCCCGCAGGACTGGCAAAATTTTTCCATTTTTTCCTCCTGATGTTCTGTATTTGTCTCTATCATACCACCCAAACACTGACATCCTGTGTCATGATTTGAAAATTAGTTTTGTTCGATAAGCTCAAGCATCACGCCGTCCGGGTCCTGAATAAAGAAAAAACGGGTTTTGGGATTTGGCTGAAAGGGTCCGCTTAAAACCGGCACGCCTTTTTTCTGAAGTGTCTCCATACATTCCTCCACCGACGCAATCTCAAATCCCAGCGAGATCTTTTCATTGACGTTCACCTCGCTGTCGCGAGCGTCTCCGATGAGCTCAAGCTCTGCCCCCTCACCGCCCATAAAGGCGATTTCTTTTTCCGGACCCGCTTTAAAGCGGCGCAAAACCTTAAGGCCGAGAATCTCCTCATAAAACCGGATGGACTCCTCTAAATGATTAACGTGAATGGTTACAAAAGAAAATTTCATGTCTTCTTTTATCCGCCAGGCCAGATGCCTTCTTTCTCTGGTATTTTTCAGTGCCAGCTCCTGGCACTGGCACTGCCCGTAAACTTTCTCTATTTAAAAGAACCGCCGCATTAGCAGCGGTTCTTTACCGTTGTTTCATAAATTTTATCAATTTCCAGCCTGCAGGGTCACATCGGCTTCTTTTGTCTGCCCGCCGCGTTCGTAAGTAATCTTAACGGTGTCTCCCGGCTTGTGTCCATAGAGGATTTCCTTCATCTTCAGCATGGTATTCACATCCTTGCCGTCAATGGTCAAAAGGATATCGCCTTTCTGGATACCCGCATTGGCCGCACCGCCGCCTGCCTGCACTGAGGCAACATAAATTCCCTTGTCAATGGGCTCTGCATCGTTGTAATAAGCAGCCTGCTGTTTATCATAGCCGCTGATCCCGATCACAGTCGGCGTAAAGCTACCGCTTGTCACGACCTGATTGAGGATGGGTTTGACCACATTGATGGGAATGGCAAAGCCCATGCCTTCACCCTGGGCATTTTTATAGGTATTAATGCCAATGACCTCACCGTTTGCGTTGACAAGCGGTCCGCCGCTGTTCCCTTTATTGATGGTGGCGTCTGTCTGGATCAAGTCTTCCGCTACCAGGCTGCTGTCAACAACCAGGCTTCGGTTTAAGGCGGAGATGATCCCCGCGGTGACGCTTCGTTCAAACTGAAGCCCCAGAGGATTCCCAATGGCGATGGCCACCTCACCGACTTTTAAATTATCAGAGTCTCCCAGAGTAACTGCTGGAAGATTTTTGGCGTCAATTTTAATAATAGCCATATCCAGGCTGGAATCTGCCCAAACCTTCTGGGCTGTATAGTTATTTCCGTCAGCCAGAGAAACTTTTATTTCCTTTGGGTTATCGCTGATAACATGCTGGTTTGTGACAATATAACCATCAGACGTCACAATGAATCCTGAGCCTACGCCCACAGCTTCCTGAGTGCCCATCATGGTATTTTCTGTCATGGTGGTCTCAATTCCGGCCACGGATTCAGGGACAACCTGTGCCACGGCTTCTACCTGAGAGTCCACATTCACATCGTTGACGATAACCTTCTGGCCCGCGACAGTCTCGGTACGGGTCCCCCCGCCGAGGGTACCTGTAAAGTACAGGACAGCCACGAGAATAATCGCCACGATGATCCCACCGACTACACCGCCTGCGATGGCGGCGGACACATGGGACTCTCTCTTTGGTCTTTCATTATTTTCGTACATTTTTCTTTCACCTCGTTTAATTTTGGATGAAAGTTCCTCTACAGTTCATAAATTTCACTGCTGTTTTTACGGCCTGCCACCACTAACGACAAATCTTCTCCGGGCTGTATGCCTTCGGTCTCCAGAATCCGCGCAGTGGTCTGGTACGCCAGAAGGGGATAATTATTTTCCTCACTGAGATGGGCTAAAACAACCTTGTCAAGCCCTTCCTTCACCAGGGTACAGACCGTCTCGCCGCATATTTCATTGGAGAGATGCCCATGGTTTCCCTTAATACGCTGCTTAAGCGGAAAGGGGTAGCGTCCTGCTTCCAGCATGGCGGGATCGTGGTTAGATTCCAGCACCACAAGATCTCTGCCCTTCAGGGCTTCCATAATTCTGGGCGTGATAACGCCCGTATCGGTGGCAATACCCACACTGCTGCATCCGCTGTCAATGGTAAAGCCCACAGATTCCACCGCGTCGTGGGAGGTATTGAAAGCTTCGATCTGTAAATCTCCGATAACAAAGGCCTGGCCGGTTTCAAAAACCCGGACATTATGCTCCGCAATCTTTCCAAGGCTGTCCCGCATGCTTTCCCAAGTGGCAAAGTTGGCGTAAACCGGAAGGTCATAGCGTCTTGAAAGTACACCGACACCGTGAATATGATCGCGGTGCTCATGTGTTACCAGAATACCGCCAAGCTGTGCGGGCAGCTCATCGACGGCGCACAGCGCCTGTTCAATCCGCTTTCCGCTGAGGCCTGCGTCGATCAAAAGCTTTGTCTTACTGTGTGAAACAAAAAGGCTGTTTCCAGAACTTCCACTGTATAAACTACAAAATTTCATGCGAATCTCCTACTATCGAAAATTCGATCGGTAATAGAACTTCTTCTGCGCTTTAAGACAGAAGTGTCGCTGCTTACATGTTATCGAATCTTACTTAATCTTTACTTAACGCAACTTCTTTTAAAAACAGCAAAAAAACCCCGGACTTTAGCGGTCCGGGAGAACTTTTCAACTTTTTCTTTTTCATACCTGTCTGGGATATGAAAGGTCTGATTCCATAGGTAAAAAAGTGTACCCCTCCGCTTTAAGCGTCTCAAAAAGCTGGGGCAAAGCGGCCCGTGTGGTGTCCCGCAGCTCTGCATGGCAGAGGACAGTGCTCACATTGTGCTGATGAACCTCGCTCATAATTTTATTCACAACCGCGTCGGTGCTGGCGGGATTACCGCCCCCGTCACCAGCCGAGGAATTCCAGTCCACATAGTTATAGCCTCTGTCAAGAATCCCCTGTATACAGGTTGCGTTAGCGTTGAGCGAACCACCTGGGAACCTGAACATATGGGATATCTCACCCTTTCCTGTCACTTCAAGCTGAAATGCATCCAGCTTCGCAACGTCCTCATAAAAAGCCGGCGGATTTTTATAAAGGTCGTATTTATGACTCCAGCTGTGATTTCCAAGGGTGTGGCCTTCATCTACAATCCTCTTATAGGCAGCTCTTGCCACTTCATTATCACGGCCATTTGTAAAAAAGGTGGCCTTGATGTGATATTTTTTCAGAATGTCAAGCACCTCATTGGTATGCTCGCTGGGGCCGTCGTCAAAGGTCATAAAAACAACCTTAAGTCCATCGGTATCACCGTTTCGGATGCGCTCTTTAATGGCCTCCTGTTCCTTACTTTCTTCGGTCTTCAAGGCGCTGGTGCCCTTTTCCGCGGCGTTTGACAGGGCGGTCTGAAGGGTTTCCACCGCCTGAAGCGCTGTCTGGGAGTTCTTCTCAAGCTTCTTTGCCGGATGGGTGGCTATGAAAAAGAACGCCGTCATGAGCACAGCAGCAAGCGCCGCCACCCACACGTAAAACCGCGGTTTAAACCGGATGCGGCGTCTTTTTCGTGTCTTCATTTTTAGTCTTCGACTTTCTTTTCAATGGCCTCACGGCGGATAATGCCGCCAAGACTCCGGATATTACTTTCTAACTTTTCATAGCCGCGGTCAATATACTGGATATCTGTAATCCGGGTTTCGCCCTCGGCGATAAGCCCTGCGATGACCATGGCAGCACCCGCGCGAAGATCAGTTGCTTTAATCTTAGTCCCGGACAAAGTCGGAACGCCGGTAATATTGGCGACACGTCCGTTGATGGCAATCTCTGCGCCCATTTTGCGCAGTTCATCCACATATTTAAAACGGTTCTCAAAAATACTTTCAGTAATAACACTTTGTCCACTGGCAATGCTCATGAGTACTGCCATGGGCTGCTGCAGGTCGGTCGGGAAGCCTGGATAAGGCAGTGTTTTCACCTTACAGCCTTTAATATTTTCTTTTCCAATGACGCGGATACCATTGTCCTCTTCAATGATCTCGACGCCCATTTCACGCATTTTTGCGGTGACAGCTTCCATATGCTTCGGAATAACGTTTTTCACGAGCACATTGCCACAGGTTGCGGCAGCCGCCATCATATAGGTTCCTGCTGTGATCTGATCCGGCACGACGGAGTATTCACAGCCATGCATTTCATCCACACCTTTGATCTTAATGGTATCTGTTCCCGCGCCCTTAATATTTGCTCCCATCAAGTTCAGGAAGTTTGCCACATCCACAATATGCGGTTCTTTGGCCGCGTTTTCGATGATGGTCATGCCTTCTGCGCGGGTCGCCGCCAGCATGATATTGATAGTAGCGCCAACGCTGACCACATCCAGATAAATATCCGCGCCGATCAGACGGTCCGCTGTCATCTTAACCTGGCCGTGCTCAATGAGCACCTTTGCTCCAAGCGCTTCAAACCCCTTGATATGCTGGTCGATGGGGCGGTCTCCAATATTACAGCCACCCGGCAACGGAACAATGGCCTTGTGGTAACGGCCCAGCAGCGCTCCCAGCAGATAGTAAGACGCACGCATCTTTCCAGTTTCTTCTTCATATTCCGAACAGTCATAATTGATTGGTTTGTCCGTATTTATAATTAAAGTATCATTTTCTCTGTATATTTCTGCCCCCATCTTTTCCAGGATTGCAACGATCTTGTTAACATCCTTAATGTCGGGCACATTATCGATTTTGCTTGAGCAGGAACAAAGGATGGCTGCGGGAATAATACCCAATACTGCATTTTTTGCTCCGGAGATTGCCACCTCACCGTTTAGCGGGTGACCTCCTTCAATGATAAAAGTATCCATATAATAGTCTTCCTTTCGCACACGCATTTAACTTTGTTATTATATCATACCTAAACTGATTGGCAACCCAAAGTGCCCGTTTTTAAGCCAACAAATGAAAGAATTTACATCTCGTATACAATTGGGATAAAAAACTGCAGGGTTTTGTGCTATAATAAGAGCACTCTTTAATCAAGGATGTGTTTTCCAAATGAATCAGTTCAAGTTTATCATCGACAACGACAATATGGCCATGACGCCAGTCGAAAATATATTTATCAATCACTATATGCCCCGGGCCCGGGGCGATTATGTGAAGGTGTATCTTTTTGGGCTGAAGCACTGCTTTAACCATTCCCTTGAGCCCATTGACAACCTGGCACTCAGCAAGCTTTTTGACCTGACTGAGGGGGATGTCATCAAGGCATGGGAATACTGGGAAAAGGAGGGCATCCTCTCCCTGGAATACGTTGGCACAAAAGACATCATCGTCACTTATTACAACATTTCTGCCAGGCTGATGTCGCACCATACCAAGACAGAGGCCGAAACTAAAAAAGCAGAAACGCCCCAGAAGCAGGATCCTGACAGCATGGAGGCCCGTGTTGCCCACATGTATTCCAAAATTCAGCAGATGTATGGCAGCCGGACCATCACCCAGAAGGAAACTCAGATGTTTAAAAACTGGATCACTGAGTACCATTTTACCCCGGAAACTGTGATCCTTCTGGTGGAATATTCCATGAACCTTATTGGTAAAAAGGAAAAGCCCTTCACGGCAAAACAAATCATCAACTACCTGAAATCCGTAGCCGAGGGCTGGTACAGGGCCGGTATCCGTGAAGCCGCAGAGGCCGATGCCTATATCCGAAAAAGCGCAGGTGAACAGAAGCTGGTCTATGATGTTTTCAAATATCTCGGCCTTCGTCGGGCGCCCATCGCCTGGGAAAAGGAAATGATCATTCGCTGGGCAGACGACTACCACTTTGATATGGACATCATCACCGCGGCCATGCAGCGTTCCAGCAAACAGGATATCCGCTACATCGACGCCATTTTAAAACGCTGGTCCCAGAAGGGTTACACCAGCCTGGAAGAAATTAACGCAGAGCCTAAAAAGGGCTACCATCAGTCAAAGGGCGACGTCGTGATCAGCGAAGACCGCAAAAAGGTCTATGAAGAGCTTGACCAGTTAGACGAAGCCTGGTTATGGAGTGACGACAATGAATGAACGAACCAAAAAAGTCTACGATGCTTTTGAGCAAAAGCAGTTCCGCAACAAGCTTGAGCTTAAGCGAAAACAGGAGGCGCTTTATGCCTCCATTCCAAAGCTCGCTGAACTCGACCATGCCATCAACCTTCAGGGAATCCGAATGACCCGTGAGGTGTCCCGCAAAAATCCTGAAGCCATCGCCGAATTCCGCCAGAGTGTCGGGGCCTTAAAAAAGCAGAAGGAAGCCCTGCTGCTCCAAAACGGCTATCCGCTGGATTACCTGACGCTCCGCTACGACTGTCCAATCTGCAAGGATACCGGCTACGTGGACGGACAGGTCTGTTCCTGTTTAAAACAGGAGCTCATCCGGGCGGCCTTTAACAACTATGATTTGAATGTTCACGCCCAGGCCGAAAATTTCGATACCTTTAACCCGGGTTATTACGCAAACGAAGCCGCTGAAGCTCAGAATGGCTCACCAAGGGAAAAAATGTGCCGTCTCAAGGAAAAAATGCAGCATTACTGCCTGCATTTCGAGTCGCAAAATGACAACTACCTGTTTACCGGCAAACCCGGCGTGGGTAAAACCTTTATGTCAAACTGTGTCGCCAACGCCCTTATCGGGCAGGGCTACAATGTTATCTATATCACCGCCGCTCACCTGGTCCAGGATATTCAGAGTAAAATTTTCAATGATAATATACCCATTAATGAAATATATTCCCCACTTTTCACCGCTGATTTGTTGATTATCGATGATTTCGGGGCAGAGTTTTACTCGGATTTCAGCAAAAAGCAGCTTTTTGAGGTAATCAATACCCGGCTGCAGGAGCATAAAAAAATCATTTTATCCACCAACCTGACCATGCCCCAGATTCTTGAAAACTACGACGAGCGTCTGACTTCCAGAATCCGCGGCAACTTCCTGAACATCGTCTTTGCCGGAGACGATATCCGCCTGATTAAAAAACGCATGGGATAAAAAACAGCGCCGGAGCTTTACAACTCCGGCGCTGTTTTATTTTTTATAATCCGGTCATAGGGCGCAGATGTTCCATAGATATCATTGATCATCTGTGTGTACCGCCCATCCTTTTCATAGACCACGATGGGCGCCTCTGTAATCAGATAAGGTTTCCCTGCCTTCATGCCCTCCACCAAAACCAGATTAGCCGGCTTATCTGCATAGGGATGGATAAACTGCAGGCGTTTGGGCTCGACACGGTGGTCCCGCATCGCGCTCATAATATCCGCCAGACGGTCTGCACGGTGGATTAAAAACAGCTTGCCGCGGTCCTTCAACATCCGCTTGGCAAAAATTGCGATATCCTCAATACCGCACAGAATTTCGTGGCGCGCAATGGCCTTGGTCTCCATAGGATTTTTAAGCCCATGCCCCACCTTCATATAAGGCGGGTTGCTGACCACCACATCATAGCTGGTCGGCCGTACCTGCTCACCAGGGTTCCTGATATCACCATGGATAATCTCAATTTTTTCTTCCAGTCCATTGCAGGCTATACTGCGCCCAGCCATCTCCACCATATTCTCCTGAATTTCAAGGGCCTGGATTTTCTGAGCGCCTGTTCTTCCATATAAAAGCAGCGGAATAATCCCAGTTCCTGTCCCCAGGTCAATCACCCGGCTCTTTTTGCGCACTGCTCCCGAAGCAAACCATGACAGCAGCACTGCATCAATGCCAAAGCAGAAATAATCCGGGTTTTGAATGATCTTGAGTCCCTTAATTCCTAAATCTTCTAAACGCTCGTTCTCTTTTATAAAGTTATCCACATTTTATGCTCCATTATTCTTTCTATACCACAATATTTTGAAAAACACCCGTTTTCCACAAAAGTTGTCCACAATTTACCCGATTTTGTGCACTTATTGTGGATAACTCTGTGTAAGATTGTCCTAATTTTAACAAAAAGACTGTAATATTAAGCCGTTGAACACTTTTTGTTTTTTGCCAGCCCTGTTTATTACTCTTTTATAAAGTTATCCACATTTCCACAGTTTTTTGTGTGCATTCTGTGGATGAATCCCCCGTTCCTTTATTTTAGGGCTTTTCTTTTCCGAGCAAAACAAGTGTTTTTGTGTACAATTTTCTACTACTATACCATAAGTTATTCACAGTTTAAATACGAATACTGTCACTTTTTCGTAAATTTACTTTATTCTGACTCAGCTTTTTGTTATAATAAATTTAACTATAAACGAAAGCATGGTATAGACTATGGATAAACGCAATCCAGAGAGCCGCGAAGTCGAAGAGCTTCTGGAAAAAAAGAAGGATCTTTTTTCCCTTTTCTCCGCCTTTGAGGACCGGATCGATCATAAAATATCCCATCTCACTGATTCCACGGAAATTCCCGTAGAATCCATCAAACAGAAAATCGTAGAATCCACCGGGCATCATCTGGCGGATCCTGTTGAGGATCTTTTCGAGCAGGCTGTTTTAAAGAGCCAGCAGAAAACCCATGAAAGCGGCATCATTGGTTTCCACACCGAAGAAATCCTCGGCGTAGAGGAAGCCCTGGCCGAACTGAAAAAAGCAGAACCCGCTAACTCCTTTGAGGAAGAGCCTGCTGCAGAACCAGCCGAAGTCATTGAAATGCCAGAAGATCCTGTCATTCTTACACAGACTGACCCCATCCCAATGCCCAATCCGGAGATTTCAGAGGCAGAACCGTCCGGGACAGACACCCAGACGCCTGCTGATATCTGGGTGGAGACAGAAATTTCTGAACTAGACCTTTCTGTCGAAAACCAGGACAATGCCGACGGCCCGCCAGAAGGAAGAATTGCCCGTCATGATGGAGAACCAATGGAGCTCCCGCTTGGCGTTGACGAGCCCGATCTGGCCGAAATCGATGAGCTGCTGCAAGAAGCCGAAGAATTAATGGAGGATATCCCTTACAGCCGGTATATGGCCGCAAGAGCCGCCGTCGACAAGGAAGTTCTCGATGATAATCCGCTGGAAACATCCGGGGACGAAGAGGCTGATTTTGAAGCTTATGATGAAGAATCTTTCGAAGAATATGACCCCGATGACTCGGACGCTTTTGAAACAGACAGCGATGAATATGGCGCCCTCTTTGAAGAAGATGACTTTGACGAGAATGACGCCTTTGACGACGAAGATTCCTTTTTAGAAGAGCACTCCAAGGAGGCAACTCTTTTTGAAGAAAATGGTCCTGAGGATTTTCCTGAGGGCGAAGACTTCGAGGAAGAAGACTTTTTAGCTGAAGATGATGCTATTTTCCAGGAAGCGGCCAATGACACGACTTCCGAGGAGGCATCAGACCATCCTTTTGCCGATTTTTTTGAAGATACTGTGGAGACCGTCAAGGAAGATTTGTTTGATGAACTCCCACTGGATAAAGCCCCGGAGGAAGAATATTCTGATAATAATCTGGATGACGTCACCTACGAAAATGTTGATGCCGTGTCCCTCGGTGCCTTTAAATATTCCGCCGTATCCCTGCGTCTGATTTTATTTGTTATTGCCATGCTGGGCATGGGGGTATTCACCGCCCTGTCCTCAGGACGTTTTATTGCTATGGACTACCTGATTCTTTTTGTCCTGTGCATTTTTGTGGCCCTGACCATGGATATGTCCTTCAATGCTACCCTCATCGTGACCGTAGTCATCATGCTCGGGTGCTTTGGGGGACTGATATACACCTTCTTTACCGGTGGAGAAGTCAGTATGTTTCACATGTTTTGGTTTGTCATCATCCCAGCCTGTCTGCTGACCGCCTCCGGCCTGGTCCAGAAAATCAAAGAAGTTATCCTCGCAAACCAGCTGCTTAATGAGGAGTTGGACAGCCTCTATGCCGAACAGGAGGACACTTTGTTCGAGAATAGCGAGGAAGAATAAAAGCTTTTTATACCGTCAGCGTATGCTGACGGTTTTTGTTTTATGTTGATAAATATAGCTTTTATTATTCTTCAACTTTCATATAACACCTTACATCTCATGTTAATCTTCAACTATAACAGCGATAACCAGTTTAAAGAAGGCTATATATTTAAATACATCTCATGTTAATCTTCAACCTTTGCCCAGGCTTTCAATAATCTCGGAAAAGCCATATTTAAATACATCTCATGTTAATCTTCAACACAATCCCGGACAGAGCCAGCTCATTCTCTTTGAATTTAAATACATCTCATGTTAATCTTCAACAAGGGCGGCGACCGAGAGAAAGTCCTTGCTGCCATATTTAAATACATCTCATGTTAATCTTCAACTTCAACCTCCAGTGACTCCCACCATTTTTTACCACCATTTAAATACATCTCATGTTAATCTTCAACGATTGCATCCAGATTTTCGAATCGTGCATCTTCGTCATTTAAATACATCTCATGTTAATCTTCAACGAAGCCATTCAGATCGTCGAGGCAATGGGGATTGAATTTAAATACATCTCATGTTAATCTTCAAC